>DATMTA010000094.1:0-5645 GCA_035565055.1 Ensifer sp.
ACGATCTTGGCCGGCGAGATGCCAATGGCCGCCGTCGGGATCGCTTGCGCGCCGGCATCTGCCGTCAGCATCGCGATCGTCTCGGCAGGCAGATTGGCGTCGCAAAGGATGAAATCGGCATTGGCGAGCGTTTCGCGCAGCCAGTTCACCTTCAACCGCCGTGCCGTCATCAGGTCGTAAAGCGCCATGTCGGCCAGCGCGATCACCAGATTGCCGTCGGCCTCGAGGATCGCGGTGTAGCTCGGCGTCTGGCGGTCGAGGAAGGTGAAGCCATTGAGCGTCACCCCCGTGCGTGCTGCGGCTGCTTCGACAAGCGTTGCGCCCGAATCTCCACCGGCGACGCTTACCATCGTGACGTCATGGCCGAGCAGCGAGAGCGCGCGGGCTGCATTGAAGCCGCCGCCGCCAGCTTCCTCGAACCAGGCGCCCGGATTGGAGGCGCCCGGCCGTGTGTCGCCGAAAATACGGCCGCGACGGTCGACATGGGCACCACCGACAACGACGATTCGCTTGCTTGTCATAGGGCCGTCCTTTGCGAATCGATCCCGGCAAGCGGGGATGGCGCTGAGCGCTTGACCCATCCGAAGGCCTTGAATTCACAGCCGAAACATAATGTGAACATGCGTCAATTTCCTCATTTTTCTCAATTGCTTGAACGGCTCTTGCAAAACGAGAACATATCATGTACAAAATCGGCATCGGCGGCGCTGTTGCCCAGGCTGCTTCAATAACCTAAAGGTGGACCCATGGCACAGAATTCTTTGCGGCTGGTAGAGGACAAATCGGTGGACAAAAGCAAGGCTCTTGAAGCCGCACTTTCACAGATCGAGCGTTCGTTCGGCAAGGGCTCCATCATGAAGCTCGGCTCGAACGAGAATATCGTCGAGATCGAAACGGTTTCCACGGGCTCGCTCGGGCTCGACATCGCGCTCGGCGTCGGCGGTCTGCCGAAGGGGCGCATCATTGAAATTTACGGCCCGGAAAGCTCGGGCAAGACGACGCTCGCTCTGCAGACGATCGCAGAAGCGCAGAAGAAGGGCGGCATCTGCGCCTTCGTCGACGCCGAACACGCGCTCGATCCGGTCTATGCCCGCAAGCTGGGCGTCGACCTGCAGAACCTCCTGATCTCGCAGCCGGACACGGGTGAACAGGCGCTCGAAATCACCGACACGCTGGTGCGTTCCGGCGCGATCGACGTTCTGGTCGTCGACTCCGTGGCCGCACTCACGCCGCGCGCCGAAATTGAAGGCGAGATGGGCGACAGTCTGCCGGGTATGCAGGCCCGCCTGATGAGCCAGGCGCTGCGCAAGCTTACGGCCTCGATCTCGCGGTCGAACTGCATGGTCATCTTCATCAACCAGATCCGCATGAAGATCGGCGTCATGTTCGGCTCGCCGGAAACGACGACGGGCGGCAACGCGCTGAAGTTCTACGCTTCGGTTCGCCTCGACATCCGCCGTATCGGCGCGGTCAAGGATCGCGAAGAGGTTGTCGGCAACCAGACGCGCGTCAAGGTCGTCAAGAACAAGATGGCGCCGCCCTTCAAGCAGGTCGAATTCGACATCATGTATGGCGAAGGCGTTTCCAAGACCGGTGAACTCATCGACCTCGGCGTCAAGGCGGGGATCGTGGAGAAGTCGGGCGCCTGGTTCTCCTATAACAGTCAGCGTCTCGGCCAGGGCCGTGAAAATGCCAAGCAGTGCTTGCGCGACAATCCGGCGCTTGCCAACGAGATCGAGATGGCGCTGCGCCAGAATGCCGGTCTGCTGGCCGACCAGCTGCTCGACAAGGGCGGTCCGGAAGGCGACGACGGCGACATGGCTGCCGATATGTAATTCTGAAGTCCCTTGAGGGACGATGGTTCAAAGCCGGCCGTTTCGCATTGCGAGGCGGCCGGTTTTTATTTGCGTCCATGCATGATCGCTCAAGTCTGGACAGTTGGGCAGCTGGGTTATAAAAGCGCTTGTTTCCCCGGCTGTTGCGGGGCGGACCGCGTGCGGTTGAAGTCGAGAATGTTGAAGGGCTCCCATGAGTGGCGTGAATGAAATCCGGTCGTCGTTTCTGAATTACTTCAAGAAGAACGGACATGAAGTCGTGGCGTCCAGCCCGCTCGTGCCGCGCAACGACCCGACGCTGATGTTCACCAATGCCGGCATGGTGCAGTTCAAGAACGTGTTTACGGGCCTTGAAAGCCGCCCCTATTCGACGGCTGCGACGGCGCAGAAATGCGTGCGCGCCGGCGGCAAGCATAACGACCTCGACAATGTCGGCTATACCGCGCGCCACCACACATTCTTCGAAATGCTCGGCAACTTTTCCTTCGGCGACTACTTCAAGGAACGCGCCATCGAGCTTGCCTGGAACCTGATCACCAAGGAATTCGGCATCGACAAGAGCCGTCTGCTGGTCACCGTCTATCACACGGACGACGAGGCGCATGGTCTCTGGCAGAAGATTGCCGGTCTCTCCGACCGCCGTATCATCCGCATTCCGACGAGCGACAATTTCTGGGCCATGGGTGACACGGGACCCTGCGGCCCGTGCTCCGAAATCTTCTATGACCATGGCGAACATATCTGGGGCGGTCCTCCCGGTTCGCCGGAAGAGGATGGCGATCGTTTCATCGAGATCTGGAACCTCGTCTTCATGCAGTACGAGCAGCTCTCGAAGGAAGAGCGCGTTGGCCTTCCGCGTCCGTCCATCGACACCGGCATGGGGCTGGAGCGCATTGCCGCGCTGCTGCAGGGCAAGCACGACAATTACGACATCGACCTTTTCCGCAACCTGATTTCCGCCTCGGTTGAGGCTACGGGCGTTGCGGCCGAAGGCGAGCATCGCGCCTCGCATCGCGTGATTGCCGACCACCTGCGCTCGTCCGCCTTCCTGATCGCCGATGGCGTGCTCCCGTCGAATGAAGGCCGTGGCTATGTGCTCCGGCGCATCATGCGCCGCGCCATGCGCCATGCACAGCTGCTCGGCGCGCGCGATCCGCTGATGTTCAAGCTGCTGCCGACGCTGGTGCGCGAGATGGGCCAGGCCTATCCGGAACTGGTGCGTGCCGAAGCGCTGATTTCCGAGACGCTGAAGCTCGAAGAAACCCGCTTCCGCAAGACGCTGGAACGCGGCCTTGGCCTGCTTTCTGACGCCACCTCGACTCTCTCGAAGGGCGACATGCTGGACGGCGAAACCGCCTTCAAGCTTTACGACACCTATGGCTTCCCGCTCGACCTGACGCAGGATGCCCTGCGCGCCCGAGAGATCAATGTCGATCTTTCCGGCTTCACAGACGCGATGGAGCGCCAGAAGGCCGAAGCCCGCAAGAGCTGGGCCGGTTCCGGCGAGGCGCAGACCGAAACGATCTGGTTCGAACTGAAGGAAAAGTTCGGCGCCACCGAATTCCTCGGCTATGACACGGAAGAGGCCGAAGGCGCGGTTCAGGCGATCGTCAAGGACGGCAAGTCGGTCGACAGCGCCTCCGAAGGCGATACGGTCCAGATCGTCGTCAACCAGACGCCGTTCTATGGTGAATCCGGTGGCCAGATGGGCGATGCCGGTGTGATCGTGGCGGGCTCTGCCAAGGTCGAGATCAGCGATGTACAAAAGAAGGGCGAGGGTCTCTTCGTTCACTACGGCCGCGTCGTTTCGGGCACGCTGAAGGTCAACGATGCTGCTGTCTTGACTGTCGATCACGCTCGCCGCGGTCAGCTGCGCGCCAACCACTCGGCCACCCACCTGCTGCACGAGGCGCTGCGCGAAGTGCTCGGCACCCATGTTGCGCAGAAGGGCTCGCTGGTTGCGCCCGAGCGCCTGCGCTTCGACGTGTCGCATCCGAAGCCCATGTCGGAGGAGGAGCTGAAGACCGTCGAGGAGATGGCGAACGAAATCGTGCTGCAGAACGCGCCGGTCACGACGCGTCTGATGAGCGTGGACGACGCCATTGCCGAGGGCGCGATGGCGCTGTTCGGCGAAAAGTATGGCGATGAGGTTCGCGTTGTCGGCATGGGCACCGGCGTTCGCGGCGCCAAGGCCGGCAAGCCCTATTCCGTCGAACTCTGCGGCGGCACGCATGTCCGCGCCACAGGCGATATCGGCCTTGTCCATGTTCTCGGCGAGAGCGCGGTCGGCGCCGGGGTCCGTCGCATCGAGGCTCTGACCGGTTCTGCCGCCCGCGACTATCTCGCCGCCCAGGATGAGCGCGTGAAGACGCTCGCCGGTCTGCTCAAGGTCGGGCAGAGCGATATTGTCGGCCGTGTCGAAGCGCTCATGGATGAGCGCCGCAAGCTCGAGCGCGAACTGGCCGAGGCCCGGCGTCAGCTGGCGCTCGGCGGTTCCGCCGGCGGTGCGGGCAATGACGTTCGCGAGGTCAATGGCGTCAAGTATCTCGGCAAGGTCGTGACCGGTGTCGAGCCGAAGGACCTGAAGGGTCTCGCCGACGAGGGCAAGAAGAGCGTCGAGAGCGGCGTCGTGTGTTTCGTGGGCGTTTCTGCCGACGGCAAGGCGAGCGCCGTGGTGGCCGTAACGGAAGATGTCACCGGCCGGTTCAGCGCCGTCGATCTCGTCCGCATCGCGTCTGCTGCACTTGGCGGCAAGGGCGGCGGTGGCCGTCCCGACATGGCACAGGCCGGCGGCCCGGATGGTTCGAAGGCCGCGGAGGCCGTCGAAGCGGTCGCTCAGGCACTGGCTGGCTGACGTAACGGAACGAATTTAAGAAGCCCGCGAGACCATCTGGTTTCGCGTGCTTTTTTCGTTTCAACGTATGGCGTTCTGACGTTGAATCCGTTCTCAGCCGTCCTTCTGCATGTCCACATGCGGAATGCCGTCTTCGAGATATTCGTCCGAGACCGGTTTGAAGCCGAAGCTGCCGTAGAAGCGTTGCAGATGGGCTTGCGCAGACAGGAAAACGGGTGCTCCTGGAAAGCGCTCCGTGCATGCCTTCAGCGCCTCCTGCATCAGCGCCCCGCCAAGGCGTTCGCCGCGATGGGCGGGCGAAACGACGACGCGGCCGATCTTGGCGGGCTTGTCGTCATGCGGCGGGAAGATGCGGGCGGCGGCGACGATTTCGCCGCCGCGTTTCAGCATCAGGTGCAGCGCCTGATCGTCCTTGCCGTCGAGCTCGGGGTAGGGGCAGTTCTGCTCGACCACGAAGACATCGACGCGCAGTTTCAGGAGCGCATAAAGTTCATGGGCGGAAAATCCGCCCATGTCCTTGATCTCGACGCTGTAGGTCGGTTCGCTCATCAATAAAGCACGACGCCGCGGATGCTCTCGCCCTTGTGCATCAGGTCGAAGCCCTTGTTGATGTCTTCGAGCGGCATGGTGTGGGTGATCATCGGGTCGATCTGGATCTTGCCTTCCATGTACCATTCGACGATCTTCGGCACGTCGGTGCGGCCGCGTGCACCGCCGAAGGCCGTGCCCATCCAGTTGCGGCCGGTGACCAGCTGGAACGGACGCGTCGAGATTTCCTGGCCGGCGCCGGCGACGCCGATGATGATCGACTTGCCCCAGCCGCGATGGGATGCTTCCAGCGCCTGGCGCATGACCTTGGTGTTGCCCGTGCAGTCAAACGTATAATCCGCACCGCCAATCAGGTCGCCATGGCGCTTGGTCATGTTGACGAGGTAGGGCACGATGTCGTCGCCGAC
>DATMTA010000095.1:0-55525 GCA_035565055.1 Ensifer sp.
CGTGCGCCGAGCCCCTGCCGTTCCTTCAACGCAGCCCGCGCGTCGTCGAGAGCCGTGCTCATCGCTCCGGCTCCGCAACGTGCGTGCGCATGAAGTTCAGACGTTCCATGATCGGCGCGTCGGAGAAGCGGAAGAGATCAAGCTGGGATTCCGCCTGCAGCGACCACGGGATCCAGGAGGGGATCACGAACATGTCGCCGACATTGAGCGTGTGGGTCACGCCGTCGAGAACGACCGCACCCTTGCCGTCGAAGACCTGGAAGATCGTCGAACCCACCTCGCGCCGGACCGGCGTCTCTGTTCCCTCGCGCAGGCGGTGAAACTCGCAACGGATGGTCGGCATGACATCGCCGCCCGTGGTCGGGTTGACGTAGCGGATCGCGGCATGACCCTGTTCGACGGTCGCCGGCTGGCCTTCCTCTTCCAGAAGCAATTGCTCGGTCAGCGCCCGGTCGGTGAATTCCCAGCGATAGGCGCCGATGGGCGAATTGACCGTGTCGCGCAGACCAGAAAGCGGGCGCAGGCCCGGATGGCACCAGAGCCGCTCGCCGCGCGAGAATTTAGGAGTGGAATAATCCGTGACCCGGTCGGAGCCGAATTCGAAGAAGCCGACATCCATCTGCTGGCAGAAGGGAATGTCGAGCCCGTCGATCCAGGCCATGGGATGGTCGGTGTCGTTGTGGTGGCCGTGGAAGTGCCAGCCGGGGGTGAGCAGCAGATCGCCGCGGCTCATGCGCACAGGATCGCCGTTGACGACCGTCCAGACGCCTTCGCCTTCGATGACAAAGCGGAAGGCGTTCTGCGCGTGGCGGTGTTCGGGTGCTGTCTCGCGCGGCCCGAGATACTGGATCGCGGCCCAGAGCGTCGGGCTGATATAGGCGTTTCCGCCCAGGCCCGGATTGGCAAGACCAAGGGCACGGCGCTCCCCGCCGCGTCCGACCGGAACCAGTTCGCCCGCCTTTTGCGCCAGCGGCAGAAGATCGGCCCAGCGCCAGATATGGGGAACCGCCCGCGGCATCGGATGGCGCGGCATCAGGTTGCCAAGCTGGGTCCAGAGCGGCATCAGCTGCTGTTCCTCGAAAGCCTGATAGAGCGCGCGCAGCTCGGGCGTGTCCTCCGGCATCATCGCATTGCCATGGGCTTTATCGGTCTTGTCGAGCATGACGAACTCCTCCTGTGGGACGGCCTTGAGGTCTGTTAGCCCGCATCCGGCTGGTTGGGCGGCGCGGCGTTGTTGAAAGCGGGAATGGCGTCGAGACGCTGGAAGATGCGGTTTATCTCAGGCCATTTCTCTGTCGCGATGTCGAAACGGCGGTTGTTCCAGACCTGCGCGTAGAGGCAGATGTCCGCCATTGTGGGCATGTCGCCATGGCAGAATGTGCCCGTTTGGGGATGGCCCGCCAGTTCGGCCTCCAGGGCGTCGAAGGTCAGCTCCACCCAATGGGTGAACCAGTCCTTCTGCGCTGCCTCGTCGGCGCCAAAACGGCTGCCGAGATAGCCGAGAACCCGCAGATTGTTCAGCGGATGAACCTCACAGGCAATCATCAGGGAGAGAGCGCGAACCCGTGCCCGGCCATCGGCATCGGCTGGCAGGATCGGAGGGACAGAATACTTCTCCTCCAGCCATTCCAGGATGGCGAGCGACTGCGTGAGGTGCGATCCGTCCTCGCGCTCCAGAACCGGAACAAGCCCGGCAGGGTTCATGGCGAGATAGTCGGGTTGCCGCGTGTCGCCCCGGCGCAGCACATAGGGAATGTATTCATAATCCAGCCCCTTCAGATTCAGTGCCGCGCGCACGCGCACCGACGTCGAGGAGCGGAAAAAATTGTGAAGCCTGAACGTCATGTCCGCGGTCCGATCGGTGTTTCGATGGAGCCGAGACCCTCGATCGTCACGACGCAGACATCGCCCGGAACGAGCGGTCCGACACCGGCCGGTGTGCCGGTCATGATGAGATCGCCGGGCGCCAGCGCAATCGAATGCGACAGGAAGGATATGACCTCCGGCACGGACCAGATCAGTTCGGCCAGATCGGCATCCTGTTTGACCGCGCCGTTGACGGTAAGCCGGATCGACCCCTTGGACGGATGTCCGGCATCGGCGACCGCATGGATCGGGCCGATCACTGCGGAGCGGTCGAAGGCCTTGCCGAAGTCCCAAGGCCGGCCCTGGTCGCGGGCAGCGAGCTGAAGATCGCGGCGCGTCAGGTCATTGCCGACGGCATATCCCCAGACATGATTGAGCGCATGGTCCAGCGTAATGTCACGTCCGGCCTTGCCGATGGCAACAACCAGCTCGGCCTCGTAATGAAAGTTCTCCGTCTGTGGCGGATAGGCGACCGTCTCGCCGCTGTCGACAACCGCATCGGCGGGTTTTGAAAAGAAGAAGGGCGGCTCGCGATCCGGGTCCTTGCCCATCTCGCGCGCATGGGCCGCATAATTGCGCCCGACGCAGAAGATCCGCCGAACGGGAAAACGGGAGTCCGTGCCGTGAACGGCAACCGTCGGGGTCGGCGGCGCGGGAAGAACCAGATTCATGCAAGCATCCTTTTCGAATAGCAGGCGCCGCGAGGGCACCCGAATGAAGTCAATGTCAGTAGCGGCCGTCCGGAACTTCGGCGAACACATCTACCGGACTGTTGCGGTTCCATGGTGCGCGGCCCATCATCAGCTCGACCACTGCCTCCTGCATTTCGTCCATGGTGGCCCAGGCGTTGACATAGGTGGGCACGCGCGGCGCGTCGTACAGGTAGTAGGGATAGCCGAAGGAAATCATCAGGGTCGGCACATCATGCCAGGGGCGCATCATGGCGCCGCGAAGCCCCTTTCCGAGCGAAGCCCAATCCAAGAAAATTCGCCCGCGCGTCAGCAATGCCTCCTCCGAGAAGGCATAAATGACGAGGTCGTAATCCTTCGTCTCGTAGGCTTCGCCCATCGGATGAAGCTTCACCTCAAAGCCTTCCTTTGCCAGCAGGTCCGGCAGGATCAGCGGCAGTCGAGAACTCCAGAGCGGCTCGACGATGCCGGGCGCAATGACCAGGACGCGGCGTGTCTTTTCCGGCGAAAGTGGAAATAGCGATTGCGTGTCCTTTTCAAGAACCGGCGCCTTCAGCAGGACGTCCTTCATCCTATCGCTCGCCCGCGGCGGAATTTCGCGTTGCTCTCGGGGCCGGTGCAGGCCGAGCCTTGCCTTGAGCCCAAGCACACGCGTGACCGCCTCGAAAAACCGCTTCGAGGGAACGTGCCCGCTGCGGACCGCCTCGAGAACGCTGGAAAAATGCCGCTCGGGATTGGTGGCGAAGAGGATCATGTCGCAGCCAGCTTTCAGGATTTCCGCCTTGGCCGCCGTCACCTCCATGAACGAGGAAAGCCCCGCCATTTCGCTGGCATCGGAGACGATCAGCCCGTTGAAGCCCAGGCGCCCGCGCAGCAGATCGATATTGATGATGCTGGAGAGCGTACCCGGACGGTAGAGATCTGTACCGCTCGCGCCCATCGACGCGGCAAAGGCCGGAAAGGCGATATGGCCTGTCATGATGCTGAGAACACCGGCGCCGATCGCTTCGCGATAAAGCCGTCCATGGGTGGCTTCCCACTCGTCCACCGACAGCGGATTGATGGTCGTGACCAGATGTTGATCGCGGTCGTCATGGCCCTCGCCCGGCCAATGCTTTGCCGTCGCGGCAAGACCTGCTGCCTGAAATGTTGCGATCTGGGCGAGCGAATGGCGCAGGATGCGTTCGGGATCGGAGCCGAAGCCGCGGGTCGGCACGATCGGGCTTCGTGTCTTGGCGTTGATGTCCATCAGGGGCGTAAAGGACCAGTTCAGCCCGACCGCCAGAGCCTCGCGCGCCATGATGTCCGCAACCTCGGCGGTAACATTCACATCGTCGATGGCCGAGAGTGCGATCGGGTTCGGCACCTGCGTTCCAAAGGGCAGGCTCATGCGTGACCCTTCAAGATCGGCCGATACCAGCAGCGGCACCTCGGCATCGGCCTGCAGTTCTTCCAGGCGTGCGCGCTCTGACACCGCGTCAGAATTGAAGTAACGGGTGATGCCGCCCGGTCGGAAGGCGCGGAACATCTCGCGTTCCCCGGTCTCGTCGCCCCGCGACAGCAGATTGAAGACCTGCCCGACACGCGCCGCATCGTCCAGTTTTTCGAAAGTCAGGCGCACCCATTCAATCTGTTCGCGGTCTAGCGAAAAGGGAGCGAGCGCAAGATGAGACAGGTCGAAAGGCATGACGAATTCCAGGTTTTCAAATGGGGACGGGACGACCGCGGTGCGATCAGGATGCGGCGCTCAAGCGTTCGAACGCCTCTCGCCGAAGCGCCTGACGGGCGGGATCGGCAACCGGCGCCGCCAGCAGGAGACGTTGGGTGTAGGGATGTTTCGGGTTTGACGTGACCTGGTCACAATCGCCGAATTCGACGATTTCGCCGCTGCGCATGACGGCGACGCGATGCGAAATGTGCCGCACCACCGCCAGATCGTGGGAAACGAAAAGATAGGCCACACCGGTGCGGTTCTGGATGTCGATGAACAGGTCCATCACCCGTGCCTGTGTGGACAGGTCGAGCGCGGAAACCGGCTCGTCGCAGATGACGAGGCGCGGAGAAAGGGCGAGAGCGCGGGCAATGGCGACGCGCTGGCGCTGGCCACCGGAAAATTCGCGCGGGTAACGATATGCCGCGTCCGCCGGCAATGCCACCTGGTCGAGAAGATCGCGAACGCGCGCCTTTGCATCGGCGGGTGTATAGAGGCCCCGGTATACCATAGGTTCGATCAGGGTTTCCTCGACGGTCATGGCCGGGTTCAGAGAACTGTAGGGATCCTGAAAGACGGCCTGGATGCGCGCCGCATCGCCTGTGCGGTTGCGGGGTGCGACGCCCGTGATGTCCTGCCCGTCGAACACGATGCGGCCGGACGTCACCGGGCCGATGCCGAGAACGGCGCGCCCGATTGTGGTTTTGCCGGAGCCGCTTTCGCCGACCAGGCCGACGGTTTCGCCCGGACGAATGTCGATCGAGGCGTCCTTCAGCACATGGTGTGAGCCGAAGGAAACGTTGAGGTTCTCGCAGGTGAGAAGCGGTGCCGTGGTCATTTTCAATTTCCCCCGCCTGCGGTCGGAGCGACATAAGCGCGGACCGGACTGTTTTCGAGAACACAGCTCAGAAGCATTTTTGTGTAATCCTGCTCCGGCGCCGCAAACAGCGTTCCGGCCGCGTTGATTTCGACAATCCGGCCCTGCTGCATGACGGCGACACGGTCGCAAAGATCGGCAACGACGCCGAAATTATGCGTCACCATGATCACAGACATGCCCAGTTCGGACTGAAGGTTTCTGAGCAACTTGAGGATTTCCGCCTGAACCGTCACGTCGAGTGCCGTTGTCGGCTCGTCGGCAATCAGCAGCTTCGGATTGCAGGAAATGGCGCCTGCGAGCAGTACGCGTTGTGCCATGCCGCCGGAAATCTGGTGCGGATAGGCATCGAACGTGCGTTGCGGATTCGGCAGGCCAACATGACCGAGCAATTCCAGTGCGCGCGCACGAGCCTGGGCCTTGGAAAGGCCGAGAACTGTGCGCATCGGCTCCATGAGTTGAAACCCGATCTTGAACGATGGATCGAGATTGGACATCGGCTCCTGCGGCACATAGGCAATCTGGCTGCCGCGCAGCGCATGACGCGCGGCGAAGTCGAGCTTCGTTACATCGCGCCCTTCGAAGCGGATGGACCCGCGCAGAACCGTTCCGCCGGCGGCCAGCAGTCCGAGGATCGCGAAGGCAGTCTGGCTCTTGCCGGAGCCGCTTTCTCCCACGATGCCGAGAATTTCGCCGCGGCGTACGTTGAAAGAGACATCGCGCACGACCTCGCGCCAGCGGTCGCCGTCCGGGTAGCCGACGGCAAGATCGCGAACGCTCAGGATAATATCAGCGGAATCGGCCGCATCGCCGTCTTGCGAAACAGGGGACGGATCAACCGCCAGCTTTCGCCCGGTCGGCTGGTTCTGCTGCAGCGTATCGCGAACCGCGTTTGCCAGCAGCACGAAGGACGCGACGGTCAGAGAGATCGCCACGCCCGGCCACCAGACGGCGTCGGGTGCGACGTAGAGATTGGCGAAGCCATCCTGCAGCATGCCGCCCCAGGTCGGCACCTGGGAGTCGCCCAACCCGAGAAATTCCAGACCGGCCTGAATGATGATGGCGATCCCCGCGACGATAGACACCTGAATGACCAGCGGCGGCCGCACGGTTTTCAGCACGTGGCGGAAGATGATGCGGCTGTCGCTGAGGCCCGAGACGCGGGCGGCATCGATGTAGAGTTCGTTGCGCACGGAAGCAACGAGATTGCGGGTCAGCCGGAAGAAGCCAGGCGTTAGCAGAATTCCGAACACCGCCATGGAATAGTAGATCGAAGATCCCAGGACCTGATGGAATGCCAGCAGCACGATAATGGCCGGCAGGGCCATGAGCCCATCCGCGACCCAGCTGAAGACAGTGTCCGCGCGACCTGCGTAATAGCCGCCGATCAGGCCCGCCGCCACGCCCAACGTCGACGACACACCCACGACGATCAGCGCACCGAGCAGCGTGTTGCGTGCCCCGAAGATCAGACGCGACAGGATATCCCGGCCCGACCCGTCGCCGCCCAGCAGGAATTCTGCGTCCCGCGGCGCATTGACCTTGAATATCTGCACCGCTGTCGGATCCTGCGGCGCAATCAGCGGCGCGAGAATGGCGATCAGAACCACACAGAGGATGACGAACGAAGCCGCCGCCCCGAGCGGATTGCGAAGGACCGCGCGGATCAGGGTCTGCCGCGCAGGCGCACCCTGGTTGGGATCAGTCGTGACCAAGGCGCTCATGACAGCCTCACCTTCGGATTTGCAAGTGCGTTGAGCAGATCGATGAACAGGTTGACGACCACCACCACCGCGACCATCGAAGTGACGATGCCCATGAGGACCGGGATGTCACCCACCACGGCCGACTGGACTGTCAGTGCCCCGAGCCCGGGAATGGCAAAGATGCGCTCGATGACCGCCGATCCGCTGAGGAGCGCGATGAATTGCACCGAAAGAACGGTCAGCGCGGCGGGAACTGCGTTGCGGAGGGCGTGGCGGAAGAAGATGGAGCGCGGCGAAACACCCCTCGCCCAGAGCGTGCGAACATAGTCCTGCCGCAGAGCATCGAGAACGGCCCCGCGCACCTGCTGCGCCGCCGAGGCGACACCGGAGAGGATGAGAGCGCCGGCGGGAAGCGTGATCGATGCGAGCCAGCCGGTCACCGATGAGGCGGGTGACACGAAACCCGTCGCGGGGAGAACCTGCAGGGTCAGGGCGAAAAAGATGATCAGCAGGAGACCCAGCCAGAAATTCGGCATGGAGAAGCCGATGACGCTGAGAACCTGGATCAGACGGTCGATCCAGCCGCCCCTGGTCGCGGCGGCGATCCCCAGAAGGGCAGCGAGAATGGCCATGACCGCGATAGCGAAGGCGACAATCGACAGCGTGACGGGTAAGGTCCGCCCAAGAATGTCGGTGACGCTACCGTCCATCGTCCAGGCATTGCCGAGATCGCCGCGCAACGCATGCGAGAGCCAGTCGGCATACTGAGTCAGAAGCGGGCGGTCTATTCCGAGCTTCCGCGTCAGTGCAGCGATATCTGCATCGGTCGCGGACTGTCCGAGAATGTTGACGACCACACGCTGGGTTCCGCTGAAAACCAGGAAGAACGTAATCGTGGCAATGGAAGCGAGCAGAATGACACCGGTCGCCAGACGCTTTGCGAGAAACATCAGCATGGCCGGTCAAGCCCAGCAGGCAATGCGTATGGCCGGAGTGGCCATGAACGGGTCTTCCTTCCACTGAGGCGCATCTGAATTATTCCTCCCTTGCAGCGCTTCCCATGCGCTTGTCGCCGTACTTAGCAGTTGCGGGGATCGAGAAAAAATGAAAAGACCGGATCACCCGATAAGGAAAACTAATCGCTATGCTCGACCATATGACACATCTCTTTCGCCTGCAGGTGATCGTGGCGGAGGGCAGCCTGCGAAAAGCGTCGGAAAAGCTGAACGTGACCCAGCCTGCGCTGTCCCGGTCGGTGGCGCATCTGGAGACGCACTATGGAAAGCCGCTTCTGGAGCGCCATGCGCGCGGCGTGAAGCCGACGCCCTATGGGGAACGCATTCTCAACGTCGTGCAGCGGATGAACCGCTATTGGGCCATCGCACAGCAGGAACTGGACACCGAATGGCAGGATGCCAATGTGCGCCTGCGCATCGGCGCCGGGCCGACATGGCAGTCCGGCGCCCTCACCCGCATCCTGCTGGAGCTACAGGAGGTGTTTCCAAATGTGCTGATCGAGTTCTGCGCGATCCGCGACGGGAACGTCATCTCGGACCTCGCAAACGGACGGCTGGACGTGGTATTCGGCGGCGCCTTTGCCGATGCAGCGACGAACCAGAACCTGATCATCCAGTTCCTGACCGGGATAGAACTGCAGATCGTGGCCCGCGAAAGCCATCCCGCCTTTGGCCGCATAGCATTGGGGGCCGAGCTACCGGAAGACATTGCCCTCGACTACCCCTGGGTCACCTATTCGGAGCTGGAAATCCTGAAGGACACGGCCACTTATGCACTGGCGGAGCGGCTGGGCAGGCCGCCGCAAATTCGCATGACATGCGACAGGATCGCCTCCACGGTGGCGCTTGTTCAACAGAGCAATTGTCTTACCGTTCTTCCAGATCTGGCGGTGAGCCAGGCGCTGTCTCCGGCGCTCGTGCCACTCCCTATCAAGCTGAAAAGCGCCACGCTGCCGCTTGGCATGCTCTTCCGCAAGGAACTCGCCGAATGGCCCCCCGTCAAGTTCCTGACCCAGAGATGCGTGGAAACGTTCGACAATACGAACTGAGTGTAATGCATAGCGAGAGACCACACTTAAGGATGAAGCTCAGGTCACCTCTTGAACATGCAGGACGTTTCCGGACTTGCGCCAATGCCATTTTGGAAACAGTAACCGCAACCATCCCCTCAGGGCATGGCGTCATAGGCGATACGGAGCCCGGCATTGCTGGTGGCGCTGTCGGGTGAAAGGGCCATTCGGGCGGCGATGCGACAGCGGTAGCAATAGCTTTTGTGGCACAGGAAGCAGCCTCCCTTGAACACCTTTTCGTCATGCCTGCCCGCCTGGGCGTTGCGGGTCTTCGCTGCCCGCGTCAGTGACCGAACGCGGAACGCATCGCACGTCCATTCCCAGACATTGCCGGCGAGATTGTAGAACCCGTCTTCCGTTGGCTCGAAGCAGCGCACCGGGGCCGTGCGGAAATCCGCGTTTCGTTCCACGTTCGCCACATGCTCACCGCCGCAAGAACCGCCGCATCTGTCGGCGCGTTCATGTTTTGGCAGGCCGCCGGAAAGCGCAAGTCACCCCGTAGCTCCCTTTTGCGATACAATTTTGTTATCGCTAGAAGATGTCTTTGCATTTCTTGAATGGAGAACAACCTGTTATCAGGTCCACGAAGCGAATATCACTACTCTCTGATCAATTTTGCTGATCGGTTCTCTGGGAGGGGAGCATGAAGAAAAGGTCAATGGCAGCCCTGCTGGCCGCCGCCGCAATATTTTATTCCACAACGGCAAATGCAGAAGTCCCGAATGACGCGGACACCCTGGCGCTTGCCGCGCGTATCGACAATGACAGTTTTGACCGCGGCAAGCTCAATATCGGCAACACGGTGCAGTACTGGATGCCGATCTTCGATACGCTGCTGGTCTACACGCCCGACGCCAAGATTGTGCCGAACGTCGCCGAAAGCTGGACGTACAACGCCGACAACACGGTTTTGACGATCGTCTTGCGTGCCGGCGTCAAGTTCACGGACGGTACAAGCGTCGACGCGAACGCGGTCAAGGCCAATCTGGAATATCTGTCCGCCGCCAACGGCCCCAACAGCTACATGGCCCGCGCCATCAAGGAGATCGCGGTCAGGTCGCCGCAGGAGCTTGAGCTCCGCCTTGCGGAACCGGACCCGGCGCTGCTTTACAACCTGACGACCGTTGCCGGCGCACTGGCAAGCCCTGCCACTCTCGGCAAGGAGGGTTCGAACGAACATCCTGTCGGCTCCGGCCCCTACGTGTATGACGCGAGTGCATCGGTTGCCGGCCGCCAATATGTCTATCGACGGAACCCGGAATACTGGAACCCGTCGGCCTTCCCGTTCAAGCAGATCACGATCACCCCGATCAGCGATACAGTCGCGCGCATCAACGCGATCAGCTCGCACCAGGTCGATGCCGCAGTTGCCTCGCCCAAGGAAATCAAGCAGGCGACCGCGGCGGGCCTGAAGGTCCATCTCGGCGACGTCGATTTCTTGGGCCTGACGCTGGCTGACCGCGAAGGCAAGCTCAATCCTCCGCTAGCCGACGTGCGCGTGCGCAAGGCCATCAATCTGGCCTTCGACAGGGCATCTATTCTGAAGTTCGTCGATCTCGGCTACGGCACCGCCACCAACCAGATCTTTGCCAAGACGAGCGATGCATTCCTGCCTGAGCTCCAGGATTATTACCCCTATGACCCAGCCAAGGCGAAGGCGCTGCTGGCAGAGGCCGGCTTTGCGAACGGCTTTACGCTCGACATGCCGCAGATCGGCCCCTTCGCAGCCTATGAACCGATCGTTACGCAGCAGTTGGGCGCCATAGGCATCAAGGTGAACTGGCAAAAGCTCGCCCCCGGCAGCGCCATTCCCCAGATCCGCTCCGGCAAGTATCCTGCCTTCATCTTCACCTTCGGTACGATCACGCCCTGGAGCGACTTCCGACAATATCTTTTGCCGGATGCCCCCTATAACCCATTGAAGGCAAGCGACCCGAAACTTCTGGACCTGATCCGTGGCCCCTGAACATTAAAGGGGCACAGATATACGGTAGTCGGATCAGATCGAGAACGGCAGGGGGCGGAAGCCTGTATCGTCGAGCGCAGGCTTGTCCTCCCATATGTAATCGCCGGTGAGATTTACGTGCTCCCAAGTGAGCGGCGACAGGCTCGATAGCAGATGATCGGGCACGTGGTGCCCGGCGGCACGCAAAGCCTCGACCACGCGGCCGGTGTAGATCGTGTTCCAGTGGATGATGGCGGTGACGACGAGGTTGAGGGCGGATGCCCGGATTGAAAGGTTTTCCTGGCTGCGATCGCGGAAGCGGCCGAGGCGATGGAGATTGACGGCACGCACGAGGCTGTTGCGGCTTTCCCCTTTGTTCAGCTCTGCCGTTGTCGTCTTTCTCAGATCCTCGTCATTGATCCAGTCCAGCGTGAACAGAGTTCGCTCGATCCGGCCCATCTGGCGTAGTGCCTGAGCAAAACCGCTTTGCCTGGTTGTCGCCGACAGCCTTTTGAGCATGAGCGAGGCGCTGACGGTGCGGGTGCGCAGCGAGGTCATCAGGCGCAGAATATCGTCCCAATGCGCCCGGATCAGGTCGGCATCGATGCGATCGCCCATGACATTCTGGAGAATGCCATACTGTTTGCCAGGTCCGAAGCCATAGAGGCATCGCCCGTCGAGATCAGGAATGCGCGGGACGAATGCAAAGCCGAGCGCATGGCAGAAGGCGAAGACGAGATCGCTGACGCCACCGCCATCGACATGATGGCGAACGATGTCGAGGCCAGCATCCGTTTCGAGAAGCGCGTCGAGAACATGGACGGCCTCACTCGCCGTGGCGGCGATGATTTTGGTATGGAAGGGAGCATATCGGCCGGATATCGCCGTGTAGAGCTTGATAATCGGGTTGTTTCCGTAACGACCGTTGACGCCGCCGGCGATTTCGCCGCCATCGCCGAGATGGATATGTTGCCCATCAGAGGATGATATTGTGTGCGAACCGAAGATGGGAGCGAATGGCGCAGCGTGCTGAGCCTCGACCAACCTGGCGAGGGCCAGCGTGAAGGTTTCCTCCCTGAAGTGCCAGATTGCCATCTGCTGTAGCTGGCGGCGTGTGATGCCGGGGCAAGCCAGCGCCATCTTCGAGAAGCCGAGATTGGTGGCCTCGGCGATCAGCGCGGCATAGAACACACGCATGTCGCCCGGCGCCCGACCGGTCTGAAGATGCTCGAACAGCGAGCTGAAACCGGTCATTCGATCCACGTCAGTGACAAGGTCCGTCAACCGGATCGGCGGCATACTACTCGCCACTCTCCGTGCGAAGGCGAGTGCGGCTTCGCTCTCGACGGTTTTGACCGCAGGCACCCGCAAGCCCTTTGCGCCGATCCGCGTATCGCCTCGACCGGTCTCCAGCCGGCTTGCTGCCTCACGGAGTTTTTGATCGAGTGCCTCGGCTTTCTGGGCGAGGTAAATCTCGACATCGACCGGAATGGCAACCGGAATGCGGGCCTCGGCCTTGATGATGGCGTAAGTCTGGTGGGAGATCATGCCCTCATCGAGGGCACGATATGTGCGGGAGCCTTTGATCCAGATCTCGTTGGCAGCGATCCTGTTCTTCAGCTCGACGATGACGAAGAGTTCCAGCATCTTGCTATCGACCGAGCCATCTAGTGTCCTGATCTCCTTGCTCCAGCGCTTGTCGACCAGATCGAGTGCGCCTTTCGTCCAGGGTGCCTCTGCAGATCGACGGCAGCTCTTTACACGAGCCGTCATCAGCACCACCACGCTAATGAAATCACGGCTCTGACGATTACCCTCGAATGTGAAGGCTGCCAGGAATGGGGCCGCAAATCGTCGGATACGCATGTATTGCGCCGGCAGATAGGCGATCAGATCATCGTCCTTGCGGGTGCGGGAAGCTGCCTTTGCAGCCGCGGTTGCCTGCATCAATTGCTCCCAGCCACCGACTGCATTGACCGCCTCGTCGAGGGAAAGCCCCGTGTCCCGCTTGGCGGTAATGGACTCACCAAAGCTCACGAAGAAATCCAGCGCGGATGTTGCCGAGGTGGCGGTTTCCAGAAGTTGTTTGTCCCGCTCGGCCTCGGCCCGCCGAAACGCCTTGCCGATCAGGACTTCGAACATGGCGATGGCGGCATCCGTGAGCGCCATTTCCATTTCCAGAAGGAAGGCTGCGAGCGTGGCATATCGGCGTCCGGGCCGCATTTGCTCGAAATTCTGGGCGGTCAGGCGGCGGCCTTCCTGGGCCATGCGGCTCACACGATGGGCCGGGACGGCCTGAAGCACATCACTGGCAAGGCCGACATGGCGCACGGCCTCAAGCCGATCGATCAAACCCCGCATCGACGCTTCCCCAGCTTTTCCGGGCGGTTCGCGTAACCACGAAACGCCGCTCTGGCGGACGCGTGGTCCGATACCAAGCAGCGCTTCCATTCTGACGATGATGTCCGGTGTCAATCTTCCGGCAACATCGGCGAACAGCGCTTCCTCAGCCTCGGTGCATGCCTGTCCGGCCAACCGTTCGATCACCGTGATGCCGGGAATGATGATACGCCGCCGGCGCATCTCATCGGCGAGGGCTGCGACGACGAATTTGTCCTTGGTCGAGGCGATCGCCACGCCGCGCGCGAAGGCAACCAGATCGGCACGCAAAGGATGGCTCAGCTCGCTGAACCCGTAATGTTGGCGAAGGACGGCCAGTTGCTCGTAGCGGGTGGGCGTTCTTCGTGCGAAATTTGCAAGCGCCTCCGGGTCGATGCTCAGTTGCTCGGCCAGAAAGGCGAGCGCACTTTCTGGAATGACCTCTCCGCGCTGGATAAGTCGGCCGGGATAACGAAGGGCGCAGAGCTGAAGCGCCAATCCCAACCGGGTATCATCACGCCGGCGTGTTTCGAGAAGACGATGATCGTCATCGTCGAGGCTCCAATGGCGGATCAGGGTGTCGTCGTCGGTGGGCAGTGCAAGGAGAGTCTGCCGTTCGGCATCCGTCAAAATCATGCGGCGAGGCATTGTCGCTCCATATGTCACAAAAAGACTGGAGATAACCGTTCGCGGAGCTTACTTTGCAAGACGGGTTATGTGACAATCTACAGGCTTTGGCGCGGCCAAATCGAAATTGTCACGCAGACGGACGAATAAATGACAGCCCTGATCGGATATGCGCGGGTGTCGAAAGCTGACGGCAGCCAGGTTCACGACCTTCAGCGCGATGCGCTGGCTCAGGCTGGCGTCGAGGCCGGCAATATCTATGAGGACGCCGCGTCGGGAAAAAGAGAGGATCGCCCCGGTCTGGCTGCCTGCTTGAAGGCGCTTCGCCGCGGCGACACGCTCGTCGTCTGGAAACTCGACCGCCTCGGTCGCGATCTGCGCCACTTAGTCAACCTCGTAGATGATCTGACGAAACGGAACATCGGTCTGAGGGTGCTGGCGGGCGAAGGGGCGTCGATTGACACCTCAACCGCGAACGGTCGGCTGGTATTCGGTATCTTCGCCGCTCTCGCCGAGTTCGAGCGGGCGCTGATCGTTGAGCGGACCAAAGCGGGGCTCGCCGCCGCCCGTGCCCGTGGCCGGAACGGTGGAGCGCCGTTCAAGATGACGCCGGCGAAACTGCGCCTTGCTCAAGCTGCGATGGGAAAGCCGGAAACCAAGGTGGCCGATCTGTGCGCCGAACTCGGTATCACACGACAGACGCTCTATCGGTTTGTTGATCCCAAGGGAGCGCTGCGAGCCGATGGTGAGAAGCTGCTTGCCCGTCGCAAACGTAGCACGTAAGCCATGCGGACAAAGAAGGCGGCTCTTACCAATGCATTTTTACTCCAATGTTGCACGAGAGATTGGGGGCGTCTGATGCGGGACGTATTCCGATGGCACTGTAGTCCCCCGACGTACAAGTTTCTCGGTCATGATTGTCGTTCTCATGGCAAACGCGGAGACAGCGAAGGCGGTGGCGCAGCCGGCAATCAGGGGCAAAAGCGTGTCGAATTGGCCGGAAATCTCCATCGCGAAGAGAACTGAGGCGAAGAGCGCCCGCGATGCCCCTGCGAAACAAGCGGCCATGCCGATCAGGGCTGCCATCCGCAAGTCTATCTCGAGGCCTGTGCTTGCGAGGAACTGCCCGATCAGCACCCCAAGCCCGCCGCCAATCGTAAACAGCGGCGCCAAGGTTCCTCCGGAAGTTCCGCTACCGAGCGCAACGGACCATGACAGGAATTTCAGGACCGAGAAAACAATCAACGCCATGCCAACAAAATGACCGCTGAGTATCCGGTCGATATTGTCGTAGCCGACCCCCATCGTTTGCGGCGAGAAATAGCCAACGATGCCGACGACCAGCCCCCCGATCGAAGGCCACCACATCCAATGCAGCGGAAGTTTTTCGAATGCATCTTCGATGAGATAGACGGACTTGGTAATTCCAATCGACAAAATGCCAATCAGGAGCCCTTCTATGGCATAAGAACCCAGCGCTTCCTGGGTAGCAGGCGGCAGTGTCGGAACATTGAACACCGGTCCTTCCGGAAACAGGAACGGTCGCATCCATGCTGCGCCCAGAACGGCACATATGATCGGCACAAACGAGCGCGGCCGAAATTCAAAGACCAGCAGTTCGATAGCGAGAAGGACTGCAGCGGCAGGTGTGTTGAATATCGCGGTCATTCCAGCCGCCGCGCCTCCGGCAAGCAGAACTTTTCTTTCCTGCGGAGTAACGTGGATCTGCTGCCCCAGCCACGATCCGAGCGCACCTCCCGTTGCAATAATAGGGCCTTCGGCGCCAAACGGCCCTCCGGTACCTATCGATATTGCCGCCGAAAGGGGTTTCAGGAAGGTCATGCGGATGGGGATACGGCTTTCATTCGTGAGAATCTGCTCCATGGCTTCCGGTATGCCGTGGCCGCGAATGGCCTTGGAGCCGTACCGCGCCATCAGTCCCACAACCAGCGAACCGGCAACCGGAATTGCTATCACCCAGATCCCCAGGTGGTGGCCAGCAGGAGAAACCAGGTCGCCTGAAAGCGTTCCGTAGAATGCAACATTGGTGATCAAGCCGATCAGATAGACCAATATGCGGGCTATCCCGGACACGACTGCAGCAAGCAGTAAGCAATATGCGCAGATCAGCAGGCTTCGCCGATCGAGTGCCCGCGGATGCCTTTCAATGTCGGTTCTTTCAATCAGCGGACCGAGACCGGCGGAAAGCGGTAGACCCGGTGTCGTGGAAGCCTTTTCTACATCGTGCGTGCTCATTCGCTGTCCGCCTCTTCGAAGAAGAGCGGCGGGACGCCGTCTCTCGCGCCAACTGCACCGGCTAATGCTTGAAGTCCGCGTGCCAAGGCACTCCGATCGTCATGAGGCATATCGGAGATTGCCCGGACCATGTCTTCCTGCGGCGTACGTCCATGCCTTTCCAAGAGATCACGCCCCTTTGCCAGTGTATGCAACTCGCACCTCCTGCGGTCGTCCTCGGCTATTCGCCGCTCGATTACGCCCTTCGCCTCAAGGCGAGAGACCACCTCAGACACCGTGCTTTGGTTTGTGTGCGTCAACGCCGCCAAATCATTGATCGATGCGCCTTCATGCAGTTGCAGAGTACGCAATAGAAACGCCTGTGCACTGGTTAGATTCGAGTTGTTCCGTTCCCCGGCGGATGCCCGCCGCAGGGTCTGCACGATACTGCGAAGCGCATCCATGATGGTCTGCGCTTCTGCAACCGGCTTATGATCGCGTTTCATTATATATCGGTCCCTATAGGTTCGGAACCGATATATAATGACGTGCTTTATCCGGTCAAGCTCGCTTGCACGAGCATGTGCGTAGACAAAGCACACCGCCGGCTACGCGCTAAGCACGCACCTTCGCATTACAATCTCATGCAGTTTGATTAGGACGGTCATTGGGTAGCAATTCCCTACCGTATATCTATGTCCCTTTAATGTTCAGAGGCCGCTTTTGGTCTGACCCCCACCGCATTGTCAAAAAAGCTCGCCGACGGAACGCATTCGACCGATGCTCGATGCTTGATCGTCGAAGCCACCTCTCGCTCGTGATCCACAACTGGATGTGGTTTCGTGTTAACCCCGCTGGGTCGAGTCTTGATTATTTGGGCATTCCTGAAGCGATGCCTTACGGGCATGGAGCGGCTGCCTGTCGAGGCCGACCTTATCCAGGCAAAGGAAGACGGATAAACCCGCAAATTGGGACTGCAATCTCAAGCTCTTGGTTGCTCTTGTGGCGGGTTTGGCAATTGGCCATTCCGAAAACGATGCTAAAAAATAGGTGGCAGCATGCACCAAGTGTGGGGGTACTTCCACGCGATCACAAGGACGGCGCTTCCGACGGTGGCGCTCATGACTTTGTGCGAGTTCGAACCGGGGGGTTGACCTACTCAACGGTGCACAGCCCGGAACTCGGCCGGGGCTTGCCGGGCGTACTTTCGGAAGAACTTGGCGAAGTTTGTGGCTTCGTCAAATCCGAGGTCATCCGCGATCTGGTAGATCGGGCGGTCGGTATGCGCCAGGAACCGCTTCGCCTCAAGGATTATCCGTCTTGCGATGAAGTCCTTGGCACTGAGGCCCACCGCGTCCCGGGTCGCGCGGTTGAGGCTTTTCTGGGTACAGCTGAGCGCATCGGCGTAAGGACCAACTTGGTGCCACCCAACAAAATTCCCCTCTAGGAGGTCTCGAAATCTTGCAAAACGCTTCAACGTCGGGCTGCGCGGGATTTCCGCCGCGCTTTGCTGCCCTGTGAGCAGGTTCAGCCGCAGGACGAGCGTGCAGAGTTGATGCCGGAGAAGCGTATGTACGACGTCGGCCGGTGCGTCGCCGCGCGAATCTTCGGCCATGGTGACGATGGCCTCCGTCGTTGCTCGAAGGTTTTCACGACCAAGGACCATATGGCCCGGCATGCGGTCGAGCAATCTTCCCGGAACAAGGTCAGACGGCACATCGGAGACCGTCGGCACGAACTCCGAACGGAAGAGCACAAGCCAGCCTTCCCAGTTAAGATTAACGCCGAAGCTGTGCACCTGGCCCGGTCTTAGGACGAGGATGGAACCGGGAGCACATTGCACCGGCTCGAAATCGACGATCTGCGTCGGCGTGCCTTCCGTCACCAGAACGAGCAAGTGGAATTCGTAGCGATGCGTCGCCCGCACTTTGGACGGGTTTGATCGGCGAACAATATCGGAAAACGGAAAGACCTCCACGTCGAGCCTGCGACCGGAGGGCGTGTAGCCGAGTCGCGTGATATCCGCGGTTTCGTTTTTCATGGCGATCTCATGCGCGCTAAATGTCCAATATTTATCATAAATCAGCGCATATCCACCGAGAATGTAGTCACGCCATCGGATAAGTATCACGCATCGGCGCTTCGGACATCTCCGATCTGCCCGGATAAGGTCAAACTCAGTGGTAGCGAGATGAGCAACATCGATATTGCAAAAGCCTATATCAACGCCGTTCAGACGGGCGACCAGGCCGCCCTCGGCAACATCTTCCATCCCAATGTCGTCTGGCATCAGCCAGGCAACAACAAGTTCTCGGGCACCAAGAACGGCATGGCCGAACTCGGCGCGATGCTGGGCGGCATGATGGAAGCCTCCGCTGGCAGCTTCACCATCTCCAAGGTGAACCGTTACCTTGCCAATGGCGATCTGGTAGCGGTGGAGATCGAGTTTTCGGGCCAGCGCGACGGCTTCAAACTGGCCCAGCCCGGTATCGACCTTCTGCGCATCAAGGACGGAAAGGTCGTCGAGGTGTGGCTGTTCTCGTCCGACCCGGAAGAAGAGGACCGGTTCTGGGGCAAATAGGCTGCCAGGTCAACGTAGTCAGGAGACCGAAAGCGTCCGCCCCGTGTCAGTTTTCCATTTTGAGGAGCTTCGCCGTGAGCGTGAAAAACAAGCAGATCGTCACGACCGCCTACCAGAGAATTTTTGGTGACTTGGATGTGTCGGCGGTGGACGAGTTTATGAGTAAGGATTTTGTTCAACACAACCCGACAATCGCCGACGGTCCGGAAGGCGTAAAGCAACTTGTGCAGATGCTTTCTTCGCAAGGAACGCCGAAGCAGAAAATCGCATTCAAACATGTCGTTGCCGACGGCGATATCGTAGTTCTTCATTCGCGCTATGAAATGGCGGGAAAGGAATGGAGATTCATCGACATTTATCGGGTCGAGAACGACAAGTTGGCCGAGCACTGGGACGCGATGATGCATATGCCTGATGCACGGGCAAACAATAATCCAATGTTTTAACCAGAGCGGAAGCACCTCACCCGCGGAATTCTTTAGGAAGCGGCCGGCGTCGACCGCGTGGACGTGGTGCTCACCACCTGCAGACGTGCGCGAGGCTTACGTCCGAACCCAGTCGCTGGAGCATCGCTAGATGGTCGAAGCGTTCATGTTCGACCTAGTGGCCGAGCATGGCCTGACGTTGCTTTTCGACAAAGTCACTTGTTCTGACAAGTTCCGATCCAAATACGGTAAACGTTGAGCGCGGGCGCTGTGCTTACTGAGTGGAAGGTAGCGGCTATTCAAGTACCATTAGCCAAAGCGGTAGGGTCACACAGCCGAGGAGAGTGGATTGCGCGATGAGCGTCGCCACTCTTTCCCGGTCGGCGCCGTAGACTGAAGCCAGCACGTGCGCCGCCGACGCGGTCGGAAGCGCGGCGAAGAGCGTCAGCACCATGCGGGGCCCCGGCCCAACCGCCAGAACGGTTGCCCCCAGGAGTGTCGCGCCCGGCAGGACGATTAGCTTGATCGCGTTGAGTGCAGCTTCGAAACGATCCATGCGCGCTATCGCGCGCCAGTCGACGGAGGCTCCGATGGACAGAAGTGCCACCGGAACGGCCGCCTGCGCCAGCTTGGCCACTGCCTGCATCACCAATTCGGGCAGTTGGATTTGAAGCACCGAAAGCGATACACCTGCAACGCTGGCAATCAGGAACGGGTTTAAGAGAACCTGACGGCACGTCTTCGCCCAGCTCGTTTCATGGCCCCGCGCCAAGGCCGAAACCGCTAGGATATTGGCGACCGGCACTGCCAGGCCGATGGCGATGGACATCAGGCCACGATATTCGACGGGCAGCGCCTGCGCCGCGACGATCGCGAGCGCGGTGTTGAAGCGCCAGGCAGTCTGCCACATTCCCGCGAAATCGAGGTATTTTTCCGGACCCCACCCACGCATGAACCAGGCCAGCCCGCAGGCAAACAGCATGCCCGCCCAGACGCCCGGCCCCATCACCGCCAGGTCCGCCGGCGACGGTGGACTACGCAGCGCGCTCACAAAGATAAGGGCCGGGAACAACAGGTGGAAATTGAGCTTGTCGATCCCCTGCCATCCGGTCGCAGGCAAAGTGTGGCGCAACAGTCTACCGGCGATCAACAATAGAAAGTCCGGCAGCAGGGCAAGTGCAACGGTCGGCATCGGTTAGGTCCTCAGTGCGGTGACGAGCCGCGCGGCGGCCGTGCCCAGATTCTCGGCGTCCAGCCCGGCGAAACACAGGCGTAGGCGGTTGGCGAACCGGGGATCACCCTGTTCCAGTGCGAAGGCCGAGCCCGGCGCGTAAAGCACCTTCTGCTCCAAGGCACGTTCAAACAGGCCGGCGATCTTGGCTTCTTCGGGCAGCACCGGGAATAGGAACATGCCGCCCGTCGCAGGCGCGAAAGTGAAGCCGGCGGCGCCGAGCACCGCAGCCAGCCGATCGCGTCGCGCCGCGTAGAGCCCGCGCACGCGCGCAAGATGCGAGTCAAGACGACCGAGTTCGAGGTAGCGCAGCGCCACCCGCTGCGCCAGGGCGTTGGGCTGAAGGTCCCCCGCCTGCCGCAGTTCGGTCATCGGTCGAGCGAGGGCTTCCGGCACTATCGCCCAGCCGAGGCGCAGCCCCGGCGCCAGAATTTTCGAGAGACTTCCGGCCCAGATAACCACGCTCTCCCTAACACGTCCCGAGAGCTCCACGAGCGCGACGGGTGGTGTCCCGGCATAGCAGAGCGCCCGGTAGGGGTCGTCCTCGATCACCGGCACGCAATGCTCGGCGCAAAGCTCCAGGAGGCGTTGGCGCACCGGCAGGCACCAGGTCTCACCCCCGGGATTCGAATAGGTGGGCTGGGCGTATAGCGCGGCTACCTCACCCTGCTCGAGAACCCTGCTCAGATCGGTGAGATCGGGATCGTCTGCCTTCACCTGATAGGCCGCGACCCGTAGGCCTGCCGCCGCGCAGATCGAAAGGATGGCGGGATAGATGGGTTCCGGGAGCAGTACGGTGCTGCCTGGCCGGGCGAGGCTGCGCAGGGCGAGATCGACGGCCTGCTGAGCGCCGGAGGTAACGATCAGGCGATGACCCTCAGGACGCGGCGGGCTCAGGGCCTCCAGAGCGCCCACGAGCTCCGGGTCCCCCGCGCCCGGGCCATAGCTCCAGGCGGTGGGATCGGCTGCGGCGCGACGACTTGCCTCGGTCAGCCCCTCACTATCATAGGCATCGCGCGAGGGATGACCGCTGGCGAGATTGAGCATGCCGGGTCGCGTGGCATACGGGAAAAGCGCCCGTAGCGGATTTTCCGGAATGGCAAGCACAAGTGGGGAAAGATCGGGATATAAGACGTCGAATCGCAATACACACCTGTTTGAAAAGTTGCGCTGCGAAATCTCTTATGAGAATGGTATGGCATACTGAAATAACTGTTGGTTATTATGCTCGAAGGTTTTGACTTCTTCTCGCCTTCCACGCTGCGGCTCTTGCTGGTCGTCTCTCAGACGGGAAACCTGACCGAAGCGGCGCGGGTCTGTGGAATCAGCCAGCCCGCTGCGAGCAAGGCGATTGCCCGGGCCGAAACGCAAAGCGGCCTCACTCTAGTGCGGCGCGATCGGCGGCCTCTAAGCCTCACCGCCGAAGGCCGCATCCTGGCTGACTATGCTCAGCGGCAAGAGGACCTAACGCTGGCCGTCCGCCGCGTGTTGGAGGAAAGCCGCGTCCAGGGCAGGGGAGTAGTAAGAATTGCCTCTTTCGGTGCTTCGGCCTCAACGCATATCCTTCCCGGGCTGGTCGCGGCTGTGACGCGCCGCCGCCCGATGTTACGGGTGGAGATCGCCGAAAGCGCCGATCAGCTCAGCCTGAAGGCCTTACGCGATGGACTGGCGGACTTCGCCATTGCGGTTGAGGACGATGCACCGGACCTGGAGATGATTCCGCTCGCGCGCGACCGTCTGGTGGCGCTGGTCCGGCATAATGACCCACTCGCGCGCGCCGGCATGGTGGATGCTGCGGCGCTTTCCCGGCAAGAGTTCATCCTCACCAAGGGCGGCAGCGAGCCGCTTGTGCGAGCATGGTTCGCGCGGACAGGGCATGAGCCGAGTGTGCGTCACAACATCCAACAGATCACTTCGATCCTTGCTATGGTCCGAACCGGAATGGGGGTTTCGGTGATCGCCGAGATGGCGGTCCCCGATACACACGCCGGTGTTGCGGTCATACCTCTCACGCCCGAACAGCCAAGGGTAATCTGCCTTGCACGGCGTCACGGGTCATTCGCTTCTCATGCTGCCGAGTTGCTATGGAACACCGCGATAGTCCGATCAATAGCTCGCTCCTAAGCTTGTCGTGCTCGTAGCAATCATACCGAGCACGCGCAGAATATTCCTTTAATATTTGGCTCCCTAACCGATCAGAAAGCCCGAATGGCGCGCGCGTTCGTCGGTGATACTCAAACGCGAATGAAGTGGAATGGAATTCGTTCCTGTCCTGGCTCGTGAAGCGTTGCGAGGCAGGTGGTCCTGCGCTGCAGGTCCGTAGTTGCCAGTTCGTTTCATCGGTCGAACCCACGTCACTAGATGCTGGACCAACATAACGATTCCGGTTCAGATCGCGGCGGCGATCTCAGCCTCTGCAGGCAGTTCGTGGCCCCAAACAGTCAAGGCGTCTGTCACCGAGCGCAACTTGTTCCCGAGAGGAGTTAAGGAATATTCCACTTTTGGTGGCACTTGTGCATATATCTTGCGAGTGATTATTCCGTCGTTCTCCAATTCTCTCAATTGAGACGTCAACATCTGCTGGGTGACACCAGGGATCGCGCGCTGCAGTTCACCGAACCTTTTCGTGCCCTGCATCAATTGGAAGATAATGTGCAGTTTCCATTTGCCGCCGAGGGCCTGAACCGCCCTTGTTACTGGACAGTGATTTCCGGGCTCGCAAGCGGATCCTAAAGTACGAAGCATGGACCCCTCTCAGTATGTTTTTCATAGCAAGTATGGATGTTATGCGTACATTCTGGCTCTTTGCAACAAGTATATCTGCGACGCCGAACGAAACGCTATGTCGACGACAAGGTCGACCACCCAGATACCTTGGGCTCCCTGGATAGGTATTCAGCTTCGACCCCGCTCGACAAGATGGAGCCAATTCGCAGTGCGAACTGCGTCATCCGAAACTTCGTACGTCCCTCAGAAATGTTGGCCAATCCGGCTTTTCCCAGCAGATGCCTTGCGTCAATCGCGAAGGTTGGAGAGTGCACCATCCTCACCATTCTTTCGCTTGGCGTTTACGGCAAGACGCCTCCTACCTAGTGCGCCGTCCAGTCGGCGCTGGCGCCGACGTGCAAACCTCGGCGATCCACAGGCGCGGCATCCGATGAAACATGTTGCGCCGGTCTGCCTATGCCATCGCGGCTGCGGGTGCTTGCATTTCGAATTTGGGCGAAGATCGTAGTCCGGAACAGACGCTCCATCTGGTAGGCGCCGTGCTGCTACGTCCACAAGCCGAATCTACGCACAAACCTCAGTAGGTGCCGATCAACGAGTACCCCGAGAGAATCCGGGTCCCGTGATCGTCAGTCGGCGGCCTCTGTTTCTCCCATTTCCATCGGCTACGAAGCTTCTGTCCGTGCGCCAAAGGGTTCGCCAGATGCGCGTGTGGAATTGCTCGGTCGAATGCACAACATTTCTCGCGCTACAGCACGATAGTATGATTTTCACGAGTATATATGAAAAATGTGCGTTCTTGCGGAATTCATTGCAAAGGTTATCTCTCCTTCCACTACTTTCGGAGAGATCAAGATGAAAAACATTCTAGTTATTGGCGCCACGGGCCCCCAGGGCCGTCCTGTCGCCGAAAAGCTGCTTGCTGCCGGGTTCAGCGTCAGGGCGATGGTCCGGGATCCGCTCAAGGCCCAAGACCTCGCGGCCAAAGGTGTGGAGATCGTCAAGGGCGACCTCGCTGATGTGGACAGCGTCTCTGCGGCCGTGAAGGGACAGGATGGCATATTCATGCTGATCTCGTTCTTCGCGGGGAATGGCGCACAGGCCAAGGCGGTTATCGACGCCGCGGTCGCGCAAGGGGTCAAGAAGATCGTGTGGAATGTCACTGGCCCGATTCTGCCCTTCGACACCGGCAACCCTTCGATCGACATGCGTCGTCCGATTCTCGCCGCGCTTGAGAAGAGCGGCATTCCTTTCGTTGCGCTCCAGCCGACCGTCTACATGGAGAACTTCCTGATCCCCGCGATTGCTCAGGAAGTTGCTGAGAAGAACGTGCTGGCCTATCCGATGCCGGACGCAGTCTTCTGCCAGTGGATCAGCCATCAGGATGCCGCCGCATACGTCGTAGCCGCATTCAAGAGACCGGACAAGGAGAACCTCGTCATTGAGATCAGCGGCCCGGAAAAGGTGAATGGCCCGGCGATCGCCGAGCAGTTCAGCACAGCGCTTGGCCGCAAGATCACCTTTCGTCCCATGCCGCCAGAAGAATTCGCCAAAGCGATCTCCTATGGTGGGAACGAAGAAGCGATTGTCGGCTACTACCGGTCGATCTTCGAAAATCCCGCCATGATGACCACCAATGTCGATCATCTGAAGGCGCTCCAAGCACTGCCAATCACGCCCATGTCCATCGAGGACTTTGCGCGTTTCTACGGGGCCGCCTTCAACTCTGGAAATCCCGACCGTTCCATCTGACGCGAAGCTACTTCGCCTCAACCTTCCTAGCTAAAGAAAGGTTATTTGCTTTGATTAGAATGCAAGACTGGAATTCATACCGTGACACCCTGTTTAATCGCGTCGGCGAATTCGCAAAGTTGAACCCAGATGGAATTCGTGGGCTTCAAACAATCGAAAAGAGCGCGGGAAAAACCGGCAAGCTCGATCCGAAGATCCATGAACTGATTGCTCTTGCGGTCGCGGTCACAACACGCTGCGACGGATGCATCGCGCGCCACGCCAAAACGGCCGTGGAGCTGGGTGTTACGAAGGAAGAGATTGCCGAAGCCCTCGGCACGGCGATAGCCCTGAACGCCGGGGCTGCCTTGACCTATTCGGCGCGCGTTTTCGATGCCCTGGAAGCCTTGCCCACGAATGACTAGGGGCGGGGGCGGGCTCACCGGTCCCCCCATTCCCGTCCCATTCCATCTCTTGCTCAGTCCTCATGCGCAGCGCGCCGGGGAGCCTCGGAGAATTACATGCTGATTCAGAGCCTAATGTATCCACACTTTACAACAATGGACTTGATCGGAGCGCAGCAGACACTATCGATGCTGCCCGGCGCCCGTGTCGAGTGCATCGCGGCCGAGGCCGGGCCTGTCATGACTGACGCCGCTATAGCGCTTGTCGCCGATAAGTCATTCAAGACCGCGTCGCGCTCGCCGGACATCATTCTCGTCCCAGGTGGGCGCGCCTCATCCGTCGACGTGCTTGAGGACCAAGCAATAGTGGATTTCGTTGCGAGGCAAGGAGAAAGCGCGACCTGGGTGTGCTCTGTGTGCTCGGGAGCACTGCTCCTCGGAATGGCGGGATTGCTTGAGGGGTACCGTGCTGCCTCGCACTGGTCCGTGATCGACACACTGGACGCATTCGGTGCAATCCCGACCCATCAACGTGTTGTAATTGACCGTAACCGGGCAACAGGTGGCGGTGTGACCGCGGGTGTCGATTTTGGCCTGACGCTCGCTGGCGTGATCGCCGGTGAAGACTACGCCAAGGTTCTGGAGTTGGCCGTCGAATACAACCCGCAGCCTCCCTTCGGCACAGGACATCCTACGATCGCTGATTCCAAGACGATGGAAATCGCTCGGCCGCTTATCGAAGACGGCGTGTCGACGGCACGGATCCGGGATCTGGCCAAAGGGCGCCGACGCGCGGCCTGACGGTCTGGAGGGATCCGATGCTCGATATTTACCGCATGTTTGTCCGACCCGAGGGCGCACCAGGAGAGTTTGGCGCTGACCTCATGGAGCGCAATGGTCGCCCAATGGCCGATCAGGCGGTGGTGCGTTTGGAGCTCAAGCCAACCGACAGCGTGATTGAAGTTGGCTTTGGGCCCGGCCTCGGGCTTGAGGCCCTCTCGTTGGCGGTACCACAGGGCTGCGTGATTGGCGTCGATCCATCTCCACTCATGCATCGACGTGCAAGCGCTCGCAATGCGACGGCAATCCGTGAGGGACGGATGACGCTCGTCGAGGGGACGGTCGATGCGCTCCCCTTCGAGACAGCATGCTTCGACGCAGCCCTTGCCGTGGATAATTTGCATTTTTGGCCCGACCCGTTTGCCGGCCTGATGGAACTGCGGCGGGTGCTTCGCCGCAATTCACCAGTCCTCTGCGCTTTCACTCCACCTGCAGGCGGGAAGAAAGCTGGCCTAAATGAACTGTTTATCAGGGCAGGATTTACCGACGTCGTTCTGGTCGATAGCCCGGCGGGTATCACCATCAGGGGCCATGCTCCCAGCTGAAGGTACATCTACCCCCTGCGTATCTCTTGTTCGGTCCCCTAACGGGGGCTCAGAAGTCAATCCATCAACAAAGGAGAAGATGAATGCCTTACCTCACGCATCGCGTTTTGAAGGCGCTGATGATGACCTTCGTGTTCGCCCTCGGCGTCACAAACGCCGCGCGAGCCGAAGAGACGGCGCCGACGAAGATCATTCTGCCGACGAATGCCAAATGGATGGCGATGATCCCCGAAATGGGTGACAAAGGTCCGGCAATGTCAGGCGTCTTCGGCGAACCGGGAGTCATCGGCAAGCCCTTCGGCGGCATGTTCCGGGTACCCGCGGGTGGGGAATCGCCACTGCACACCCATACTTCGGATTACTGGGCGGTCATGGTCTCAGGCACCGAATCTGCACGCGAGAAGGCTGAGGACGAGCCCATGCAAATTCCGCCCGGCGCGACCTGGTTCCAGCCCGCGAAGGCAGCGCACATCAACAAGTGCATGGGACCGGAAGACTGCGTGTTCTTCGTCTATTATCCGAACGGCATGGACTATATTCCTGACGCGCACTGACACTGGCAACGTTCTTCCCTGTGGCTATTACGATGGCCACAGGAGCCATTCTCGAGAGATGATTCCAAATTACCGTTGCCCGCGTGGGATCGGGCAGGGTGGCCAAGGCTAGTAAGACCGGAGTTACCCCCGCGTCAGTAGCACCGAACGGCTCCCCGGCGGACTTAACGGAGTTTTCGTCAGGCGGCCTAGGCTCTCGCCACCCCTGCAAGCACATGGCCCAACCCTCATCAAATGAATAACGGGACGATCTAAAAAAGGGCGCCACAGTCACGGAGAACATGGATGCGACACTGGCTGGACAAGCTGACCGATCTCGCCGCCATTCCTGGCGACGAAGGCATCTTGAAGGATGCGCTTGCAACCTTTACCGAACAGATCGGCTTTGCAGGCTATGCCTATCTGAACATCCAGCCAGGGCGCTCGCTCGCAATCTCCAACTATCGTCATGAGTGGCAATCTGATTATTTCGAGCGAGGCTATCTTGCGATCGACCCCGTCATTCGACGCGCCAAGTCCCTGAAGCGAGCCTTCACGTGGAGCGGTAAACAGGAGAGCCCACGGCTAACCAAAGCGGAACGCTCGTTCTTTGCTCATGCAGCCGATTTCGGAATTCGCTCCGGCATCACGGTGCCCATCAAGGCCGCACACGGTTCCATCGCGATGTTCACGCTTGCCTCGGAAAAGCCGGCAATCGACATGGACCGCGAGATCGACCCTGTCGAAGCTGCATCCGCGGTCGCGCAACTTCATGCCCGCATCAATCTCGCTGATCCGACCCCAAGTGTCGAAGAGCCGATTGGTCTCGATCCCAAGGGGGCCGCCTATCTCAGCTGGATCGCTGTCGGCAAAACGATGGAGGAAGCGGCGGACCTCGAGGGCGTCAAGTACAACAGCGTGCGAGTCAAGATCGCCGAAACAAAGAAACGTTTCGACGTGCACACCCTGACCCACCTGACCGCCGTCGCCATTCGCCGAAAGCTGATCTGAGCCTCAGTTCACCGACACTTTCGGGATATAACCGAGGATGGTGACCAGCGTGTTCACCACATACATCTGCGCGTGCATCTCCATGCAGGCCTGAATGTAAGTGAGGTGCTGAGCGCCGCCCGCCTCCTTACCGGATTTGTAGGTGTCGGGCAGAGCCTGGAACAGCCGATCTGCATTGTCGACCAGACGCCGATGGGTCCGGATAGCATCCACCGTCAAGCTCTCTATGTCAGCCTTGGGCAGACCCTGTGTCAGCCCGTACACGGGACGCATTTCGAGTTTATCTTCCGATGCGTCCGATGTCATACGATCCAGTCTCCGGCTTGTCCGCGGTGCGCCCCCGCAAACGTTAATCCCTGATCCCAAGCCGGGGGTTGGAAACTGTCCTAGACAGTCCTGCGACCTTTAGCACCGAGGCGCCTGGACATACATCACAGGCCCCCGGCCATAAGGCCAGAGGATTCTGGCGCCGTCTCGGCCGGCACCAACCGCTAGGAAGGGTTTCCACACCCCGGGCAGCGCGTACTGCCCTATCCGCCTTATAAAGGGCGGAAGCGAAATTCGCCAGTGCAAACATGCACATGATCAGGTAGATCGTGCGAGGAATGTCGCGAGCATCAAGGTCTCTCAGCACCAATTCCAGAAAGATCGACCCTGATGCCGGCCTTGTTCGGATCGTCGCCGCGGGTCTCGCCCTCGGCAGGATTGCTCGCGTCCACCTCAGCAGGATCTGCTGACTGCTCGACAGCATCGATCTCAGGCTTCTCCTCGTCAGGAGCGGCCAACTTCACCTCACCGAGATCGGGCGCCCGAAACACCGCCGTCCCCTCGAAATACCCCGTCTGCCAGGCGATGATCGCGTCGTCGAGCACCTGGGGAAGAACCTCCTTCTCCGTTGGATTGCCATACCATTTCATGACGATGCGATAGACTTTGGCGAAGAGCGCCGTGCCCATGCGGAGGTTTTCGCAAGGCTCGATCAGGTCCGGTTTCAGCTCGCCGGCCTCCAAAATGCCCAGACCGGCTGGATATTGCGTGATGCCGACGCGGATGACGTTGCGCCCGACATGTTGGCGGATCAGCTCCATGGCCTCGTCGGACGTCGCGGGCTTCGGAACGAGCACGACACGATTCCCGGATCGAACAGTGACGGAAAGCGGATCCTGCGAGCCTGCCCGCTCGATGAACTGCTCGACGATCGCTGGCTTCAGGGCAGAATCTGTGCATTTCTGAATGAGGGCAGCGTCAACCATCCCGATATCTCCTTGGATTATGTGTTGAACGCCATCACGACGGGCAGGTCGAACAGCTTCGCCCAGGCGGTCACGCTCGCCTTCTGGATCGCAACGATGGACGTGCCAGCGGTCCACCAGCCGTTACCCATAGCAACGATCACGTCAGGGGAATGCTGCATCGACTGCAGGACCGGCCAGAGGATGAGCTGCTCGTAGCAGATGAGCGGCGCGATCCGGGTTCCCTCGCTCTCGACGACCGGATTGGCGAACAGATGGGCGCGGGCACCGCCGCCGCCCTGCCCCGTCCGCCGAAGCCATGGCTGCCACATGGAAACCGGAACCGGCATGCGCTCCTTGTAGAGGATGTCCGCTGCGGCGGAACCAACCGCCACCATGACGTTGTCGTAGCCTTGCGCATCGATAATGGCGGCGCCGGCGACGACTGTGACATCCAGCCCATTCAGTCCCTCCCGCCAGAGGCGAGCGACCGTCGGCGTCCAAAAACCGAGCGCGCTTTCGGGAAGGACGATGACGCGGGTTCCCTTGCCTGCCGCCTTGCGCACAGTTGCGATCAGGTCACTGTGATACTCGAGCGACCCATCGCGACCGAGCGTCTGGCCGTATTCAAGATCGCCGCCGCTCCACGCTTCCGGTAGGTTCGGATCTGTCCACGATGCGGCGGACCACAGCCAGAAGCCACAGAGGGCCATTGCCACAGCCGGCCATAGTCTCGTCACCATGACGAGCAGGCCGGCTGCAGTCGCGAGCAATCCCCACCATCCCCATCCGGGAAACAGTACGCCGGCTGCGGTCAGCGGATGCGCCCAGCCAGTGATGCCGAAGGGCGGCAGCCCCGTCAGCACCGCCGCGGCCAGATAGCGCACCACCCTTCTTATTCCCGGTCGCCCCTCTTCGGCTTTCCTTGTCCACGCCGCCGCATGCACGGCGACGAAGGAGGCCGAGGCCGCCATCCAGAGCAGGAGGCCCGGCCAAAGATCGGCTGAATAGAAGTTCGCGACACCCTGCGGCAGGCCGCGCGAGGCGGCCAGGAAGTAGCCCGTCGACACGAGGGCCGCGACCGTGCGCGATGGCGACAGCGCCCAAAGCGCCGGGAAGAGCATCGCGGCCGGAAGAGCGAGCACGTTGCCGCTCCAGCCGACTGAGCCGCAGACGACGGATGCGACGATGAGCAACTCAAATCGCCAACGATCAGAAATGCGATCACGGATCGAAGGTGAGGATCGGCCGGGCGAGGCCGAGGAGGCCGCTGTCGGGGACCGGGCCGAAGTATCGGGAGTCATAGGAGCTCGCAAAAGAAGAGTGGAGAAAGAAGTGTCCTGGCGGCACGACACCACCAGGATATGGCGTGATCGTCCTGCCCTCTCCGTCCGCCTTCCGGACGACGGATGCAGCAAGGGAACGACCGTCGATGACGACGCGATCGGTAACTTCGACATGCTGTCCGGGAAGCGCTGCGACCGTCTTGATCAGCGGCGCGAACCCATGATCGCAAAGCCCGCGCCGGAGATATCCTCGTCGTCGTGCCTCTTCGAACATTGCGGTCGGGGGCGGGCAAATGAAGATCAGATCGCCGACCTCGATTGGACGACCGGGTTTCTCGATGCGCCAGAGACCGAGCGGCTCGCTCGGCGTCAAGTTCAGCCGAAATCCGCCGACGGCCGCAGCCGTGATGAGGCAAGCGGTAGCCACCATTGACGCGATCAACAGCGTGATCGTGCCGCGTCGCCTCATTGCTTCATCGCCGGGACTTGGCGCTGCGAGAGACGCAATTCCTCGACCTGGCGAAGGGTTTCGGTCGTACGTTCATGGGCGTTGAGTTGCTGGGCCGTGCGCATGATCGGCCAGGCTTCCTTCAGGCGCTCCTTCTCCTGTGGCTGGAGGCCTTCGGAGAGCTTGTCGAACAGTTTGCCCGATGGCTCACGTGCAGCGTTGGTGAGCAAGGTGCGTTCGCCGAACCTCTCAGTCACCGCCTTGTTGAACTCGTCGATCTCCAGCTTCGTCTCGCGGTTGCTGAGCGCATATGCAAGGGCGGCGGGCAAGTCGTTCCGGTCGATCGCATCGCGCACGCGCTCAAGCACCACGCGCGCAGCCGGCGACAGTGCCGGAATGTCGATCGAGACGCGCTGCCTCAGCGCCTGCTCGTCAGCCCGGAGGCGCTGCGCCGCATTCTCCCGCATCTGCAGATAGCGTTCGAGGTCACGCCTCAGGGCAGGCACATTTACCTCGGCGATGCGGCGCGCCTCGCGCTCCGCCTTGCTGGCGAGAATGCCGGTCTTGCCCCTGAGAGGACCGATCGACGCCGGCTCGGCCTCAAGCTTCTGAAGCGCCTGTCGCGCCATGTCCTTATCCGCCAGCACGGCGTCAAAGTTCATCGCCCGGAAGGCGGTTTCGGGATCGGCGAACACATAGCGGAACCGGATCGAAACCTCCTCCCACTGCCTCTTCAATGCGGGATCAGCGTCGAGCTTTTGCCCGACCGCGTCCGCAACGGAATTCTCGAACCGGGTGATACCGGCGACCATGGGTTTCGCCTCCTTGGCTGATTGTGTTGGCGGGGATTGCCGCAGGCCGAAACGTTCACCGCTCGCGCGAAGGCGGTTGGCAAGATCGGTGAGCTTGCTTTTCTGGCGCAGCGTCCAGTCGAGCCGGTCGCGCAGCAGCGTCCGCGCCACATGAACGATGTGCAGGCCTCGGTTTTCGGCAATGCGAAGCGCCTCGCGGTAGAGCGTGCCGCGGTCGTAGTCGAGCGTGGTTTCCTTGGCTTGTCTCCGGGAGAGAACCTTGGCCAGCCCACCGTTCATCTCGAAGGAGCGGCGCCCGAAATAAAGCTGGAGATCCTCCCGATGGCGCGTCATCGCCACATAGGTCAGGTGACGATCGAGCGAGAGGGAAGCCAGCACCTTCACACGGTCGACCGTGGCGCCCTGGCTCTTGTGGATCGTGGTGGCATAACCGTGATCGACATTATTGTAGAAGCGGCTCTCGACCGTCACCTGCCGGCGTTGATTGCCCTCACCCACCGTCACGGTCATGCGGTCGGGCGCAGCCTCGATCACTCTGCCGATCATGCCGTTCTTGACGCCGAGCGAGCCCTCGTTCTTCAGGAAGACGATCTGGTCGCCGGCGTCGAACTGGCGGGTGCCGTCGGCGGTCCTGAAGACGTGTCCCTCTCCGACGATACCGCGCTCGACCAGCTTTGCGCGCGCCATCATGTTCAGCATGCGGACGTCGCGGCGCAGATGCGCCAGCATCAGCATCGACTTCGCGGGATCGTAGTCGTGGTTCCAGGCTGCGATGAGGCTCTCGACGGCTTCCGACTTCAGCTTCTCTCCAACGACATGACCGCGGGTGCGATAGGCCAGCAAGCCCTGTTCAATGTTGCCGCGCGCCAGATCGAGCGAGGCATGCCGCATCCACTCTTCGCGCTGGCGGTAGATCGTCTCGAGCTCGGCGTAGCCGATACGATCCACGATGGCGCGGAAGGCAGCACCCGCCTCGATCGGCTGCAATTGCTCGGGATCGCCAACCAGCACGATCTTCGCGCCCGCCCTGACGACGGCTTCGACGAATCCCGCCATCTGTTTCGAAGCGACCATGCCGGCCTCGTCCATGACAAACACGGTCCTGGCGTCGAGCGTGTCACGCCCTTGTTGCCAACGCAGCTCCCAGGAAGCGAGTGTGCGGGAGACGATGCCCGCCTCCTTCTCCAGCCCCTCAGCCGCCTTGCCGGCAAGCGCACCGCCGACCACGCGATATCCGGCGAGTTCCCACGCCTCGCGCGCAGCTTTCATCATGGTGGTCTTTCCCGCGCCGGCGCGGCCGACCACGGCCGTGATGCTCGCGGAACCGGCAATCCGTTCGATCGCCGCTTTCTGCTCGTCGGACAGGCGCACATGTCGCGCGAACGTCGCCGCCAGCACCCTGTCATCGACGTCATGCGTTTCACGGCCCGACAGCCACATCGCCTGCCGCGCCATCGTCGCCTCAAGCCGGATCATCTGCCGTGTCGAATAGCGCGCCGGCACCTTCGCGCCGGTGGCGAAGTCGATCGTGTCGCGCTGGAGTCGGAGAACTTCCGGATTCAGGATGATGCTTAACATCAGCTGCTGGAACACGGCCGGATCATCGACATAGCGATAAAGCACTTTCGCGACATCGCGCTCATCGAAGACGCTCTTTTCCCGCGTGATCAGGTCGAGCACGATCGCGGGGTTTCGAAGAATGCGGCGGGCGTTTTCGCTGCGGCGTTTCTCATTCAGTTCAAGCCGTTCGAGCTCCGGACGGACGCCTTGCCTCTCCGCCTTGCGCACAATGGCCTTTGCCCCGACGCCGAGATGGATGGTCGGTTCCAGATCGATGCCCTGCTTCTCGTAGGATCGGCCATCGACGCGCAGCGAGATCCCGTTCAGCGCCAGGTGATGATTGAGACGCTCGAACCAGGCGTCACGAAAGGCGTTGAAGTCATCCGTCCCGCCGGCCCACACCTCGTAAACGATCTTTCCCGCCTTGTTGCGTAGTGGTTGCCCGTCTTCGCCGAGAACGGCGATCTTCTTCGCGCCGAAACCGTCCTCCGTGAGCGGCCGCAATGTCGTCATCAGGTGGATGTGCGGATTGCCGGGATTGTCGTGATAGACCCAATCCGCGACCATGCCCTTCGCGAGGATATGCCGCTCCACGAAATCCCGCACCAGAGCAGTGTTCTGCTCGGCCGTCAGCTCCAGCGGCAGGGCGATGGTCAGGTCCTTGGCGAGCTGGGCGTCGGAGCGCTTCTCGAAAGCCTCAACCTTGTTCCAGAAGGCTTCCGAGGCGCCTGCGATCGAGCGGTCAGCGATCAGCATCCGTACCCATTTCGGGGCATCGGCCGGAAGGACAAACTCCTCGTGCACGAGCCCCTGTTTGCGGGTGTAGTCGATGGTGCGGGCCTCGCGCTCGTATTCCATCCTGGCGCAGTGCCGGTAGGCCGCCGACAGCACGGCGCTGCGGCCGTCGCCGCGGCTGACGATGCTGACTGAGAAGTGGGCGATGGCCACGGCGACAAAACTCCCGGTTCGAACCTCGTTCGTCGGAAGCGGCGGCCAACCTGGCGCCCTTGGCAGGGCCTCAACGCAAGGCGTCGCGTCAGCGACGTATAATTGCGCCCTTGGAACCGCTCCTTCGGAACGGCCGGGATGATCCTCCAAAGTGTCGGCCTTGCCGACGTGCAAATCTGCACATTTCCTTCCAGAGGCATCCGGAGGAGCTTTGGTGTCGCGCATGCAACACCAAGACAGCCAGGGAGTGCCACCGGAATGAAGAAACCGTCGTCGAAGATCAGGGAAGAAATCGCCAGGCTCCAGGATCAGCTCAGACAAGCCGAGACACGCGAGGCCGAGCGAATCGGCAGGATCGCGCTCAAGGCCGGTCTCGGCGAAATCGAAATTGAGGAAGCCGCACTTCAGGCAGCGTTCGAGGACATCGCCGGACGGTTTCGCGGAGGCAAGGGAGTCGCGACCGGAAGAAAAAATGCCGGCGACGGCAGGACCGGCAGTGAGCCGTCCGCAGCGGTCGCGCCTGGCGCGAATTCGGGCGGCGCTGGCGAGGCTTGAGCGGATGCGGCGGACGACATCAAGCGACGCGAGGAAGAAGGACACGCGTGAAAAAATCGAACTCGGCGGCCTGATCGTGAAGGCCGGCTTGCGCTACGAAAAACGGGCGCTGCTGCTCGGGCTGCTGATCGACGCCGTCAGGCGCATCCGCGGTGATGAAGCCGAGCGCTCGCGCCTGACCGCAATCGGCGCGGAGGCATTCGGTCATGACGGTGAATAGGCTCCTTCTCACAATCCTGCCAGCGGCATTCATGATCGCAGCCATGTTGGCGATATCAGGCATCGAAACCTGGCTCTCGGGCTTCGGAACCTCGTCTCAGGCGAAGCTGATGCTCGGGCGGATTGGTCTCGCCCTGCCCTACTCGGCCGCGGCCGCGATCGGCGTGATGGCCGTATTCGCGACGGCGGGCGCGGCGAACATCAAGACTGCCGGTCTAAGCGTACTGGCTGGTGCTTCCGTCGTCTGCATCGCGGCGATCGCACGCGAAGGCTGGCGGCTCTATGCTCTTGCTGACCGGGTGCCCCGTGGCCAGTCGGTGTTCGCCTATACGGATCCGTCGACGATGCTCGGCGCATGCGCCGCCGTCTTGAGCGGGATCTTCGCACTGCACGTCGCGATCAGGGGGAACGCCGCCTTTGTGAAAGCAGCACCGCGGCGGATCGCGGGGAAGCGGGCCGTGCATGGCGAGGCCGACTGGATGAAGATGGCTGACGCCGTCAAGCTGTTTCCCGATGCCGGCGGCATCGTGATCGGCGAACGCTATCGCGTCGACAAGGGCAGCGTAGCGGGCGTGCCGTTTCGCGCCGATGAAGCGCAGAGCTGGGGCGCCGGCGGCAAGTCTCCCTTGTTGTGCTTCGACGGCTCGTTCGGTTCGTCGCACGGTATCATCTTTGCCGGTTCCGGGGGCTTCAAGACGACCTCCGTGACGATCCCGACCGCGCTCAAATGGGGCGGCGGCCTCGTCGTGCTCGATCCGTCGAGCGAGGTCGCGCCGATGGTCGTCGATCACCGGCGCAAGGCCGGACGAAACGCGATCGTGCTCGACCCGGCGTCCCCTGCCACCGGCTTCAACGCGCTCGACTGGATCGGACGCTTCGGCGGTACGAAGGAAGAAGACATCGTTGCGGTCGCGACCTGGATCATGACCGACAATGCGCGTGCAGCATCGGCCCGTGACGACTTCTTCCGCGCCTCCGCCATGCAACTCCTGACGGCACTGATCGCCGACGTCTGCCTCTCCGGCCACACGGACGCGAAGGACCAGACCCTGCGCCGCGTCCGGGCGAACCTCTCGGAGCCGGAGCCGAAGCTGCGAGAGCGGCTGACGCGGATCTACGAGCAGTCCGAATCCGAATTCGTGAAGGAGAACGTCGCCGTCTTCGTCAACATGACGCCGGAGACGTTCTCCGGCGTCTACGCCAATGCTGTGAAGGAAACGCACTGGCTGTCCTACCCGAACTATGCGGCACTTGTGTCGGGCGACAGTTTCTCGACCGACGATCTAGCGGAAGGCGAAACGGACCTGTTCATCGCGCTCGATCTCAAGGTGCTGGAGGCGCATCCGGGACTGGCGCGCGTGGTGATCGGCGCGCTGATGAACGCGATCTATAACCGCAATGGCGAGGTCAAGGGGCGGACGCTCTTCCTGCTCGATGAGGTCGCCCGCCTCGGCTATCTCCGCATCCTCGAAACCGCCCGCGACGCCGGCCGGAAATACGGCATCACGCTCACCATGATCTTCCAGTCGATCGGCCAAATGCGCGAAGCCTATGGCGGCCGTGACGCGACAAGCAAATGGTTCGAGTCCGCATCGTGGATCTCGTTCGCGGCGATCAATGACCCGGATACGGCCGACTACATCTCGAAGCGCTGCGGCGACACCACGGTCGAGGTCGAACAGACAAACCGCTCGACGGGCATGAAGGGCTCGTCACGATCGCGATCAAAGCAGCTCAGCCGTCGGCCGCTGATCATGCCGTACGAAGTGCTGCGCATGCGCAGCGACGAACAGATCGTCTTCACATCAGGCAATCCGCCGCTCAGATGCGGTCGCGCCATCTGGTTCCGGCGTGACGACATGATGACTTGCGTCGGGCAGAACAGGTTTCATCGGGAAGGGGAGAAGAGTGGATGAGAGCCGCCCCTACACGAGTGCGATCTGCTGCCGGCGAACCAGCCCGTCCGCGAGAGGATCGCAACCCGCATGGGACGAAACAGCTTGGCGGATTCGGTGCGCTCCAGCGCATAGAGCCGTGCGGCAAAGCCGTCTCGCCCTCCCCTGTTCCCCCCGGAAGGGAAAACCATCAGCGCGATGAATCAATCACGCGGGATCGATTCATGGAAGTCGTTGGACGCTGCCTCAAAACGAAGCGAAAATCCAATCATGGAAAACGAGGGGACAGGCCAGGTGCATCTTCACCGCATCGACGCGGCCCAGAACATGCGTCGCTTCTATACGCTCGCGATCCAGCCGACCCTGTTTGGCGGCGCCTCCGTCATCCGCAACTGGGGCCGGATCGGATCTAACGGCCAGACGATGATGGAAACCTTCGACTCTCAAGAGGATGCGGATACAGCGCTGTCGCGCCTCGAACGTACGAAACGAAAGCGGGGTTATCGCAACGTTCGCTGCGCCGAATGACACACCTTCAACATCCCGAGCCTGCTGTTTCCTGTGGTTTTCTCGCATCTGGCAACACTTCCAGCATTCGGACCTCTATCGGCGCCACACCTTCATCGTCATAGCTGAAGGACATCCACGAGCAGAGGAGACTGTCCTTCATGACCACGACCAACGAGATCGCCGACAAGATCGCATCCGAACAGAACCTGACCAAGGCGCAGGCCAAGGCCATCGTCGAAAGCGTATTCAGCCAGATCGCAGAGGCCGCAAAGAGCGGCGCGGAAACATCCATCCCATCCTTCGGCAAGTTCAAGATCAAAGACACGCCGGAGCGCGAGGGCCGCAATCCCGCAACCGGTGCGACGATCAAAATCGCCGCTTCGAAGAAGCTGACCTTCACGCCGGGCAAGGCGGTCAAGGACGCACTGAACAGCTGAGGCGAGTGGGCTGCTGATCGGCAGCCCTATGGAGGGCTCCTAGAAAGGAGGCTCCCCGCTGATGCGGCCGTCCTGCTCGGCCTCGATGACGGCAATCTCGACCAGCGCCATCTCCAGCTCCGCGGCAATCTGGCGGCGCTCGTTCGCGTCCAGAACCACCCTGAGCTCGGCCCGAAGCTCTTCGACTTGTTGCTCGTGGGAAATCGTCATCGTCGTCTCCTTGACGTTTGTGAAAGACGACGCCGGCGGTCATGGCGGGTCGGAGGGGTCAAGGATCGCGGAACGCGACCGGCGGAGCCGGCGAGTGGGGGAGCCGAAATGCGCCAGCATTTTGGGGGTACCGCTCGTGCTGGACGCCTTCGGTCCGCCATGGCATCCTCGGGCGATCTGAGCAGACCCCCACCTCTCCGTATGGCACCCGAAAAGCCGGAAGCGGGCTCGATGCCCGCGACCGGCTTGCTGATGCGGTATGAGAAGAGCCCCGCCTGATGGCAGAGCTCCTCGGGGTCGGATCAGGCTTCCCGCTTCGGGCGGTTCCAGATGAGGGCGTATCCCCCTTCCTTCTCGCTCGGCCACAGGGCCGCGGTGATCGGGGCATTGAAGCTCGGGTCGTCCAGCTTGACCGAGATGTATTCCTCGCCGTCGTTGGAGACCGCCTTCCAACCCGCGCCGATCTCGACGCCGTTGCCGGCGGTGATGCGGAAGTCCGGGGCGTCGCGCGAGACGCGCTCGATGGGGTTCAGGCGGGCCTTCATGCTGACCGTGAGCGTGCGGACGTTGCCGATGATCGAGTTGTTGCCGTTGGTGGTGAATTCGCCGATGACTGCCATTGTCGTGTTCCTTTCCGGTTTGTTCGGGCCGCGCCTGTCGCGGCCTCGATGGCGGTGTAAGGACCGGGGGCGATCGACACTGCACCCTCTGGGCCGAAACGAAGTGGAGGGCGGCCGGGAGCAGCTTTCTTGTATCGCGAGGAATGCGAACCTGTTCGCAGGGGAAGAAAGTTGCGGATGGCCGTTGCGGGATGGCGATCGAGGCGAAGTCGTCCTTCGGTCACACCAGATCCATCGAGGTCTGCGCGGGTGCGCCCCGCTTCAATCGAGCAAGGAACACCGATCATGGCCCGGAGTTCATCGGCGATCCCCGACGGCGACCGCGGTGATGGCACCGCTCTCTCACGATGGCTCCCGTCCGCACGGCTCGCCGTGTCCATCGATCCCTCACCGACGCCCCATCCGCATCATGTCCATGACGAATGCGCTGGTCGGCGCCGATCGTATGGCGGCTCTTGCATCAGCCGCGCGTACTCTCGGACAAGCGGGCAACCCGGGTTTCACGGCACCTCTCTGGAAGCCCGGTCAAGGGATATGGATGGGAACGCCTCGAAACGAACAGGCTCACGGCATGCCTTTGTCCAACACACCGGGGCTGCCGTCGAGGCGGGGCTCGTTCCTTGCGCCCTGCCGGCTGCGTCTGCGCGGTGTCGAAACGGTTTTATGAGTGCCGCACGCCGGCGGTGCAACGCGCCCTTAAACGGCGCTCGGCGAAATGTGCTTCGGCCCTCTCGTGGGGGTGTCGGCCCGGGAATCTTCCAGGGCCTCCTGCACCTTCGCCCGGAACCAGCCGTCATGGCCGGCCGCGTCAGGGTACGGTGTCGATGTCTGTCTGTCTGAACTCATCTGCCGTCGCCAGAATGGGTACGTTGTAATATTTGGCGCATGCGTAATGCAGGCAGTCACCGAGATTGAGGCCCCGGCGGCCCGCGCGATAACGATGCGCGGCGGAAAGAGCGATCCGGGTCGTCGCGGTCGCAGGTGGAAGATCGCGGATTTCGATCCCGCGCTCATCGAGGAACTCGATGACGATCGGTTCTACCTCCGCCACGGTGAGGCCGAACTTGTCGGGGCGGGCAAGACCGAGCACCGACTCGAGCACGGCAACCGGGGACGTGAAGGCAGCCCTCGCGGACGCAATCGCATCGGAAACGCGCGCCGCCTCCGGCTCGTCGGAGAGGAGCGCAATGATGGCGCAGGCATCGACGAACATCAGCTTTCCCACAGTTCGTCGTAGGCTTCGCGCGGAAGCGGTTGTCTCGCAGCAGCATCGAGTTTGACGCCGTGCTGTTCGCGGAGCCGGGCGGCGGTTTGCAGCGGGGTCTCCTCGTGACGGCGTCGTTCGATCGCCTCCTTCATGGCAATCACGATTGCATCGGTAATGCTGACGCCGGCCATATGCGCGAACTTGCGCGTGAGCGCGTCCGCTTCAGGATTGTTGACGTTGATCGGCATGATCACTCCATGTAGATAAATTCTGGAAATAATGTAGATCGCCTCGCCCGTATCTGCAAGATTCCTCCAACGGGGGACACGAAGGTCGCACCGCCGACCGGGGAAGGCGTCTCGCCCTCCCCTTCGATGTTCGGAGCGTCACCATCAGGCGGCCTCCCGCTCCGTCTCAGCCTTCGGTTGGAGATCGTGGAGATAGGCGACAGCGCGTTGGGCATGTGCGGCCGCCTGGAAGATTGCCCGGCGGTCACCGTCGAGCAGCTTCAACCATGAGGCCACGTAGCTCGCATGATCGGGCCGCGGCTCCAGTTCCGGGACGATCCCGAGATCGGCGCAGAGGAAACATGCCCCTATGTCGGCACAAAGCTCCTCGCGCGCGCGATCCGTGCGATCCTTGTGATAGCGGCTCAAATCCCGATTCAGCCGGTGGCTTGCGCCGACCCAGTGGGTGACCTCATGTCCGATGACGGCGTAATAACTCTCGGCATCCCGGAACGTCTCGAAACCCGGCATCTGGATGCTATCGCTGGATGGCTGATAGAAGGCCTGTGACCCACCATGCCGGATCACCGCGCCGGTATTGGCGAAGAAACGGTCCGCATGCTCGATGCGCTCGAGCGGCTCTGCAACCGGTTCCGGGCGGCGATAGTAGTGATCCGGAAGCCCCTCGATTTGATCGCAATTGAACACCGTGTACGCCTTGAGGAACGGAATGTCGCGCTCAACTTCACCGCCGCCCGCATCCTTCTCTGTCTTCGTGAAGCGGCTGGCGTAGACGACGGTTGCGCCGCTCTCACCCTTGCGCACATGGGCGCCGAGTTCGTTCGCCTGCCGAAGCGTCATCCATGTGGCCGATATAAACCCGCACGCGATACTCTCCGACCAGAGCAGGAGCACATTCAGCCCTGTATATGGCTGGCCGTTATGGCGCAGCGGCCGGGTGATCCGCCCGGCCATGTTGCCGGCACTCCAGGGCTGCACCCACGGGCGCACCCCCTTCTCCAGATCGGCGATGATCCGCTCCGTGATCCGCGCATAGATGTCGATCCTCGCGCTTTCTGATTTCCTGCTCATTCTTCTGACCTCCGTGTGAGGCCGCGCCCATCGCGGCCCGTCGCGGAGGGCCGATGGCAGGAGCGGTCAGGCGGCATGCGCACCGGAACGGCCGGAACGAAGAGAAGGACGGCGTAGCCGTTGCGCCTGCCGTCGGCTCCTGCAGGACCGACAGAAGGGACGGGCCGCGATGGCGCCTGTCTCTCGCCCCGATTTCTTTCTCTCTCTCTCTCTCTCTCTCTCTCTCCTCTCCTGATACGACTTCGCCGCGACGTCGAAACACGGAAAGCCGCCCCCGTGAGGAGACGGCTTCTTCCTGGATACGATGAAGGCGGAGCCGAAGCTCCGCCAGGTCGGCCTCAATCGAAGGCCGACATCTGCGCCGCGGCCGCTTTGCGGTCGAGCGACTGGCCCGGATTATCAACCGGCCGGTCGAAGGGCTTCCATGCTTCGCCAACGATCTGCTCGTAGGCGGCGACGGCACCTTCGGCGGCCATCCGCAGCGCGTGCGCCTGAACGCCCATATCGGCCGCGAACTCGCGCTTGCGCTGGGCGGCGCTGTCATAGCCGACGGGACCGTCGAGATCCTCGTCGCGCGCTTCGGCGGCCCCCTTGGCGGTGGCGTCACGCGCCTCGGTGACGGCGCGTGAGTAGAACTGGCCGGCGCAATGGGCGGAGCCGACATAGGCGCCGACGATGCGCTGGAGATGGATCTGCATCGCCCGTTCGCCGAGTCCCTCGGAAAGGCCTGTGGCGGTCTCGACGATCAGGCGCTCGTGCATGTCGCGGATGCCGTCGCTGTCGAGAATGGCGGTCGCGAAGCTTTCGGCGATCCGGAGCGCCTGGGCTTCATCGGGGCATGTCAGGCGGACCATTTCGATGGTGGCGCCCTTGCGGAGCTGGAGGACGCGGGCGGATTGACGGGACTGGGTTGCGGGCTTTGCCATGATGATTTCCTTCTCGGTTTCCCCGAAGCGGTTCGGCCCCCTTGGCCGATTTGCCCTTCGGTGCGGTCAAGAGGAGCCGGCGCAAGTCGGGCGTTTCAGGGTCCGGGCAGGCCAGATCGAGCGGAGCAGTCAAGCGGTCAAGCGGGTCTTTGAGACCTGCGAAGCACGCGTGCCTGCTCTGCGACAAGCGGCATGACCGGCCGCCCCGCGGCGCGACAGCGGCCTTGAAACGACCGGCAGCCGGTTCAGACCGCAACGAAACCGAAGGGCGGAAAGGCCAAGGGGATCGACACCGGATGCCAGTGCCGAAGAGGAAACCAGGCAAGGCGCGCGCCAAACCAGCTCCCATCTGCCGGAAGAGCTCCATTCACCAGAGCCGGAATCCTCTGATGTCCTCCCGGTGTCCGCTGGTCTGCGAGGCGCTCTCCATGGGAAAGCGGCGGCGGTTTGATCTCGGCGGCTTTCCGCGATAGATGCGCTCCTGACATGAGAGACCCTTGCAACGTCTCCTAGGGAAGGGGCACAAAAGAAGAGCGACCAAAGCAACGACGATTACGTCTATGACGAACCCACCGGGGAATGGCGGCCGGCCTCCGAACTTGCCGCGGAGAAGGCGAAGGCGGCCGAAGTCCGGGATGCCTCCGGCAATGTTCTCGCCGACGGCGACTCTGTCGTGCTGATCAAGGATCTGAAGGTCAAAGGCTCCGGCCAGACGCTGAAGCAGGGCACCGTCATCAGGTCGATCCGGCTCACCGATAATCCGGAAGAGATCGATTGCCGCCACGACGCGATCAAGGGGCTGGTCCTGCGCACGGAATTCGTGCGCAATCGCTGACGCGGTGCACTACCGTTTGGGCAAGCGGTAACGATCAAGCCAGGTGGGACCGCGAGTGTTGCGAAGTCGGCGTAGTATCCCGCCATCGTCATGGGGCGCTTCGCCCATCCAGGCATTGTTCAGGATGCGCTTCCACGAACGGCCGTGTCTGGCGGCATAATCCTGAAGAGCATTCACCTCTTCCTCGGTCAGAGGTGGAAGCGGCTCGGCGTCAAAGCGCCTCATGGCGCGCTCCTCTCACGACGGTGATGACGGCATCCTCGTTCCGGACCCGAGCGGAAGCACTAAATTCCGGTTGCGCCTGGAAAGCGGCGATGGCCGCCTCCTGGCGCGCGAGCTTGCGGGAAAGAGCATCGATCTCCGGCTGCCGTTCCGCGGTGATCGCCGCCAGACTGGAGCGATAGCGGGCGAGGAAGGCTTCCGGCGCGGGCGGTTTACCCCGCCGGTATCCGCTCCGGCGCCGTCCGAGTGACGGGATGAGAGCCGTCATCCTGGCGGTAATCTGCCGGTCGATCATGTCGAGCTGGCGTTGTGTCTGGCGGCGGGCCTCTTCCATCCGGAAAAGCAACGCCTGACGTTCCGGGGACCGGGTCATGACGCCTCCCTCCCCTGCCAGACGACAAAGCTCGACGGCCCGTCATAGGACCGATGACGATCGACATCGATGACGAAACCGAAGCGGCCTGGCTCGTATTCACCAGAGGGCACAAGAAAACGCCGTTCCCCGGCATTGTGCTCCCGCTTCCCGCCGCGTGTGGCGATCACTTCGATCATGCCGGGATGATGATCGGAGCGAAGGGCGGAGATGACGATCCAGTCACCGGCATGGGCCGCCTCGAAAGCGCGACGGTCCTTCACATGGGATTCACCGGGTGTCAGGGTCGTGCCGGAGATCGTTTCCCAGGCGTCGGGCCGCCAATCCTTGATGGACTGTTCCGCGCAGCGGCGTTCGAACGCGGTGAACAGATGGGGGAAGGTGATAGCGACGATCGCCCAGGCGGAGTCCTCCTCATAGAAGCCGTTTTTCGACCGCAGCAGCGAGTGAACCTTTCGGTTGCGCTCGGCCGAGAGCTTGAAGCCGCCGTGCCCGGCGGTGGAATGGCACTCGATACCCTGGGCATAGATGGTCGTGCGCTGCGACATTCCCCACGGCGTATGGACACGGGTGAAGATCTCGCAGCGGCCAAGTGCCTGCCGTTCGCGCTGATGTTCGGCGTTCTCGATCACGCGTGCACGAAACGCCACCTCGTCGACGAGTTCGCCGGATTGGCCGTAGAAGTCGGATCGCCGCCACTCGGCGAGCGGTCGGGCGATCTTACCACCGAGGCCAAGATAATGCCGCCCATTACGGCCGGGCAACATTGCGAACGCCGTGTCGTGCAAGCGGGCGACCGGAAACCGGTCGGCGGATCGGCCAAAAGAGACCTCCGGATATCCGGAGGCATCATTGGCTCCGGTCATGACAGGGCTGGTGTTCATGCTGCCGCCCTCCCTTCCACGACGTCGGCTGCGACCTCGTCCGCCGTGACGACCTCCAGCACGGCATGGGGATAGCCGTGTCGGGACAGCCATTCCTCTGCGGCTCGGCGGTTCGCTGCGAGATGGACGAGCTCGGCATTGTCGCCGGCGCGATCGAACACGCGGCAACTGCCGATGGCGGGGCGTTCTTCGATCGTGAACGTCAGACGGGTCTCCAGTGAGAAGGTCCGGTGAACGCGGATCGTGATGACGCCGGCAGCACCTCGGTCGGTTTCATGAAGCGTGAAGCTCGCGGGCAGGATGATGCCGCCCACGGCGTGTTCGCCCTGCTTGCGGATCAGCCGGCCGCTGCTGTTATTGCTCTGCCATGCGGACAGTTTCCTGTGATGGCGTTCGGGTGGCCGCGGCGCGCCGTCCGACCAGGCGATGATCGAGCCGATGGGTGCCATGAATGCGATATGCGCGGACATGCAAGTTCTCCCTAGGTTTCGAGGGGTTGCGAAAACGAAACCGCCGGCGATCGAGATCACCGGCGGCGGAACATCATTCGGAAAGTGCGAGGGCGGCTATTCCGCCGCGACGCGATAGGCCTCCTGCGCCTCGTCAGGCTCGGCCGCTTCGGGAGCGTCGTCGAAGGTGTCGCGCAGATCGGCTTCACCCTCGAACGGATCGAGACCTTCACCTTCATCGATGACGCTCCCACCAACCGGAGCGCCTTCGCCTATATCTGCATCCGTCTTCGCACCGTCCGCAGCGCCCTCATGGGGGACGCCGTCAGGACCGTCCCCTGTGGCGTCAACCTGGGCTGCCTCATCGTCGAGAGTGTCGGCATGCTTGATCAGATCGGCGACGTCGTTCGGATCGGGGGCGAAGAGCGCCGACGCATGGACGAAATGACCGTCCTTGAAGTGGTCGACCAGAGCCGCACGGGTTTCGCGCACCTTTGGACGCGGCAGGACATTGACCTCCTTCGCCGCCGTTTCCAGCGCTTGTCGCGACAGGCACAACAGGAAATCTTCGGAGCCCATGTTCGGCAGAAAGCCGTCGGCGCCGATGGCATCGCCGGCGATACGGGAAACGACGCCGCTGTTCGACATGCCACGGCGGCAGGACAGGACATCGATCAGCACGGAGCGGGCAGCGATGCGCACCGTCTCCGTATCGAAGGCGAGCTTGCCGTCCGCGGAGAACAGACGCGCGGCATGGCGCCGGAAACGCTTCGGTCCGAACACGGTGTCGTTGGAGCCGGAGTCGACGCGGACATTCTGGCCGGCAAAGGCGAGAACGAGCAAGGCGATCAGCATGTCGTCCTCGATCGGCGCGCGGCCGAGCGCCTCGTGAAGCGCGTCGGTGCGGTAATCACCGATCATGTCATGGCCCTTCTGGGTGACCTCGGGGCGCGGCTTCGGCGTGTCGACGATCCTGCCGTCATGGACATCGCCCTGCCCGCCTGTCGAGGAAACGCCGCCCTGGCCCTTCGCTTGTCTGTCCTCCGGCATGCGGAAAGCAACCGACTGCACCTTACCGTCGCGGTTGAGATACATGGCGACATGGTCGGACTTCGAAGGCTTGCCGTAAACGCGTTCGGCCTTCTTCGGCAGTTCCGGCTGACCCCAGTTGTTTACCTCGACGATCGCACCCTTCTTCGGAAGGTTGTTCGTCATCCATTCCTGTTGGGCGCCGAGGAAAGCCTCGACATTGGTGGTATAGCGGCTGTCCTGGTCGGCCGGAGCGAACAGGTCCTCGACCCACTCGATGCCGTAGGCTGCGGCGAGGTCATCACCGAAGCTCGCATCCTTCGCATACATCCGCGTCTTCGTGAGCGCCCGGGAGATGTTGTACCAGTCGGCCCGCTCGCTCTTCTTCGGCTTGTGCGCCTTCCACACCTCTTTCTGTTCGTCGAGCGAGGCCGCCGCGACAGTGCGGAGCTGCTGCTCGTTCGGCATGTCACCGAGCGCCATCTGGTCGAGCATCGTTGGCAGCACGTTGGCCAGCAGCCGAAGCTTCCTGATCTGGCGAACCGGCAGGGCGAGCGCAACGCCGATCCCTTCCTCCGTCCAGCCTAGTGCAACGAGCCGTTCGATGCCGCGCCACTGGTCCACCCCGTTGAGAGGTTCTCTCGCGATGTTCTCGACCATCGAGCGCATGGCGCCGTTATCGTTGGCCGCCTCGCGGACGATCACCTCGATTTCTTCGAGACCGGCGGCGATCGCCTGTCGGACGCGGCGGTGACCGGCCTGAATGATGTAGCCGGTCCCGCCATCGGTCTGCGGCGACACGACCGGCGGCTGGATGATGCCGACCGCCTTGACCGTCGCCAGAAGCAGGGCATCAGCCTGCGGTGAGGATTTGGAACGGCGCGCGTCGTCGGGATTGTCCTTCAGCGCGCGGGGATCGAGTTTCAGGATCTGCATGGGATTTGCTCCTTCCGGGGTCGCGGAACCGGCACATCGCCGGCTCCTTCCTGCCTTCAGTTCTTTCCGAAGACACCTCCGGGAGCGCAGGGCGGGCGGACCGGCGCAACTGCGCCCGAGCGGCCCTGCTGGTCCGGGCGAGCGGGGCGAAGCCTTGCGAGAACGACCGGCAGGGGTGCGGAGGGGGCGGTTGAGCGCAAGCGGCGACGGGTCGACCGGTCTGCGAAAGGGGTTTCCTCCTTTCTTTCCTCCTCTTACTTTTTTGAGACGGGTGAGGGAAACGCGAGGCAGCACGGACAATTGAAGGAGCCTGCAGGTTCTGCCTGGCCCATGGTGTCAGGGATTTATCCCCCGACGCGGCCCCCCCCTTCCTTCTCGAATTCGTCGTTGATATCCGTATCACTGCACTGCTAGTGGCGTATTATCAGCGATTGTTTCGCAGCCCATGTTTCATATTCCCGGAGGAGGTCCTCGACTACCGACCACTGCGGATATTTGCTCCGCAAGAGTTCATCATGCTGGTCCAAGCACGGTGACTCTCGCATAGCACTTTGCCGGAATGGCTCGAGGGCGCTGTGACGCATCAGGGCCAGGCATTCAGGCGACGACAGATCGCGCGGCAGGTGTTCCAGCAAGCCGCTGACGATGATCACCCAATTGTTGACGACAAACGGGCGACCAGCTTCCTCCACCTGATCTGTGATCTCCTCCAGCATCGACAGCAGCGCGACAAACCGCACGGGCCAGGTTTCGGCAAGGAATTGCGGCGCCATCATCTCGATCGTCCCGCGAATGTCCTCGGGCAGGGCGTCGCAGAAGCCGCGTTTCGAATATTCTATCCGCGCCATTGACTGATCCCGGCATCCTTTCCAGCAGATTTCCGCTCCCCGTTGAGGCGCTCCTGCGTTGCCCATCTTTATCCTTCGAGAGCGAGACAGGGGCAAGGCCAGAAGCCACGTCAGCAACAGGGCTAAGCGGCAATTTCCTCGGCCTCGGCATCACCGCGCGCAGACTTCGCCAGCGCCTCCTCGACCTCACGCAACTTCTGGCGCTTCTCAGCCAGTTCGTCGGCGAAGGCGAAGGTGCCACCCTTCCGCGACTGGTAGGAGGAAAGCCGCCGCTGGTACTCCGCCAACCTCAGGCGATAACGTTCCCGCTCCTCTTCGAACCCGTCGAGCGCGTGCTCGAGGCGGGAGATGGCCCCAAGCGGCGTGACAGTGACGGCGAGATCGATCTCTTGGGTCGCGCCGGTGCGCTGAAGCAGGGTCTGGTAGTGGTAATTGTCACCACGGCCAAAACGTTCGCCCTCATAAATGAGATCAAAGCCGCCGATCGATGCGATGTGGACTTCACCTTGGCTCTGGAGCTGGACGAGGGTGAGGATTTCCTTCATCAACGCCCGGCCAGCATCCTTGCGCTCCGTATACGGCTTGCCCATGACGGTGATTGCGAAGGCATCGCCTGATGTCGGAACCAATCGTTCGATGTCCTGTCCGATCTCACCGATGCGGCGGTTCGCCGTCTCGATCTCGCGCTCGGCGTCGCGGAGCTGCCGGCGAACTGCAAAGAGATCGTCGTCATGAGCGGCGCGCAGACGCTCAAGGCGGGCAATGTCGGCCTCCAGCCCGGCCTTCTGCATCAGCCTCTCATCGCCGGACGCAATGGCCTTGGCCATGGCGAACTGGTTGGCCTGGCCTTCGTTCAGGTCTTCCAGCCGGCGGATGGAAGTGTCCCCGGACAGCGCGGCGGCTATAAACCTCGCCTTTCGTTCGTTGTTCTGCCACATCGTGGCATCAAGGCTGCCTTGCGTGGCGTAGGCGAAGATATCGACCTCATCGTGCTGGTTGCCCTGGCGGACGATGCGGCCCTCCCGCTGCTCGATCTGCGAGGGAAGCCACGGCACGTCGAGATGGTGCAGCGCCTTCAACCTGAGCTGAGCGTTAACGCCTGTGCCCATGGTTTCCGATGACCCGATCAGGAAGCGGACCCTCCCGGCGCGCACGTCACCGAACAGGCGCTGCTTTGCCTCGGTCTTCTTGAAATCTTGCGTGAAGGCGATTTCGGTCGCCGGCACGCCCATACGGATGAGCTCATCGCGGATCCAGCGATAAGCAGAGAAGCCCCTTGTCTTCTCGACATTGATCGTGCCGAGATCGGAGAAGATCATCTGCGCCGCGCCGGGAAGCTCGTAAGCCTTGCCGTCCGGGCGGCGATAGCTGTTTTCCGCAGTCTGCTTCCAGATGCGGAAGGCATTGCGAACGAGCAGATTGAGCTTGTTATCCGGCTCGTCATCCATCACCGGCATCACCAGGCGCAGATCGATCGCCGCATGGCGACCATCGGTGATGACGGAGAGCAGGATGTCATCGCCAGGTTCGGGTGGACGATCGCGCTCCTCGATCGCCTTGATGCGGGTTTCCAGGATTTGCTGGTAGGCCTTGAAGGCAGGCGTCGGGGCGGCGGTCAGGATCTGCCGCTTGCCGGTGGCGATCTCGGGCACATTGACATGCGCTTTAAGATCCTCCGGCGTCACCACATCGGCGAAGGCCCGGAACATGGCGATCAGCTCCGGGACGTTGACGAACGAGGCAAAGCGCGACACAGGCTTGTATTTGCCGGATGGCTGAAGCTCCAGCTCGGTCTTCTCATCCCCGAAGTTCGAGGCCCAGGCGTCGAACTCGTGCAGGCCGCGCTCATGCAAGGCCTCGTAGCCGAGCAGGCGCTGGATCGAGAACATCTCGCCGAGCGTATTGGTGATCGGCGTGCCCGAGGCCAGCACCAGGGCGCGGCCGGGATTCTTCGTCTCGATGTAGCGGCTCTTCACATAAAGGTCCCAAGCTTTCTGCGACCCGTTCGGATCGATGCCCTTGAGCGTCGACATATTGGTGGCGAAGGAGAGTTTTCTGAACTCCTGCGCCTCGTCGACGACGATCTGGTCGATGCCGATTTCGGAGATGGTCAACAGGTCGTCTTTGCGGGTCGACAGTGATTCCAGACGTTCCTGCAATCCCTCCTTCAGTCGCTCGAGCCGCTTGCGCGACACGCGGTCTTCATCATCGACCTTCAGCAGCAGATCCTCATAGAGTTGCAGCTCGTCATGGATCATCTGCTGTTCGAAGGCCGAGGGCACACCGATGAACTTGAACGCAGAGTGCGTAATGATGATAGCATCCCAGACCGCCGTCGCCGCCCGCGACAGGAAACGCTGGCGCTTGTCCCTGGTGAAGTTGCTCTCATCGGCAACCAAAATGTTGGCCGAGGGATAGAGCGCCAGAAACTCACGCGCCGCCTGTGCGAGGCAATGACCGGGAACGACCAGCATCGCCTTGGCGATCAGGCCGAGCCGGCGTTGCTCCATGATGGCGGCCGCCATCGTCATGGTCTTGCCGGCGCCGACGGCGTGGGCGAGATAGGTGGAGCCGGAGGAGATGATCCGCCAGATGCCGCGTTTCTGGTGCCCATAAAGAACGAAGGCGCCTGAGGCGCCCGGAAGCTGGAGATGGTCGCCGTTGAATCTCCTGGGCGCTATGTTGTTGAAGCGGTCATTGTAGACCCGGGCCAGCCGGTCGGTACGATCCGGATCGGACCACACCCAGGTCTGAAACGCCTCTTTCATCCGCTGCAGCTTGTCGCGGGCGGCTTCCGTGTCGACAACATTCAGCACCCGGCGCTCGCCGTCGGCGTCCTTGAAGGTGTCGAAGATCTGCGGCACGCGGCTGTTCAGCGCATCTGCCAGCAGTTCGCCGGCATGGCGGCGGCTGGTGCCCCATTCGGAGGTGCCTGCGGCAATGTAACCAAGCTGCCGGGCCTCGACCGTCCATGAGCCAAGCTCCGGCATGTGATGGATGCGGATGTCCGCCCCCATCATCTCCTTGACGAAGGCGACGACGTCCGACGCCGGAATCCACGGCGCACCGAGCCGCGCGGTAATCTCGGACGGCCGCAGATCGGTCGGTTGCACGTCCTGCAAGGCGACGACGTTCCGCTGGAACGCAGGCTCGAGCTCGGCCGCCGCTTCCGCCACCGCAAGCTTCGTCCGGACCGGGCCGGAGAGATAGGCGTCCGAGGTCTGCCAGGACCCGTCGGCCGGATCGCGGAAAATGGCATCGCCCAGTTCTGCGATAACGTCATACGGATCGCGGTGCAGCAGCTCGGCGATGTGATCGACGTCGACGCGGCCGCGCTCGTTGAGCACGACGGCCAGTGCATCGGCGGCGCTGGTGATCACCGGCGCGGCAGGCGGCGAGATCACCCGTTCGGAAAAGATCGGACCGGGACGAGCGGTATCGGTTTCGAGATCGTAATCCTCGATGGAGGCGACCAGCCAGCAATCGGGGTCATCGAGAAAGGGCTGCAGGTTCGGTCGGCGGTGGCTTTCCCGGACCTCGCCGGTTTCCTCGTCCTCCGAGATCGAAACCGTGGTGTGGTTGATCGGACCGAAGTCGCGGACGAACGACGACCAGGCGATGCGCAGGCGCACCTGAAGATCCCGCCACGGCCGATCCTGTTCTTGGCACCTCAGCACTTCGCGCACCGCGTCCCGGACCGGGATCAGCTTGCTGATGATGCGGATGTGCTTCTCGGACAAGCCATCGCCGCTCCGGCCCTTGCGGACCTTGATCTGGACCGGCGAACCGTCGACCATCTGCATCAGGCCGTGCCTGGCGTCGATGAAAAAGCTGCCCTCGCGAACCCTCTCGCTTCCGGGGCGGAGATCGACGATGTCGCCGAGCTCGTCCTCCAGGTCGATGTCGATCTCGGTCGGCTCGCCGTCGTAACGGTCTTCCGGAAGAAGGGAGATGACGGCCTTCAGTGCCGTTTCGAGCTCGACGCCGGCACGGGCGCGGCACGTATAGGTCTCGCCGAAGGGGCCTGACGTCAGCGCGTGGTCGCCGAGCACGAAGCCGGGATGCTTTGCGAACCAGCGATTGACGCGGATGGCGCCTTCGTCGTCCGTCGCCGGACGTACTTCCTCCAGATCGAGCCACGACAGATCGCCCTCGGACTCACCAGCCTTGCGCTTGCGGAAGAACAGGAGGTCGACCACGACATCCGTGCCGGCATCACGGCGGAAGCTGCCTTCGGGCAGGCGGATTGCGGCAATCAGGTCGGCGGATTTGGCGATATGCTCGCGGGCTGTGCTGTCCGCCTTGTCGAGCGTGCCGGAACTGGTGACGAAGGCGGCGAAGGCGCCGGGCTTAAGCAGATCAATCGACCGGGCAATGAAATAGTCGTGCAGACGCAGAGCAAGCGAGCGGTATTGCCGGTCGGAGCGGACGGTGCGATCGGAAAAGGGTGGATTGCCGATGGCGAGATCGTAGATCGGCGAGAGATCGGTGCGCGCGAAATCTCCTTCGATAATCCGGGCTTTTGGCTGCAGGAGCTTCACGATCCGCGCTGTGACCGGATCGAGTTCGACACCGGTCACGTGAGCGTGGTCGCGATACGCCCTCGGCATCAGCGCCGGAAACAGGCCCGTGCCGATGCCCGGTTCCAGCACGCGACCACCGCGCCAGCCCATGCGCTGCAATCCCGCCCAGATCGCACGGATGATGAACTCCGGCGTGAAATGCGCATACTGCGTGCAACGGGACAGGCTGGAATAGTCACTCTCCGAGACCGCACTTTCAAGCGACGAGCCGAGATCGTCCCAGCCTTCCCGAAACTCGACTTGACCCGGGCGGCGGAACATGCCGTTCGCCAGCTCGGAGGCGCCGAAGCCGGTGAAGCGGATCAACCGCTTCTGATGCTCGCGCGTGACGGGGATATTGTGCCGCTCGATCTCGTTGGCCACCAAGATGGCCGCCACATTCAACCTGGCGCGTTCCTTCCAGGACGCAGCAAGTCCGCGATCCTCGCCATCATCGAAATAGAAGTTCGCCCGGTCGCCCTGCCGGCGTGGTGCTGACCTCTGGGGCTGCGCGATCGGCAGCGCCGGTGCGGGTGCGGGCGGCGTCGGATCGGGATCGTCGTCATTCGCAGGTTCGGGCGCGAAACCGCTGAGGTCCGTGACGCCAAGGCCGAGCCCTGACGACAGGGCTGTGTTCCCGAACATGTCGAGGGTGCCACACGGATCAAGCGAAAAAGGATCATTGGACATGAAAATGCTCTCCTTGGAAAAAAGGGCGAGCGCCATCGTTCCGCCGGAGGTGAGCCTCTGGGCGGGGCGGTCGCGAAGTTGTCGGAAGGGTGCTGCACGCGCCGCGTCAGCGGCGGATCAGGCTGATGGATAAGGACGCGTCGTCCATCACGATCTGTAGGTGCGTTGTGTCGGGCTGAGTCGAGATGAGATTCTCGAGTTCGACGGCGTCGATGAATTCGACCCCGTCATCGCCCCCGAAATATCGGCGCTTGTAATGCCAGTAATCCGGATTGGTCTGCGGATCGCATTCCCCGGCATAGATGACGAGCGGACGCTGTCCCTCGGCGAGTTTTCCGTTCGAGAGGAGGTAGACGCCCTCGTCGCCGACCAGCCACAGGCCGGCTCCGGCCTCGCTCTCGGCGGAGATCCCCTGATACGGGATCCGAAAGCCGCCGTTTGCGGCCGCGTCAACACGGCCACGCGCCAGCACGGTGCGAATATCGGTGACAGTGAAAGTGAACATGTCGCCCTCCGTCACGCCGCTATCGCGTCGGGCAGGTAACGCAAATGCACCGGCAGCTTGGCCGCGATCTCCACGTCGGTCAGGTCTTCCAGCAGCTTGCATGTAGTGCCGCCTGGTCTGGCGAAGAACATCACCGTCTGCTTGCCGCGATCAGCCTCTGGCCACCGCTCGCCGGCATAGCCACGATAGTCGTCAGCCGTGCTGCTCCAGATGTGTTCCAGACGCTCTTCGCGCGTCATCGCCCGGACGGGCCTGGATTCGCGCTCGACGATCGCAGCGCGCATGCGCTCGGGCGAGCCTTTGTCGACCAGGTCGCAATAGCCGTGAAAGTGCCGGATGCGCCCGTCAATCGACAGCGTGAAGAAGATGCTGGTGATCGAACCGGTCAGGAATTCGCGCATGGCGAACATTTCGCCCCTCATCCAGAGCGGCGGCAGGATCTCGAACATGTAATCGTTGGATGCCTCACCGATCTCGAACCATTCGCCGCGATAGAGCGCACTGTCGTCGCCCTCCCACCGGTTCGGGCGCTGCGCATGACGATCGAACATTCGGAACATCTGATGCCGGTCGGCGACACCCTGGAATACCTTGCGGATAGGAGAGAGGTTCATGAGCGGGCTCCTTCTGGCCTTTGTCGGGCCGGAGCGTGGCTAATCCTTCGTGGACAGCCATCTTCTCTTCAGCCCTTCCTGACCCCTCCCCCGCGGCCGCCTCTCCGACGGCCCGAGTCAAGGGCCGGCTTCAGCCGGGCGAAGCTTCACCCTTGACGCGGCCGGCGGGCATGCGGCAGGCCTCTCCTGCTCTCCCCTTTTTTCCTTTCTTGCCCTTTTCTCTCCCGCAATGCGTCATTCCAGTCCTCGGCCGGCGGCGTCAGGCGAAACCAATTGCAGCCAGCATCTTCGGCGATGTCGCGCAGGCGGCCGGCGAAGGTCTCGCCCTGGTTGTTGGCGTCGGTTGCGGCGACAAGTTGGGCGCCGGGGCGCGCGGCGAGCACACGAACCGCGGCTTCTGTCGACGGCGACCATCCGCCGCCCGTGCTGAGATAGAGGCTCCCCTCTCGCATTCCTTCGAATGCGGCCAGGCTCATGGCGTCGATCGCCGCCTCGGTGACGCACAGCCGCATGGCATCGAGGGAGCCGAACCGGAACAGCACCTTCGAGCCTCCGGTCGAGAAGCCACGCCAATCGGGGCCGCGCTCCTCCCAGCCTGTGACGCCGCCATCAGCATCGATATGCGCCGCCCACATGCTGCCGTAGGGGCCTTCCCGCAGCACATCGCTTCGGAGGGCAGCATGGATGATGTTCTCCGGCAGGCAGCGTTCGGCAAGCAGATAGCGCCACGTCATCGACCCTCGCCAAGGCTTGCGGCGTTTTGCCCACCGCTCGCGGAGGGTCCCGGCCGGAACGGGATCTCGTACGCTTCGAGTCCACACCGGCTCTTTGGCGACAAAACCGACCAATGCGGCGACCTGGTCGAGCGCTTCGACGAAGGACACTCCTTCGAGATGCGCGGCAAGGCTGAAGACGTCGCCTTTCGCGTCGGACAGGGGATCGAACCAACCCCGCCCGTCGTGGATGACGATGACGATTTCCGCGCCGCGCCGATATTTGACGGCCCTGCGTGTGCTCTCCTTCACGTCGACCGCGAAGCCAGACTGCTCCAACACGACGCCGCAGAGAACGCGGTCCCGCAGGTCTTCCAGTTCTTTTTTTTCCATACTTTCTGCCGGCGCTCTCGCATCCGCCCTTCTTTCCGGATTCCTTTCTCCCCGCAGTTTGCGGGCCTCTTTCCGGGCGGTCTGCGAAGAGCAAAGGGGGCAAGGGCGCGGCCGGCAAGGTGCAGATCTGCACCTTGCC
>DATMTA010000096.1:0-11047 GCA_035565055.1 Ensifer sp.
TGGCGCGGCCCGTGGCGGCGGCCTGTTCGCTCAAGATGATGACGGCGGGTCTGGTCATGCGGAATGGTCTTTCGTGAGAATGGGCAGGCGGGAAATCCAGTCCTCCTGCCCCTTGTAGATCAGGATCAGCGAAAAATAGGGCGCAGCATCGTCCAGAACATCGGCCAGCGGAAACACCCGTTCATTGTCGAGCGAGACGCGCTCCAGATAGCCGGCGCGGTCGATGAGACCCATGTCGCGGATAAGGTCGCGGATACGGGCAAAATGCCGCCCGACCTTCATGATCGCGACCGCATCGGAGGCCTCGATACGCGCTCGCATCACATCCGTTTCGAGCGGCCCGGGGATCACAGTCAGGATATCGCTGCGCGCTGTCAGCGGCCGCCTGAGCGCCGCCGCCCCCGCCATGATCGAGGACACGCCCGGCACGATCTCGACCTCATAGCGCGCTTCAAGACGCTCGAAGAGATACATGAAGGAGCCAAAGAAAAACGGATCGCCCTCGCACAGAACCGCCACATCGCGGCCCGCATCAAGATGCACGGCAATGTCCCTCGCGGCGGCGTCATAGACGTCCTGCGCCGGATAACGCTCGACGCGCATGGGCATGACGATCGGAATTTCCAACTGCTCGGGCTTGAGGAACCGCTCGGCAATCTGCCGTGCGAAGCTCGGGCCGGTGTCGGGTGCCGGATAGGCGATGACGGGCGCGGATGTGATGATCCGATGCGCCTTGAGCGTGATGAGTTCTGGATCGCCGGGGCCGAGGCCGAGGCCGTAGAGTTTACCGGGCATGCGACCTCCCGTCCTCTCCCCTTGTGGGAGAGGATAGCCCGCCCCAAGAGGCGAAGCCGATTGGCTTGGCGGGCTTGGTGAGGGGGAAAAAGCGACCGCGCGGCATTCGAGCTCCCCCCTTGAGGGGGAGATGGCCGGCAGGCCAGAGGGGGGTAACGGCAACCGCCTGAGGGTGGGAAACACCCCCCTCTGTCGGCTGCGCCGACATCTCCCCCTCAAGGGGGGAGATTGGAGCATGACGCACCATCACTCCCATCCCTTCTGCACCGACCAGAGCGTCACCGGCATCATCGGCTTGAACGCCGAGAACCGTCCAACCGGTTCGGCGCGCGACACGGCCATGCGCACCAATTCCCCACCCAAATGGGCCTGAAGCGAGACAAGCGCCATCTCGCCTTCAACCGTCACCGCATTGGCCACCAGCCGCCCGCCGGGCTTCAGCGCCTCCCAGCAGGCCTCGAACACGCCCTCGCCCGTCACGCCGCCGCCGATGAAGATGGCATCCGGTGCCTTCAGCCCCTCAAGCGCCGCTGGACCCTCGCCCTCGACGATCTGCAGGGCCGGAACACCGAGTTCGGCGGCATTCTGCTGGATCATAGCGATCCGGTCCGGCTTCTGCTCGATCGCCACCGCCCGACCTCCCGCGCGCATCCATTCGACCGAGATCGAGCCGGAGCCCGCGCCCACATCCCAGAGCAGCGCGTTGCGATAGGGCATGAGATAGGCGAGCGTGACCGCGCGAACCTCGCGCTTGGTGATCTGCCCGTCATGCACGAAAGCCTCATCGGAAAGCCCCGGCACCAGCGGCAGGAATTCCGGCGCACGCACGAGATGGATGCCGATCGTGTTGAAATCGGCAAACTCGGGCGCACCGTCCAGAATATCCTCAACGGTCAGAAGGCTCCCCCGCTCGCGATCGCCCCCCATATGCTCCAACACATGGATATGCGAACCGGCATAGCCGCGCGCGACGATGAGTTCGGCGACTTCGCGGATCGTCGTCGCATCCGACGTCAGCGCCAGGATGCGCGCCGCCGGCTGCAAGTGGCGGATCAGCGTTTCAACCGGCCGGCCATGCAGCGAAATCTGTTCAACATCCTGCAACGCCCAGCCGAGCCGGGCAGCGGCCAGCGAAAAGGCCGACGGCGACGGCATGACGCGCATTTCGTGCGGCTCGAAATGCCGGCGAAGCGTCGAACCGATGCCGAAATGCATCGGATCGCCGGTCGCAAGGATCGTCACCGGCGTCCCTCGCAGAGAAACGATGCGGTCGATCACATCACGATAGCCCTCGGCCCAGTTGATCACCGTTTTGGGCGGAAGGCCTTCCAGCACCGTGTCGAGCCGTTCGGCAACAACGATCGTCTCCGCCTGCCAGACATAGGGCAGTGCCTCCGGCGTCACGCTGGAAAGTCCGTTATCGCCAATGCCGACAATGGTCAGCCAAGGTTCGTCTTCGTCCAAGGGCACATCAATCCCGTCAGTCATTCGCCCCTAATCCCCCTGCCAACGCATTCACCGCCGCCGCCGCCATGGCCGATCCGCCACGCCGCCCCCGGACCGCAATGAATGGAACACTTGAACTGTCCCCGATAAGTGACTCTTTTGATTCAGCCGCCCCGACAAAGCCGACCGGAAACCCAAGGATGATCGCAGGCCTTGGCCCGCCCGCTGCGATCAGCTCCAGCAGCCGGAAAAGCGCCGTCGGCGCATTCCCTATGGCGACCACAGCGCCCTCCAGCCGCTCACCCCAGAGATCGACCTGCGCCGCCGAGCGTGTATTCCCGATTTCGCTCGAAAGCGGCCGCACACGCGGATCGTTGAGCAGGCAGATCACCTCGTTATTCTTCGGCAGCAGACGCCGAATGATGCCATGTGCCACCATTTCCGCATCCACCAAAATCGGCGCTCCGCCAGCCAGTGCCGCCTGCCCGGCCTCGAACGCCCCATCCGAAAACGCGATGTCACCGGCCAGATCGACCATGCCGCAGGCATGAATCAACCGGATAGCCAGCACGTCCATCCCCTTGGAAAATCGCGACAAATCCGCTTCCGCGCGGATCGTCTCGAAGGACTTGGCATAGATGGCGGCAGGGTCGCGAATATAGGTGAGGTCGGACGCCATCCTCACCCCTTCTTCAAGCTCTTCGGCCCGAGCGGATGATCGGCATGGGGATAAGGCGCATGGTGGTGATCGTGGCTATGACCATGGTCATGCCCGTGGTCATGATGGTGGTCGTGGCCATGGTGATCATGCCCATGATGGTCGTGATCGTGATGATCATGCGAATGATCATGCCCGCAGCCGCAATCCGGGCCATGCACATGGCCGGTGCGCTCATAATCCGCCTCGTCCAGCTTCTCCGCCACGACATTCTCAAGCTTGGCATATTTGCCGCCAAGGGTGATCGAGGGCGTATAGTCGAAGGCGGGCTCCAGTGGTGCCGGGCTCGCATGGCTATGCACCGGCGTCCACGGCAGGCCGTGCTCCCGACAGAAGTCTTCCTCGCGGCAGGAGGCGTCACAATCGCCCTTGCAGGGACAGTTTTCCAGGCCCCCACCGATACCCTCGACATGGTGGTGATGGCTCTCTTGCGGCTGGCCGACGGAGGCTTCGAAGCCTAGAACCTGTTCGCGATACTTGCACATCTGGCAATTCATCAGCGCCTGACCTTCGAGGATTTCGGTCACACGATCCTGGAAGGCGTCGAGCACCAACGGGTGGTCGTTGAGGTAAGGCGCCTTGACGAACTGGATGTCCGGATGGCGCGCGGCCACCTCGTCCGTGGAGGAATAGATGCGCTTCACCAGAACACCGGTGAAGAGGAAATACGGGAAGACGATGATGCGCTTGTAGCCAAGGCGCGAGGCGTGCTCCAGCGCCGGCTCGACCAGCGGGAACGTAACACCCGAATAGGCCGTCTCGCCCCAGCCAAAGCCCATGCCTTCCCAGAGCATCCGCATGACCTTGGCGACGTTGGAATTGGCATCCGGATCGGAAGCACCGCGCCCGACCACCATCAGCATCGTGTCATGCAGCGACATTTCGCCATGTTCGCGGTTTGCCGCATCCACGGCTTCCTTGATGCGGTCACCGGCAGCGCGGATCATCTTCAGGTCAATGCCGAGCTCGCGGCCATAATTGACCGTCACGCCCGGATTTTGTGCGGCCCAGGTATTGAGCACGGACGGTATATCGTTCTTGGCGTGGCCGGCGGCAAACAACATGCCGGGCACGGCAAGGATGCGCGTCACGCCGGCATCGCGCAGCGCGTCGAGGCCGTGGGAGAGGACAGGATTGCAGAATTCGAGATAGCCGTATTCCACCGGCAAGTCAGGATAGCGCTTGCGCAGTTCTTCAGCGATGACGGAAAATTCGCGCGCAGCGTTCTGATTGCGGCTGCCATGGCCGCAGACCATGATTCCGAGCTTTTCCGTGTACTGAAGCATGACAGTCTCCCGTTTCGCGTTATCCCAATGCACGAAACGGCGCGAGCATTCGCGATTCGCGACGCCCCACCTCCCCGACAGCCCCGGATCCAAGCCCCCGATTTGGGTCAGCCGCACCGAACTCGCTTCAGTCCCTCAAAAGGACGCCGCCGTACATTTTGTATGATCGGTGTTAGCCGAAGCACGCGCCGGGGTCAAACCGGATTGCGTCCGCGGCAGGTGTGTTTGCGCCAGTGACCTTGGCACATGAGGAATTGTCATCGGCACGAAATGACATTTGCCTTTTTTGACGGGCGGTGCAACATCTCGGCCCTCATCTCGCGAAAGCCTGCCCGTGGTCGAAATCACCCTCCATCTCCTCGCCTTCCTTTTCCTCGCCGCCTTCGTCGCCGGCTTCATCGATTCCATCGCAGGCGGCGGCGGGCTGATCACGGTCCCTGCGTTGCTCATCGCCGGCGTTCCGCCGCTTGAGACGCTGGGCACCAACAAGCTGCAGTCCCTCTTTGGTTCGGGTTCCGCCACCCTTGCCTATGCCACCAAGGGCCATGTGAGGCTGAAAGAGCAATTACCGATGGCGCTCATGTCGGCTCTCGGCTCAATGGTGGGCGCCATCGTCACGACCTTCATCCCGGGCGACGTCCTGAAAGCCTTCCTGCCGCTGCTGCTGATCGCGGTTGCCCTCTATTTCGGCCTCAAGCGCAACATGGGCGATGACGATCGCCACGCCCGGATGCGCCCCTTCGTCTTCGGGCTGACCTTCGTTCCGCTGATCGGCTTCTATGACGGCATGTTCGGCCCCGGCACGGGCTCCTTCTTCATGCTGGCCTTCGTCACCCTGGCTGGCTTCGGGATGCTGAAGGCAACGGCGCATACGAAGCTCCTGAATTTCGCCTCCAATATCGGCGCCTTCATCGTCTTCATCATGTCCGGCGTCATCCTCTGGAAAGTCGGACTGGTCATGGCCGCCGGACAGTTCCTTGGCGCACAGACGGGCTCAAGGCTGGCCATGCGAAACGGCGCGAAGATCATCCGCCCCCTTCTCGTCGTCACCTGCATGGCGCTGGCGGTGAAGCTACTGGCGGACCCCGCAAACCCGGTGAGGGTGTGGCTGGGGCTGTGATTGCCGGAGCCTAGCTATTCTCCTATATTAACCGTCAACAGGAGCGGTAGAAGGAAACACACATGTCTGCCCTTACCATTAGCCTGTCGGACGAAACGACCGAACAGCTCGATACCCTGGCCAAGGCTCAAGAGAGCTCTCGATCCTCGCTTGTCTCAAGAGCCATTGAAGAGTTCATCGCAAGGGAAACTTGGCAAATCAGCGAAATCCAGGCAGGCTTGGAGGAAGCCGACAGAGCTGATTTCGCAAGCGACGAAGATTTGAGGCTCGTCTTGGATCGACATCGCGCGTCCGGACGCTGATCTAGATGGTCCGGAAGATTCGCTGGACTCGTCGAGCCCTACGTCGGTTGGAGCAAACCGGTGCATACATCTCCGCCCATAATCCGAACGCAGCCAACAAAGTTTTGAATCGCATCGTTACCGCCACGGATGCCCTCGCAAGCCAGCCTGAAACGGGCCGAGAAGGCCGCGTCAAAGGCACCCGGGAATTGGTCTTGCCCGATGTATCCTACATCATCGCATACCGCGTAACGGAAGTATCCGTCGACATTCTGACTGTCGTTCATACTGCCCGCCGTTGGCCGACAATTCTTTGAAATGTTTAGAGCTTTGGCTGAGGCGGCGTCACAGCACAGCCAGCATGACAGCCCCGGCCGTCATCATGGCAATTGCGAGCCAGTGCAGCAGGCTGAGCTTCTCACTGAGAAAGACGACGCCGAAAACGGCCACAAGCACGATCGACAGCTTATCGACGGGAGCCACGCGGGCGGCATCGCCAAGCTTCAACGCACGGAAATAGCACAGCCATGAAGCTCCTGTGCCGAGACCGGAAAGCGCGAGAAATACCCACGTCTTCGCCGAAATATCGCGCAGCGGCTGGAACTGTCCCGTTGCCCCGACAATCGCCGTCAGAACGATAATCACGACGCAGGTCCGGATGAGCGTCGCGAAATCGGAGTTCACGCCTTCGACCCCGATCTTGGCAAAAATGGCAGTCAGCGCCGCGAAACCCGCCGACAGAAGCGCCCAGACCTGCCAACCGAGCGCCATCAGAATTCGACCCCCTTCTGTGCCTTGATGCCCGATCGGAAGGGATGCTTCACCAGCTCCATCTCCGTCACCAGATCGGCAATCTCGATAAGTTCGTCCCGTGCGTTCCGCCCCGTCAGCACGACATGCGTCATATGCGGCTTCTCAGTTCTCAGGAACTCGACCACCTCGTTGATGTCGATATAGTCGTAGCGGATCGCAATGTTGATCTCGTCGAGCAGAACCATCGACTTCTCGCCCGCGGCAATCAGTTCCTTGGCCTTCGCCCACGCGGCCTGCGCGGCCGCAACGTCTCGCGCGCGGTCCTGCGTTTCCCAGGTAAAGCCCTCGCCCATCGTGTGGAATTCGCAAAGGTCCGAAAAGCGCGCAAGGATCAGATCGCGCTCGCCCGTCGACATGCCGCCCTTGATGAACTGCACGACGGCCGATGGCATCCCGTGTGCAATATGCCGGAAGATCATGCCGAAGGCGGCCGTCGACTTGCCCTTGCCCTTGCCGGTATGAACGACGATCAGCCCCTTCTCGTCGGTCTTCGTCGCCATGATCTTGTCGCGCGCAGCCTTTTTCTTGGCCATCTTCTCGGCGTGGCGCGCATCGTCCTTCGGGGCGGTCTCTTCGGCTTCGGTCACTTTGCAGGCTCCTCACAAATTCTTCAGGCCGCCTCGTTCAGCGGCTTCACCTTATCGAGTTTCGATTGAACGTCCCGGGAATGCAGCGCTTCCCACAGATCGGTTCGTCGCTGGCAGTTGAGCCAGAAATCCGCGCTGGTCCCGAATGCCTTCGCCAGCAGCAGCGCCGTTGCAACGGTGACGCTACGCCGCCCGTTGCAGATTTCATTGACATGCTTGCGCGGCACGCCCATCGCCTCGGCGAGCTGCCCTTGCGTCAACCCAAGCGGCGTCAGAAACTCTTCCGTCAGCATTTCGCCCGGCGTGACTGGTTTTCTCTTCGTGACACTCATGCGCTTACCTCCTACCGGTAGCTGTGATCGTCGAGATAAAGATCAGAGGCCTCGCCGGCTTCCTGATCCCACAGGAATATCAACCGCCATTGCTGGTTCACCCGGATCGAACAATAACCCTCAAGCTTGCCTTTCAATTTCTCGAAATGATTGCTCGGCGGCACCCTCAAATCGCGATCATCGGCCGCATCCGCAATCAGCTGAAGTTTTCGAAAAAGCCTGTCTTCCAAATCTGCAGGAATGTTTCTGTTTCGAACATCGTCGAAAAAGAAATCCCTCAGCCAGCGATCCCTGAAACCTGCAATCATCCAAAGACCCGAATGCACCGTTGCACCGCCCAATGGTACACACTTCACCTCAAGAACTCAACAACCGCTCCAGTTCGAACCGCGCCGAATTCGACCGCGCCTCCCAGAGCCCGCGATCCAGCGCCTCGACGAAGCGCGCGGCCAGCTCCTTGAGCGCCGGTGCGTTCTTCTCGCGCATGAAGTCGCGCACAGCCTCATCCGCGATGAAGGCCTGATAGGCCGCCTCGAAATGATGGCTCTTCACCGCGCCGGTCGTGGCGGAAAAGGCGAACATGTAATCCACCGTCGCGGTGATCTCGAATGCCCCCTTGTAGCCATGACGCATGACGCCGGCGATCCATTTCGGGTTGACGACACGACCGCGCACGACGCGGGAAATCTCTTCCTCCAGTGAGCGTATCACCGGCTTTTCCGGCCGCGAATGGTCATTGTGATAGATGGCCGGCTGGCTACCCTTCAGATGCTCCACCGCCGCCGACATGCCGCCTTCGAACTGGTAGTAGTCGTCGGAATCGAGCAGGTCGTGCTCTCGATTGTCCTGGTTCTGGATGACGGCCTCGACCGTCGAAAGCCGGGTTTCGAACAGCCCGCGCTCGGCCGCCCCCTCCTCGCCCGCGCCGTATGCATAAGAGCCCCAGACGAGATAGCTCTCCGCCAGATCGTCGCGCCGGTCCCAGCCCTTCTCGTCGATCAGCGCCTGAAGACCCGCCCCGTAAGCGCCGGGCTTTGAGCCGAAGACGCGGAATCCCGCCTTGCGCGCAGCCTCCGCGTCGCTCATGCCGGATGCCATCAGTGCCACCCGCTCGCCGCGCATTCGCGCCGCGATCGGATTGTCGCTTTCATCCTCTTCCAGTCCGCCAACCGCCCGCACGGCCTTGTCGAAGAGCGCGATCTGCTCGGGAAACGCGTCACGGAAAAAGCCGGAAATACGCAGCGTCACATCGACACGCGGCCTCCCGAGCTGCGCGACCGGCATAACCTCGTAGCCCGTAACGCGCAGCGACGCGGTATCCCAGACCGGCTTCACCCCGATCAGCGCCAGACCTTGCGCGATATCGTCGCCGCCGGTCCGCATGTTCGACGTGCCCCAGGCGGTCAACGCGAAACTCTTCGGCCAGTCGCCATGATCCTGCACATAGCGCGTCACCAGCAATTCGGCTGACTTGCGGCCCAATTCCCAGGCCGTCTGCGTCGGCACCGCACGGCTGTCGACGGAGTAAAAATTCCGCCCCGTCGGCAAGACATCCGGCCGCCCGCGCGTCGGCGCGCCGGAAGGACCGGGCGGGACAAAGCGACCATCGAGTCCGGTCAGCAAGCCTTTGATTTCGGCAGGCCCGCAGGCGACCACGGAGGGTTTCAGCCGGGTTTCGATCTCGCTCAGCACCGCGCGCGTCGCTGCCCATCCTTCCGGGCAGACCTGTTCGGCAGACACCAGTTGCGCCGCCAGCAATTCGATCCGCTCGACCGTGTCGCCATTCGTCCGCCATGGGTCGGCGGAGACATCGGCGAGGATGGCGGGCCTCGGACCGTTCCAGAGGTCGGACATGGTGCAGTCGAGGGGATCGAAAGCGTTCACCGTCACTCTCCCTCCTTGAGGGGGAGATGTCCCGTCAGGGACAGAGGGGGGTAAGTCACGGCACAACGGCTCGATACCCCCCTCTGTCGGCTTCGCCGACATCTCCCCCTCAAGGGGGGAGAGTGAAAGAGCATCCATCGCAATGGCCCGCTGCAAGCTCTGGTCCCTGCCCTCGCCCAGCCCGCGCGGCACGCGCGCCAGAGCAACGCAAAGATCGGTCAGCAACCGCCCCTCGGGCGCTACACCGAAGACATGCAGCCCATCGCGGATCTGCATTTCCTTCAGATCACAGAGCCAGGCATCAAGCTTTGTCAACGCCGCATCTGCATCGTCCGCCTTGCCAATCCCAGCATCGTGGTCGAGACCGAGATCGGTCACGAGATCGAGGATCTTTTTCCGGAGCACGGTCAGCCGGCGCGGATCGCCGCCAGCGGCCTGGTAATATTCATCCACCAGCGCTTCGAGATCCTTCAGCGGCCCGTAGCTCTCGGCACGCGTCAGCGGCGGCGTCAGATGGTCGATGATGACAGCAGACGTGCGCCGCTTGGCCTGCGTGCCCTCGCCCGGATCGTTGACGATGAAAGGATAAAGCTGCGGCAGCGGCCCGAACACGGCTTCCGGATAGCAGGTCTCCGACAATGCCAGCGCCTTGCCGGGCAACCATTCGAGATTGCCATGCTTTCCCATATGCACAACCGCATCCGCTCGAAACGCCTCGCGCAGCCAGGCATAAAAGGCGAAATAGCCATGCGGCGGCACGAGGTCCGGCGAATGATAGGTCTCTTTCGGATCGATATTGTAGCCGCGCGCCGGCTGGATGCCGATCGCCACGTCACCGAGCCGGGACAGGGGCAGAGCAAAGACATCACCGATCACGTAGGGATCGCGCTCCGGCGAACCCCATCTGGCTGTCACGGCCTCTTGAATCACTTCGGGAAGTTTCGCGAAGAAAGCCTTGTAGTGATTCAAGGAAAGCGTCTCGCGGATTTCGCGCCCGTCATTCCCCGCATTGGTCGGCCCAGCCATCAGGTAGTCCATCAGCGCGTCGCCGCCCACCGGGACATTGGCAACGGGATATCCCGCCGCGGCCATGGCCTTCAAAACCTCGACCGTCCCAGCCGGCGTATCGAGCCCCACACCATTGCCCAGCCGCCCATCGCGGTTCGGATAATTGGCCATCACGATGGCAACGCGGCGCTCCGCCGTCGATTTGCGCCGCAACCGCACCCAGTTCGCAGCAAGATCGGCGACAAACCCCACGCGCGCCGGCTCCGGCACATGCGACACGATATTGGCCTGAACCCGCTCGTCAAAGCGCGCTGCCGCCTTGAACGACACGGCCCGCGTCATGACGCGCCCGTCCGTCTCCGTCAGCGACACATGCATGGCGAGATCGCTCGCCGAAAGCCCCTGCGGCGAAGCCTCCCAAGCCTCCTTGGAGGATGAGGAAAACACCGCCTGCAACACGACCGCCCCGCCTTCGTCCAGCACGCCGGGCCGATAGTCGGCACCCGGCGGGGAGACAGCAAAGCCGGTCGCGTTGATCACGACATCGGGCTGAACTTCTCCGAAAATATGCCGCACCGTCTCCTGGCTCACTGCATCCTTGAGGCTGGAGACGAAGACCGGCAACGCCTTGAGACCACGTTCTTGCAATGCCTCGACAAGAGCGGCCACAGGCGCGGTTTCTCCGGATTGCACGAGTGCGCGATAGAAGCAGATCGCGACGGTGCCGGCCTCTCCGTCCGCTCTCCCCCCTTGAGGGGGAGATGTCGGCGCAGCCGA
>DATMTA010000097.1:0-8021 GCA_035565055.1 Ensifer sp.
CCAGGCGCGCGCCGAGGAATACCTCGCCGGCTGACGGCGGGGTAACGCATAAGCTGGCCGGGGAGGCCGGCTCAAGGCAGGGAACCGCCGGCCAAAGCCGGTTCCGCCGCGCCCGATGACAAGATCGGTCGCGTGAAACGACAAGACGAAGCCGTCAAACGGCGAGATTTTGGCATTCCGAGCGCCGCATCAAGACGGAGCCGGAATTGAAAGGGGAACATTGCGAAACCGAAATGCCGGACGATCCGGCCACGGTGACGCGTGCCTTCCCCTGCTTAAAGAAAGAAGGGGATATGAGCTATCTCAGTGCGGAAGACGTTTCCGTGGCGTTTGCGGGCCTCAAGGCCCTGTCTTCGGTCAACCTGAAGATCACGCCCGGCCATATCAGCGGCTTGATCGGTCCGAACGGGGCCGGCAAGACGACGCTTGTCAACGTGCTCACGGGTTTCCAGGCCCCGACCTCCGGCGCCGTCACGCTCGACGGCCAGCCGCTGACCAATCTCAAGCCGCACCAGGTCCGCCGGCGCGGCGTTGCCCGCACCTTCCAGGGCGGCCGGTTGTTCCGTGACCTGCCGGTCATCGACAATCTCGAAGTGACCGGCGTCGGCCTCGGCATGAGCCGCCGCACCGCGATCGCCGAAGCCGAAGCGATGCTGGAATGGGTCGGCATTGCACCGCTCAGGAACCGCATTGCCGGCACCTTGCCTTATACGGATGAACGCCGCGTCGCCATCGGTCGCGCCCTGATGGGCCGCCCGGCCTATATCCTGCTCGACGAGCCCGCCGCCGGGATGAGCGCGCCGGAAGCCGCCGATCTTTCAGACATCGTCCGCCGCGTCGCCAAGAACCTCGGCATCGGCGTGCTGATCATCGAGCACAATGTCGGTCTCGTGCTCGGTCTCTGCGACCACATCGTTGTGCTCGATTCCGGTGCCGTCATCGAGGAGGGCGATCCCGCCGCCATCCGTGACAGCGAGAAGGTGCGCCACGCCTATATGGGCACCGCCGCCGACACCGTGCGCGCTAATCTGGAGGTGATGGCATGACACTGCTGAACCTCGTCGACGTCTCCGTTCGCTATGGCCGCCTGACCGCCGTGCGCGGCGTTTCGATCAATCTGAAAGAGGGCGAAGTTCTCTTCATTACGGGCCCGAACGGGGCGGGCAAGTCCTCGCTGCTGCGGGCGATTGCCGGTGTTACGCCCACCGCCGGCGGCCATGTCGAGTTCGACGGTGCCGAGATTACCGGCCGCACGCCGGAAGACATTGCCCGCCTCGGCTTCTCGATGGTGCCGGAAGGCCGCGAGGTCTTCGGGTCGCTTACCATCGAGGAAAACCTGATGGTCGGCGCCGGGATGCATTCCCGCACGCCTGGCTGGAAGGGACAGACCGCCGCCGATCTGGACTCGGTCTACAACACGTTCCCGATCCTGAAGGAACGCCGGAACCAGCAGGCAGGTCTTCTCTCCGGCGGCCAGCAGCAAATGCTGGTCATCGGCCGCGCGCTGATGGCCCGTCCGCGTCTCATTGCCATCGACGAACCGTCGCTGGGTCTCGCGCCCAATATCACCGACCAGGTCTATGAGCGGCTGATTGCCCTTCAGGCGGAGCGGAGCCTCACGCTTCTCATCGTCGAGCAGAGCTCCACCCGCGCCGTCATGATCGGCGGCCGCATGATCCTCATGCGCTCCGGGCAGGTCGTGCTCGATGGCGATGCCCGCGAGCTCGGCAACAGCGAGGCCATGCAGGCCGCCTATTTCGGTTACGAGGACCACTGACATGCTCCAGATCGTCTTCGACGCCCTTTCCCTCGGTTCGCTCTATGCGCTTGGCGCGCTCGGCATCGCGCTGATCTTCGGCGTGATGCGGCTCGTCAACTTCGCCCATGGCGACGTCATTGCCTTTTCCATCTTCGCGCTGCTCTGGCCCTCGACGGATGCCATGGCGATCGTGTTCGCCGGCAATCTTCCTTGGTTCCTGCTGATCCCCTTCGTTCTCCTGGTGGGGGCAGGGCTCTCGGTGCTGTGCGAAATCGTGGTCTTCAGGCGCTTCCGCAACACCAATCCGGCGACAATGATGATCGCCTCCTTCGCGCTTGGCTTCGTCATCCGCTATTTCCTGCTGATGCTCTACTCGAGCCGGCCGAAATCGATCTCGCTTCTGCCGATCCTGTCGCAGCCGGTCGAAATGCTCGGCGCCCGCCTGCCACTGCTGCAGCTGATCACCATCATCGTGACGATCGCCATTCTCTTCGGTCTCGTCATCTTCCTGCGCCGCACCCGCTTTGGCCTCGAAATGCGCGCGGCGGCGGAAAACTTCTCCATGGCCCGAATGCTCGGCGTGCGCGCCAACCGCGTCATCATGGGGGCTTTCGCGCTCTCCGGCGCCTTGGCCGGTGCCATTGCGCTGATCTTCGGCATCCAGACCGGGACCGCCGATATCCAGATGGGCGCGGCTGTCATGCTCATGGCCTTCATCTCCACCGTCATCGGCGGCCTCGGCAGCCTTGCGGGTGCGGTGCTGGCCGGCTTCCTGCTGGGCGCTGCCTCGGTCGTCATGCAGGTCATCCTGCCGGTCGATGCGCGTCCCTTCCGTGACGCCTTCGTCTACGGTGCCGTCATCCTCGTCCTCCTGTTCCGCCCGCAGGGTCTCATTGCCGCCCGCGGCACGAAGGAAAGGGTCTGATCTCCATGTCCACATCCTCCCCCGCACTCGACCCGATCCTGAGCGCCGAAGCCATTGCCGCGCGCAAGCCCGGCCCGTTCTCGCTTGCCGGCAAGTCCATCGTCACGCCGATCCTGCTGGTGCTGATCCTGCTGGCCATTGCGATCGTCACGACGATGATCGGCTCCAAGCCGTTCAACCAGGTCATCATCGACCTCTTCGTGCGCGTCATCCTCGTCGTCGGGCTCTATGTCTTCATCGGCAATTCCGGCGTCATGAGCTTCGGCCAGATCGGCTTCACCTGCCTCGGCGCCTATGTCGCGGCCTGGCTGACGATCAATCCGGTCATGAAGAAGATGTCGCTGCCGGGCCTGCCGGACTTCATCCTCAAGACGAAGATGGAATACTGGCAGGCGGCGATCTTCGCGACGATCTTTGCCGCCGTCGCGGCGCTTGTCTTCGGTCGCATCCTGATGCGGCTGTCCGGGATTGCAGCGTCCATCGCCACGTTTGCGATGCTCGCCATGATCAACACGATCTATTCCAACTGGGATCGCGTGACGGGCGCGACATCCTCGGTCGTCGGCATCCCGATCGTCCGCTCGATCTGGCCCTATTTCACGGCCGCCGGCATCGTCATCTTCATCGCATGGCTGCACGCCATCTCGCGCTCCGGCCTTGCGTTGCGTGCCGCCCGCGACGAGCCGACAGCGGCGGCGGCCTCGGGCATCGACATCCCGAAGGAGCGGCTGATCGCCTTCGTCATCTCGGGCGCCATCATGGGGGTCGGCGGCGCCTTGACCGCTCATTCCATCGGCGTCGTCACGCCGGACAATTTCTACCTCAGCCTCACCTTCGTGACCCTTTCCATGCTCGTCGTCGGTGGCATGGGCAGTCTCACGGGCAGCGTGCTCGGCGTCGTCATCCTGTCGGCGCTGATCCAGGCCTTGCGCTTCCTCGAGGCGGGCGTGCCCGTCGGAGGCTCCATGCTGGCGCTTCCCAAGGGGCTTCAGGAGATCGCGCTCGGCATCATCATGATCGTCATTCTCGCGCTTCGCCCCTCAGGCCTGTTCGGCAATCGCGAGCTCACTCTTACCCGCAACCGTAGTGAATGACCGCCGGGATCACCCCGCCGGTTCCCAACAAGGAGACGTCGATGAAAACGAAACTGACCCTTCTGACCGCAGCGGCTTTCACGGCCGTTTCGGCCGCGTTCCCGGCGCTTGCCGCGGACGACAAGATCGTGGTGGGCTTTGCCACGGCCGAGTCCGGCTTCATGCAGGCCTATGACCAGCCTGCCACCGACGCGGCGCTTGTGCGCATCGACGAGATCAACAAGGCCGGTGGTCTTCTCGGCAAGAAGATCGAGGTCGTGAAGGCCGACACCAAGTCCGACCGTGCCGAAGGCGCCAAGGCAGGCCTTTCCGTTCTCGATCAGGGCGCTGACCTCGTCGTCGTCTCCTGCGACTACGACTTCGGCTCGCCGGCAGCACTTGCCGCCGAAGCCGCCGGCAAGATCTCGTTCTTCCTCTGCGCCGAATCCGTGAAGGCCGGCATCCAGGGCGTGGGTCCGCACAGCTTCTCGGCCTCGGTTCTCGCCGCCGTTCAGGGTGCGACCATGGCCGAGTGGGCCTTCAAGAAGAAGGACGCCAAGACCTTCTACCGCCTTCTCGACACCTGGACCGAATATAACAAGGGCATCTGCGACGGCTTCGACTGGATGATGCCGAAGCTGGAAGCCCAGGGCGCCAAGCTGGTCGGCAAGGACACGTTCAAGAACGACGACGCCTCGATTGCCGCCCAGATCACCCGCATCAAGGCGCTGCCGAAGGAGCCTGATGCGATCATGCTCTGCACGATGATGCCGGGCGCCGTTTCGGCCATCAAGCAGATCCGCGCCGCCGGCATCAACTCGATGATCCTCAACGGCTCGGGCGTCGACGGCAGCTACTGGCTGTCCGCCGTTCCGGACCTCTCGAACTTCTTCGTGCCCGTCCAGGGCTCGATCTATGGCGACGATCCGAACCCCGCAGTTCAGAAGTTCAATGAGACCTACAAGGCCAAGACCGGTCAGGATCCGTCCTCGCAATATGTCTATCCGGGCTATGTCATGATCGACGTCTGGGCAAAGGCAGTCGAACGCGCCAAGTCCACCGATGCGGACAAGGTTGTCGCCGAACTCGAAAAGATGAAGAACGAGCCGACCCTCTTCGGGCCCCGCACCTTCACCAACGAGCTGCACCACCAGAACCAGGCCAAGTACCTGATCGCCGAAACGACCAAGGGCAAGCCGCATATCGTTGGCGACTGGACGATCTCGGAAGCCATCCCGCTCGATGCGCTGATGAAGTAAGCATCGCCGCCAAGGCCAAAGACAACAGAGGCCCGGTCCGCGCAAGCGGGCCGGGCTTTCCGTCTTCGGGGAACGGGTCGATTTTCGCACCGATCTTTCATCACATGCTGATGGACATTGGCATCGCGGGGGCGATGCCGCTATAGAAGGCTCGAATTCGGGGTTCGGAGAGGATGGAGGACACATGGCTCGCTTCGACAGATCGATTGTCGCGGACATGGATGCCTTTGCCGGGCTTTCCTCAGACGATATCGACACTGTTCTCGCGCGTGCGAATTCCGTGCGCGTGGCCAAGGACAAGGCGGTGTTTGCGCAGGACGAGGCGGCGGAGCGGTTCTTTCTTCTCCTCGACGGTGTCGTGCGCGTCGTGCAGACGACACGGGACGGGCATCAGGTGATTGCGCGCTATCTGGGTGCGGGATCGATCATCGGCATTGCGCCGGCCATCGGGCGGACGACCTATCCGGCGTCAGCCGAGGCGGCGGTCGATTGCGTGGTCCTCGCCTGGCCGATGTCAATATGGCCTGAGCTTTCCGCCCGCTTCCCGCAGCTCGCCGCCAACACCTACAAGGCTGTGGGTATGCGGCTCGCCGAGACGCAGGAGCGGGTGATCGAGCTGTCGATCGCCCAGGTCGAGCAGCGCGTCGCCAATGCGGTTCTGCGGCTCATTCGCCAGACGGGCAAGAAGACGGAAGACGGGATCATCATCGAATTCCCCATCTCCCGACAGGATATCGCCGAGATGACCGGCACGACGCTGCATACGGTCAGCCGTCTCCTCAGTGCCTGGGAGAGCGATGGCGTGGTGTCCAGCGGGCGGCAGAAGATCACGGTCACCGATCCGCACAAGCTGATGCTGATCGGGCAGGGGAAGCCCCAGGCGTAAATTCACGCGCTGTCCTTGCCCGCTATCGCCTCGATCAGGCTTTCCTCGAATCGCTCCAGCTCCGCGTTGTGCTCGCGCGCGGCATCGACCGGCGTATGAAAACCGGAAATCGGGCAGCCGACACAGATCATGCGGTAGCGCATGAGCACGGCGACCGTCTGCGGCCATTCCGTCATCATCTGTTCGAGCGTGATGTCGCGGCTGAAGCGCATCGGACCTTTCCACCCTCCACGTTGGTCTCAACACTAGGCGGAAGTCCGAGCGGCTTCGTTGTGCTGGCGCAAACAAATTGCGCATGGACAAATCCATGCAGCAAATCGTGAATCTCGTTTCTCTTTGACGAACCGCAAACTCGTTTCCCGGCGTCGGGGCTAGAAGGGTCCCAGCGGTCACGAGGATCGTGGAACAATCCCAAGGAATTCGACAATGAAGACGATGATGAAGACCGGTCTTGCTCTGGCCGCAGGCGTTGCGCTGACGATCATGGCTCTGCCTGCCAATGCCGCCGATATCGAGGTCAAGATGCTGAACAAGGGCGCCAAGGGCACGATGGTGTTCGAGCCCGATTTCGTGAAGGCAGCACCGGGCGATACGATCCATTTCGTCGCCACCGACAAGGGGCATGACGCCGAGAGCATCGAAGGCATGGTACCGGAAGGGGCAGCACCCTTCGTCGGCGAGATGGGCAAGGACCTCACCGTCAAGCTCGACAAGGAAGGTTTCTACGGCGTCCGCTGCAAGCCGCATTTCGGCATGGGCATGGTGATGCTCGTCGAAGTCGGCAAGGGCGCCAACGCCGATGCCGCCAAGGCCGCCAAGATGCCGCCGAAGGCCAAGCAGAAGTTCGACGAACTGTTCGCCGAAGCCGCGAAGTAAGAGAAACATCTCCTCCCAGCAGAACGACGGCCGGGCAACGCGCCCGGCCGTTTTTGTTTGGCTTTCGGACATGGGTGAGGGGCTCGCTTTCCCGTCTCCCTTTCGACCAGCCCTGGCGTAATTCCGGCGAAAGTGGAAACCGGTTTCGCGTCAGGAATTTTGTAAAAACAAAGAAATAGATTGTTTCAGCTCAGTACTGAAACGCTCTGGGGTTTCAAGATCCGTCTGCTGAGAGCGTCACGGGTCCACCTCGTGAGAGGCGCTTCGACGGCAAAATGAAACGCAACGGGAATTGCGACAGCGGTCACGCAAAGCAAGGCAAGCTGAACACCCGTCGATAGAGCCGCGAAGAAGTCCGCACGCTCGATGACACGCAACGTCAGATCGTGAAACAGATAAATTGAAAAACTCGCGGCTCCCAGGACCTTCATGACCGAGCTTTCCAGGACGCGCGTCACCGGGGTTGAAAAGCTCAGGCTTGCAACGGTACACCCAAAAAGGAGCGCGAGGACCACATCGGTATATTCATCCTCGTGGACAGCAATCACGTTCCAGTAAACCAATGACGCGAGGACGAGCATAACTTGCGCGATCGGGCTCTTCAGAACGTCACGTATCTGCGTCTTGCGGATAATCAGAGCGCCAACTATGCCCGCGCCGAAAATGTGAAGCTTTGACGGTAAAAGCAGGCCGAGCCAATGATTCATCGTCAGCATCGAGGCGATGAAGAAAAGGATGACAACATATCTCCAAAGCTTGCTGCCATTCGCAAAAGCGTAGTTCGAGAACCAGATGAAAGCGAAGAAGAAATAGAATTGCACTTCGGGCGGGATGCTCCAGAAAACTCCCGTCGTTCCGAGAAAGGCGAACGATCGTACTGTTTGAGCCGGGTTCATATCATAATGAAAGCCCGGGAAAATATGATAGAGGCAGAAAGCCACCGCCACCGCCAGCCAATAGGCCGGGGCGATGCGTGAGAACCGAGCGATCGCGTATTTCTCAACACTCACCTTCGAGAAAGGTTGTTGATAGTACAGCGTCGTCATCAGGAAGCTGCTCAGGACAAAAAATATGATGACACCCGCGGGGCCCAAGCTGGTGGGTGCGCCCGGTAATTTCGAGTGTAGTATATCTGAGATATGTGAAGCGACAACCAGCAGACAGGCAATGCCTCTTATGCCGTCAAGCGAGCGGATATAGTGTGTGTGCTGCTCATTCCTGATATTCTGAACAATCATAGCGT
>DATMTA010000098.1:0-12693 GCA_035565055.1 Ensifer sp.
CCAACGACCGGCCGATCATCGCCTCCTACAAGGGCGAGATCCTGTTCCCGGTGCTGGTGGCCTACCCGGAAGAGAAATTCGGCGGCTTCTATGCCGTCACCGATTATCGCGACCCGGTGATCCAGGACGAGATCAACGCCAATGGCTGGATGATCTGGCCGCCAATCCGTTATTCCTACCAGACGGTCAATTCCAATATTCCGCATTCCGCTCCCACTGCGCCCTTCTGGCTGATGGATGAAAAGGAACGGTGCTCGGCCTATCCGCAGGGCAATGCCGATCCCGGCTGCACGCTCGGCAATCTCAACTGGCTTGGAACGGACAATCAGGCGCGCGACGTCACGGCGCGGATGATCTATGGCTTCCGTATTTCCGTTCTTTTCGGCCTGACGCTCACCATCGCGTCCGCCCTCGTGGGGGTCACGGCCGGCGCCATTCAGGGTTACTTCGGCGGCTGGACGGATCTGCTTCTGCAGCGTTTCATCGAAATCTGGTCGTCAATGCCGGTGCTCTACATCCTGCTCATCATCGCGGCCATCCTGCCGCCGGGCTTCTTCGTGCTGCTCGGCATCATGCTGCTCTTTTCCTGGACCGCCTTTGTCGGCGTGGTGAGGGCGGAGTTCCTGAGGGCGCGCAATTTCGAATATGTCCGCGCCGCCCGTGCGCTCGGGGTGGGCAATGGCACGATCATGTTCCGCCATCTGCTGCCGAACGCGATGGTCGCAACACTGACCTTCCTGCCCTTCATCCTCTCGGGCTCGATCTCCACCCTCACCTCGCTCGACTTCCTCGGCTTCGGGATGCCGCCTGGCTCGCCGTCGCTTGGGGAGATGATCGCGCAAGGCAAGAACAACCTGCAAGCCCCCTGGCTTGGCATCATGGCCTTCATCACCATGTCGCTCATGCTGTCGCTGCTGATCTTCATCGGGGAAGCGGTGCGCGACGCGTTCGATCCGCGCAAGGCGGTGTGAGGGTGGGTCGCGTTATGCCGAGAGCGGCGCTATATTGGATGCATGTGCATCACTGCCGAGGGCGCTGCGATGAATAAGATCGTTCTGGAGCATTACCCGGTCGAGAAGCTGCCGGAGGATTTGCGGGTGGGTTTGCCGGATACAGGCTCGGCGCGCGTGACTGTCGAAGTTACCCAAGAAGAGGAGAACCCTTTGAGGGCTTTCTTCGGCCTGCCCAAGGATGATGCCGAAATCGATTTACACGCGAACTTCAAGAAGCTGCTGGAAGATTTCGATGCGCATCCGGAACGCTATAACCATGGAACCACCATGGAAGAGGCTGTCCGACGCATTCGCGAACTGCGCGACGAGTGGGATGATGAATGACGTCATCTGCCCGACTGTATCTCGATACGAATATACTGGTCCTTTTCAAGGAGGTTCAGGTTCCGGAACGGGACTTGCTCGTGAGACTCTTCAAAGCTTGTCAGCGGTCCGGCAACACGCCAGTCACGAGTGTACTCACCTACAGCGAACTGCTGGTAAAGCCTCTTGCCAGCGGCAATCGCGAATTGATCGAAACCTATGAAGACTGGATGGGTGGGGGATTTTGGCTGGAAACAGTTCCGATTTCGCATAATGTGCTGCTGATTGCCTCGCTGGTCAGGGCGCATTCCAGAAAGATCAAGCTGCCCAATGCGATTCATATCGCAAGTGCGCTGACCGCCGGATGTCATGCCTTCCTGTCGGCCGATGCAGGCCTTTCCGATATCGGAGACCTCGTTCATCCTCTACACGGCAAATTGCCGATCACCCCCTTGAAGGTTCTGCGCCCCGACGCCGAGACCCTTCGCTCTCTTACGGCAAGCCTCGCCCCATGACTGATCCCCTCCTTTCCGTCCGCAATCTGCAAGTCGCCTTTCACCAGGGCGGGGTGACGTCGCTGGCCGTCAAGGGCGTGTCCTTCGACATTCATCCCGGCGAGGTTGTGGCGCTGGTGGGCGAATCCGGCTCGGGCAAGTCGGTGACGGCGAATTCGGTGCTGAAGCTGCTGCCCTATCCGGCGGCGAGCCATCCGTCCGGTGAAATCTTCTTCAAGGGGCGCGACCTGATGAAGGCGAGCGATGCGGAACTGCGCGGCGTGCGCGGCAACGACATCACCATGATCTTCCAGGAGCCGATGACCTCGCTCAATCCGCTCCATTCGATCGAGCGGCAGATCGGCGAAATCCTCGAACTGCATCAGGGGATGCGCGGCGACAAGGCGCGGGCGCGGACGCTGGAGCTGCTGCATCAGGTCGGCATTCGCGAGCCGGAAAAGCGGCTGAAGGCCTTTCCGCATGAACTTTCGGGCGGCCAACGGCAACGCGTGATGATCGCCATGGCGCTTGCCAACCGCCCCGACATCCTGATTGCCGACGAACCGACGACGGCGCTGGACGTCACCGTGCAGGCCCAAATCCTCGAACTGCTGGCCAAGCTCAAGCGCGAGCATGGCATGGCCATGCTCTTCATCACCCACGATCTCGGCATTGTCCGGCGTTTCGCCGACAAGGTCTGCGTCATGCGCCATGGCGAGATCGTCGAGGCTGGGCCGACGGCGGATATTTTCGCCAATCCGCAGCATGACTACACCAAACACCTGCTCGCCGCCGAGCCGAGGGGGCGGCCGCCGCAGGCCGATTTGAGCCAACCGATCGTGATGGAAGCGGAGGACGTCCGCGTCTGGTTCCCGATCAAGACCGGCTTCCTGCGCAAGGTTACGGACCACGTTAAGGCCGTTGACGGGATCAATGTGACGCTGCGCGCCGGGCAGACGCTCGGGGTCGTGGGTGAATCAGGCTCCGGCAAGACGACGCTGGGGCTGGCGTTGACACGGCTGATCTCGTCGAAGGGGCGGATCAGTTTCGTTGGTCAGGATATCGCCGCCTATTCGTTCAAGGCGATGAAGCCCCTGCGCAACCGGATGCAGGTGGTCTTCCAAGACCCCTACGGCTCACTCTCGCCGCGCATGAACATTGCCGATATCGTGGCGGAAGGCCTCGCCATTCACGAGCCGGGCCTCTCCTTCGAGGAGCGCGACCGGCGTGTGGCGGAAGTGCTGGAGGAGGTTGGGCTCGATGCGTCCACCCGCTGGCGCTACCCGCACGAGTTTTCCGGCGGCCAGCGTCAGCGCATCGCGATTGCCCGCGCGATGATCCTCAAGCCTCGCTTCGTCATGCTGGACGAGCCGACCTCGGCGCTTGACATGAGCGTGCAGGCGCAGGTGGTCGAGCTTTTGCGCAAGCTGCAGAAGGACCACAACCTCGCCTATCTCTTCATCAGCCATGACCTGAAGGTGGTTCGGGCGCTTGCCAATGACATCATCGTCATGCGCGCCGGCAAGGTGGTCGAGCAGGGTCCTGCCGAGCAGGTCATCGGCGCGCCGGAAGAAGAATATACGAAGGCGCTGATGGCTGCCGCCTTCGATCTGAAAGCGATCCGCACCGAAGCGGTCGGACAGTGAGTGCATTCATGAAAAGCCCCATCATCGTCGACTTGAAATTTCCGCCCGATGCGGTGGAGAAGGCGCTCTCTGGCGCCTTTCCCGGACGCGAAGTCATCAATATGGCGGACCCGGTGCAGGCAGGCCGCGACCTTTCCGGCATCGAATATGCGCTGGTGTGGAAGCAGGACCCTGCGCTGTTCGAGCGGGCGAAAGATGTGAAGGCGATCTTTTCCGGCGGCGCAGGTGTGGATCATATCCTGCGCGTTGGCGGCCTGCCGGAGAATGTCCCGCTGGTTCGTTTCGTTGACCGCAGCCTGACCGACCGGATGAGCGAATGGATCGTGCTGCAATGTCTTCTGCATCTGCGCCAGATGCCGGCCTATCTGCGCGCGCAGGCCAAGCGTCATTGGCAGGAACTTGCCCAACCAGAGGCGCGCGACGTGACCGTCGGCGTCATGGGGCTAGGCGTGCTCGGGCAGGATGCGTCGCACAAGCTGAAGGTCATGGGCTTCCACGTCGTCGGCTGGTCGCGCACCGCGAAAGCCATTGAGGGAATGCAGACCTTCGACGGCAACGCGCTCGATCAGTTTCTCGGGCAGACTGAAATCCTCGTCGGACTCCTGCCGCTGACGGCGGAAACGCGCGGGATCTACAACAGCGCGGTGTTTGCAAAACTGCGGCAGGGCGGCGCACTCGGCAGGCCGGTCTTCGTCAATGCCGGGCGCGGCGGCAGCCAGGTGGAGGCCGATATCCTCGCCGCGCTCCACGACGGCATCCTTGGCGGAGCTTCGCTCGATGTCTTCGAGACGGAGCCGCTGTCTCCGGCAAGCCCGCTCTGGGCGGAACCGAACGTTATCGTCACCCCGCACGCCGCCGCGGCTTCCGATGTCGTGGCGCTGGTGCGCCATGTGGAAACGCAGATCGCCCGGCACGAGTCCGGGCTGCCGCTCGAACATGTGGTTGATCGTACCCTCGGGTACTGAGCTTCGGTCACGGTCGCCGGCAGATCGTCGGGGCGCCATAGAGATAGCCGATGCGCTCCACCGCCGCCTTCAGGCCTTCGCGGGCGACGCTCATCGTGTGGCCGTTGGCGTGGATGGTCGTCTCCTCGTCCTCCATGATCGCGACGTGGCCCTTCCAGAAGACAAGATCGCCGCGGCGAAGGTCGTCGAAAGTGATTTCCTGTCCAAGACCCGCGGCCTGCATGTCGCTGTCACGTGGGGCGGATCTTCCCGCCATCATCATCGAAAGCTGGACAAGACCCGAGCAGTCGATGCCAAACGCGGACTTGCCGCCCCAGAGATAGGGCGTTTCGAGAAGCCGGGCGGCGACCGCGACATAGTCTTCGGTGCAGATCGCGCCAGCCGCCGCGCAGTGAGCCGCAATCACGGCACCGCCGCCCACGAGCAGCAGGTAACGGGTTCCGCGCGTTTCCGCCTCGCCCATCACCGCAATGCGACTTCCGAGCGAAAGCGCGACCCCGCGCGGGCGCTTCATGTCCGGCTCGGCGTAGACGAATGTTCGCGGCTGAACGATCCAGTGCGTTTCCCCTTGAGCCGGCGAAACAAGTTCTCTCTCCGCCATGTAGCCGACATAGCCATCGGTCTGCGCCTGCACCCAGGCCCAACCATCGCGGCGCTCGAAAATGCGCAAGGGCTCGCCCATGAGAAGCTGCGTATCGATACCGGCGCTGACATCCGGCCTCGGCCGCAGGTCGGCCACCGGGACAGCGATCGATCCCGCCTCGCCTTCCACGAAACGGCCAGCCTCCACCTGTCCCTCCAGCCGCCGGTCGGCAAGGTCGGGACGGAAGGCATTCAAACGCCTGTCGAGGGGGCTGGGACGCGTCTTGTCGAACACCATGGATGTCCAGTCAGTAAGGCAGTTGGCGAGCCTCGGCAATGATCACGTCGCCGAGCTTCTCGAGATAGAGCGCACCGGCCACCGTGCGCTTGATGATGACGTTGCGGCGATCCTTGTCGTCGCGCACCCTGTCAACAAGACCTAGAGCGCCCATCGTGTCGAGCGCCCGCGTGATGACCGGCTTGGTCACGTGAAGTGTCGCCGCGAGCCCGCGCACGGTATGCGGCGGCGGCACCAGATAGATCTGCAACAGGATCGCCATCTGGCGAAGGGTCAGGTCATGGGCTTCCGAGCGAACTTGCGAAAGCGCCACGGTGTGCCAAAGCCCAAGGGCCTGGGAAGGCGTCAATTCAAGCGACAAGAACGGCTCCGTGAACGTTTCGGCTCCGTATCATTGTGAAACCAATGCGGCTGTTTTGCAAGTGCGTACGGATGGTCTTCAAAAACGGCCCCTCGCCCGCCACAAGTTTTCCGCAATGCAGCATCACAAATCGCCGCGGGAGGGGAACCCCGCTTCCTTCGGCTGAAAGTAGGCAGCCATGGAAAGCCTTTCGAATTCAGGAGTTTCCATGTCCCTTCAGACCACCCCCTCCATCTGGGACCGCCCGCAGGGCTATGGGCTTGTCAGCCGCGTGCTGCATTGGCTGATGGCCGCTCTGTTCGCCGTGCAGTTCCTGTCGGCGATCTTTCATCTGGTCGATCGTCACCTGCCCCTGACGCAGATTATTTGGAGTGTCCATTACTCGATTGGCCTGACCCTCTTCATTCTGGTGATCGTCCGCGCTGTCTGGGGTGTCATGAACCTGCGCACCCGCCCGCCGCACGGCCATGGCCTGCTCGGTCTTGCCTCGATGGGCGGGCATCTGGCGCTTTATGCCCTGATGATCTTCGTGCCGGGCGTTGCCCTGTTGCGCGCCTATGGCGGCGGCAGAGGCTTTTCGGCTTTTGGACTGCAGATCTTTCAACCAGGCGCGGACAATGAAGCGATGGTGGCCCCGGCTCATCTGCTCCACGGTCCCGCGGGATGGGCGCTGCTGGCACTCGTTGCAGGGCATATCGTGATGGTCTTCGTGCACAAATACCTGTGGCAGGAAGACGTTCTCGGTCGCATGACCCGCGGCCAGCAGGATGATGCACGGATCGGCAAGACGTCCGTCCCCGCCGGTCGCGCCATCGAGCAAGGCTGACCTTCACCTCTGGCTCTACTTCACCCGCTTGCGGATGTGATGATAGATTGCCCGGATCGCCTGCGCCTCACCACCCAGAGGCGCATGTGGGCGATCCTTCGGCGACCAGCCGAAAATATCGAAATGGGCCCAGCTTTCAGTCTGGGTCACGAAACGCTTGAGGAAAAGCGCTGCGGTGATGGCGCCCGCCATCCCGCCGGATGGCGCATTGGTGAGATCGGCGATCTTGGTCGAAAGATCGCTTTCATAGCCGGCATAAAGCGGCAACCGCCACAGCGGATCGTCGTTCTCGAGCGCCGAATCCGCAAGCTCATGCGCGAGATCTTCGTCGTCGGTGAAGAACGGGGGCAGGTCGGGGCCCAGCGCGACGCGGGCAGCGCCCGTCAGCGTCGCCATGTCGATCAGCAGATCGGGCTTCTCTTCATCGGCATAGGCGAGCGCGTCGGCGAGGATCAGCCGCCCTTCAGCGTCGGTATTGTCGATCTGCACCGTCAGACCCTTGCGGCTGCGGTAGATGTCACCGGGGCGGAAGGCGTTGCCGGCGATGGCGTTTTCCACGACGGGAACGAGAACGCGCAGGTCAACCTTCAGATGGGCATCCATGATCATCAGCGCGAGGCCGAGCACGTTGGCCGCGCCCCCCATGTCCTTCTTCATCAGCAGCATGGAGGAGGACGGCTTGATGTCGAGACCGCCGGTGTCGAATGTGACCCCCTTGCCCACCAGCGTCACCTTCGGCGCACCTTTCTCGCCCCATCGCATTTCGAGAAGCCGCGGCGCTTCCGCCGCCGCGCGACCCACCGCGTGGATCAGCGGGAAGTTCTTCTTCAGCAGGTCGTCACCGGCAATGACCGACACCTTCGCCTCATAGTGCCCGGCGAGATCGCGAAAGACCTTCTCCAGTGCGTTCGGGCCCATGTCGTTCGTCGGCGTGTTGATGAGATCGCGAGCGAGAAAGACGCCCGCGATCTGGCGCTTGATATCGGTAGCGTTGGCGTCCTTCGGAATGAGGAGCGTGGCCGCCTGCGGCTTCGGCTTCAGATAGGTCTCGAAGCGGTAGCTGCCGAGGCCGAAACCAAGTGCGATGCGGTTTGCGGTCAGCGGCGCGGTCTCCACGTGCCATTCGCCCTCGGGTAGCGAGCGCGCCAGATGACCGGTCACGAAGGGGTTGATCGCCGGGTTCTTGCCGAGGCCGAACAATGCGCCGCCGAGTGCGCCTTCGGCGGTGGGAACAAGATGAACAGAGCCGCTTTCAGCCTTGAAACCGGACTTGCGGGCCCATTCCAGCGCCGTCGCCTCGATGGCGCCGATCTCGATATGCGCCGGGGTCACCGCGAAGACCGGCAGGGTCTTGCCAAGCTTGCTGTTATAGGGGCTGTGGCGCTTGATGAATTGAAAGGGGGCCATCTGATCCTGTCTCGCTTTCCGTATGCGCATGGCAATGCCGGCGACCGCGGATCGCCGGATGCTTCTGTCAAATCCGTTTCACAATCCCCGACGGTCCCGCGCCGCCCCTCTTTTCGGAATTGCCCCACCCATGCGTACCTTGTCCTGGCCAATGCTTCCATCCGCAACATTCGGCAGTCGCGCGGCAGCCGGGAATCAGGTGCGTTAACACTCTGTTAGGGTTAACAGACTATTGCTGGTGTCAAGGTTGCGCCGCAGTTTTCAGTATGCCCTCCGGCCGGTGCAAAAAGACCATTGTTCGGGGCATCGCCATGACCACATCCACCATCCTCCGGGTTCGCGGCAGCAGACTGTTTGCGGGCGCCTGCCTCTTTGCGGCTGCTCTTTCCCTCCAGTCCTGCTCGACGACAAGTTCGACGGACAACATCAAGACGGGCTCCATTCCGACGGGCCTGTCGAAGCCGGTCACAGAAATGAACGCGACGGAGCTGAACGCTGCCGCCACCCGCATCGGTGCCGCCTACGCAAAGGATCCGAACGACCGCGATGCCGGCCTGAACTACGCCAATCTCCTCCGCATGACCGGCAAGAACGACCAGGCGCTGGCCGTCATGCAGCAGGTCGTCATCCGTCACCCGAAAGGCTCTGACGTTCTGGCAGCCTATGGCAAGGCGCAGGCCGCAGCCGGCCAGCTCGACGCAGCGCTGGACACGATCTCGCGCGCCGAGCGTCCCGATCTGCCCGACTGGCGCCTGAAATCGGCACAGGGCGCAATCCTCGATCAGTTGGGCCGCTCGACGGAAGCGAGAGCGCGCTACCGCGAGGCGCTCGATCTGAAGCCGAACGAACCGTCGGTTCTGTCCAATCTCGGGATGTCCTATCTCCTGACCAAGGATCTGAAGTCGGCCGAGACCTATCTTCGTCAGGCCGCAGCACAGCCGGGCGCCGACAGTTCCGTGCGTCAGAACCTTGCCCTCGTCGTTGGCCTTCAGGGACGCTATCCGGAAGCCGAGCAGATCGCCCGGCAGGAGCTGTCGCCGACACAGGCCGAAGCGAACGTGAAGTATCTGCGCTCGATGATGAGCCAGCAGCCCACCTGGAAAGCACTGAAAAGCCAGGGGTGAAAGCCGGACCGGCAGCACGTTTCTCGCATCATTCTCCCAAGACTGAAAAGGCGCCCCGGTCCGCGGGGCGCCTTTTTTTGTTGTCGTCTTCGGGGAGGAAGCCGCAGTCAGTGCGTGGTCTGCTCCTGAGACACGCCGCTCATCTGGTCGCTGACGCGGATGCCGGCGGGGCCGAGAATGACGGCGATGAGCACCGGCAGGAAGAACAGGATCATCGGCACGGTCAGCTTGGGCGGCAGCGCGGCGGCCTTCTTTTCGGCCTCGTTCATGCGCGTGTCGCGGCTTTCCTGGGCGAGCGTGCGCAGTGCCTGAGCCACCGGCGTGCCATAGCGCTCGGCCTGGATCAGCGCCTGCGTCGTCGACTTCACGGGTTCGAGCTGGGTGCGGTTGGCGAGATTTTCGTAAGCGCTGCGGCGGTCCTGCAGATAGGAGAGCTCGGCAGTGGTCAATACCAGTTCTTCGGCGAGTTCCGGCGACTGCATCCCGATTTCGTCTGCGACCCGGCGCAGCGAAGCCTCGACGGAGACCCCCGATTCCACGCAGATGAGCATGAGATCGAGAGAATCGGGCCAGGCTCTGCGGATCGAGGACTGGCGCTTGCCCATCTTGTTGCTGATGAAGATGATCGGGGCATAGAAACCGACATAGGCGATGACGAGGTTGGCCAGAAGCCGCATCGTCAGGGCCTGGTCGGCCAAGTTGTCGAGGAAGAAGATCCAGAAGGCGCCGGCGACCCCGAACACGAAAGGCAGCACCAGACGCGCGAAAAGATAGGTGTTGAGCGCATTCTGCGACCGATAGCCGGCCGCGCGCAGCTTGTTGATGGTGGCGTCGTCCACAAGCGCCTTGCGGAGGTTCAGCCGTTCGACGATGTTGCGGACATTCTTGTTGTCCTTGCCGCGCAGGTTGGCCCTGGACTGAGCGGCGGCATTCATGCGGGCGCGCTCGCGGGCGCGCAGCTGTTCGCGTTCCGTCGCCACCGCCTTCATGCGCTTCTGCAGGTCGCCGCGCTCGAAATAGGGCTCGGCCACCACATAGAGCGTGCCGAACACGGCAAGCGCGATCAGCACGGCGAAGATGAAGCCCGGTCTGGTGATTGTCGCGGCGAGATCGTAAAACATTCTGATCGTCCTTGTGGCGGACCCTTTGCCCGTCGGTGGAAGGCTGTCCGGCAAGCATGTGAGGCGATCGCCTGGCCGGGTGCGCTTCCCTTGTGAGTTAGATATCGAAAGTGATCATCTTGCGCATGACGAACACGCCGATCGACATCCAGACCCCTGCTGCCAGCAGAATGAGATGCCCGCGCGGGTCGGAGAAGAGCGGCTTGATGTAATCGGGCGAAGTGAGCGAAACGAGCAGCGCCACGATGAACGGCAGGGCACCGATAATGGCGGCCGACGCCTTGGCTTCCATCGACAGCGCCTGCACCTTGCCGAGCATCTTCTTGCGATCGCGCAGCACGCGGCTGAGATTGCCCAGCGCCTCGGAGAGGTTACCGCCTGCCTGAGCCTGGATGCCGATCACGATCGCGAAGAACTTGACCTCCTGGAGCGGAATGGTTGCATTCATGCGCCCACAGGCATCGGCAATCGACATGCCCATCTGCTGAGCCTCGATGACACGGCGGAACTCGCTCTTGACGGGCTCCTGGCCTTCCATGGCGATCAGGCGGACAGCATCGTTGAGCGGCAGACCGGACTTGATCGATCGCACCATGATATCGAGCGCATTCGGGAATTCGTTCAGGAACTTCTTCATGCGCCGCTTCAACAGGAAGCCCAGCACGAAACGGGGGGCGCCGACACCCATCACGAAGGCGAAGGCGAAGACGCCAAGCTGTGCGCTGGAGAACGGCAGGAAATCGAACGCGGGCGCGCCCGACATGCTGGACGTCAGGATGAGCCCCACAACGAGGGTCGAGGCGGCCATGAGGGCACTTCCGATGTAGAATTGCGATTCCGTGAACGACAGGCCCGCCTGCATGAGCCGAACCTTCAGGGTGGGAGAATCGACCTTCTTGTTCTGCTCCTGCTTCTTTTCCAGTTCGCTCAAGGAGTCCTGGATCGACTTGCGTCGCTTGGTGGCTTCAACCATGCGGTCGCGCGCGGCCTTGACCTTGACCGTGTCGGTCTCGGCAGCCTTGACCTTCTTGTAACGATTGCTCGTCTTCTGCTGGCTCTCGATTTCGCTGAAGAGGACGCCGTAGGCGACGGCCGCTGCCGCGATGGCGGCAAGACCGATAATCGCCAGAACCATGGGATCAAAACCGAACATCACGCGCGCTCCCGGTTGTCACTCTTCATTTCCCATCCTCATCGCTCGCCACCTGTCCGTCAGGCCGCGCCTGCCTTGTCTTCCATGGCATCAAGTGCGGCGGCCAGGCGCTTCTCTTCGCCATAATAGCGGGCGCGATCCCAGAAATTCGGACGGCCGATGCCGGTGGACCTATGACGCCCGATGATGCGACCGTTGGCGTCTTCGCCTTCGATCTCGTAACGGACGAGGTCCTGCGTCACGATGACGTCGCCTTCCATGCCAACCACTTCCGTAATGTGCGTGATGCGACGCGAACCGTCGCGCAGACGCGCGGCCTGGATGATGACATCGACGGAGCCGGCTACGATCTCGCGCACGGTCTTTGCCGGCAGCGTGAAGCCACCCATGGCGATCATGGATTCGATACGGTTGAGGCATTCGCGGGGCGTGTTGGCGTGGATCGTGCCCATCGAGCCGTCGTGACCTGTGTTCATGGCCTGCAGAAGATCGAAGACCTCGGGTCCGCGCACTTCGCCGACGATGATGCGTTCCGGGCGCATACGCAGGCAGTTCTTGACCAGATCGCGCATGGTGATCTCGCCCTCGCCTTCAATGTTCGGCGGGCGCGTTTCAAGGCGCACGACATGCGGCTGCTGCAGCTGAAGTTCGGCCGAGTCTTCGCAGGTGATGATGCGCTCATGCGTGTCGATGTAGCGCGTCAGGCAGTTCAGAAGGGTCGTCTTGCCGGAACCGGTGCCGCCTGAAACGACGATGTTGCAGCGGACGCGGCCGATGATCTGCAGGACGGCGGCGCCCTCCGGCGTGATCGAGCCGAAACGTACCAGCTGATCGAGCGTCAGCTTGTCCTTCTTGAACTTACGAATGGTGAGCGCGGGACCGTCGATGGCCAGAGGCGGCGCAATGACGTTGACACGGGAACCGTCGGGAAGACGGGCGTCGCAGATCGGGCTCGATTCATCGACGCGGCGGCCGACCTGGCTGACAATACGTTGGCACACGGACAGAAGCTGACCGTTGTCCCTGAAGCGGATATCGCTCTCCTGGACCTTGCCATCGACTTCGATAAAGGTCTGGCCGGCGCCGTTGACCATGATGTCGGCGATGTCGTCGCGCGCCAGAAGCGGCTCGAGCGGGCCGAAGCCGAGAACGTCGTTGCAGATGTCCTCGAGCAGTTCTTCCTGCTCGGCGATCGACATCGCGAAATTCTTGATGGTGATGATATCGTTGACGATATCGCGGATTTCCTCACGCGCGCTCTCGCTGTCGAGCTTGGCAAGCTGCGACAGGTCGATCGTGTCGATGAGCGCCGAGAAGACCTGGCTCTTGGTGTCGTAATATTCGGAATTGCGGGTCGTCCGGCGACGCGCCGGCGGTTCCGGCGCCAGCGGCGGCGGGGT
>DATMTA010000099.1:0-6575 GCA_035565055.1 Ensifer sp.
CGGCACTCCAGGCTGCTCACGACACGCCCGGATGGGTCAACGGTCTCGAGGCGGACATCGAAGCCCCACAGCCGTGCGACGTGCTTCAGGACCTCATGCGCCTGCTGGTTCAGGGGGCGGCGCTGGAACTGGGTGTGACGCAGCGTGAGCGCGCGGTCGTCCCGGGTGTTGACTTGCCAGACCTGGATGTTCGGCTCGCGGTTACCGATATTATATTGATCGGCAAGCTGCTGGCGGACGTAGCGGTATCCGGCCTCGTCGTGGATGGCCGAAATCGTCAGCTTGTCGCTGCGGTCGTCGTCCAGCACGGCGAAGAAGTGGAACTCCCGGATCAGCTTGGGCGACAGGTACTGGGCGATGAAGCTCTCGTCCTTGAAATTGCGCATCGCAAAGTCGAGCGTCTTGAGCCAGTCGCTGCCCGCGATGTCCGGGAACCAGGCCTTGTCCTCGTCCGTCGGCTCTTCGCAGATGCGTTTGATGTCCGTCATCATCGCAAACCCGAGGGCATACGGATTAATGCCATTGTAATAGGGGCTCGTGGCCGGCGGCTGGTAGACGACGTTCGTATGGCTCTGCAGGAATTCCAGCATGAACCCGTCGCCGACGATCCCTTCTTTATAGAGCTCCTGCAGGATCGTGTAGTGCCAGAAGGTCGCCCAGCCTTCGTTCATGACCTGGGTCTGGCGCTGCGGATAGAAATACTGCGAGATCTTGCGCGTGATCCGTACGAGTTCGCGCTGCCAGGGTTCGAGCAGCGGGGCGTACTTCTCGATAAAGTAGAGCAGGTTTTCCTCCGGCTCGGGCGGGAAGCGCGGCGGCGGCTGGTCCTTGATCTGTTCCTCGCGCCGCGGCAAGGTGCGCCACAGCTCGTTGACCTGCGACTGCATGTATTCCTCGCGCTCTTTCTGGCGCGCCGCTTCCTGTGCGACCGACAGCTTGGCCGGCCGTTTGTACCGGTCCACGCCATAGTTCTGGATCGCGTGGCAGGAATCGAGCAATTCCTCGACGGCGTCGATGCCATGCCGCTGTTCGCACTCGGCAATATAGTTCTTCGCAAAGACCATGTAATCGACGATGGCGTCGGCATCGGTCCAGGTCCGGAACAGGTAATTGCCTTTAAAGAAGGAATTGTGGCCGTAGGCCGCGTGCGCGATCACGAGCGCCTGCATCGTCAGGCTGTTTTCCTCCATCAGATAGGCGATGCAGGGGTTCGAGTTGATGACGATTTCGTATGCGAGGCCCATCTGGCCCCGTTTGTAACTCTTTTCCGTCGTCAGGAAATGCTTGCCGAACGACCAGTGGTTGTACGAGACGGGCATGCCGACGGACGTGTACGCGTCCATCATCTGTTCGGCCGTGATGATCTCGAGCTGGTTGGGATAGGTGTCCAGGCCGAACTTCCTGGCCACCCGGCGGATTTCCTCGTGCGCCTGTTCGATCAGGTCGAACGTCCATTCCGACTGTTCGGGCAGGGCGCGCGGGTTGTTGGGATCTCTTGGCATAGCGGGCCTCGCTACTTGGGCTGCTTCTTGAACAATTCGCGGAACACCGGATAGATGTCCGCCGGCGTCACGATCTTCTGCATGGCGAAGTTCTGGTGATCGGCCGCCACCTCGGCGTACTGCTCCCACAGGTTCTGGGGCGGGCCGTCGGTGATCTCGACATACGTGTAGTACTGGACCATGGGCATGATCGCGTTGGTCAGGATCTGCTTGCACAGCACGGAGTCGTTGTCCCAGTTGTCGCCGTCCGAGGCCTGGGCCACGTAGCTGTTCCAGTCGCCGTTGCTGTAGCGTTCGGTGATGACCTTGTTCAGCAGGTGCAGCGCCGACGACACGACCGTGCCGCCCGATTCGCGCGAGTGGAAGAACTCGTTTTCGTCGACCTCGGCCGCCGCCGTGTGGTGGCGGATGAAGACGACGTCGATGTGTTCGTAGACCCGCTTGAGGAACAGGTACAGCAGGATGAAGAAGCGCTTGGCGGTGTCCTTGCGGCTTTCATCCATCGATCCGGACACGTCCATGATGCAGAACATGACGGCTGCCGTGGACGGCTTCGGGATCTTGATGCGGTTGCTGTAGCGCAGGTCGATCGGGTCGATGAACGGGATCGCCAGCAGGCGCGTGTGCAGGTGGTGGATCTTGTGCTTCAGTTCGATCACCTGCGGGTCGTCTTCTTCCACCCCCTGTTCGCGCAGGTCGCGCAACTGGTGCTCGAGGGCGGTCAGCTGCTTGCGGGAGGGGCCGCCCACGGCGATGCGCCGGCCGAGCGCGCCGCGCAGGGAGCGCAGCACGTGGATGTTCGACGGTGTGCCGGAAATATTGTAGCCGGCGCGCTGGTTCTTGTATTCGACGACCTGGGTCAGCTGCGTCTTGACCATGTTCGGCAGCTCGAGGTCTTCGAAGAAGTAATTCATGAATTCTTCGCGGGACAGCTCGAAGATGAAATCGTCTTCGGTCGTCTGTTCGCTGTTGCCCGCACGGCCGCGTCCGGCGCCGCCGCCACCGCCGCGGGGACGGTTGATCGTGTCGCCTTTCTGGTATTCCGTGTTGCCGGGGTTGACGGTCTCCCACACGCCGCCATGGGCGTGTCCGAAATGCGGCTCGCTCACGTCCTTGACGGGAATCGAGACCTTCTCGCCATTCTCTACGTCGGTGATCGAGCGACCCTTGATCGCCCGGCCCACCGCATCCTTGATTTGCGCCTTATAGCGGCGCAAGAAGCGTTCGCGGTTGACCGCAGACTTGTTCTTGCCCTGCAAGCGTCGGTCGATGAGGTAAGTCAAAACAGGCCTCCTGCTGAAAGTCGCGGCGGGCCGGATTCCTTCCCGGTCCTTACATAATATAACGCGCCGCGTCGTCACGTGGTTGGCGTCGCGGATTCCGGTGACCGGCTGCGTGCCGGTCGACCGGTCCTGCCCGGCGGGCGCTCCACCGCCCGCCCCACGCTCCTGGTTTTGCGATGGCCTTTACGAGGACTTCCTTACACGAAGGTACCACTCGCACAGCAGGCGGACCTGCTTCGGCGTATAGCCTTTTTCGACCATACGGGCCACGAAGTCGGCATGCTTGGTGGCATCTTCCGCGCTGGCTTTCGCGTTGAACGAAATCACCGGGAGCAGTTCCTCGGTATTCGAGAACATTTTCTTCTCGATCACGGTGCGGAACTTCTCATAGCTGGTCCACGCAGGATTCTTGCCGCCGTTCGTCGCCCGCGCGCGCAGCGCGAAGTTGACGATCTCGTTGCGGAAATCCTTCGGGTTCGAAATGCCGGCCGGTTTCTCGATCTTCTCGAGCTCGGCGTTCAACGTTTCGCGGTCGAAGCTTTCGCCCGTGTCCGGATCGCGGAATTCCTGGTCCTGGATCCAGAAGTCCGCGAACGTGACGTAGCGGTCGAAGATGTTCTGGCCATACTCGGAATAGCTTTCCAGGTAGGCCGTCTGGATCTCCTTGCCGATGAAGTCGACGTAGCGGTTCGCCAGGTGCTCCTTGATGTACGACATATAGCGCTGCTCGGTCTCGCCCGGGAACTGCTCGCGCTCGATCTGCTGTTCCAGCACGTACAGCAGGTGCACGGGATTCGCCGCCACTTCGGTGTTGTCGAAGTTGAAGACCTTGGACAGGATCTTGAACGCGAAGCGGGTCGACAGGCCGTTCATGCCTTCGTCCACGCCGGCATAGTCGACGTATTCGTGCAGCGACTTCGCCTTCGGATCGGTGTCCTTCAGGTTCTCGCCGTCGTACACCAGCATCTTCGAATAGACGCTCGAGTTTTCGGGATCCTTCAGGCGCGACAGGATCGCGAACTGGGCCATCATGCGCAAGGTGCCCGGGGCGCAGGGGGCCTTGTCGAGCGAGGAATTGCGCAGCAGCTTGTCGTAGATCTTGACCTCGTCCGACACGCGCAGGCAGTACGGCACCTTGACGATATAGATACGGTCGAGGAATGCCTCGTTGTTGCGGTTGTTGCGGAAGGTCTTCCACTCGGATTCGTTCGAGTGCGCCAGGATGATGCCTTCGAACGGGATCGCGCCGAAGCCCTCGGTGCCCTTGTAGTTGCCTTCCTGCGTGGCCGTCAGCAGCGGGTGCAGGACCTTGATGGGCGCCTTGAACATCTCGACGAATTCCATCAGGCCCTGGTTCGCCAGGCACAGGCCGCCGGAGTAGCTGTAGGCGTCCGGATCGTCCTGGGCATAGTCTTCCAGCTTGCGGATGTCGACCTTGCCGACCAGCGAGGAAATATCCTGGTTGTTTTCGTCGCCCGGTTCCGTCTTCGAGATCGCGATCTGCTTCAGGATGGACGGATAGCGTTTGACAACGCGGAACTTGCTGATGTCGCCGCCGTATTCATGCAGCCGCTTGACTGCCCACGGGCTCGGCACGGCACGCAGGAAGCGGCGCGGGATGCCGTAGTCCTCTTCGAGGATCGCGCCGTCCTCGTCCTCGTTGAACAGGCCGAGCGGCGATTCGTTCACCGGCGAGCCTTTCAGCGCGAAGAACGGCACCTGTTCCATCAGGTGCTTGAGTTTTTCCGCGATCGACGATTTACCGCCACCGACCGGTCCCAGCAGATAAAGAATCTGCTTGCGCTCTTCCAGGCCCTGGGCCGCATGGCGGAAATAGGAAACGACCTGTTCGATCACTTCCTCCATGCCGTAGAACTCGCGGAATGCGGGATATACCTTGATGACCTTGTTGGCGAAGATGCGCGACAGGCGCGGGTCGAGGCGGGTGTCGACCAGGGTGGGTTCGCCGATTGCGGCCAGCATGCGCTCGGGAGCGCTGGCGTAAGTCAGGGGATCTTTTTTGCAAAGCTGAAGGTACTCAGACAGGGAGTATTCCTCTTCCCGGGTACGCTCATAGCGGGCTGCGTAGTTATCAAAAATGGTCATGTGAATGTCCTCTAATGTGCTAACACTGATCACGTCTGGCGGCTGACTGAGATTGCCGCCCAAGCCCCGGCCTTGGCAGGTGTTCTTGTTGGGGTCGCCGTCTGGATTTGGAGGTCAGAAGATCTGACACAAAACGAAGGGCGATGTTCTTGTTCTCATCCGGTTTTAACCGGGGCCTCGTGGAACCCGCCTTTGTGGATCCAGGCGGGTGGCGAGGCCCCTCGCCGGTTTGTTAGCGCCCGCTGAGAGCGTCTTCTTACGCTTATGAAATTTATTATCTGCCTATTAGTTCTCGAAGTCAAAACAGTGTCGTGCACGTGTATCCGGCCTTTCCAAGTCCTTGTAACGAATAAGGAAATAACCTTTTTTAAGATCATTGCGAACCACGCCTTTAGCCCTTTTTTGGTATTTCGGACATGGTTTCCAACCAAGACTTTTGATCCCGTCAGCCACGATCATGTTTATTAATCGTTAAGTAAATAGTGCACCATCTTGCTAAGCAGTGGCGCACGCGTATCGTGTACGGACATATCAGGAATTCTTCAGTGAAATGAGAGGCTTGCATCGATGCGCTACACTGGCTGCCTGATTCCATTCCACCGATTCAACGCGGAGATCCCATGCTGAACGAACAGCTGCGCCATATGTTGCAGGCGATGCCGAAAGCAGAATTGCACATCCACATCGAAGGCTCGCTCGAGCCCGAGCTGATTTTTGAGCTCGCGCAAAGAAATGGTGTGTCTCTCCCGTATGCATCGGTTGAAGCGTTGCGTCAAGCGTACGCTTTCACCGATCTACAGTCGTTCCTGGATATATATTACGCAGGCGCAAGTGTTCTGCTGACTGAGCAGGACTTTTATGACATGACGATGGCGTACCTGCAGCGGGCTGCAGCGGACAACGTCCGCCATGCGGAGATCTTCTTCGACCCGCAGACCCACACGGCGCGCGGCGTGCCGTTCCGGACCGTGGTCGACGGCATCTGGCGCGCCTGCCAGGACGGGCCGATCAGCGCCACCCTGATCATGTGTTTCCTGCGCCACCTGTCCGAGGAAGAAGCCATTGCCACGCTGGAAGAAGCGCTGCCGTTCCGCGACAAGATTATCGGCGTGGGCCTCGACTCGTCCGAGGTCGGCCACCCGCCGGAAAAATTCGCGCGTGTGTTCGAGCGCGCCCGCAACCTCGGCCTGCACCTCGTCGCGCACGCGGGCGAGGAAGGGCCGCCGGCCTACATCGAGAGCGCGCTCGACGTGCTCAACGTGGAGCGCATCGACCACGGCGTGCGCTGCCTCGAAGATGCCGACCTGACGGCGCGCCTCGTGCGCGAACAGATGGCGCTGACCGTGTGTCCGCTGTCGAACATCAATCTGCGCGTCTTTGACGTGATGGGCGACAGCAATCTGCGCCGCCTGCTCGACGCAGGCCTCGCCGCCACCGTGAATTCCGACGATCCGGCCTATTTCGGCGGCTACGTCAACGACAACTACCTGGCCGCGTTCGACGCGCTGCCGCTCGACGTGAATCACGCGCGCCAACTGGCGAGGAACAGCTTCGCCGCCGCCTTCCTCGAGCCCGAGCGCAAGCGCGCCTGGCTGGCCGAAGTCGACGCCTTCTTCGACGCCGCACGGGCCGCGTAACCGCCATGCTGATCCAATCCCTGCGCATGACCGCGCGCGACTGGCGT
>DATMTA010000100.1:0-20154 GCA_035565055.1 Ensifer sp.
GCCTCGATCGCTGCGGCGACCTCTTCGTGGTGGTCGTCGGCATGATTGTCGTGGTGATCATGGTCCTCATCGACATCGTCCAGAGCGGACAGGTCGAAGGGAACAGGCTGCATCGGCAGCTCTTCTTCATCGCTGCCCTCGGCGGCGACCTCATGGACCTTGACCTCGAGATCGCAGTCCCATTCGGCAAATTCGAAGACCGAACGGACGCCTTCTTCACCCTTTTCGGTGCGGATCGAGATCTTCCAGAAGAAATAGGCGCCTTCCGGGTCCATCTGATCGAGCGGAGGCAGGGCGTCCATGTCGCAATAGATGCTCATCTCGCCGATACGCGAGAGGTCGCGCAGCAGGAGCGTCGCCTCGTTGCCCTTCGAGTAGAGCTCCGGACGCGGCTTGAAGATGACGTCGCAGACCGGGATTTCCATGGCCGGCGCTTCGGCTTCTTCGCCGCCGAAATCGTCGAAGGAGAACGGGATCGGCTGGAAGCCGCTTTCATCGGTGGGAGCAGCTGCAACAGGCTTTGCCGGCGCGGGGGCAGGCTTGGGCGCCGGCGGTGCGACGGGAGCTGCCACTTCGGCGGTCGGGGCTGGCACCTGACCGTTTGCCAAAGCTTCGAGCTCCTTCACCAGAACGCTGGTCCGCGAGGGATCCACCGTTCCACCATCGCGCGACGCCGCCGTCAGGTCGGCGAGGACGTCGGCCGACTTCAGCATCGTTTTCAGGACTTCCGGCCCGGGATCGAGCTTGTTGGATCGAACGCAATCGAGCGTGGTCTCGAAGACGTGTGCGAAGGCCACCAGGTCATCGAGACCAAATGCGCCGGCACCGCCCTTGATCGAGTGAACGGCGCGGAAAACAGCGTTGACTGTTTCCGGATCACGATCGCCGTCATTCATCTTAAGAAGACCAGATTCCAGTTCGGCGAGCTGCTCCTCGCACTCCTGGAAAAAGATCTCTTTGATTTCGTTCATATCCATTGGAGTATCCCGGGTAGGCGGTTAGGCCGTTACGCGCTCAATTGCATCAATCAGCTTGGTCGGGTCGAACGGTTTTACGATCCAGCCGGTCGCGCCGGCCTGGCGGGCGCGGTTCTTCTTTTCCGCGTCGCTTTCGGTCGTCAGAACAAGAATCGGGATCGCCCGGAACTTGTCGTTCTTGCGCACGCCTTCGATGAAGCCAAAGCCATCGAGGCGCGGCATGTTGATGTCCGTCACGATCACGTCCGGATTGGCGTCTTCAAGGACTTCCAGCCCTTCGATGCCGTCCTCTGCCTGGATCGTCTCGAATCCGGCATTGTTCAGCGTCACGAGAAGCATGTTCCGGATCGTTCTGGAATCATCAACCGTAAGAACTTTCTTTTTCATTTTAAGTCTACTCCTATGCCAGCAGGGGCTCGATATTGATTCCGATGAGTTGCATTGTCTTATTGAAAGTATCGGAGACCTTCGAAAACTTGAAATTCAGCTTGTCTTCATCCCAATTCTTCTTTGCGGCCATGAGAACCTGGACGCATTGAGCGCCCACACGTTCAACACCAGACGCATCGATCATCAGGTCGCTGCCGCGCAGTGCCATCAGTTTGCCATGCAGGGCCGTGGCCTCGTTCAGATCCAGGACGGGGGCCAGATTCAGACTTTTTGCGGCGGCCGGTTTCTTGCTAGCCATTCGGTTGTCCTTCGTTGCACAACATCGGTTCGATTGCCTCGGCCCGGAACCCAGGCCTTGGAATGCTAAAGTTCATCGCCCACCCCCCAGACCCGCAAGATAGGAGGGCTGCGTGAGATAGGCCTGATCGTCCTCGCGCTGGCCCAGATCAATTGCTGGCGAACGCTTCGGCTGTGAAATCTGACGCCGTTCCGGTTCACGCGATGCCACGCGGAACGAGCGGATGGTGTCGCCGAGTTCGAGAATGACGGTGTGAAGATCGTCGGACTTGGCCCGCGACGTCAGCGCGATCTCCGCGCCCCGCGAAGCTTCCCGACGGATCTCCGAGAAAGCTGCCATGGAATGATCGAGGCCGCGGGCGTGCTCGCCGGAATCGCGCGCGATGCCGGTGACCGCCGCACTGATATCCTGGACCTGACGTACGATATCGCCGATCGCCGTCTGTGTGCGACCGACCATCTGCACGCCGGAATCGACCTGCGACTTGGTCTCGCTGACCAGCGTCTTGATCTGACGCGCGGCGTCCGCGGAGCGCTGCGCGAGAGCGCGGACTTCCTGCGCAACGACGGCAAAGCCACGACCGGAATCCCCGGCACGCGCCGCCTCGATGCCGGCGTTCAATGCCAGAAGGTTGGTCTGGAAAGCGATGTCGTCGATGACGCCGATGATCTCACCGATCTTTTCGGCCGACGCTTCGATATCGGCCATGGCGGCAATCGCTTCGCCCACGATCTCGCCACTGCGCTCGACCGCGACGCGGGTTTCGCCGACATGTCGCTCCGCCTCGACCGAGCGTTCCGCGTTGCGGCTGACGCCTTCCGTCAGATCCTTGAGGCCACTCATGCCGAGATCGATGCGGCGGGCGCAGTCGGCGGCAACATCGGCAGCCTGCTTCGACAGCGCGGTGACATTTTCAGCCAGCTCGTGACCCTGACGGTTTCGGGCGTTGGTCGCGTCAATTTCCTCGCGCAGACGATCAAGCGCTTCATTGAAGCGGTGTGTCAGGTCGGCATAATTTTCCGGAACATCATTGCTGAGCCGGACCGTCAGGTCCTTGTTGGCGAGCGCCTCGACGGTGTCGGCGAAGAGGGCGACGGTCGAAGTCTCGATCTCTTCACGCTGTTCCTTCAGCGCCTGCTTGTGGCCAAGGCGCAATTCGTTGAAACGCAGAGAGACGGCAATTTCCAGATCCACCATGACGAGGCGCACGATGGACTTCACAAGAGCCTCGGCTTCCTGAGCGCTGGCATGTTTGCGGCCGAACCAGGTCTTGGGCCAGCGGGTCGCAAGGGCGCCTGCGATCAGATGTTCGAGAACGACCGAGTGACCGGCAATGTGCCAGCGCGGGTCAAGACCCATGCGGCCTTCCGCATCCGAGAGCACCTTGACGCGCTCAGCATAGAGACTGTCGAAACGGGCGTCGGAGAGCACCGCCCAGTGCGAAGACATCAGGCTGTGAAGCCGGTCGAGCTGGCGGTCGCTTTCAAATTGTGCGGAAGCCTCGGCCGAGGACTGGTAGCGCTCAAACAGCGCCTTGAGACCCTTTTCGATCTCGGGAAGAAGATTGTCGCGGTTCTTGCGGAGGAAATCGGTCTGCTCGGCCTCAAGGCCGGCGAAGCGCAGGCGTTCGAACAGGCTGCCTGCCTGCTGCCGCTGCGACCGATCGTTTTGAGCCCCGTTTTCCAAATCACGTCCCACTGAACACCAGGCGAGGCGACCGACCGTAGCGATCCCGAAAGACCTGTCCTCAATCCATCCGCAGCGAACCTGAAATCCGCGCACTCGGCTGGCGACACGACAAACTGCCAATCAACCCCAAACACATGCCGGTCAATGCCCGGCGCAGCGGAAAAGCATCATGCCTGGAACCCCATCTGCACCCTTCTCTTCAACCGCGACGCCGTTGGCGTTCCGCTGAATTTCAAGGCTTCCGGTCGCCAAGGTTTTCGTCCTTGTTCGACCCAAACAGTTGTCCCACTCCGGCCCGTCTTAATCCTTATGGTTAATTCCTTGCCTGAAGGTTAATTCGGCCCCGGAAACTCCGAAATTGCGCGCTGCAGTACGCGGGCCTCGCTAGAACTAGTAGTCGGAAATTAATCGAGGTTAACGCAGGCCGACGCTTGCGTACGCGTCCCGGATGCGGACATCGGCCCAGCGGGACGGCAGACCGGGGATAGCAAGACGCGCCATGGCGGCGGCATCCCTCGCCCCATTGCCCAGCGACCGGACGCTTCCTTCCGGAGGAGCAATATCAAGCCCCTCGCCCGCTCCGACACGTCTTGAGACGCCTGCGTTGGAGACATCGACCCTGCCATGCTCCACATAGACGGAGAAGACCCCGTTCAGCGGGCCAGCGAAGAATTTGGTGCCGCGCACACCGATCATGCCGAAGGTCGTCTTGACGGTCAGATCGATCTTGGGGAGCCCTGCGGGCCGGTCGAAGAGCATCTGGCCGGACATCAGCTGCAATTCGCCGCCCTGCCCGGCCAGATAGCGGTCGATGAGAAGCTGCGTTTCCGGACCCAGAAGGATATCGGTGTCAGAGCCGAGCTTCAGCTTTGCGAAACTTTGCCGCCCCGTCGCCAGAAGGTCGCTTTCCATGAGGCTTGTACCGACCGTCAGCACTTCCGTGCGCGCCGGACCGTTGCGGGTCAGTTCACCGTCAATCGACAGGACCTTGCCGAGAGCGACATCGCCGGCCGCTGGTCGGATGAGGCCAAAGACCACGCCTCCGGCCATCCCGCCAGTGAAGGCGCGCCGTGACAGGCCTCTCCCTCTCATCCGAAATTCAACCGACATCGCCACGAGCCCTCTTTCTCCCGGTCCCAGAATAGAGAAGCCGGCATTTGCCGCAAGTATCACCTTAACGCGCCGCATCCGCTGTTTCTTCGGTAACAGAAGTGCTGCCGCATGACTTGACGAAGCCGTTGGCTGCGGCGACAGTCCGGGCCGACCCCGCCGGCCGGTCGCCATCCAGCCGCAACATCGCGAACGAGTTCTTTGCATGACCAAACTGATTGTTTTCACTGATCTTCACATGGTGCCGGAGGGCAATACCATCATCGGTCTCGATCCGTTCAAGCGGCTTGAGACCGGCATCGAACACGTGAACACCTATCATCCAGACGCCGATGGCGTGATCGTGACTGGCGACCTCGTGCACCATGGCGACGTCGCCTCCTATCAGCGCCTGAAGACCCTTCTCGACCGCCTGATGCCGCCGCTCTTCCTCGCCGTCGGCAATCACGACAGCCGCGAGAACTTCCTGTCGGTCTTCACCGAAACCGTGACGGACGAGAACGGCTTTGTGCAGCGCGCGCTCGACTTCGCCGATTGCCGTGCGCTGATCCTCGATTCACTCTTCGCACCGCCTTACGACTACCCGATCACCCATGCGGGCTTTCTGTGCAGCAAGCGAATGCGGTGGCTGGAAACCGAACTGAAATCGGCCAAGGACGCCGGCAAGCCGGTCCTGATTTTCCTCCATCATCCGCCGCACAAGACCGGTTTTACCGGGATGGATCTGATCAAGCTGATCAACGAGGGCGACTTCTACGATCTCGTCGAAGCGCATGGAAACGTGCGCCACATCTTCGCTGGCCATGTCCATCGGACGATCAACGGCTCGCATCGCGGCATCCCCTATTCCATCTTCAAGAGCCCGGTGCACCAGCAGCCCATGCCCTTCGACATGCCCGACGCCTCGCTGTCCGTTGACGAGCCCGCCGCCTATGGCATCGTCGTGACGACGGAACACGGGCTGCAGGTGCATAACGAGGATTACGAGATCGCCAAGCGCGATCCCTCGCCCGCCAAATACTGAAGCTTGCTGCACCGCAGTACTTGGCGGGGATGCTGCCAGCGCCTACATTTCTCCCACCGGATTTCCCGGCATGGAGACAGACATGGTGATGGACGCTGCCCGCCTGGCGCTCGCAAACCTCTTTGCGAAGGAGACGCGCAGCGTCTTCTGGAAGGTGCTGGGGCTGACGCTTCTGGCGCTCGCCGTGGTGTGGATCCTTGTCCGCAATCTCTTCATCTGGCTGGCACTGCCCTGGATCGACCAGTTCCTGCCCGGCATCCCCGATTGGGCCGGCTGGCTGGGTTTCGTCTTCGGCATTCTGGCCAGCATCGGGCTGGCGCTCGGGCTGGCCCTGCTGATCTCGCCCGTCACCGCCGTGATTGCCGGCTTCTTTCTCGATGACGTCGCCGAAGTGGTCGAGAAGCGCGACTATCCGAACGATGCGCCCGGTGTTGCCATGCCGCTTGGGGAATCGCTCGTCTCCGCCGTGCGGTTCCTCGGCATCGTGATCGTCGGCAACATCTTCGCACTCTTCCTGCTGCTGATCCCTGGCGTGAACCTCATCGCCTTCTTCCTCGTCAACGGCTATCTGCTGGGCCGCGAGTTCTTCGAGTTCGCGGCGATGCGCTTCCGTTCGCCGCAGGCGGCGCGCGATTTCCGCTCCAAACACTGGCAGACCGTGTTGCTTGGCGGCTTTGCGATCGCTCTCTTCCTCGCCATACCTATCCTCAACCTGCTGACGCCGCTCTTTGCGGCCGGGCTGATGGTGCATCTGCACAAGATGTTGTCGGCGCGCGATCCGGCCTTCAGATGACAGGCTCGTCGGAGAATTGCGGCGGCAGCTCCTTCAGCTCCGCCGGGACCGCATTGGTCTTCTCCGCCGACTTGCAGATATCGGCGATCACGCAGGCCTGACATTCCGGCTTGCGCGCCTTGCAGGTGTAGCGGCCGTGCAGGATCAGCCAGTGATGGGCGTGGAAGAGATATTCGTCGGGAATGACCTTGAGCAGGTTTTCCTCGACCTCGTCCGGCGTCTTGCCGGGAGCGAGGCCCAACCGATTGGCGATGCGGAAGACATGCGTGTCGACCGCCATGGTCGGAATGCCGAAGGCCATGGACATGACGACATTGGCTGTCTTTCGCCCCACACCGGGCAGCGTGATCAGCTCTTCGCGCGTCTTCGGCACCTCGCCACCAAAGTCGTCGATCAGCTTCTGCGACAGCGCGATCACGTTCTTGGCCTTGTTGCGGTAAAGCCCGATCGTCTTGATGTAATCGCGGACTTTTTCCTCGCCGAGATCGAGCATCTTCCGCGGCGTATCGGCGACCTTGAACAGCGCACGCGTCGCCTTGTTGACGCCGGCGTCGGTCGCCTGCGCGGAGAGTGCCACGGCGACGACCAGCGTGAACGGGTTCACATGTTCCAGCTCGCCCTTCGGCTCAGGCCGCTGGACGGAGAAACGGCGGAAGATCTCGCGCAGTTCATCCTGCGTATAGGCGGTCTTGACCCGTTTGGCGCGACCCTTTGCCCGGCTTGACGTTTGCGAATTTTTCTTTCCGTTTTTCATGCTTCCCGTATAATCGAGCGCCATGAGCGATGGCAACGGCACGATGGGCCTGAAAGAGGGCTTGAGCGAGCGCCCGGTTTATGAAACCGAGCTCGTTCCGCATCGCTCGCTCGGCCGAAAGGGCTTCCGCATCCTCTTCGCCATCACCGGTGCGTTGAGCCTGGTCCATGTGCTCTTCTTCATGACGGTTGGAGCTTGGCCCATCATGCTCTTCTTCGGCGTAGACTTCGTGCTGCTGTACGGCGCCTTCTGGCTGAACTATCGCGCCGCCCGCGCTCGCGAGCAGATCCGCCTCTCCCGCCTCGACCTCACCATCCGCCGGATCGAACCCAACGGGTTCGTGCGCGAGGCGCGCTACAATCCGTTCTGGGCGAAACTCAAGATCGCTCGGCACCCGGAAATCGGTATCACATCCATGCGCGTTGCCGGACAGGGGCGCGAGACGCCGTTCGGCGATTTTCTCTATCCGGATGCAAGAGAGCAATTGGCGAGTGATCTCACCCGAGCGCTGGCGACAGTCAACCGGCGGATCTGACCTTCATGCCACATAGTCCACGCCGGCAAGAAACGGGTGGAGAGCAACCCACAACGGCAGTATCGATTGAGGCAAGGAGAACCGCCATGACCTTTGCCCAATTCGACACTGCTCTCGCCCGCGACATCACGCCGGGCGATTCCGATTACGACACTGTCTGTCGCGTGATCGAACTGCTTACCGAGGATTACCAGGCACAGCCGGCGCTGGAGACGATTGCCGGCGAGCTTGGTCAGTCGCCGACGCAATTGCAGAAGACATTCACTCGCTGGGCGGGCTTGTCGCCCAAGGCCTTTCTGCAGGCCGTGACGCTGGATCATGCCAAGCGGCTTCTGGGCCGAGAAGGTCTGCCGCTTCTCGACACGTCTCTGGAGGTCGGCCTCTCCGGCCCCAGCCGGTTGCACGATCTCTTCGTTACCCATGAGGCCATGTCGCCGGGGGAATGGAAGGCGAAGGGTGCGGGGCTCGAAATCCGCTACGGCTTCCACCCCTCCCCGTTCGGCATCGCGCTGGTCATGGTGACGCCGCGCGGACTGTCCGGTCTCGCCTTTTCCGACGAGGGCGGCGAGCGCGCTGCCTTTGAGGACATGGCGCGTCGCTGGCCAAATGCACGCTTTATCGAGGACAGTGCGGCGACCGCGCCCTATGCCGCACGCATCTTCGACGCAAAGCGCTGGCGACAGGAGGAGCCGCTGCGTGTCGTCCTGATCGGCACGGATTTCCAGATTCGCGTGTGGGAGCAACTGCTCAAGATCCCCATGGGCCGCGCCGTCACCTATTCCTCCATCGCCGGCCATATCGGCCAGCCAACCGCCAGCCGCGCGGTGGGCGCGGCCGTGGGCGCCAACCCGATCTCCTTCGTGGTGCCGTGTCATCGGGCGCTCGGGAAATCCGGGGCACTGACGGGGTATCATTGGGGGTTGACGCGGAAGCGGGCGATGCTGGGCTGGGAGGCGGGGAAGAGTTGAGACGAAAGCCACCCGCTGCTTGCGCCACTTTGGCACCTGATAAAAATCAGGTACCCCTGATGAGCAACCGCGCCCGCAGTGTGTCGATGGCTCGCTGAAACACGGCTGGATCGTCCAGTGCCCGGGAGAGCACGATAGCCCCCTGTATAGCGAGAACCGTCTCCTCCGACAGCAAGCGGGCCTGATCCGGTTCGCGGCCTTGCCGAATGAGCGCTGATCGCAACGCGTCTACCCACGCTGTGAAGTAGCCCCGGATGGCAGTCGCGAACAGGTCGCGTGTGTTCGCGACTGCCAGAGCGCCAACAAGACAGACGCGCCTGCCGGACCTGAAATATCTCGACGTTTCATCAAGCATGGCAATGATGGCGCGATCGGCATCGGTCTCGTCGCGCAGGGGAGCGTACACGGCTTGTTCGAACCAGTCGCCGATCTCGGCGAGCACCGCCTGTACCATCTCTTGCTTTCCGTTCGGAAAGAAATGATACAGGCTGCCTTTTCCGAGACCTGTAGCCTTGCTTATGATTGCCAGGCTGGCGCCTTCGTATCCATGTTCGCGAAACACCTCAGCCAACGGAGCAATGGCATCGGATCGTTCTGCGACCAAACGTGCCATATCAGAGACCCAGATCGCCGAGGCCAGGGTGATCGTCTGGCCTCCGACCGAGTGGCCAGTGAAACAAGCGTTCACTTTCAGCGATCGGCAACTCGTTGATACTAGCGTGCCTATGCGCCATCAGGCCATCCTCCGCAAATTCCCAGTTTTCGTTTCCATACGCGCGGAACCAACGCCCGCTATCATCACGATATTCGTAAGCATAGCGCACTGCAATCCGATTGCCCGTGAAGGCCCAGAGCTCCTTGATCAGGCGATATTCGTGTTCCTTGTTCCACTTGCGGGTCAGAAACGCTTGCGCCTCATCCCGATTGGTCGCGAACTCGACGCGGTTACGCCAGCGGGTATCAAGTGTATAGGCGAGAGCGACCTTGGCAGCGTCGCGGGTGTTCCAACCGTCTTCGGCAAGGCGAACCTTCTCGATTGCGCTTTCACGCGTAAATGGAGGCAGTGGCGGACGAGACATCATGAATTCCTCTCTTCGTTTGGTGTGGGTCTGACTGAGTTATTGTACCAATTGGTAATAACTTTACTGATCGGTACACTTAAATCAAAACAGCCTTTTGTCAAGCCGCTTCTGCAACTGAAGAAAAATCTCTTGAGTTCGTCTGAGACCGAATCGGACCCGATCCGTGCCTCGCTCAAAAACGAAAACGGACGTTCTCCTAAGAGACCTGCCACCGAGCGCTGGGCAAATCCGGCGCGCTGACGGGCTATCACTGGGGGCTGACGCGCAAGCGCGCGATGCTGGGCTGGGAGGCGGGGAAGGCTTAAGCTGGCGGCCAGAAGGGTTCGACCGATCGGCAAACCCTTCCTTCGCACGCCCGGGATTTATCTGCAGCCTGCTCGGTTCAACATGTCGTTGACGAGAATAGGCGTGGCGGCCGTCTGTTCCCATATGGCCTTGTCGGTCCGCGAAAGCGCGGCAAGGGCGGCTTCACCGGAAATGCCGAGCGACCGCGCGCAAGCCATGCCTCCTTGCGGTCGGCCGCTCGCCTTCTCCATCAAGAGCCCCGTCGTTTCCCCCACGCCCGCCAGATAGGCCACGGCGGCATTGCGTGCGGCATTGTCGGTTGGCGAGCGTTTGATGAGATCTATCACCTGCGCGACCGAAATTTCGCCGGTGGCGGTTGTGGGGGCTGCCTTGGCCGGCAGGGCAAAGCTCAGGCATGTGAGCGAGATCAGGATCGTGCGTTTTATGGTCATTTCGTATCTCCGTTATCGTAAAACAATAATTTTAGTTTATTGGCCGGAATTTTCTTATTGTCAAACAATAATTTTTTGATCATTAAACGGATGACTCTTACGGAGGCGCGACCTTGACGAACCAGACTGCATTCCCCCTTTCGGGCAAGTACCGTCCTTTGACGCCAGCTGTGCCGCTGTCGAGAAGGGCATACACGGCCTTCACCACATTGGGCGCCCTCGCGGCCGGCCTCGCTGTAATCCTGCCCGCGCTAGCAATCGGCTACTGGCTGACCGAAGGCGCAAAGCTGGCCGACGGCTTCATCATGCGTATGATCGCGATTGCCACGGCACTCCTGCACCTCCTGCCGTTGAGTTGGGGGCTGCTGAAGTTGCGGGTCTGCCTGGCGGGCTTTGCGGCGGGACGTCCTTTCGATGGCGGCGCTATCGCCGGACTGCGTGATTTTGCACTCGGCATGGCGATCAGCGCGCTGGTGAAACCTTTCGCGGGTATGCTGTTCACGCTGGCGGTGAGCTGGGAGGGCAGCCCAAAGCGGATCAACATCGAGATCAGTTCGGATGTGATGATCCTGGCGCTGTTCGCCGGCGTGGTTGCGGCACTTGCGTGGGCCATGCAAAAAGCCGCCCTGATCGCCGAAGAAAACAGCCAGTTCGTCTGACCGCGATGCCTATCAAAGTGAACCTGGCCGTGATGCTCGCGCGGCGCAATGTTAAGTCAAAAGACCTGGCCGAATTTATCGGCATCACCGAGGCCAATCTCAGCCTGCTCAAACAGGGCAAGGTCAAAGGCATCCGTTTCGATACCCTCGCCGCCATCTGCCATTACCTCGAATGCCAGCCGGGCGACATTCTCGAATTCCAGCCTGAGGCCTGATCGGCATCGTAATGAATGACGGGACGTGACGGAGTGTCAGCAGGCAGGCAAAGCGTCATGTTGACGCGATCTGACGGCTCCAAAAGCAAAGCCACGCCCGCTCCTCGATGTACCGAAGGATCGAGCGTGGTCGTGTAGGAGGCTGGCTCCGGGCTTCAATGCGCCCCGGACATATCGCCCAGCACATCCTTCGAAGCCACCGTCGAATCCGCGTTCAGCTTGTAGACCATGGGCACGCCCGTCGCGAGGTTGACGCCGAGGATCTTGGTGCTGTCCAGGCGGTCCAGCACCATGAGGAGGGAGCGCAGCGAGTTGCCGTGAGCGGCGACCAGGACCTTTTCGCCGCGGAGGACGCGCGGGAGGATTTCGGTCATGTAATAGGGCCAGACGCGGGCGCCCGTGTCCTTCAGGCTTTCGCCGCCCGGCGGGGGGACGTCGTAGGAGCGGCGCCAGATATGAACCTGCTCTTCACCCCACTTGGCGCGGGCGTCGTCCTTGTTGAGGCCGGACAGATCGCCGTAGTCGCGTTCGTTGAGCGCCTGGTTCTTGATGACTTCGAGGTTCGGCTGGCCGACGCCGTCGAGGATGATCTTGCAGGTCTTCTGGGCGCGAGTGAGGTCCGAGGTGAACGCAATATCGAACTTGATGCCGTAATCGGCGAGCGCCTTGGCGCCAGCGGTGGCTTCTTGCACGCCGAGTTCCGTCAGGTCCGGGTCGCGCCAGCCGGTGAACAGGTTTTTCAGGTTCCATTCGCTCTGGCCATGGCGTACCAGTACAAGCGTTCCACTCATCGTCGTCTTCCTCACAAAAGATCGGCCCGCGAAGGCGAGCCGTTTAAAAATCAGTCGGCAGACAGCCCGAGCACGTCGAGCGTCGAATAAAGGCCGGGCTTCTTGTCGCGCGCCCAGAGCGCCGACTTCAGCGCGCCCGAAGCGAAGAGCGAGCGGTCGGTGGCGCGATGCGACAGCGTGATCATCTCGTTGTCGCTGGCAAACATGACCGAATGGTCGCCGATGACACCGCCGCCGCGCAGCGTGGCAAAGCCGATCGTGCCTTCCTCGCGCGGGCCGGTGATGCCGTCGCGGACCTTGACGGCCTTGTCCTTCAGCTCCACGCCCCTGCCCTTGGCGGCCTCGCGGCCCAGCAGATAGGCAGTACCTGATGGCGCATCGACCTTGTGCTTGTGGTGCATTTCCAGAACTTCGATATCCCAGCCGGCAGCGTCCAGCGCCTTGGCCGCCTGGCGCACGAGAACGCCGAGCAGGTTCACGCCGAGGCTCATGTTGCCGGACTTGACGATGCGGGCATGGCGGGCAGCAGCAGCGATCTTCTTCTCGTCCTCTTCCGACAGGCCGGTTGTGCCGATGACATGCACAATGCGCGCCTGGGCGGTCAGTTCGGCGAAGTCGCATGTCGCCGCCGGCGTCGTGAAATCGATGACGCCATCTGCCGCGACAAAGGCCTTCAGCGGATCGTCTGTGACGGGGACGCCCAGATGCCCGAGGCCGGCGATCTCGCCGATATCCTTGCCAAGCGCGAAGGAGCCGGGGCGTTCGATCGCGCCCGAAACCGTGACGCCGGGCATGGCATGAATGGCTTTGACCAGCGTCTGTCCCATGCGGCCTGCCGCACCGACAACCACCAGCCGCATATCCATTCCGTCTTCCATGGCGTTTCCGTCCCTTGATCGTTTTCCTGTTCTATAGCCAGTCGCGCCGCGCTTGACCAGTCGCCGGCGCGCGGGTCAGCCGCGCCAGCGGCGGCCTTCGGACGCCAGACCGAAGCGAGCCGGCGTGCGGGCATAGTCCGCGAGACCTGACAAGGCTGCCTGCGGATGCGTCACGACAAAGGTGGGGATCTGGCGCATGACGGCGCTGTGTGGCGCCTTGTCCTCAAAGCCGGCGCGGAAGGCGGGGCCTTTAAGCGCCGGGATGATCTTCTGCGAGATGCCACCCGCCAGGAACACGCCACCCTTGGCCATGAAGATCAGGGCGATATCGCCCGCGACGCGTCCGAGATAGGTGGAAAAGAGGGTGAGCGTCTCGACAGCCGCCCGGTCCGGATTGGCAGACAATGCTGCGGTCGAAACGTCGGCCGGTGTCTTTAGAGCCGGCTCGATGCCATCGACCTTGCAGACGGCGTGATAGATGTTGACGAGACCGCGACCACACAGAAGTTGCTCGGCGGAGATGCGTCCCTCGATCGGTTCGTAATGCGGAAAGAGCTGATAATCGCGTTCGCTGCGCGGGCCGACATCGATGTGGCCGCCTTCGCCCGGAACCGGGATCCACACATGCTGGGCGTTCACGAGGCCGGCAACGCCGAGGCCCGTACCCGGACCGAGCACGGCACGCGAGGCCGACAGGAGGCTCCCGCCGCCGCCGATCTGTTCGCGTTCGTTCTCGCCAAGCGAGGCAATCGCCAGCGCCTGCGCCTCGAAGTCGTTGATGACGAGAACGTCGCTGAAGCCGAGGTCGGAGATCATTTCTTTGGGCTTCACCACCCAGGGGCAGTTGGTGAGCGGAATTTCATCACCCTGGATGGGACCTGCGATGGCGAGGATTGCCGATCGCGGCTGAACGGATGTCTTGTCGAGCACGCTCGCCTGGATCGCTTCGTTCATGGTCGCGAATTCGGCGGTCTGCACATTCGGAAAGAATTTCGGCTGTGCATAGACGTCTACCAGCAGAGCGAACCGTGCATTGGTGCCCCCGATATCGCCGATCAGGATGGGAAACGGTAGGGAGGCGTCGTGGTCGTTCGTTCTGGACATGTCATATAGTCTCGTCAGCACCCGGGAGCGGGTCAGATTTTGTCGATCAGAAGTTCCGCCGTTGCACGGTTCAACGCCATCGGAACGTCGTAAACCGTCGCAAGACGCGTCAGTGCCTTGACATCTACATCATGCGGCAAGGGCGTCAAAGGATCGGTGAAGAAAATCAGCATGGAAATCTCGCCGGTTGCAATCATCGCCCCGATCTGCTGGTCGCCGCCAAGCGGACCACTCTTGAGCCGGGTGAGATCGAGCTCGGGGCAGACTTCCAGTATCCGGCCGCCGGTCGTGCCGGTTGCCACCAGACGGTGGCGCTGCAGGATATCGACATGACGCGCGGCAAAGTCGGCCATCTCTGCCTTTTTCTGATCATGCGCGATGAGCGCGATCGCCCGGTTGTCGGCCATGGAAGCTCCTGCAGGATGAGGATTTAAATCGGTTTAGGCAAATACAGGAAGGTGCGGAGCTTGAAAAGCCCCGACGTCTCCGGAGGCTCTCAATGGTCGGGCCGCACCCGCGGAACCGGTACTTTGTCAGGAAGAGCGATCCAGGGCGCGGCGGCAGGGCTGGACGGGGCCGGATCTGCGGCGGTCGCCACGGCCTGTGCGTCGGAGGGCATGGCAGCGGTGGCGGCACTCGGCTGCGGCGTCAGCTTCTCCTGATAGGCCGCGAGCGTCGTGATCGGCGTGCCAACACTGGAATCGGCAGACGCCAGTGGGGCATAGGGCAGGCCCATGTTGTCGTCGCCACGCTTCGATGAGGCCGAGAGCACAGCCTGGCAAGCCGGTGGCAGATCGCCCACCGTCATGATGCGCGGCTTCGGCGGCGGCTTGATCGGTGACGTAGGCTTTCTGGCGGGGCGGGGCGAGAACCAGGCCGCGAGATCCTTGCCGCAGCCGTCGCCCGGCTGGATTTCCGGCTGCGCCTTGCAGTTGGCAACGCCGGGCGGGCAATAGAGCCGGACATGGAAATGGGAATCATGGCCGCCGATCGGACGAACCTTGCCCATGAAGGTGCGATCACCGTTCCAGGTTTCGCAGAGTTTCTTCTTGATCGCCGGATTGACAAAGACGCGCTGCACCTGGGGATAGCTGGCTGCGCGCATGATCAGCCGCGCCTGTCCCTCGCTCCAGTTGCGGTTGTCGATGGTGAGATATTCGCCCTTTTTCAGCATGGAAACGGCGGAGAGCTGTTCGCGCTGCTGGCCCGTGAGGCGCTGGCGCGGCATGGGAGAGAGCCAGATATCGGCGTCGAGCCCGATCTGGTGCGAGGCATGGCCATTGACCATCGGCCCGCCGCGCGGTTGCGAAATATCGCCAATCAGCAGCCCCGGCCAACCATCCTTGGCAGCCGCGTCGCGCGAGAATTGCTGGATGAAGGAGATCATCTGCGGCTGACCCCAGCGTCGGTTGCGCTCCAGACGCATGACCTGCCAGTTCGGTCCGTCATAGGGCAATTGCACGGCACCCGCCTGGCAGCCCTTGGCGTAGAAGCCGATCGGCTGCGATTCCTGCGAAGAGCCGAGAGTCATCCCGCCGAATGTCGCCTTGGCCGGCCGGTTGTCGTTGGCGAGTACCGTATCGGTAGCGACCGTGGCGAGCGTGACGGCAAGGAGGGCGACGGATCGGAACAGCTTCATGCACGAGGTCCTGCGGCGATTTCCAGAATAGGTCGAGCCATCCTGAAATTGATTTACGGCAATTCTACCGGCAACACAGCATAAGGTGAATCCCCTTGCGCCAAACCGTCGCGGCGCAGATGGGAGCAGGCCTATATTTTGACCTGATTTCCTCTATGTTTGGCGGAAATGACGATTCAGGGAGAATATTGAATGCTCAAAGGCGGCTTGAAGCGCGCAATCCTCGGCCTTGCCGGCCTGCTGGCCATCGCGGCGATTTCAGCTCCGCCTGTTCAGGCTCAGGAAAAGGTCTGGCGCAATGCGCTCACCCTCTTCGGCACGCCGAAATACGGGCCTGACCTCAAGCATTTCGACTATGTGAACGTAGATGCGCCAAAGGGCGGTGAACTGAGGCTTTCCAACGAGGGCACGTTCGACAGCTTCAATCCCCTGATCGACAAGGGCGCGCCGGCCGACGGCATGGAGCGGATCTACGAAACGCTTCTGACACCCTCGATGGACGAGATCATGACCTCCTATGGCCTGCTGGCCGAGGCGATTTCCTATCCGGAAGACTATTCGTCAGTCAGCTTCAAGCTGCGTGCGGAAGCCAAATGGGCGGACGGCGAGCCGGTGACGCCGGAAGACGTGATCTTCAGCTTCGACAGCGCCAAGGCCAACAGCGTTCGCCTCGCCAACTACTATCGCCACGTAAAATCCGCCGAGAAGACCGGCGACCGCGAAGTCACCTTCACCTTCGATCAGAAGGGCAATCGGGAGCTTCCGGAGATCGTCGGCCAGCTTTCCATCCTGCCCAAGCACTGGTGGCAGGGCAAGGATGCCAACGGCAATGTGCGCGACATTTCCAAGAGCACGCTGGAACTGCCCATGGGCTCCGGTCCTTACAAGGTCGCCGCCATGCAGCCGGGCTCGACCATTCGCTATGAACTGCGCAAGGATTATTGGGGCGCCACCCTGCCGGCCAATATCGGATCGAACAATTTCGGCACGGTGACCTACGTCTATTTTAACGACCCGGAAGCCGAGTTCCAGGCCTTCAAGGCCGGCGACATCGACTTCTACCAGGAGAAAAGCGCCAGCCGATGGGCCACGCGCTATGATTTCGACGCAGTGAAGGACGGGCGCATCATCCGCGAGGCGCTGCCGAACCGGTTCCGCGCCACTGGCATCATGCAGGCGCTGGTGCCCAACATGCGTCGCGAGATGTTCAAGGATGCCCGTGTCCGGGACGCGCTAAACTATGCCTTCGACTTCGAGGACATGAACAAGAACCTCGCCTATGGCGGGCTGAAGCGCGTCGATAGCTTCTTCTGGGGGACAGATCTCGCCTCCTCCGGCCTGCCGCAGGGCCGTGAGCTGGAGATTCTGAATGGGCTGAAGGACAAGGTTCCGGCCGATGTTTTCACCACGCCTTATGCAAACCCGGTCAACGGCGATCCGCAGAAGGTGCGCGACAACCTCAAGAAGGCCATCGCGCTCTTCAAGGCGGCCGGCTACGAGCTCAAGGGCAACAAGATGGTCAACACCAGGACCGGCCAGCCCTTCGGCTTCGAAATTCTCCTCAGCAGCCCCTCGCTGGTGCGCTCCATCCAGCCTTTCGTCAACAGCCTTGCCAAGATCGGCATCACGGCGACGCTTCGCACTGTCGATACGTCGCAATATATCAATCGCGTCCGCAGCTTCGACTACGACATGATCTGGAATGTCTGGGGCGAGTCCATGAATCCGGGGAACGAGCAGCGCGGCTATTGGGGCTCCGAATCCGCCAACACGCCCGGATCGCAGAATTATGCCGGCATTGCCGATCCGGCCGTCGATCAGCTGATCGACATGATCACGTCCGCCAAGGATCGCGACGAGCAGGTGGCGGCGATCCATGCGATGGACCGCGTATTGCTGGCCAACCATTATGTCGTCCCGCTCTTCTATTCGGGCGAGGAGAAATTCGCCTACTGGAACCGGATGGCGCATCCGAAGGAACTGCCGACCTATAGCAGCGGCTTTCCCACCATCTGGTGGTCCACGCAGGCGGCCAAGCAATAGTGGCTTGCGTTTCGGCCCGTTCGGCGTTCCAACTGCGACTGTCGCGATTCGAACGCGGCTGACGGCCTGACACATTACGACGCACGGAGATCGCCGATAGAATGGGCGCCTATATCCTACGCCGCCTCCTCCTGATCATCCCGACCATTGTCGGCATCATGGCGATTTCCTTTGCCGTCGTGCAGTTTGCGCCCGGTGGGCCGGTCGAGCAGGCGATTGCCGATCTGACGGGCCAGGGCAAGGGTGCGGAAGACCGGCTTTCCGGCGGCGGCGATTTCGGCAGCCAGAACATGGCGGGCGCCGATCTCGATTCCAAATATCGTGGCGCGCAGGGTCTTGACCCGGATCTCGTGAAGCGGCTGGAAAAGCAATTCGGCTTCGACAAGCCGCCGCTCGAGCGCTTCGGCAAGATGATGTGGGACTATATCCGCTTCGATTTCGGCGAGAGCTTCTTTTCCAACGAGAAGGTTCTCGATCTGATCAAGAACCGGCTGCCTGTCTCGGCGTCGCTGGGCGTATGGATCCTGATCTTCTCGTATCTCATATCCATTCCGCTCGGCATCAAGAAGGCAATCTCGGACGGGTCGGCCTTCGATGTGTGGACGTCGGGCGTCATCATCATCGGCTATGCCGTCCCGAGCTTCCTCTTCGGCATCCTCCTGATCGTGCTGTTCGCCGGCGGGTCTTTCTACGACTGGTTCCCGTTGCGGGGCCTCGTCTCCGACAATTTTGCAGACCTCACCTGGTATCAGAAGATCGGCGACTATTTCTGGCACCTGACACTGCCGCTGATCGCACTCTCATTGTCGGCCTTTGCCACGACGACGCTGCTGACGAAGAACTCCTTCATCGACGAGATCCGCAAGCAATATGTGGTGACGGCGCGCGCCAAGGGGCTGACCGACCGGCAGGTGCTCTACCGCCACGTCTTCCGCAACGCCATGCTGATCATCATCGCCGGCTTTCCCGGCGCCTTCATCTCGGCCTTCTTCACCGGGTCACTGCTCATCGAGAACATCTTCTCGCTCGATGGGCTGGGGCGGCTCGGCTATTTCGCCATCGTGAAGCGCGATTATCCCATCGTTTTCGCAACGCTTTACATCTTCTCGCTGATCGGCCTCGTCGTCGGACTCATTTCCGACCTGCTCTATACCTGGGTCGATCCGCGCATCGACTTCGACAAGAGGGATGTCTGATATGGTCGACACGCCCGCCACCGTTGCCATCGTCGCAGCGCCACCGAAGCGACCGTTCCTATCGCCCGCCAACAAGCGGCGCTGGCAGAATTTCAAGGCCAACCGGCGCGGCTACTGGTCGTTCTGGATCTTCATGGTGATCTTCGTGCTCAGCCTCGGGGCGGAGTTGATCGCCAATGACAAGCCACTGATCGTTTCCTACAAGGGCGAAATCCTGTTTCCCGTCCTGGTGAACTATCCGGAAGAGAAATTCGGCGGATTCTTGGCGACCACGGATTACAAATCGACCGACATCGCGGGCGAGATCGACGCGAACGGCTGGATGATCTGGCCACCGATCCGCTATTCCTACAATTCGGTCAATTCCTACGTGCCGCATTCCGCCCCGACCGCGCCCTTCTGGCTGATGAACAAGGACGAGCGCTGCAAGGCCTATCCCCAAGGGGTCAACGATCCCGGCTGTATCATCGGCAACATGAACTGGCTCGGCACCGACGATCAGGCGCGCGACGTGCTGGCGCGGCTGATCTATGGCTTCCGGATCTCGGTTCTCTTCGGGCTGGCGCTGACCATTGCCTCCGCCATCATCGGCGTGACGGCGGGTGCAGTGCAGGGTTACTTCGGCGGATGGACCGATCTTCTGATGCAGCGCTTCATCGAGATCTGGTCGTCCATGCCGGTGCTCTACATTCTGCTGATCATCGCCGCGATCCTGCCGCCGGGCTTCTTCGTGCTGCTGGGCATCATGCTGCTCTTCTCCTGGACGGCCTTTGTGGGCGTGGTGCGGGCGGAATTCCTGCGGGCACGAAACTTCGAATATGTCCGCGCCGCCCGCGCGCTCGGCGTCGGCAACGGTACGATCATGTTCCGGCATCTCCTGCCGAACGCCATGGTGGCCACGTTGACCTTCCTGCCCTTCATCCTCTCCGGCTCGATCTCGACGCTCACCTCGCTCGACTTCCTCGGCTTCGGCATGCCACCGGGTTCGCCGTCCCTTGGTGAAATGATCGCGCAGGGCAAGAACAACCTCCAGGCTCCCTGGCTCGGTATCATGGCCTTCATCACCATGTCGCTCATGCTGTCGCTGCTGATCTTCATCGGCGAAGCGGTGCGCGATGCGTTCGATCCGCGCAAGGCGGTGTGAGGATGGTGGGTCGCGTAATCGCAAGAGCAGCGCTATATTGGGGCTGTTGGACTGTCTGCGCGAGGTCGCTGCGATGAACAAGATCGTTCTGGAGCATTACCCGGTTGAGAAGCTGCCGGAGGATTTGC
>DATMTA010000101.1:0-11276 GCA_035565055.1 Ensifer sp.
GGTGTCGGGTCTTATCTGCTGACCCAGGCGAGGCTTTACTTCGTCCCGTACATGCGATCGCCGGCATCGCCAAGACCGGGCATGATATAGCCGAGCTCGTTCAGATGATCGTCGATGGCGGCGGTGAAGACCGGGACGTCCGGATGGGCTTCGGTGAAGTTCTTGATGCCTTCGGGGGCCGCCAGCAGGCAGAGGAAGCGAATGTTGTTCGCGCCGCGCTCCTTCAGCTTGTCGACGGCGGCGATCGAGGAATTGCCGGTGGCGAGCATCGGGTCAACCACGATGACAAGGCGGGCGTCGAGATCGCCGGGGGCCTTGAAGTAATATTCGACCGGCTGCAGCGTTTCATGGTCCCGATAGACGCCGATATGCGAGACGCGGGCGGCCGGCACCAGTTCCAGCATACCTTCAAGCAGACCGTTGCCGGCGCGCAGGATCGAGGCGAAGACCAGCTTCTTGCCTTCCAGCAGCGGCGCATCCATTTCCATCAGCGGCGTTTCGATCCGCTCGGTGGTAAGCTCCAGATCGCGGGTGACTTCGTAGCAGAGCAGCGTCGAGATTTCCCTGAGCAGCCGGCGGAAGCTCGCCGTCGAGGTTTCCTTCTTGCGCATGATCGTCAGCTTGTGCTGCACGAGGGGATGGGAAATAACCGTGACGCCGTTCATCTGTGCCTTCCAGTCTATCTTTTATCCCAGATAGTCTTAGCGCAATGCGGGCCTCCCGCAAGCTGAACGCGCGTAGTCGAGGCCTTAATCCTCAAATCATTGCAAGAAGACGCGCCCGCGTCGGCTCGTCGACAAAGGCGGCCTCCAGGGCGGTGCGGGTCATCAAGTTCAGGTCGGCGTCGCTGAAGCCCATGCGGGTCTTGGCAATCTCGTATTCCTTGGCCAGCGACGTGTCGAAATAGGGCGGGTCATCGGAGTTCAACGTCACCTTCACCCCCATGTCGAAGAAGGTGCGGAGCGGATGGCTCTCGAAATCCGGAAAGACCTTGAGCGCGATATTGGAACCGGGGCAGACCTCCAGCACAATACCGAGATCGGCAATGCGGCGCACGAGATTCATGTCCTCGATGGCGCGCACGCCGTGCCCAATCCGGGTTGGGCGAACGAGATCGATGGCGTCGCGCACGCTTTGCGCGCCCGCGAGTTCGCCGGCGTGGATGGTGATGCCGAGCCCTGCGTCGCGGGCGATGTCGAAGGCACGGGTAAAGTCGGCAACCTTGCCGAACCGCTCCTCGCCGGCCATGTTGAAGCCTGTAATCAGGGGGTCGGGGCGCTCGGCCGCAAATTTCGCTGCCGCCTCGACGCGCTCGGCGCCGAGATGGCGAACGCCGATGACGACCATGCGGCTCTCGATCCCGCATTTCGCCTTCGCCCGCTTCATCCCTTCCGAGATGCCGGCAATATAAGCACCGGCGCTCAAGCCTGCGGAAACGCCGTGATCGGGCGAGACGAAGAGCTCGCCATACACGGCACCGGCGGCAGCAATCTCAAGCAGGTAGCTCTCTGCCAGCAGCGCGAAGTCCTCTTCGGTCTTGAACAGCGATGCGGCGGCATCATAGCAGCCGAGGAAGGTGGTGAAATCATGCCAGACATAGGCGCCATCGCGAATGAAGGGCGACATGTCTGCCCCGTATTTTGCGGCCTGTGACAGCACGAGCGAGATCGGCGCGCCGGCCTCCAGATGCAGATGCAGTTCGGCTTTCTTGAGCATCGAGTTCACAGAAAGCTCCGTCCGTGGCGACCGGGCTCTATGCCCAGATGCGCTGCAATGGTTTCTCCGATATCGGCATAGGTCGGCAGCACACCCACCTCGCGCGCCTTGATCCCAGGGCCATAGGCCAGGACCGGCACGCGCTCGCGGGTGTGGTCCGAGCCGCGCCAGGTGGGGTCGCAGCCGTGGTCGGCGGTGATCACCACCATATCTCCGCGCTGGAGCTTGCGGTTGATCTCGGGCAGGCGGCGATCGAATTCCTCAAGAGCGGCGGCATAGCCCGCCACGTCGCGGCGATGGCCGTAAAGCATGTCGAAATCGACGAAATTAGTGAAGACGAGATCGCCGTCGCCGGCTTCGTCCATCGCCTCCAGCGTGGCATCGAAAAGGGCCGAGTTGCCGCTCGCCTTCCACAGTTGCGAAACACCCTGATGGGCGAAGATGTCGGCAATCTTGCCGATGGCGTGAACCTTCCGTCCCGAATTCTTCAGCCGGTCGAGAAGGGTCGGCTCGGGCGGCAGCACGGAATAGTCGCGCCGGTTGCCGGTGCGCTCAAAGGTCTCGGCAGTTTCGCCAATGAAGGGGCGGGCGATGACGCGACCGATATTGTAGTCGTCCACCAGTTTGCGCACCGTTTCGCAGAGCTCAAGCAGCCGCTCGAGGCCGAAATGCGTCTCGTGCGCGGCAATCTGGAAAACGGAGTCTGACGAGGTGTAGCAGATCGGCTTGCCCGTGCGGATATGCTCCTCGCCCAGCCGCTTGATGATGTCGGTGCCCGAGGCATGGCAATTGCCCAGAATGCCCGGAATGTCGGCAGCCGTGCAGATGCGGTTGACGAGCTTTTCCGGAAAGGCTTCGCCCTCGGCAGGAAAATAACCCCAGTCGAACATGACTGGCGTTCCGGCGATCTCCCAATGGCCGGACGGCGTGTCCTTGCCGCGGGAGATTTCGCTGGCTGCGCCGCGGATGCCGTAGGTCTTGTCCGGCACGGGCATACCTGCCGGAAACTTGCCGGTGGCGGCCTTTGCCGCGTGCAGGAGACCGAACATGGAGAGATTGGGCAGTTCGAGGGCTCCATCGCGCAACCCCTTCCGGTCTGCGCAGCCATGGGCGCAGAACTCGGCGATATGGCCGAGCGTGTCGGCACCAAGGTCGCCATAGATTTCCGCATCCGGCGCGCCGCCAATGCCGAAGGAATCGAGAACGAAAAGAAATGCGCGAGCCATGGCCACCAGACATTCGGAGCAAATTCACACAGCGGTTTTCGCGCGGAATTGCGTATAAATAAAGAGCAGGACCGGCAGCGATGTTGGTCTGTTCACCGGAAAAGCTGAAGTTCGGGCGGATCTGCGCGGCCACAGGCCGGTCATCCCAGGTATTGCAGCCTTCAGCGATTCTTCCATCGCGATGGCGGCTTCCACGATATTTTAGGGGTTGATCAGAGACAAGGCCAGCAAAATCGCAAGATCGCCGGGCGTTCAGCAGTCGGAGCAGGTGATGCTGTTGCCGACACGCTGGCGATAGTAGAAGTCTTTCTTGATGGTGAAGCTTTTTGTCTGTGTTCCGCTCATGCCGGGAAGGTAGAGGAGGAGCGAATAGGGCAGGCTGAGTTCCGAGCGCACCACAAAGGAGTTGGCGATGGCAAGATCCGTGGGAATGGTGGCTACGGAGCCGGCCGTATAGGGTGTTCCTCCGGTCGACTGCCAGGACCAGGCAATTTTGGCCACCGACGTCGAGTCGATACTGATGCCGCTGATTTTCAGGGTTACGCCGGCCGAGGAATAGGGGGCGATGGTCGCCTTCGCCACATTGGGCAGTGTCGATAGAAATGCCTTGTCGACCGACGTCTTCTGGGTCACCAGGTCGGCAATGTCGGAGGAGGCGTGTGTCGTCTTGCGCGTGATGCTGATGGCGACGGTGATCTCGAAAGACATCAGGTAAATGATGAGGAGAATGGGAACGATCAGCGCGAATTCCACCGCGCCGACGCCGTCCTTGGCCTGAACGATGCGGAATGTTGCGGCGGATCGCGCCAGCCTGCGCGCCGCTTTGACCCGTTTCGAGATGAAGCCCAGGACGCTCACGGATAGTTCTCGTTCTGGAAGGCGCTGGTTGCCACGATCAGGAATTGCCCCTTGCTGCTGCCCTCCGGCTGGATGTTCGAGATATAGGGACGGACGAGATCCGTGGTGATCGGCCAGCGATAATAGGCGCGGAACATGTTGATCTTTCCCGCGCCGCCCGGCGTGAAGTTCATCTTGGATGTGTCGAGATCACGCGTCTTGCCGCCATTCGTGGCGATCAGGGGCACGTTGGTAGGAATGTCGGAGAAGTTGGTCACCTGCTCCAGGTCCAGATAAAGCTTCGCAGGCGTGGCAGCCTCGGTGTTTGAGCAGGTGATCATCACCGAGATCTGGTTGCAGAACTCCTGTCGGAATTGCGTCTGCGTCATGTCCGTCGAGCGCCCGAGACTGAACGTGATCTGCCCCGTGCGGACGCGCCGCGCCATCGTATCGACGGCGTTGGAGACAAGCTGCTCCCCTGTGAAGGCAATGAACGTTTCGAAGGTGGCGAAGACGATCATCATGAAGGGAATGGCCAGAATGGCAAATTCGATTGCGGTCGCACCCTCGCTCGACTTGAAAAGTCGGCGAAGCCCCGTCGCTCGATCTGCCTTTGCCTTTTGGGTCAAATACCCACTCCCACGTTCACTTGACCAAACGACCAGACAGTCTGTCCGTTCTCGGCCGGACCGAGGCGATGACCGCCCCTACACGATGCGCCTGGTCAGGGCGCCGCTTACTGCGCCATGGAGGTCGATGCCGTCGGTGCTGCCGCCGAGCTTGTGGTGCCGCCCGTCGGCGTCGAATTCTTCTCGCAGTTCGGCGTGCAGGAATAGACGCTGCGTTCGGTCTGGCGGAACACGCGAACGGTGTTCCCCTCGTCGATCGAGACCAGCACACGCTCGTCGAGGATCGCATTGCCCGTCGAATCGAGAAGCACGAGGTTCGTGGTACCGAAACTGCGGCCGGTCAGCACGATTGTCTTGGAATCGGCCACCGTGGCGTCGGCCACGTCGGAGTTGCCGATGATCACCTTTGCGACCGCGCGATCGAGCTTGAGGACGCGCGCGTGATTCATAAAGACGCGGATGAGGTCATCGTCCTTGTCCGTCGCGGCCGCATTGCCCGCCATCATCAGCAACGCGGCAGCGCCCGCGGCAAGCAACTTCGTCTTCAATGAGCGATTCAAAACAGGCATGGCTGTGTCCCGATGGATTTTGAAACACTGTCGTCTGCAAACGTAAAATTCGCGTTAAGCATGATGACACCTTTGCCTGCCGGTTCGATCCATTGCCCGCCGGCCCTGGACCGCCTTGCCGTCCTCAACGGAGTTAACGATTTCCTGCCGGGCGCGACGATTTTTGGCGGCCTTGGTGCAGGGTTGTCGGCCAAGGATAATATACGTCAATGAGTTTAGGTGCAGATATTCGAGCGTCCAAGATTAACTATTACAATTGCTTGAATTCAGGTGCGGGAATATTTACCAAGTGCGGCTCAAATGGGCATTAATATTTTGTTAATTATAAGTGTTAAGTCGATTTCAAGGAAGCGCGGATAATCTCATCGCATCCGATCAACGGGAACGGTTGGCGGTACTGCCGAAATTTTCAAAAAGTTGTGACTCAGGAGACCCACATGACCAAGCTTCTTACCCGTCTTATGAAGGACGAATCTGGCGCAACCGCCATCGAATACGGTCTGATCGCTGCCCTCATCGGCGTTGCAATCATCACCGGCGCAAAGTCCCTTGGCACCGCGCTGAATAACAAGTTCTCCACGATTGCCGGCAACATCAACACCGGCGGCTGAGTGTGAACGACGCATTCCTGCGATTTTACAAACCTGCCTTCGGAACCGAAGGCAGGTTTGTATATTTTTAAGCGGCTTGCTGCACAGTAGCGCTTATCGCGTCCGAAGCAGCCGTCGACCGGGCTGGACGCGAATAAACGAAACGCCTTGCTGCGCTCTTGCCCCTCAGGTGGGGACCGGGCTTCGCAAGGCCGGTTCCTGGATCGTGCCTTGACGCCGATGCAGGTGCCGGTTCATCAGGAAGCCGCCATGATCGAAGCCGCCATTCTCGTCATCTTTCCGCTTTGCATGGCCGTCGCGGCCTTTTCCGACCTCTTCACGATGACCATCCCGAACCGCGTTTCGGTGATCCTGCTGGCTTCATTCATCATTGTCGCGCCGCTCGCGGGGCTTGGTCTTGTTGATATCGGCTGGCATCTCCTGACGGGGCTGTGCGTCTTTGCCGTGGTGTTTGTGCTCTTCGCGCTCAATACGATGGGCGGTGGGGACGCCAAGGTTCTGACGGCGAGTGCCGTCTGGTTTGGCTTCAATGACAGCCTGATCGTCTACCTCGGCGACGTCGCCGTCATCGGTGGCGCGCTTACCATTCTGATCCTCCTGATCCGCAGCCAGAGAAACCTCGTCACCGCGATAGGTCTGCCGGTTCCGCGCACACTTCTGCAGGAAAAGAAGATCCCTTACGGCATCGCCATCGGCATAGGCGGCTTCGTCGCTTATCCGGATTCGCCCCTCATGCAGGCCGTGCTTCATCATAGCTTCTAGGTGAGGGGCGACCTTCGCCTCCACGAACGGATGCGTGAGGGTAGATGCGGCACGGCGAACGCTCGCCGTCCCGCGACGCCGGCACAACGAGGCTCGAGCCGGCAATGAACGAATGTTTAGATTGGGTTAACCTTACCCATAAGAAATTCGTTAACCATAATTACACCAATTCCTGATCAATTGAGGTCACTTCGTTGGATTCTCCAGGAATTGATCATGAAACCAGCACGACTGATTATTTTGTCCGTTGCCGCAGCGGCGGCCGGCCTTGCCGGATACCTTGCGCTCAACATGGGTGGGCAGCAGGTCGTGGAAATTCAGGCTGCGCAACCGAAAATGGTCAAGGAAACGACCGTTGACGTGCTGGTGGCAAAGGCAAACCTGCAGACCGGCGCACGGTTGACTGCGGACAGCATGACATGGATCCCCTGGCCTGAATCGGCCGTCGCGGCCGGCTTCATCACCAAGAAGAACCGCGAGACCGCGATGACCGACCTCAACGGTGCGATCGTCAGATTGCCGATCTTCGCCAACGAGCCCGTTCGCCTCGAAAAGATCGTGGACGCCAGCAACCGCACGATGTCGTCGATCCTGCCGGCAGGCAAGCGGGCGATCGCGACCGAAATCAGCGTCTCGACCAGTGCCGGCGGCTTCATCCTTCCGAACGACCGCGTCGACGTCATCATGGTGAAGAAGGGGACGCAGCAGACATCCTTCCAGACGGAAACGATCCTCAGCAACATCCGCGTCCTTGCCATCGACCAGCAGCTTCAGCAGGGACCCGATGGCAAGCAGACGGCTGTCGGCTCGACGGCCACGCTCGAACTGACGCCTGATCAGGCAAGAGTGATCGCCGTTGCCCAGCAGATCGCCGACCGGCTGACGCTTGCACTTCGCTCGGTCGCCGACTCGGCCGAGCCCGACACCTCCGCATCCGAGCGTCTTCTGGGCAATGGCGATGGTTCGCCCGGCGTTCAGGTGATCAAGTCCGGCAATATCTCGACCAGCCAGTAAGAACGAGCGGGAGCATCAAGTGAGACCTATCATGCAAGATATCCGCAAGACCACGATTGGCGGGCTGTGCTTCACTCTCGCGCTGACGGGCATCCTTCCGATTCCGCTGGCAGGCGAGCAGGCAACGGCGGCCTATGCCGCCAGCGAGTCCCTCGTGACGATCGCGCAAGGCGGACCTGGCGTGAAGAAGACCCTCAAGCTCGGCCTCAACAAGGCGCTCGTGGTCGAACTTCCTGCCGACGCACACGATATCCTGGTCGCCGATCCGTCGATGGCAGACGCCGTTACCCGCACGTCGCGTCGCCTCTATCTGTTCGGCAAGGCGGTCGGTCAGACCAACGTCTTCGTCTTCGGCGCCGACGGCAAGGAACTGGTGAGCCTGGACATTCAGGTCGAGCGCGACATCTCGCAGCTGGAGACCAACCTTCGTCGCTTCCTGCCGGACTCCGACATCAAGGTCGAGATCATTTCCGACAACATCGTTCTGACCGGTACCGTTCGCACCCCGCAGGATGCAGCGCAGGCCTCCAAACTCGCCGAAATCTTCGTCAAGGGCGGTGAAGCGACCACCCGCAACCAGACGGCAACCGGCAGCGGCACGACCTCGAGTGTCGCGATCTTCGCCGAAGACCGCCAGCAATCCCAGATCGTCAACCTGCTGACGATCCAGGGCGAAGACCAGGTGACGCTTAAGGTCACGGTGGCAGAGGTCAGCCGCCAGGTCGTCAAGCAGCTGGGCATCAGCGGGTCGATCAGCGGATCGAACGGATCGATGTCCTTCTTCAATCCAAGCAACCTCGGCGCCTCGCTCGGCCAGCTGGTCGGCGGCTCCGTCGGCGGTACGGTGGGCGGCGTCAGCCTCGCAGCCTATATGAATGCCATGGAGCAGGCCGGCGTGATGCGTACGCTTGCCGAGCCGAGCCTGACCGCGATTTCGGGTGAAGTGGCGAAATTCTACGTCGGCGGCTCGTTCAACATGGCGAGCGACCAGACCATCACGCAGGCCTCGTCGACGGTCACCAACTCCGGCGCGGTCGTCACGACCCCCGGCTCGATCAGCCGGACCGCCGAAACGACGCAATACGGCATCTCGCTCAACTTCCTGCCGGTGGTCATGTCCGCAGGCCGCATCAGCCTGAAGCTGGAAACGGAAGTCTCCGAGCCGACCTACGAAGGCAACTACTCCACTCTTGGTACGAGCGGCGTGTCCGGTATCACCCATCTCGGCATTCGCCGCCGCAAGGCATCGACCACGGTTGAACTCCCCTCGGGCGGCTCGATCATGATCGCCGGCCTCGTCAGCGACGACGTCCGCCAGGCCTTCAGCGGCAACCCTGCGCTCGCCAAGATCCCGATCCTGGGCACCATGTTCCGCTCCAAGGATTTCCAGCGCAACGAGACGGAACTCGTCATCATCGCGACACCCTATCTCGTTCGCCCCGTTGCCAACGACAAGCTGGCGCGCCCCGATGACAATTTCCTTCCCGAGAATGATGGCGCGACCTTCTTCCTGAACAGCGTCAACAAGGTTTACGGCACGAAGGTCGATCCGGCCAACGGCCAGCGCTACCACGGCAATGTCGGGTTCATCTACAAGTGAGGAACGGGACGATGAACCAGTTGAACGAAGAATGCCTCCGAAAGATCAAAAGGGAAGCTCTGGTGATGCCCGCGCTCAGAACACTGACATTCGTCGCTCTCGCAGCCTCCACGGTCGCGCTTGCCGGTTGTGGCAATCTGCACTCGGACAGCGACCTTCAGACGTCTTCGATTGAGAACGACTATCGCGTCCGCCACCCCATCAAGCTGGCGGAAGCCGAGCACTCGATCGACATCCCGGTTGCTACCGGTGACGTCAAGCTTGGCCGCGGCATCGAGGACACGATCCGCGGCTTCGGCCAGAACTACAAGAGCAACTCCTCCGGCGTGATCCAGATTGCTGTGCCGTCCGGCTCCATCAACGCCCGCGCCGCACGAGCGGTGGTGCCGCAGGTGCGCAAACAGCTTGCACTCGAGGGTGTAGAACAGAGGCGCATCATCGTCACCGGATATCAGGCCGAGCCCGGCGTCTCGGCGCCGCTCAAGTTGAGCTTCGTGGCGCTCACCGCCATGACGGATCAGTGCGGCCAATGGCCGGAAGACCTGATGGAAAACTCCTACGGTAACAAGAACTGGTACAATTTCGGCTGCGCCAACCAGAACAATCTGGCGGCACAGGTGGCCAACCCGAAGGATCTCTTCGATCCGCGTGCATCGACGCCGATCGACGCGCAGCGCCGCGCTAACGCCATTGATAGCTATCGCACGAACGGCTCCAGCCTTGGCCAGGACACGAGCATCAGCATTCCCACCCAATGATCGGGCGTGATCGGTTACCGGAGAGACAGGACCCATGAGTACAGTTGAATACGGAATCGAGCCCGTCGCGATGGACGATCAGCTTGAGGATCGCGCCGCGGAAAGCGTCGAAATCGATCAGATCCGGCCGCTGCCGCGCATCTCGATCCATGCCTTTTGCGAGAGCGAGGAAGCGCTGCGCCTGATGGATCGCTGCAGCCGCGACCGTCGCATGGCGAAGGTGACCTTCAAGATCAATCACGGCAGCATCGCTGCGGCGGCAAGCATGTTCGCCAGCGCTGCAACGCCGAACCTCATCATCCTCGAGACCATGCACGGCGCCGATCGCCTGTTCGAGGAACTGGGTCCGCTTGCGGAGGTCTGCGATCCGTCGACCAAGGTCATCATCATCGGTCGTCAGAACGACATCGGCCTCTATCGCGAGCTGATGCGCAACGGCATTTCGGAATATCTGGTCTATCCGGTCAGCCTTCCCGACATGCTGGCGTCCGTCGCCTCGATTTTCGTCGATCCCGAGGCCGAGCCGCTGGGCCGCAGCATCGCCTTTATCGGCGCGAAGGGCGGCGTCGGTTCCTCCACAATCGCCCATAATACCGCCTTCGGTATCTCCAGCCTCTTTTCCACGGAGACGATCCTGGCCGATCTCGATCTGGCCTTCGGAACCGCGAACATCAATTTCGACCAGGATCCCGCAATGGGCATGGCAGAAGCCGTGTATTCGCCGGACCGCCTCGACGAAATCTTCCTCGATCGCCTGCTGGCCAAGTGCACCGACAACCTGTCGCTGCTGGCAGCACCATCGATGCTCGACCGCGCCTACGACTTCAGCCGCGAGTCCTTCCAGCCCGTCGTCGAAGTCCTCTCGCGGTCTGCCCCCGTGACGGTTCTGGATGTACCACATGTGTGGAACGACTGGACACGCATGGTGCTTTCCGGTGTGGACGAGGTGGTGATCACCGCCGTGCCGGATCTCGCCAACCTGCGCAACGCCAAGAACATGTTTGATGCGCTGAAGAAGCTGCGCCCGAACGACAAGCTTCCCCATCTGATCATCAATCAGGCGGGAATGCCGAAGCGCGCTGAAATCTCCGCCTCCGACTTCGTCGATCCGCTGGAGGTTCAGCCGATCGCGGTCATCCCCTTCGAAGTGCAGCTTTTCGGCAATGCCGCCAACAGCGGCCGCATGATCGCGGAAATCGACGCCAAGGCGCCGATCGCCGAGACCTTCTCGCAGATCGCCCATGTGGTGACAGGCCGCACGACGGTGAAGCGCCCGAAGGGCGGCAGCCTCGCCAAGATGCTCGCATTGCTCAACCGCTCCAAAAGCAAAGCATGAAAAAGACTGGATCTGATTGATGTTCGGCAAAAAGGGAAATGACGGCTTCGGAAAATCCGGCTTCTCGGGAGGGGCTACCCCTTCCGCGCCGAAGTCCTATGCGCCTGCAGCCCCTCAGGCGCCCGAGCCGCAGGTGATGGTCGCCTCGCCCGAGCCTGCGATGAAAGCGCCCGAGCCCGCTGCGGCGCCTCAGCGCACAGCTGCAACCCCGCCGCCGC
>DATMTA010000102.1:0-27092 GCA_035565055.1 Ensifer sp.
GAATGGGAGATAATCATGGGAACGACGCAATCTGGGATCCATCGGGGGCGTCTGACGCCGGCCGAATACGAGACGAACTTTTCCGACCTCCACCCGCGCCTCGACGACCATGAGGCGCTGGTCGCAGCCGATCGCTGCTACTTCTGTCACGACGCGCCGTGCATGACGGCCTGTCCCACCTCCATCGATGTGCCTTTGTTCATCCGTCAGATTTCGACGGGGAACGCCATCGGTGCTGCCAAGACGATTTTCGACCAGAACATCATGGGCGGCATGTGCGCCCGCGTCTGTCCCACCGAAACGCTGTGTGAGCAGGCCTGTGTGCGCAACACGGCCGAGGAGCGCCCGGTCGAGATCGGCCGCCTGCAGCGCTACGCGACCGACAAGGCGATGAATGCCGGCAAGCAGTTCTACACACGGCTGAATTCCAACGGGAAATCGGTCGGCGTTGTTGGCGCGGGTCCTGCGGGTCTCGCCGCCGCGCATCGTCTCGCCATGCATGGCTTCAACGTCATGGTCTACGACCATCGCGAAAAGGCCGGCGGCCTCAACGAATATGGCATCGCCACCTACAAGGCGACGGACGATATCGCCCAGAAGGAAGCGGATTACATCCTCTCCATCGGCGGCATCGATGTGCTGGATGGCGAAATGCTCGGCCGCGATTTCTCGCTCGCCGACCTCAAGTCGCGCCACGATGCCGTCTTCCTCGGCATCGGTCTTGGCGGCGTCAATGCGCTGACCGTCGAAGGCACGCATGAGTTCGGCGTGGTCGATGCCGTCGAGTTCATCGCTAACCTCCGTCAGGCAGAAACGAAGGCTGATGTTCCGGTCGGCCGCCGCGTCGTCGTCATCGGTGGCGGCATGACGGCGGTGGATGCGGCCGTTCAGGCAAAGCTCCTTGGCGCCGAAGAGGTGACGATGTGCTACCGGCGCGGCCAGGAGCATATGAATGCCTCGCTCTACGAGCAGGAGCTTGCCGCTTCCAAGGGCGTGCTGATCCGCCACTGGCTGGCGCCGAAGGCAGTGCTGAGCCATGGTGGTCACGTCACCGGCATCACGATGGCCTATACCCATCTCGAAAACGGGCTGCTGAAGGAAACCGGGCACACGGTCGATATCGCCTGTGACCAGATCCTCACGGCGATCGGCCAGACGCTCGATATTGCAGGCCTCGACACGATCAAGGTCGAGAAGGGCAAGATCGTCATCGACGAAGAGGGCCGTACCTCCGTTGCCGGCGTCTGGGCCGGCGGCGACTGCGCAACCGGTGGCGAGGACCTGACCGTCTCCGCCGTCGCCATGGGCCGCGATGCGGCCATGTCCATCATCAAGGCTCTGGCCTGAGAGCGCGGGAAGGGATTACGACAATGGCTGATATCCGCAACAATTTCGTCGGCATCAAATCGCCCAACCCGTTCTGGCTCGCTTCTGCGCCGCCGACCGACAAGGCCTATAATGTCGAGCGTGCCTATGCCGCCGGCTGGGGTGGCGTGGTCTGGAAGACGCTGGGCGAGGAGGGCCCGCCGGTCGTCAACGTCAACGGTCCGCGCTACGGCGCGATCTGGGGTGCCGACCGCCGTCTCCTTGGCCTCAACAATATCGAACTGATCACCGATCGTCCGCTGCAGATCAACCTTCAGGAAATGAAGGCTGTGAAGAAGAAGTGGCGCGACCGGGCGCTGATCGCCTCGATCATGGTGCCTTGCGAGGAGGAGGCCTGGAAGGCGATCCTGCCGCTGGTCGAAGAGACGGAGGCCGATGGCATCGAACTGAACTTCGGCTGTCCGCACGGCATGTCCGAGCGCGGTATGGGTGCCGCCGTCGGTCAGGTGCCGGAATATGTCGAGATGGTCGTGCGCTGGTGCAAGCAGTATACGCGGATGCCGGTCATCACCAAGCTGACGCCGAATGTCACCGACGTGCGCCGTCCGGCGCGTGCGGCCAAGAACGGCGGCACGGATGCCGTCTCGCTGATCAACACGATCAACTCCATCACCGGCGTCGACCTCGACACCTGTTCGCCGACGCCGTCCATCGACGGCAAGGGTACGCATGGCGGCTATTGCGGCCCGGCGGTGAAGCCGATCGCGCTCAACATGGTCGCCGAGATCGCCCGCGATCCGGAGACCTACGGTCTGCCGATCTCCGGCATCGGCGGCGTGACGACGTGGCGCGATGCGGCGGAGTTCCTGATGCTCGGGGCCGGCAACGTGCAGGTCTGCACGGCCGCCATGACCTATGGCTTCAAGATCGTTGAGGAAATGATCACCGGGCTGGAAGCCTGGATGGACGAGAAGGGCTATGCCACGCTCGACGACTTCCGCGGCAAGGCCGTGCCGAATGTCACCGACTGGCAGTATCTCAACCTCAACTACATCGCCAAGGCGCATATCGATCAGGACGCCTGCATCAAGTGCGGCCGCTGTCACATCGCCTGCGAGGACACGTCTCACCAGGCGATCACCAGCATGGTCAACGGCGTGCGGCACTTCGAGGTCATCGAAGAGGAATGCGTGGCCTGCAATCTCTGCGTCGATGTCTGCCCGGTCGAGAACTGCATCACCATGGTCGAGAAGCAGCCCGGCGAGATCGACAAGCGTACCGGCAAGGTCGTCTCGGCCGATTACGCCAACTGGACCACGCATCCGAACAACCCGATGGCGAAGGTCGCCGCGGAGTGAGGACATCGGATTGAGAGAACAGCGAGGCCTCCGGAAACGGGGGCCTTGTCGTTTGTGGACGCAAGCGTCGATTGCGACTATCTTTGGCGCTGTCAGAATTCGAACGGAGTGGTCCCGTGGCCAACACTGTCAGGCTCGATGATGAAACAGACGCGATCGTGCAGGCGCTTGCCGAGAAACGTCAGCGGCCGGTTGATTGGGTCATGCGCGAAGCCGTCCGGCAATATGCCGAGCGGGACGATGCGCGGACGTCCTTCGAGTTGGAAGCTGTGAAGGCGCTGGCCGACTACCGGCAAGACGGGCAGCATCTGACGGGGAACGAGGTCGATCGCTGGCTTTCGACCTGGGGGACTGACGAGGAGACGAAGGCTCCCGAGTGCCACGGCTGATTGTCGCGCCAGCGGCGCGGGCCGGGCTTGAGCGGTGCCGGAGTTTTCTCGGGCAGAAGAACAAGGATGCCGCACGCAGGGCGGCGCAGACAATCGCTCGGCATTTCAATCTGCTGACGCATATGCCGAACATCGGCCGCCCCTTGGATGCCCATCCCGATATTCGAGAATTGTTGATTCCGTTTGGCGATAGTGGCTACCTCGCGCTTTATCGTTTCGAGGAAGGCGAAGACGTTATTGTCGTCCTCGCCTTTCGACATATGCGTGAGGCCGGATACTGATTGCCCGCCTCAACCAGCCCCGTCGGCTGAAACGGTCTGCCCCTCAAACAACCTCAACGCCATCAGCGCATGGCCCAATGTCCCGCCGGCGCGGACGGCGGCGGCGATCATGGCGGTTTCGGCGAGTTCTTCGGCGGTTGCACCGGCCTTCGCTGCGGCCTTGGTGTGGACGTCGAGGCAGTAGGCGCATTGGGTGGTGAGCGCTACGGCGAGCGAAATTAGCTCGCGATATTTGCGTGGAATTTCGCCGTCGTTGCGTTCGCAGGCGTGGTTGAAGGCGAGGAAGGCTTTAGCCTCCGTCGGGGCGAGGGCGGCAAAGTGGGGGACCGTGAGGAGGTCCTGCGGTTTCTGATAGTCGCTCATGATCTCACCTCGCCAGGTATTCGCGCAGCAGCAGGCGGGCGCGATGCAGCCTCGCCTTCACGGCCTGCCTGGATAGGCCAAGTGCTGCGGCAATCTCGTCGATGGTCTTCTCGTGCAGGTCGCGCATGACGGCGACCTCGCGATAGGACTGCGGCAGCGCCTCGAAGGCGGCGGCAAGGTCGAGACGCAGCTCGCTTTCCTGCCGGGCAGCGAGCATCCGCTCCAGCGCCGCATCGTCGCTTGCAATCAGGCCGACATCGCGGGCGAGCTTCATACAGGTGCGCTGCACCACCTTGAACAGCCAGCCGGACAGCGCCGCGAAGGCGCGGATGGCGCCGACATGGCGGGAGAGCAGCCACAGCACTTCCTGTGTAGCATCGTCGATATCGGAGGAGGTGCGGCAGGAGGCGCGTGCATAGCGGCGAATATCCGGCTGGGTCCGCACCAGCAGGGCCATAATGGCCGCCTGGTCGCCACGCTGGGCCGCTTCGAACGTCTCGTGGGGAATGGTCAACGTGCTCATGTCCTCTTCCCCGTGTTGATCCCGGCCACCGCACAGGCCGGGCACCAGCCGACGAAGCCGGTCAGCGCCGTGCCGATGCCGGATATCGCGGCGAGCCAGTTCCACGGCGCTGGCAGAAACGCCATGCCGGCCACCACGCCCGCGGTCCCGAGCGCGATGCGCAGCACCTGTTGCGTGCGTCCGATGTTATTGCGGTAAAATCCCATGTAAACCCTCCTTCGTTCGCCAAGACGGATCGTCTTGCCGGCAAAGAGGCAGTGAGGAGCTAGAAGGATTCGCGAGGTTTTCGATTTTTCGAGAAGTTCGTACCGCAGGCTTCCGTGGGTAAGCATTGATCAACAAATTTGCGCCCGTCTCACCAATATCTGTTGGTAATGAGCGTCTCCTCGTGAAAAGCTTTTGGTTCAGGAAATACGAATCCGAGTCCCTCCGCATGTCCCAGGTCAAGACCACCCATAACGCCCATGCCAAAGGCCGCGAGAAGCTTTTGGCTCATCTGGCGATGCTGTCCTTCGCCCTTCTGATCTCGGCCTCCTTCTCGTTCGGCGGGATTGCCGCGCACTACGCGTCATCGGCGGCGATGAATGCGCTGCGTTACATTCTCTCCGTCGTCGTCATGTGGGTGTTCGCTGTCCATGTCATGAAGGTGAAATTGACCTTCCCGCGCGAACCGTGGCGCTATGCCATTCTCGGCCTGCTGATGGCCATCTACATGTACACCATGTTCATTGCGCTCCAGTTCACCTCGCCGGTGGCCACCGGCGCCGTCTTCACGCTGATGCCGCTGATCTCGGCGGGTTTTGCCTTCCTTCTTATGCGCCAGTATACCCGTCCGGCGGTGCTGACGAGCCTGGTTGTCGCGGCGCTCGGGTCGATCTGGGTGATCTTCCGCGGCGACGTCGCCGCCATCCTCGGCTTCGAGGTGGGACGCGGCGAGGCGATCTATTTCATCGGCGTGGTGGCGCATGCCGCCTATGCACCCTTGCTGCGTTATTTCGGTCGCGGCGAACCGGCGGTGTATTCGGGCTTCTGGGCCGTGGCTGCTACCGGGGCCTGGCTGATGATCCCTGGCATTCCGGCGCTCATCTCGACCGACCTGCTGGCCTTTCCGGCGGCGGTCTGGGGCACGGTTGTCTATACGGCGGTCGGGACGACGGTGATCACCTTCCTGCTGCTGCAATATGCGGCGCTGCGCCTGCCGGCCTCGAAGACATTGGCCTATGGCTATCTGACGCCGTCCTTCATCATTGTCATCGAGGGCCTTCTCGGCCATGGCTGGGTCGCCGTGACGATCTGGATCGGTGCGCTGGTGACGGCGCTTGGTCTCGCGATATCCGGCCTGCTGCCCGATTGACCTAGGAGACAGCCGCCGCCCCTCGGGCCTTCGGCGCCTCCGTCTCATCTGCATTCTCCGGCAACGGCGGGGCGATGTCGCGCCGCCAGATGAGGAAGACGACTACCGCGATCAGGGCGACGCCGCCATGTACCCAGTAGGCAAGCCTGTAGCCACCGAGATCCGTTAGCCAGCCGGCGACGATGTTGCTGGATGACGCGCCGATGCCCTGGATCGTGCCGACGACGGCCAGCCCGACATTGAAGCGGCCGGTTCCGGAGAGGATGCGTTCCACCGCAATGGCAGTCGCAATCCCGATCAGGCCTGCACCGACGCCATCGAGCACCTGTACCGGATAGATCGAGCCGAATGAGCTGAAAGCGCCGGCAATCGCACCACGGATCGGCAGGGCGACGAGGCCAATCAGGAGCACGGTCGCGAGACCGAAGCGGCGGATCAGGAAGGGCGCAGCGAGCGCCATGAAGATCATCGAAACCTGAGACACACCGGTGGTGATGGCCGTTGTCCGGAAGGGGGTTCCGAGCTGGATCGAAAAGCTCTGTGCGATCAGCCGGCTGATCGGCGCATTGCCGAAGTGGAAGATCATCAGCACGACGGCCAGCGCCAGCATGCCCTTCCGATCGAAAAGCACGCTGAAGCCGGACGGCCCAGCTTCGCCATCGTCATGGGCGAGGCCACGCGCGACGCGATTGTCGATCCTGTCAGGATCGATGGCGAGCACGGCGACGATCGTTGCGATGGCGGTCGCGATCATCAGATAGACGATTCCGGCCATGCCGAAATAGGTCGTGCCGACGAAGATGGCGGCGAGTGAAAGGACATTGCCGGCGTGGTTCCAGAACTCGTTCCGGGAGACCTGTCTGGAGAAGCTCCTTTCACCGACGAGACCAAGCGTCAACCCCATCAGCGCCGGCCCCACGACCGCGCCGACAATCGCGGTGGCCGATTGCCCGCCGAACACCGACCAATCGTCCGGGCGCGCCAGCGTCCAGAGCGCTGCTGCCGTCACGAAGATCACCGGCAGGATGATCAGCGTCCGCTTGTGACTGGAGGCGTCCACCCAGGCCCCGAAAAGCGGCGTCGCAACCATGCCCAGGACGCCACCGATCGTGGCGATCATGCCGAGCGTGAAGGGGTTCCAGCCATTCGTTGCCAGAAATCCGTCAAGGAATGGACCCAGGCCGTCGCGGGCGTCGGCGAGGAAGAAGTTGAGCGTGGCAAGGGCGAGAAGAGAACGGTTGAAAGTCGGGGAGCTGACCTGCTCTGGCGCCATGGAAAAAGCTTTCTTCACTAAAATCGCAGGGAAGAATGGCGCTCGGTGGATTTTGTTCCCGGCTTGACTGTCGGGCGAACGACCGGCTCTCGGTGGGCGTTGAGCACCGCCCGCGCGACGACGTAACCATTGAGGGATCGGTGGAGGTCACGGAAACGGCGTCGGAAAAGTCACCGGCGGCGCCCAACGGTGGAACAACTCGCACGCTCACGCATTGTTCCGCCGGCGCGAGCTTCTCGCCGGCGCAGCGCCGTGCTAGAGACCGCCGCCATCGCCTTCTAACGCCTTGCGTACCCTTCTGCCGGAACCAAGCTTCCCATGAACCTTACCGATGCCTCCTCTCTCGCCATCGTGGCCGTTGCCGCGCTGACGGCGCTTGGGCTTCTTGTCCGGCCATTCCGCTGGCCGGAGGCGGTCTGGGCCGTTCTGGCGGCAGCGGTGCTGGTGCTTGCGGGCCTGATCCCCTGGGGCGGCGCGCTCGCCGGCGTCGCCAAGGGCCTCGATGTCTACCTATTCCTGATCGGAATGATGCTGATCTCGGACATCGCGCGCAAGGAAGGCTTGTTTGACTGGCTGGCGGCCATCGCCACTGGACATGCAAGGGGCTCGCCGCAGCGGCTCTTCGTGCTGATCTATCTGGTCGGCGTGCTGGTCACGGTCTTCATGTCGAACGACGCAACAGCCGTCGTGCTGACACCGGCCGTCTACGCAGCCTGCCGGGCGGCGAAGGTGCGCGATCCTTATCCCTACATGCTGATTTGCGCCTTCATCGCCAATGCCGCGAGCTTCGTGCTGCCGATCTCGAACCCGGCTAACCTCGTGATCTTCAGCGGCGGGCACATGCCGGCGCTCGGCACGTGGTTCTCGATGTTCGCGCTGCCCTCGGTCGTCTCCATCGTCATCACGTTTGCCGCGCTCTATCTGACGCAGCGGCGGGTCATTGGCGCGGACAGTATCTCGACGGATGTAGATCCGGTTTCGTTGGGCCATGGCGCGAAGATCGCCGGCCTTGGACTGATCGTGACGGCGATCGCGCTCCTCATCGCCTCGGCGCTCGATTTCGATCTCGGCTGGCCCACCTTCATTGCCGGCTTTGCGACGCTGGCGCTCGTCAGCCTTTTCAACCGCGAGAATCCGCTCGGCTACATGAGGGAGATTTCGTGGAGCGTGCTGCCGCTGGTCGCCGGGCTTTTCGTTGTGGTCGAGGCGCTGGGGCAGACAGGCATGATCCAGTCGCTGGCCGCGACGCTCAATGCCTATGCCGCATCCGATCCGAAGGCTACGGTCATGGGAGCGGGCATCGCGACCGGGCTCGTGGCGAATATCGTCAACAACCTGCCGGCCGGGCTGGTCGCTGGCAGCGTCGTCAATGCTGCCCACACGTCGCCTGCGATCTCGGCGGCGGTGCTTATCGGCATCGACCTCGGGCCGAACCTCTCGATCACCGGTTCGCTGGCCACCATCCTCTGGATCAACGCGCTGCGGCGCGAGGGGGTCGATGTCGGCTTCTGGCGCTTCCTGAAGATCGGCTTTGTCGTCATGGTGCCGGCGCTGCTGGCGACGCTCGCGAGCGTCGCCCTTTTCGCCGGCTGACCTTTACCAGGAGGTCAGCGCCCGCAGCATCGGCGTCTTCTTGAACATGTGGCCTTCCATGCGGCCGATCAGGTGATCGAGCACGGAAACGCCTTCGGCAATGGCCGGTCCCTTGTTCAGCATGACGCATTCGGCGCGCGCGGCCATGGCCGCATCGGTCATTTCGCCGCGCGAGGGCAGGCCGGTCTTCACCAGGTCTTCCAGAACCTGTGTCGCCCAGATGGTCGGCACGGAGGCGGCCTCGCAGAGCCAGAGGATTTCCTCCTGCATTTCCGCCAGCCGCTCGAAGCCGATCTCGGCGGCGAGGTCGCCGCGGGCGATCATGACGCCGAAGGGATGACGGTGGCGTTTGGCCTGCGCGATCAGTTCGGGCAGATTGTGGACGGCCCGCGGCTGCTCGATCTTGGCAATCAGCCCCAGCGTCTTGCCGGCGAGATTGCGCTCGGCTAACGCCTTTTCCAGAAGGTCGATATCCGCAGGCTCGCTGACGAAAGAATAGCCGATCATGTCGGCATATTCGACGACGCTTGCCAGATCTTCCTTGTCCTTGGCGGTCAGCGGCGAGAGGCCGAGTGCGGTGTCGGGCAGGTTCAGGCCCTTCTCCGAACGTATCTTCGCGCCGCCGGCCTTGGTGCGGCGGATGCGGATCAGCGCCTGGGTGCCGTCTGCCTCTTCGACGGCGCCTTCCAGCTTGCCATCGTCATAGCGGATGCGGTCGCCGACGGAGAGGCGGGTGACGATTTCGGGCAGCGAAACGGCGGCGCAGGCGGCTACGCCTTCCGACAGATACGGCTCGCCGTCGGCGACGAGGTGCAAGGCGTCACCGGCAACGAGCTTGTGCTCGCACAGAACGGTCTCGGTGCGGATCTTCGGACCAGCAATGTCCATGAGGACGCGCACGGTGCGGCCTGTTTCCGCGCCGGCGCTTCGGGCATGGTTGGCGAGCGCGCGCCAGACCTCCGGATTGTCATGGGCGCAGTTGATGCGGGCGATGTCCATGCCGCGTCGGGCGAGATCGACGAGCAGGTCGGGGTTGCTGGCAGCATCACCGGGCAGCGTCACCATGATGCGCCCGCGCCGGCCATAGGGCTTGGGGCCAAATAGGGCGTCGGTGGCCTCTTCCAGCGCGGTTTCACCGGCAAAGAATGCTGCTTCCGACGGTGCATCGACGGCGGGCGCGGCATCGGCCATTTCGGCAAGCGCGCAGATCACGCTGTCGAGCGTCGGCAGGACACGGCTTTCCAGCCGGCCGAGCGAAGACAGTCCTCGCACCATCAGCCGGCGCTGCAGCGAGCGGATGTCATGACGGCGCAGGCCGAGATAGTGGTAGAGATTGGCAATCGACCGGCGATCGGTGTCCGCCATGTCTGTGCCTGCGATGGCGGCTTCGATCTGCGGTGCCGCCTTGGCGACGATGTCGTCCCGGAGACCGGTGACTTCCACCATCAGGCCTGCGGCTGCGGTCTTTTCAGGTGTGGATATGATGCTTTCCATGGGTGGCGCCTTTCACGGTTGGGGGCCGTTTGCGGGACGATGGGCCGGACTGGTGTTTCGGCCCCAGGATAGAAGCGTTCCATGACAATGGTCGGAACATGGGTTGCCGGCCTTGACTTGAGTCACGATTTCGCTGTCCTTGAGGGATAAGGTTGATGCGGCTGCGCCGCGCGGCCTGGCCAGTGCATCGAGAAGGAAAGGGATCGTCATGACGCTATTCTCGGAAGTTTCCGGTGATCCCAGTGCGAGACCTCCCGTGGTCCTGATCCACGGGTTTGGCGGCAGTGCAGCGGCCTGGGATGCAGTCGTCGCGCTCCTGCCCGAGGAATTGCCGGTGATCGCCTACGACCTGCCGGGGCACAATCGCTCGCTGCATACGGAAGAACGCGGCGGGGCGGGCAAGATGGCGAAGGCCATTCTGGCTGATCTGGCGGAACAGGGCATCACCGCGTTCCATCTCGCTGGCCATTCCATGGGCGGGGCGGTCGCAGCGCTGATTGCGATGCGTGCGAGCGCCAATGTGCGGTCGCTGACACTGGTGGCGCCGGGCGGGATGGGGCCGGAGATCAATGCCCATGCGCTGGAGCGTTTCGCGCAGGCCCTGACCGCTGAGGAACTGGCCGATGCGCTGCGGATCATGACCGCGCCCGGCACCGAAATTGCCGCCGATGTCATCGAGAGCATGGCGATGGACCGCGAGCGGCCCGGCGCAATCGAGGCGCTGGAGGAAATCTATGACGCGATGTTCACCGAGCAGTCGTCGCCGGTGAAGGCGCAAGGCGTGCTGCCGCTTGAGCTTCTCGAAACGCTGAAGATGCCGGTCGCGGTCATCTGGGGCGATGACGACGCCATTCTGCCCTCGCACCAGATGGACCGGCTGCCGGAGCATTTCAACAGGATCCGGCTCCCTGGCATGGGGCATATGCTGCTCGACGAATGCCCGGGCAAGGTCGCCGAACTGATCATCGCGCAGACCGCGTGAACCGGGCCAATGGGGGTGGAACGGGGCCGCGCGCAAGCGCCTTGAAAAGATCGAGGCCGAGCCTCCTGCCGATCTCAAGTTCCTCAACCAGCGCCCGCAGCGCCGGATCGGCGGCAATGCGGGCATCCATGATCTCGCGCAGCGGCTCGCTCAACTCGCCATCCAGATAGGCGGTGAGCGTCTGGGCGAGGGACTGCGCTTTAGGATGGCTTTCCTGTTCGACAGCGGTACTTGTTTCGGTTTCAGGCTGCATATCTCTCCGTTCCCAGCATGGCGGCCAGTCTGAGGCGCGCCGTCGACAGCCGGCTCATGACCGTGCCGATCGGTATCTGCAGGATGTCGGCGGCTTCGCGATAGCTATGGCCTTCGACGTTGACCAGCAGGAAGACCGAGGCGAGGCCTTCGGGCAGGCGGGCGATCATGGCGCGGGCCTGCCGGGCATAGACCGCATTCTCCCCCGCTGGGCCGATCTGCAGGGCCGTCTCCTCCGTGGCATCGACAACCCCGCGGCCGAGCCGGACCTTGCGCTTTCTCACCTCGTCGATCCACATGTTGCGCATGATCGCGTAGAGCCAGCTTTCGAGCTTTGCGCCTTCCGGCTTCATCGCCCGCCTGGCCAGCGCCCTGTGACAGGTGTCCTGCACGAGATCGTCGGCATCGGCGGTATTGCGCGTCAGCGTGTAGGCGAAGCGGCGTAGCCGGGGCAGCGCGCGGGTCAGTTCCAGTTCCTCATCTGTGGCAATCGTCGACATCCGTTTTTCCATTGGGCTGACGTTTCGGTTGCCTCCTTTATTCGGCAGTTTTTGCGGGTCCGCTGTTTCCGGGGGAACAGGATCTCCAATTCGTTTGATTTTAATCAATCGATTGATTAAAATCGTCTGCTAGGGAGTTTTTCATGACGAAAGTTACGAAGACAGGCGGTGAGGCCACGCGGTTGGCGCTGATCGAGGCGGGGCTGAAGCTGTTCGGCGCGCGCGGCTATGATGCTGTCTCGACGCGGGAGATCGCCGATGCGGCCGAGGCGAATATCGGCTCCATCGCCTATCATTTTGGCGGTAAGCCAGGTCTCAGGATGGCTTGCGCGCAATTCGTGGCCGAGCGGATCGTCAGCATTGCGGCCCCGGCCATCGCAATCGATCTGCCGACGGATCCTCGTATGGCCGTCGCGCTATTGGAGGCAGCGATTGAACGTTTCGCACGTTTCCTCGTCTCGTCCCGCGATGCAGGGACCTATGCCGCCTTCATGCTGCGGGAAGTCATGCAGCCAGGCGAGGTCGTTGATTACATCTACGACACTTTGATCTCGCGGACGCATATGCGGCTTTGCGCGCTCTTTGGCGTGGCGACGGGGCTCGATCCGGAAAGCGAGCAGGTGAAGGCGGCGGTGTTTTCGCTGCTGGGGCAGGTTCTCTATTTTCGCGTCGCGCGGCCCATCGTGCTCAAGCGCATGGAGTGGGACGATGTGGGAGAAGCGGAGGCGGACGAACTCGTCGCCGTCTTCAAGACCAATCTCAAGGGGCTGATTGAGGCCCATCGAAAGGGGTGATGTCATGGCAGGTTTCTTCTGTGCGCTGCCGGTCATCGGCGGTCTGATCGCTTCCTGCGGGGCGGGTGCGCCGCTCGCAACCGGCTATGTCGAGGGTGATTATGTGCTGATGGCGCCGCTGGATGTCGCGCGCATCGAGACGATTTCCGCGCGACGTGGCGATCGGGTGAAGGCGGGCGCGCCGCTTGCCGCCATGGAAACCCAGGATGCCGAGATTGCCGTGCAGCTTGCCACGGCGGCGCTGGGGCAGGCGCGGGCGCAGCTGGCCAATCTGCAGCAGGGACGGCGGCCGGAAGAGGTGGCCGTCATCCACGCAAATCTCGTCTCGGCCCAGGCGCAGGCTGAAGATGCCCAGCGCACGTTCGACCGGCAGTCCGATCTGTTGAAGCGCGGGATCGCGCCGCAAGCGGATTACGACAAGACCAAGACGGCGCTCGACCTTGCCACGGCTGCGGTGTCGCAGGCGAACGCCAATCTGGCTGTCGCGCAACTGCCCGCTCGCCGGCAGGAAATCGAGGCGGCCGAGGATGCGGTCAGACAGGCGGAGGCTTCGCTCGACCAGGCGAACTGGAAGCTCGGCAAGCGCCGGCTGGTCGCGCCTGCCGACGGCATCGTGCAGGATATCATCCGTCGCGCCGGTGAAGTGGCGGGGCCGTCGCAGCCGGTTCTTTCTATCCTGCCGGACGGCGCGGTGAAGCTGCGGATCTACATTCCGGAAAAGGATGTATCGCGGCTGAAGGTTGGAACCATTCTTGCCGTAAACTGCGATGGCTGCGAGGCCGGCATCAAGGCGCGCGTCAGCTACATTGCCGACGGGCCGGAATTCACGCCACCGGTCATCTACTCGCTCGAAAACCGCCAGAAGCTTGTCTTCATGGTCGAGGCGCAGCCGGAAGGCAGTTCCGACGGGCTGAAGCCGGGGCAGATCGTCGATGTGCGGCTGGCTGATGGAGCCGGCGCGTCATGACTAACGCCATCGAAGTTTCGGGCCTGACCAAAACCTATAGCGGCAAGACGGTCGTCAACAATGTGACGATGAGCGTGGCGCAGGGCGAGATCGTCGGCTTTCTCGGGCCTAACGGTTCGGGCAAGACGACGACGATCCGCATCATGTGCGGGCTGCTGACCCCGGATAGCGGCTCGGGCCGGGTGCTGGGCTACGATCTCAACACCGAAAGCCTGAAGATCAAGAACGAAGTCGGTTACATGACGCAGAAGTTCTCCTTCTACGAGGACCTGTCGATCGAAGAAAACCTGATGTTCGTGGCGCGGCTCTACAAGCTCAAGCCGCCGGGCGAGCATGTGGCGAAGACGTTGGAAGATCTGGGGCTCACCGCGCGGCGCAAGCAGCTGGCCGGGACGCTGTCCGGCGGCTGGAAGCAGCGCCTGGCGCTTGCCGCCTGCATCATGCACGATCCGAAACTCTTGCTGCTGGACGAGCCGACAGCGGGCGTCGATCCCAAGGCGCGGCGCGAGTTCTGGGATGAAATTCACAGGCTTGCCGGACGCGGGCTGACCGTGCTCGTCTCGACGCACTACATGGACGAGGCCGAGCGCTGCCATCGTATCCATTACATCTCTTATGGTTCGCTGATCGCGAGCGGCACCGTCTCGGAGGTCGTGCGCAACGCCGGGCTCTCCACCTTCGTGGTCGAGGGGCCGGAGATCGGCGATCTGGCGGACGAACTCAGGCAAACGCCGGATATCGATCAGGTGGCACCCTTCGGCGCGGCCCTTCACGTCGTCGGCGAGGACAAGGCACGCCTGAGCGCGGCCCTTGAGCCGCTGCGCCACCGGCCCGGTGTGACCGTCAGCGAGGGTGAGACGAGCCTGGAGGATGTGTTCATCCAGTTCATGTCGCGCTCGAAGGACAACATGGCATGAGCGGCTCGTTCTTCTCCTTCGGCCGGTTGACGGCACTGCTCATCAAGGAATTCATCCAGATGCGGCGCGACCGCATCACCTTCGGCATGATGCTCGGCGTGCCGCTGATGCAGCTCGTGCTCTTCGGCTATGCGATCAACAGCGATCCGAAATATCTCCCCGCCGTGCTCGTCAGTTCCGGGACGGACCAGTATGTGCGCGCGATGGTCTCGGCGCTGGAACTCACCAACTACTATCGCTTCGTCAAGGTCGGTGCGACGGCGGATGAGGCGGAGGCGATGATTGCGTCCGGCAAGGTCTCCTTCGTCGTCACCATCCCCTCCGATTTCGCGACGCGCGTCGAGCGCAACGACAATCCGCAGATCCTGATCGAGGCGGATGCAACGGACCCTTCGGTGGCTTCAGGTGCGATCTCGACGCTGTCGACCGTGACATCGCAGGCGCTGCTGCGCGAGCAGGGCAAACAGGCGGAAGCAGCCGAGGCCGCCGACAACGCGCTGCAGGTCATCGTCCACAAGCGCTACAATCCGGAGGGCATTACACAATACAACATCGTGCCGGGCCTGCTTGGCGTCATCCTGCAGATGACGATGATGATGATGACGGCGATGGCGCTGACGCGCGAGATCGAGCGGGGCACGATGGAAAACCTGCTCGCCATGCCGGCCAGCCCCATCGAGATCATGCTGGGCAAGGTTCTGCCCTATCTCGGCGTCGGCTCGGTGCAGGTGGTCGTCGTGCTGACGGCGGCGAAGCTCCTGTTCGGCGTGCCCTTCGTCGGGTCGTTGACGCTGCTGCTCTTTGCCATCCTCATCTTCGTCTTCGCGCTGGTCATCCTAGGCTACACGTTCTCGACCATTGCGCGGACGCAGATGCAGGCGATGCAGCTCACCTTCTTCTTCTTCCTGCCGTCGATCCTCTTGTCCGGCTTCATGTTTCCCTTTGGCGGGATGCCGGTCTGGGCGCAATATCTTGGCGAGATCTTCCCGATCACCCATTTTTTGCGCATCGTGCGCGCCATCATGCTGAAGGGCGCGGACTGGAATGCGGTCTCCTTCGAAATCATGATCCTCGCGGGCTTCATCCTGCTCTATATGGCGCTGGCGCTGATGCGCTTCCGGAGGACATTGGACTAGGCCCTTGTAAAACTCCATATTTGGACTATCTTGTGGTCAAGCTTCAAATATGGAGGTTCGCATGTCTATGGCAATGGCCTATCCGGAGACCCGGCATGCTCCGCAGGCGGCGAAAATTCCGTCCGGTGCAGCACTCCGGGCCTTCTTCAACATGGCCGACCTATGGAAGCTCTCCGCCGCGCAGCAGATGACGCTGCTCGGTGTCACGGCGCAATCGACCTTCTTCAAGTGGAAGTCGGACGCGGATAATGCCCGCCTTTCGCGCGATACGCTGGAGCGCATTTCCTATCTGCTCGGCATCTATCGCGCGCTGCAGATCCTGCTGCCGGAGCCTGCGGCCGCGGATGCCTGGCTGAAGAAGCCGAATGACGCGCCGCTCTTCGGCGGACGTTCGGCGCTGGAACGCATGCTGTCCGGCAATGTCGCCGATCTCTATGTCGTGCGGCAATATCTGGATGCGCAGCGGGGCGGCTGATGGAGATCGCCGTTTCGCATGTTGAATGGCAGCCCTGCTATCGCATCATCCCCTCGCGCTTTCCGCCCATCAATCTTTTCGAGCGCATTGCGCCGCCGGAAGACTGGGAGGCGCTGATCGCGCTGGAATCGCTGACCAATGACCGCATACGGCAGGAGGTGGGCGATATCGCTCTGGTTCCGGTTGACGAGCGGGTCGGCGGGCCCGGCGCAAGCGTCATCATGGCTGCCTTCACGCATCTGAACCCCTCCGGCAGCCGCTTTGCGGACAGTACATTCGGTGCCTACTACGCGGCTGCGGATGTCGAGACAGCGATCGCCGAGACGAAGTTCCATCGCGAGGAATTCCTGCGCGCGACGAAGGAGGGGCCGATCAGTATCGAGATGCGCATCTATCTCGCGGACCTGGCGGCCGATCTGCATGACATACGCGGCAGGCAAGCCGACATGGCCGATGTCTATGCGGCTATCGATTACGGGGCATCGCAGGCCCTGGCCCGTCGCCTGCGCGGGGAGGGCTCGGCAGGCATAGCCTATGACAGTGTGCGGCGGGGCGGCGGCGAATGCGTCGCGCTATTTCGGCCAAAGGTGCTCGGGAATGTGCGGCAAGGTGCGCATCTGCTCTACAAATGGAATGGTGCGGAAATCGGACAGGTCTATGAGCTAAGATCCTGACAGGCCTACTTCGGCCAGTTTCCGGCTCGCCAGTCTCGTGCGGTATGGATGATACGAAGAACCACGAGCCGAGCAGGGCTCGTGATGTCATCGAGTGCATACGCAATGACAAACGGCAAATACGGAACGGATTTCTCAAACGTACCAGATACCCGGCCCGGACGGCCGGTGGATCGGATTGCCAACTTGCTGGCCGTGATATCGAGTGCCTCTGCGACCCGCTTTGCAGCCAGGGGATTGTCGTCCGCGATGTACTTGATCTGTTGTTTCAGGTCGTTCAGTGCTGCCCTCGACCAGAAGACCTCACGTCTCACATCCGGTGCTTTCTCTCAGAGTCACGGATCGTGTCGTGCAGTTCAGACATGGCCTCGGCGTGGGAAGCAACGTTCCCCGCCTTTATATCCGAGAGACCTTGTTTGATCCCATCGATGATGGACAGTTCGCGGTCGACATAGGCGGCAATGGCCTCTTCCGCGAGCGCCATCTTGCTTCGGCGTGTGGTCGCGGCCACGCGCTCGAGCTTGTCAGCAACGATGCTATCCAGTCTGATCCTGATGTCTGTGTTTTCCGTCATAGGCTCTTCTTTCGCGGACTGCCGCTAATCTAGCAGCAGTTTGCGACCGCCGCCACATTCAAAGCACCTCGTCGGCAGTCACGCTGAACGTCCTTGCGTCGTCGTTCAGCGCGTAGCGCTTGTGATGGATCTGCCAGCGTCCCGGCTCTCCCTCGATATCGAAGAGGTTGAAGCCGGCTGGTGGTTTCTTTCCGCCCGGCGATTGCGAGGCGGAGGCGATGCAGATGACGGGAACCGGGCCTTCGCGGCCAGGCAGCGTGTAGCGCGTGTTGAGATGGGTGTGGCCGTGGAGAACGAGTTCGGCACCCGCCTCGCGCATGACCGCACCGAAGCGGCGGATGCCGACCATGCGTTTGTGGTTGGCGGCGGCACCCCGGATAGGCGGATGGTGGATGAGGACGACGCGCGCCAGGCCCTCGTCGCCGAGCTGGCGCAGAAGGTCCAGCGTGCGTCGTGCCTGTCCGCCGCTGAAATAGCCGTTCGCCGAGAAGGGCGGCGTGGCGACCGCTGTCGAGCAGCCGACGATGGCGACATTCCCACGCCGGCGGACATAGGGAAACTTGCGCGCTTCGGCGAGCACGTCTCCATCGCCGGCCATGTAGTCGTTCCATGCAGCCGCTGCGCGTCCTGCCGCACCTGGAACATAGGCGTCGTGATTTCCGGGCACGACCGAAACATCTATCGGCTCGCCGACGCCCGAGAGCCAGAGGGCGGCATTTCGGATTTCGACCTCGGTCGCCAGATTGACGAGATCGCCGGTGACGGCGATATGGTCCGGCGCATGCGTCTGCATCTGCTCCAGCAATAATTCCAGCGTATTGCCGAAGAGATGCTTGCGTCTGTTGCGATGCCAGTTCACATAGCCGGTGATCCGTTTCGACAAGAGATCGCGGATCGGGACATCCGGCAAAGGGCCGAGATGGATGTCGGATATATGGGCAAGCCTGAACATGGACCTTGGTTAGCAGGTCGCCGCGCCATCGTCAAAATCGGTTCGCGCTATGGATTGGGAGAGTGATCAGATGAAACAACCCCGCGATCCGGGAGCCATCGGGCCGATCCGAAAGCCGCTTTTGTATCTCGTGCATCTGTGGTTCCGGATGAAGCGGGGCCTGACGCTCGGCGTCCGCGCGGCAGCCTTCGACGACAAGGGCAGGGTCTTCCTGATCCGCCACACCTATATGCCCGGCTGGCAGTTTCCCGGCGGTGGCGTCGAAGTCGACGAGACGGCCCTGGAAGCCATGGAACGCGAATTGTTCGAGGAGGGCAATGTGACGCTGGGTGCAGCGCCGCAACTCTTCAGCGTCTATCTCAACACGCGCGTCACAAACCGCGACCACGTGCTCCTCTATGTCTGCCGGGATGTGCGTTGCCAGGTGCCCAAGGTGCCGGACAAGGAGATCGCCGAGAGCGGCTTCTTCGGCCTCGACGCCCTGCCGGAGGGAACGACACAGGCCACCCGCCAGCGCCTCATGGAGATTGCCGGCGAGGACGAGGTGCAGCCGATCTGGTGACGATCATGCTGGGGGATGCAGGCGGGGATCGAGGGCGAAATCTGTCTGCTGGATCAGCCGGTAGCGACCGGCCGCTTTCTGCGGATTGAAGACGACATTCCAGGCCATGGATGAAACGGCGCTCGGGATGGCCACGAGGAGGTGAGCGCCGATGAGGGAGTCGCCAAAGTGTTGCTGGCCGGCGCTTGGGATTGCTGGTCGCAGCCAGTTTGCGTTCGGCACATCGGCCGGCGAGACTGTTTTCACATCCGCCGGGTCGAGAATTTCAAAGGCCGTCATGACATGCGGCACGGTATCCAGCGCGTTGAAGCCCTTGTGAACGGCGACTTCAAGAATGGCCGTCGAAGGATCGAGCGCGGCATAGACCACCCGGCTGTCCTTGCTGTTCCAGCGTCCGCCAAAGAGAAAGGCGCCTTCGCCGCTATCCCAGGTGTCCGCGAAACGCCTGTGGTCCAGCCGCCAGCCGATGATCTTTCCCGAACCGAGCGGGCCGGGAAGCGGCATCATGCATAGACACCGTAATCCAGCCGTTCGAGATATTCGCGCACCAGATCGCTACCGGCGGCGGTTGCGAGAAGGTCGATCGGGCGGCGGCCTTCGAGGCCGAGCGCCGGCTGGAGCATCCACGCTTCCGCTTCGGCTTGTGAGCCGAGAACGGCAGAGGCCTTGGCGAGAAGGCGCGCGAAATTCCAGGTGCGCGAGCTTTGCTCCGGGCTCAGCACCTTTGTCTTGTCGGCCTTGTGGCGCTGATAGGTGCGCTCGCTCATGCCGAAGGCTTTTTCGAAAGCGTCGCTGTCGTCGGAAATGGTCGGCAGTTGCTTGACTAGCTGTTCGAGAGCGGCGCCCGGAATTCCCGTCAGGATCAGTTCATGCACGGCAATGCGGCTCGAAACATCGTGCTTCAACCCCTTTTCTCCGCCGAAGAGGGTGGCCACGCCGATTTCTTCACTGACTGACCCGACTACTTCGCGCGTATTCATCGCGTTTATCCTTCGTCATGTGTCTCAAAATATACGACACATGACGGTGAATTGCAACGTCGCGTCTCACCCCCGCCCGTGCGGGCTCGTCAAATCCATCACCGGCCCGCTCGGCACGATGCCGGTCGGGTTGATCATGCGGTGGCTGCCGTAATAGTGCTGCTTGATGTGGTAGAAATCGACCGTGTCGGCGACGCCGGGATGCTGGTAGAGGTCCTTCAGGTAGCCCCAGAGGTTCGGGTAGTCGGCAATGCGGCGGATGTTGCACTTGAAATGGCCGACATAGACCGGGTCGAAGCGGACGAGCGTGGTGAAGAGGCGCCAGTCGGCCTCCGTCATGCGGTCGCCGAAGAGATAGCGGCTCTTCGAAAGACGCGCCTCCAGCGTGTCCAGCATGTCGAAGAGCGGGCCGATATGGCTCTCATAGGCTTCCTGCGTGGTCGCGAAGCCGCATTTGTAGACGCCGTTATTGACCTTGTCGTAGATCTCGGCATTCAAACCATCGATCTCCTTGCGAAGATCTTCCGGATAGAAATCGTCCGTTGAACCGGTCAGGCCGTTGAAGGCCGTGTTGAACATGCGGATGATTTCGGCGCTCTCGTTGGAGACGATCGTGTTCTTCTGCTTGTCCCAGAGAACCGGCACGGTAACGCGACCGGAGTAATTCGGATCGGCGCGGGTGTAGACCTGCCAGAGATAATCAGAGCCGAAGAGGTCGTCCTTGGTGCCGCCGTTGAGGCCTTTGAATTCCCAGCCGTTTTCCAGCATGTAGGGATCGACGATCGAGACGCTTATCAGGTCTTCCAGCTTCTTCAGCTTGCGGAAGATGAGCGTGCGATGCGCCCAGGGACAGGCGAGCGAGACATACAGATGGTAGCGCCCGGCTTCCGCCTTGAAGCCGCCTTCGCCTGTCGGGCCGGCGCTGCCGTCGGCGGTCACGTAGTTGCGGAAGCGCGATTCCTGCCGCTTGAAATGGCCGCGCGTTTCCTTCGTGTCGTACCAGACATCGTGCCAGACGCCTTCGATCAGCATACCCATGGATGTTCTCCTTTGCGACCAAGATAGTCGTCGGCGCGTGACAGGAGTACCGCGAATTCAATGAACAGTGTGTTTTTCGGTTTGCGTTTTGAAAATTTCCTGCTATCGGCATTTTTCACAACAGGAAGTCCAACATGTTCGGAAGAAATCCGCGACGACGCTGAAGATCGATTTTGACGTGCCGAAGAGGCGCGAGCGATTTTCCATGTCTGTTCTGTTGCGGTTGATTCTATCCCATGAAAAAGCATGACTTCCTGTATCTCACCGAAGATGCAACGCATGATGCCGTCATCGAGTTCATCAATGACGAGGCCTTCGGTCCCGGTCGCTACACGAAATCATCCCAGCGCATCCGCGAGCAGGGGCCGCATGACAGGTCGCTCTCCTATGTCGCGATCGACAACGGCGAGGTGATCGCCTCGGTGCGGATGACGCCCGTATTGGCGGGGCAGTTGAAGGGCCATCTTCTGGGTCCGCTTGCGGTCAGGCCTTCCCACAAGAATATCGGCATCGGTCGCGAACTCGTGCGGATTGCCATCGATGCCGCGCGGCGGAAGGGCTCCGAGGGCGTGATCCTCGTCGGGGATCCGCCCTATTACATGCCGCTCGGCTTCGAGAAGGTCGCCTATAACGCGCTGCAGTTTCCCGGGCCCACCGATCCGGGTCGTATCCTCATCGTGCCGCTCATGGAAGGCGCCCACGATCTTCTCAAGGGCGAGATGCGCTGGCGGGCGGAGTAATCACTCCGCGGCCGCCAATGCTTCCTTCGGGGCCTTGGCCGCGTAGCGCTGGGCGAGCACGGCACAGGTCATGAGCTGGATCTGGTGGAAGATCATGATCGGAAGGACGATGGCGCCCACCGCCTGGCCTGCAAAGATGGCGTTCGCCATCGGCACGCCGGAGGCGAGGCTCTTCTTCGAACCGCAGAAGGTAATGGCGATCTCGTCCTCGCGCGAGAAGCCGAGCTTGCGGCTGCCGAACATGGTGATGACCAACATGACGGCGAGAAGTGCGGCGTCGATGACGACGATGAGGCCGAGGTCTGCCAGATCGAAATTGTGGAAGATGCCCTCAATGATCGCCTCGCTGAACGCGCCATAGACCACCATGAGGATCGAACCGCGATCGATCGGCATCAGGATCTTCTTGTGCGCGCGGACCCAGTTGCCGATCCAGGGTTGCAGCAGTTGGCCGGCGATGAAGGGGAGCAGAAGCTGCGTGAATATCTGCAGCATCGCATCCAGCGACACGCCGCCATGACCGCCGGCCGAAAGGATCAGACCGCAGAGAAGCGGCGTCAGGAACATGCCGAAAATGTTGGAGGCGGAGGCCGCGCAGATTGCCGCCGGCACGTTACCCCCCGCCATCGATGTGAAAGCGATGGAGGACTGCACGGTTGAGGGCAGGGTGCAGAGATACAGCACGCCGATGAAGAGCGTCGGCGACAGGACGCCCTTGAGCGCATAGCTCAGGCCAAAGCCGACCAGCGGGAAGAAGCCGAAGGTCACCAGCACGATCATCAGATGCAGCCGCCAGTGCAACAGGCCTGCAATCACCACATCCCGCGACAAGCGCGCGCCATGCAGGAAGAAGAGCGCGGCAATCGCCACCTTCGTCGCCGTCGAGAACCATGCGGCAGGCGCGCCGTAGATCGGCACCTGCGAGGCAAAGGCCACGGTGCAGACGAGGAGGATGGTGAAGGTGTCGGGCAGGAAGCGTTTCATGGGGCAGATCCGGGGTAATACAAGGACTTGCAGTGTATGATTTCACGGATCATAATGAAAACGCTAACAGTTATCGGATTTTGCAATAAATGCTCAATCTTCAGCATGTCGCGACGTTCGTCGCGCTTCAGCAGGCCGGCAGTTTTACCGGCGCAGCGACGCGGCTGGGGCTCAGTCAGTCCACGGTCAGTCAGCATATTCAAAGACTTGAGGAGCACCTCGGCCGCAAGCTTATCTGGCGGACGACCCATGCGGTCCGGCTCACCCCCGATGGCGAGGCGCTGATCAGCCATGCCCGCGAAATGCTGGACATCAACGGCAAGGTTGCGGCACTTTTCAACCAGACGCGGCTGCGCGGGCGCTTGCGGCTCGGGATTTCGGAAGATTTCGTCACGACGCGGCTGACTTCGGTGCTGGAAAGCTTCATCCGCCAGCATCCGCTGGTCGATCTGGAGCTGACGGTGGACCTGAGCGGCGTGCTCTACGAGGCGCAGGCGAAGGGTGATCTCGACCTTGTGCTCGCCAAGCGGCTGAAGGACGAGGCGAGGGGACGCTTCCTGCAGCGCGAGCCGCTGACCTGGCTCGGCCGCGACCGGCATCTGCAGCTCGACAGCGGAGCCGCCATTCCGCTCATCACCTATCCGCAGCCCAGCATCACGCGGCGCATCGCCATCGAGGCGCTGCAGAAGGCCGGCTTTGCCTGGCGGATCGTCTGCACCTGCAACAGCCTGAGCGGGCTCATCGCCGCAGCTGCGGCAGGCATGGGCGTGCTGGTGCAGCCTGTCGCCATGGCGCCTGCGGGACTGGTGGAGGTTGAGGTTCCGCAGCTTCCTGCGCTGGAGCCGGTGGAATTCGTTCTCGTGCCGTCGCGTGGTGTCGATCCGAAGATCGTCGAGGCGCTGTGGCGCGAGGTGGAGACCCGGATCGGAACTCCGGCGCTTTGATCTATTCGGAGTGGGGCACGGCGAAGACGAGGCCAAAGATGGGGGCGAACCGTTCCAGCACTTCCTCGAAAATATCATCGGGCAGCGTGTCCCTGGACTTTTCGGCATTGCGGTTGCGCCAATCCATAGACTTCACCTGGTCGATCTGGATGACACCGGTGACGGAGGTTCCCGCACCGGTTAACGGGACGGCAAAACCATTGTGTCGCGAGGCGCTGCCGGTGGTGGTGATGGGCGCGATGAAGGCAAAGCCGGTCGCCATGTTGAATCGATAGTCTGACAGGATGAGACCGGCGTGCCGGCCGCGCTGCTCCTTGCCCGCGGAGGGCTGCATGTCGAGCCACCAGATTTCTCCGGCGGCTGGAATGTTCGGCCTTACCAAACTTCATTCCCCGCAGCAGGTGCGTTGATCCACTCCTCCTCTTCCTGCGATCTTGCGGCATCGGCATCGTATCCGTCCAGCAGGTCATCGAGTGTGTACTTGGGGGCGCGGACCTTCACGGTCCTGACGGCGCTCGAGACGGGTTCGGCGATAACCTGACCGCCCTTGACCGAAACGATCATCTCCTGACCTTCCATCAAACCGAGCATGTTGCGCGCAGCAGCCGGTACGGTCAGCACCAGAGAGCCGCCAGCCTTCTTGAGCCTGGACGTTGTCGAAAAGTCCGTGCTCGCTGTCTTGCCGCGCGTTGTTGCCATTGGCTTCGTTCCAAGAGTGTAGAACTTTTATATAACATCAGGAGTATTGGGCAGCAAGCGGCGCGGTTACCGGCCCTCGCGCCACCACATGGCAGACGCCGCGAACAGAAGGGCGACGAGACCGATGAGGCCATTGAAGAGGGGCAGTGTATCGATGCCCTTCAGCACGGATTCGCCGGTCAGGCGGAAAGGCATGCGGTCGTTACCCTCGATGTGGACATTGCCGTTGACGGTGAGGATCTGCGGCAGCGGTTCGGCACTGCCGTCGGCCTTGGCGAGGCGGGCGACGACGCCATGGGTCGCCTCAGCCATCGGCTTCAGCGTTGCGGTGGTGGAGATTTCCGACTTGAATTCGGGTGCATCCACGGCACCGACATGGGCGAGCGCCGAGAGGTCGCCGTCCGTGACCTTGAAGAGGCCGGTTTCGCCGACCGCGACCGAGGCCTTGTAGAGGCCGGGTTCTGATGCCGTCAGCGTCACCTTCTCGGTCTTGCCGGACGGGTAGGTGATGGTTGCTTCGCCGGGGGCATCACCGATGGTCTGGCGGGTGATTTCGAGGTTGCGGCCGGCGGCGCGGGCTGTCAGTGCCTCTTCCTCCAGCGCCGGCTCTTTCATCAGCCAGTAGGCGATGCGGCGATAGAGCGAGGCGTGAGGCCCACCGCCTTCGAAGCCGCGCGACCAGAGCCAGCCTTCGTCGGAGAGAAGCATGGCCACACGACCCTCACCGGCGCGGTTCAGCACCAGAAGCGGATCGTCATTCGCACCCTTCATCACCGTGGAGCCCTCGGTGTCGGAGACGCCGACCGTGCGGAACCAGCGGCCCCATTTCGGCGGTTCGCTTTCCGATCCTTCCAGTCCCCGCGTGACGGGATGTTTCTTTCCGATGTCGGTGAGGCGCGGATAGAAGCCCTTCTCGTCAAGCTGACCTGTCGGCTGAGCGGGCAAGATATCGGCGAGCGGCGTATCGGCAATCGAATTCGGACTTGCATATTCAGGACCTGCCGCGATCAGCAGCGCGCCGCCCTTGCGGACATATTCGGCGATGTTGTCGTAATACAGGATCGGCAGCACGCCACGGTTCTGGTAGCGGTCGAAGACGATCAGGTCGAAGTCCTTGATCTTGTCGACGAAAAGCTCGCGCGTCGGGAAGGCGATCAGCGACAGTTCGTTGATCGGCGTGCCGTCCTGCTTTTCCGGCGGGCGCAGAATGGTGAAATGTACCAGATCGACCAGCGCGTCTGATTTCAGCAGGTTTCGCCAGGCGCGTTCGCCGGCATGTGGCTCGCCGGACACGAGGAGAACGCGCAGCTTCTGGCGGATTCCGTCGATCAGCTGGACGGCCTGATTGTTGGTGGTCGTCAGTTCGCCCGGAACGGCGGCGACTTCGAAGTCGATGACATTCGTTCCCGCGCGGTTGAGCTTGAAGTCAAAGCGCGTGTCCTTGCCGGGCTGGGCCTGCAGCGAACCCATCTCCTCGCCGTTGATGCGGATCGTGACGGTGGCCGGGGTGTCGATCGGCGGGCCCTCGTCGATCACCCGGAAGGTCAGCTCCTGCTGGGCATTCACAAGGCTGAAGCGCGGCGCGCGGACGACCTCGATACGGCGGTCGAATTCATTGGGCCGACCGGTGATCAGCGCATGAACCGGGGCGTTGAAGCCGGGAAGCTTCGCCCCCTCGGGGATATCGTGGATCTGCCCGTCGGTGATGAAGACTGCGCCGCCGATCCGGCCGGGCGACACATCGGAGAGTGCCGAATTGAGTGCGGCAAAGGCCTTTGTCGAGGGGGATTCTTCCTCACCATTGTCGCGTACCTCGACGATGCGCGGCTCGATGCGCGGGAACTTCGCCAGCCGATCGGTCAGCTCCTTGAGCGCCGCATCCGTCTGCTTCATCCGTTCCGGCAGCAGCTGGCTCTGGCTGTGGTCGACGACAATGGCGACGATGGTCGGCAGCGGCTCGCGGTTTTCGGAGACGAAGGAGGGATTGGTGAGCGCCAGCACCAGAAGCGCCAGCGCCAGCGCGCGCAGCCAGGCGCCGCGCATCCGCCGGAAGAGGCCAAGGCCTGCCAGCAGCGCCGCGACGATGCCGATCGTAATCATGGCCCAGAGCGGGAAGAGGGGAGCAATGGTGATCATGTCATTGCCCCAGCCGTTCCAGCAGGGCCGGGATGTGGACCTGATCGGCCTTGTAGTTGCCGGTCAGCATGTACATCACGATGTTGACGCCGGCGCGGAAGGCCATTTCGCGCTGCCGTTCGTCCGGCGGCACGGTCGGCAGCAGGGGATTGCCGGAGCGGTCGGTCGCCCAGGCACCGGCAAAGTCGTTGCCGGTGATGAGAATCGGAGAAACCCCGTCTCCGCTCTGCACGGGGCGGGCGGCATCTCGTTTGGAATCGCCGCTCGATTCGATCCAGAGCGGGCTCCCGGCATAGCGTCCGGCAAAGTTCTGCAGCAGGTAGAAGGACTTGGTCAGAACGTGATTGTGCGGCACGGGCTCCAGCGCCGGGATGTCGAGACTGCCGAGGATCGCCTGCAGGCGCTGCGTGTTGGCGCTGGCGCCAGCGCCTTCGAGGCTGGTGTCCTGATCGCGCGTGTCGAAGAGCACCGTTCCGCCGGCGCGCATATAGGCGTCGATCCGGTTGATCGCATCCTGCGTCGGCATCGGGGCGGTGGCGGTGACGGGCCAGTAGATGAAGGGATAGAAGGCCAGCTCGTCTTTCGCAATGTCGAGGCCGACCGGATCGCCGGGTTCGAGCGAGGTGCGGTAACGGATGAAGTCCGAGAGACCCATGAGCCCGGCCTGCGAGATGCGGTCGACATCCGCCTCGCCGGTGCGGACATAGGCGAAATGGGTGGTGTCGAGGGCGGCCACGATCTTCTGGTCGCCGGGTCTGGCGTCGTCCGCGGCGCGCAGATCGTGCGGCATCAGCGCAAGCGCGGTTCCGAGCGCCAGCACGAGGGAAGCGGC
>DATMTA010000103.1:0-12095 GCA_035565055.1 Ensifer sp.
GTGCGCGACCTGTTCGAGGTGCTTTCGGGTGATGTGTCGCTGGCGCTCAACCGGCTGTCGATTGGGCAGGCGGGTGCGGGTGGCGGCAAGCTAGGACGGTTGATGCTGGAGCGCGGGCGCGGGCCGATCGGCAAGCGCGCCATGGCGCTGCTGGAGGCCGGACGGCGTTCCGGACTTCTTGATTTTTCCGATGGCGGTGAGGCTTACGAGACATTATACGGTCTGGCCGTCAGCGATTTACACGTGCGCATGTTGCTGGGCGTTTCGCCCGAGACGGCGCGCAAGGAACTCGGGTCCAGGGCGGAGCGGGCGGTTGACGCCTTCCTGCGCCTTTACGGAGCCGCTAACAAATGGGAAGAGCCGCGCATCAGACATGCGTGAATTCTTGCCGCAACAGACAGACGCCTAATCCAAGGGAAGGAACCAAAATGCGCGTTTATTACGATCGGGATGCCGATCTCAACCTCATCAAGTCCAAGAAAGTCGCCATCATCGGTTACGGTTCGCAGGGCCGCGCTCATGCGCTGAACCTCAAGGATTCCGGCGCACAGAACGTCGCGATCGCGCTGAAGGCCGGTTCGGCTACCGCTGCCAAGGCTGAAGCCGACGGCTTCAAGGTCATGACGGTTGCCGAAGCTGCCGGCTGGGCCGACCTGATGATGATGGCGACGCCTGACGAACTGCAGGCCGGCATCTACAAGGCCGACATCGCGCCGAACATCCGCGACGGCGCTGCGATCGCCTTCGCACACGGTCTCAACGTTCACTTCGGCCTCATCGAGCCGAAGAAGACCGTCGACGTCGTCATGATCGCACCGAAGGGCCCCGGCCACACGGTTCGCGGCGAATACCAGAAGGGCGGCGGCGTGCCGTGCCTGGTTGCGGTTCATCACAATGCTTCGGGCAATGCTCTTGAACTCGCGCTCTCCTACGCCTGCGGCGTCGGCGGCGGCCGTTCGGGCATCATCGAAACCAACTTCCGCGAAGAGTGCGAAACCGACCTCTTCGGCGAACAGGTCGTTCTCTGCGGCGGTCTCGTCGAGCTGATCCGCGCCGGCTTCGAAACCCTGACCGAAGCTGGTTACGCTCCGGAAATGGCCTATTTCGAGTGCCTGCACGAAGTGAAGCTCATTGTCGACCTGATCTATGAAGGCGGCATCGCCAACATGAACTACTCGATCTCCAACACGGCCGAGTGGGGCGAATACGCCACGGGCCCGCGCATCATCACGGCTGAAACGAAGGCCGAAATGAAGCGCGTTCTCAAGGACATCCAGTCCGGCAAGTTCACCTCCGAGTGGATGCAGGAATGGCATTCGGGCGCTGCCCGCTTCAAGGCCACCCGCCGCCTCAACGACGAGCATCCGATCGAACAGGTCGGCGAAAAGCTCCGCGCCATGATGCCCTGGATCGGCAAGAACAAGCTGGTCGACAAGGCCCGCAACTAATCTGGGCTTGCCGATCCCGGCCATCTGGTTTGCACGCTTTTGGCGCGGGGATCGGCAAGAACAAGCTGTTCGACAAGGCTCGCAACTAATCGGCTTGCGGACAGATGGTTAAGAGGCCGGGGAGGGCGACTTCCCCGGCCTTTTTGTTGACTGTGGCAACACATCTGACTAGTCTTATGACTAGGATGAGGATGTCGCGATGAAGCAATGGCCCGTGCAGGATGCAAAGGCGCATTTCAGCGAAATGCTGGATCTCTGCCTTGAGGAAGGGCCGCAGCTTGTCCTGCGTCGGGGCGAGGCAAAGGCCGTTCTTGTCCCTCTACCTGAATGGGAGGCGCTTCAGAAGCGGGCGCGGCCAAGCCTCAAGGCGCTTCTGCTCGCAGACGAGCCGCGTGTCGATCTTGAACTGCCGGAACGGACCGAATGGCGGTTCCGCGAACCGGCGGATTTCGACTGAGCATGTATCTTCTCGATACCAATATCGTTTCTGAAACCCGGCGGCCGAAGCCCCATGGCGGGGTGCTCGCATGGTTGGCCACCATTCCAGATGAACAGCTTTTCATTCCTTCTATTGTTGCAGGCGAAATCGAAATCGGGATTTCGAGACTACGGAAAGCTGATCCGGAAAGGGCTGCGGCTCTTGTCGTCTGGCTCGACCAACTGTTTGCAGTTTCCAACTGGATCGATCCTGATCCCGTCGCCTTCAGGATATGGGGTCGGCTTTCTTGCGATCGTGCCGGTGCCCATGCGCTCGATCTGCTGATTGCCGCCATGGCGCTTCAGCGGGGCGCGACGATCGCGACCCGAAATACGAAGGATTTTGAGGGGCTTGGCGTGTCCGTCGTCAATCCCTTCGAGTTTCGGGGGTAAACGATCGTCACCGCCTGCAAGCCGGTCCCGGATCTTGAACTTCGAAGACTGCCGATTGGGATTCGAACTGTCTCACGATGATCGTGCAGCCTCTCAGCGCCGGCCATCTTTCCAGGAATTGTGCGAGCAGGGTGTCCCGGCTTTTTCCGGCGGCGAAGAAATGGTCGGCCCAGTAATAGTCGCCGCAGTCGACAGATGCCGGGCGGGAGGAGGGCGTGTCGACTTCTCCGAGCGTCAGGCCCCATTTCTGCGCCATATAGGCATAGGCTTCGTTGTAGTTTTCCACCGTGTTCGGCGTATGGTCGTTCAAGTCCTGCTGCATGGGGATGATCCGCGCAGCCGGGCAGGCCTTCTGTTTCATCGCGAGATAGTGCGCGGCTTCGTCCCAGCGGGGATCGTCCCGATGCGGCAGGGCTGATGCGACCGCGCCATAGAGGCTGCTGACGACGAAGAGCGGCAGCAGCCAGCGCGACTCCCAGATCGGGCGTGACAGGACGATCGAGAATACGGCAATCGACAGGATCGCGAGCGGCGCGAGATAGCGGTCGGTCAGGGCGGCGGTCAGTGTCGTGTAAATCAGCAGCATCGCGACTTCAGCCAGAAGTGCTGCGAACACCACCAGCGCCGTCCCGCCGAGCCGAGGCTTCGGCCTCGCCCGCAGGAGGAGAGCGACGGCCAAGATCCAGGCGACGGCGACAAGGCTGCGGGGCCCGGCTGTCGGAGCGACAATGGCTGCGGCCAACATGTCGGACGCCTGCTCCAGGTCGGTCTTCAGCCAATAGTTGCTCCAGATCCGTGCAATCGTCCCCCATTGGTAGAGAATGAAGGCAACGAACGGGATGGCAGCCACTATGCCGCTTGTCAGATAGATCGCGAAGCGACGGCGGTCGCCTTTGATCGCCGCGGCTACGCCGAAGACGGCGACCAGAACGACAGTCATGGCGGTCGTCAGGTAATGGATGTTCAGGCAGACAAACAGGCTGATGGCATAACCGCACCACAGAAGGGTTGAGGCGTCGCCGTCTTCCTCCGGCCGTAACCGGTCCTGCGCCACCAGGGTGACAAGCAGGCTGGTAAAGGCACAGAGGCCGGTAAGATAGGATCGGAACTCGACGAACGCATCGACCAGGAAACTGCTTGCCCCCAGAGCGACCATAAGGATGGCGATGAACGATCGCTCGCGGGGAAGACGTCTGCAAACGAGGCCCGCGTAGATGATCAGCGACGTCAGGGGGATCAGGTTCAGAAGGCGGGCCTGTTCGATCGGCAGCCTGTCGATATGCGCGGACAGCCAGACGAGAAAGGAAAAAAGCGGCGGATGCACATCCTGCGCCCAGCGATCATGAAATGCGCTGCTGAGGCTCACCGAAGGATCAGAGAAAAAGCGGGTCCAGAACTCGTCAAACCATGGGCCATGGCGTTGCGCCGTCAGGCATAGCAGGATCGTCAATGCCAGGCCGTAAGACGCCACCCAGAGGAAACTGCCACTGGGGCGATCCGATGCCCGTTTCGTCGGAGGCTGCTCCGCTTGCGAACCCTTTGTGCCATGCGTTGTGTCGGGCGGGATCACCGGTTGCATTGCGGCGGCTCTCCCGACACCTCGAACACGGCGGCCTCCGATGCCATGATGTGCGTCTGGATGGTGCAGCCCTGAAGTCGGGGAAAGCGCTTCAGGAGTTCGTCCTGCAAAGCCGCTTCGGTTCCCTTGGCGCCGAACTGATTGTCTGCCCAATAATAGTCGGGGCAGACAGGGTCTCGCGGGGCGGCAGGCATCTGATCCAGAGCGCCGACTTTCATGTGCCACTGACTGGCGAGATAGCCATAGGCCATCTCGTAGTTCGCTTCGACATTGGCCGTCGCATCATTGAGTACGGTGCGCATGGGCGCAATGCGCGCGCCCGGGCAGGCCTTCTGCCGCTCTGAAACGAAACGCGCTGCTTCATTCCATTGTGTCACGCGCGCGGCTTCCAGTCCCATCTGAATGGTCGCCGTGGCGCAGGCAACGACAAATAGAGCCTGCATCAGGCCATAGGCTCGAATGGCTTGTCCGGTCAGGGAGGCCAACGCGGCAACGACGATCAGGCAGACCGGAATGAGATAGCGTCCGGTCAGTGCGCCGGTCGCAGCGGTATAGGCCAAGACGAGGATGCTGGCAGACAGGATGGAGGCCATGAGAATGATTGCAAAGCGGTCGTCGTCCTGTCGTCTTTCCCGCGACAGGATGCGAAGACCGAGGGCGCCCAGCCATGCAATCCGCATGACCGCGTTCTGGCCGATCGGCGAGAGCACGGAGTGAACAATGTAGTTCAGAGCTCCTTCCTGCGTCGTCTTCAGCCAGAAGTTTTTCGACGTCGACGATAGATAGGTCCATTGCGCAGCCGTCGTTGCCGCCAGGGGCAAGCAGCAGGCGATCCCGGTCAGGAGATGAAGGGTAAAGAGGCGGCGATCGCCGCGCCAAAGGGCTGCAAAGGCAAAGGTTCCCACGAGCGCAATGGCCAGAAGCGCGGTCACGAAGTGGATGTTCAGGCAGATCGCCAGGCTGACGATCTGTCCCGTCCAGATGAGCGTGCGGTTGGGCCCCGACAACGGATCGTCCGTGCTCCGTTCCAGCCTCTTGAGACTGACCAGGAGCATCATGAAGGCGACAACTCCGGTGAAATAGGAGCGGTATTCGACAAAGCCGGCCATGAACTGCCCAAGCGCAGCGGCTGCCGGCAAAAAGGTTGCAAGAAACGCGCGGTCATCGCGATTGAGCCGCCAGACGGCCGCAAAATAGGCTGCGGAAGCAATCAGCGGGAGCAGGTTGAACATGCGCCCGGCCTCCAGCGTGCGCGCCATGCCGAGCCGGCTCGCCACCCAGGACAGGAAGGAAAACAAAGGCGGATGCACATCAAGCGTCCACCTGGAATGGAACGCTTCGCTGAGGCCGACAGATGGGTCGGAAAAGTAGAAGCTCCAGAACTCGTCAAACCAAGGTCCGATGTTCCAGGCGCCATAAAGCAGCGATCCCAGGAGAACGAACGGGAAGGCGAGCGCGATCAGTTGACGTGCCTGCAGGATCAGGGGCAGGTTGGAGACGGTTCTGAGGCGGTCTGACATGAAGCTCTTGGGTAATGGGGGGCGGGGGCCGCGACGAATTGAGAACACGCCGACCTTATGGATGCAATCTTAAGATTCGCTGATTTTGCGCATTCTGGATAGGTCAGCATTGTTGACATAAACGGAGCGGCGTGATTACGTTCCTGAATAACAAATCGACGGGATGAACCACCATGGAATGGGAAAAGATCTTCGCCTCACGCGCGAGCCGCATGAAGGCGTCCGAAATCCGCGAACTGCTGAAACTTCTCGAGCAGCCCGATATCATCTCCTTTGCCGGTGGCATTCCCGACGCGACGCTTTTCCCGGCGGAAGAATTTTCCAAGGCCTATGCCGAAGTGCTGACGGGTCCGGAAGCCGTGCCCGCGCTGCAGTACTCGGTCTCCGAAGGTTACCGGCCGCTGCGCGAATGGCTGGTCGGCGAGATGGGCAAGCTCGGCATTCCCTGCACGCCGGACAATATCTTCATCGTCTCGGGCTCCCAGCAGGGCCTTGACTACATCGGCAAGGTTCTGCTTTCGCCGAAGGACACGGCGCTCGTCACCTGGCCGACCTATATGGGCGCGCTCGGCGCCTTCAATGCCTATGAGCCGAACTATGACAAGCTCGACCCCATGACCAATCGCGAGCCCTCCACCTATGCGGACAAGGCTGCGGAGGCCGGTGGGCGGGTCAAGTTCGCCTATTGCGTGCCGGAATTTTCCAACCCCTCCGGCGAGACCATCCCGCGCGCCGGTCGCGAGAATATTCTGAACCTTGCCGAAGCGCTCGACATTGCCATTGTTGAAGATGCTGCTTACCAGCAGCTTCGTTACAGCGGCGAGACAGTCAAGCCGATCCTGGCGCTGGACATCGAGCGCAATGGCGGCGACATCGACAAGACGCGCACCCTTTACTGCGGCTCCTTCTCCAAGACGCTCGCGCCGGGCCTTCGCCTTGGCTACATCGTTGCGGCGCAGGACGTCATCCGCAAGCTCGTCCTCGTCAAGCAGGCGTCCGACCTGCATTCCTCGACCGTCAACCAGGTTGTCATGGGCAAGGTTGCGCACAAGATTTTCGATGCGCAGGTTGCGAAGATCCGCAAGACCTACAGCCATCGCCGCGACCGGATGCTGGAGGCCATGACCAAGTACATGCCCGCCGGTGTCGAATGGACGAAGCCGGAAGGCGGCATGTTCGTCTGGGTGACGTTGCCGAAGGGTTTCGACGGCGCTTCACTGCTCGCCAAGGCGATCCGCGATCACCGCATCGCCTTCGTTCCGGGCAAGGCCTTCCATGCGGACGGAACCGGCGAAAACACGATCCGGCTCTCCTTTTCCTGCGCCTCCGATGAGGCGATCGAAACCGGGATTTCCCGCCTTGGCACGTTGATCAAGAGTGAACTGGTTGCGTGAATCGCAACCGGTTCATGAAATATCAACCCGCACGATCTTAGATTTTGCCCGACGAGAGCGGCGCTGGGCCGTTCCATGACAGGACCTGGCATCGCGTCAGCGACGCGCTGCCACAGTCTCGAGAGGCGGATCGGGATGCGACTGACGGCATTGGATGGATGGCGGGGCGTGCTTTCGCTCATGGTCGTGCTCGCCCATTTTCCGGGCAACGTGGTGCTGCAGGACACGAGTTTCTACTATTCCGGCTCGGCCATCATCGACATTTTCTTCCTGTTCAGCGGCTTCGTGATCGTCGCCCATTACGAACCGAAGCTCGCCAGCGGCTATGGCGTGAAGCGTTTCCTCATCGAGCGTCTCGGGCGGATCTATCCGATTCACTTCGTCATGCTGATGCTGTTCGTCCTGTTCGAACTGGTGCTCGTCTATTTCGGCAACAGGGCGGGGCTCGTCGAGCGCCAGGCTTTCAGCGGCGGTAATACCATCCCGTCTCTCTTCACCAACCTCCTGCTGATCCAGAGCCTCGACATCCATGACATGCTGACATGGAATTATCCGACCTGGAGCCTTTCCACCGAGTGGACGGCCTATATCCTGTTCGCGCTGTGCATGTTGGCACCCATCAAGCGCTTTCTGCCCTTTGCCATCGTCGGCGTCATCGCTTCGCCGATCCTGCTGGCCATCCTGTCGGAGCATCCGATGCTGGAGAATTACCGGTATGGTCTCCTGCGCTCGACCTATGGGTTTGCCGGCGGTGCGCTGATCTTCTACGTCTTCTACTGGATCAAGACGAAGAAACTCGACGAGCGTGTTCCGATGGTCGTCTGGAACGTGCTCGAAATTCTTGCAACCATTGCCACCTTCGCGCTTCCTGCCGTCCTGGGCTACTCGCGCATCTCGGTCATCATTCCAGCCGGCTACATGGTCTGCTTGCTGATTTTCGCGCTCCAGAAGGGTGTTGTTTCCCGCATCATGAGCCATCCCGCGCTGGTTCATCTCGGCGTGATCTCGTTGTCGATCTATGTGGTCCACGCCTTCGTGCTGCTGCGTCTCGTCAATGTCGCGGAAGCGCTTCAGAAGATCACGCATCTCCCGCTCATCGACTCGCAGATGTTCCACGGGGCCATGACTAAAATCATCGTGCTCGGCCCGGTCGGCAACAACCTGCTCGCCGTGTTCTCGGTCATGGTCATCGTTTTCATCTCGCACTTCAGCTACAAATATATCGAGCTTCCGGCCGACAAGAAGGTCCGCCAGTGGACGAAGGCGCGTGCGGCTGCGCGGGCCGAGGAAAAGCCCGTGCCGGTTCAGGTGACGGTTTGACAAAGCCTTTCCGTTGACTACGGTGGGCGCCGTAGCAACAGGGATGACCGATGAGCGTCAGGCTCGGAACCTTCAATATCGAGAACCTGCTTTCACGGTTCGATTTCAGCGGATATCGCAACGAATTGCATCAGGATCGGGCGCTTCGGCTCTTCGATATCCGCAGCGAGGAGGAGTTCCAGCGCCTTGAGGAGGCGCGGCTGATCGCCTCGACGGATGACATGCGCCAGCTGACCGCGCTTGCGATTGCAGACATGGACGCCGACATCCTCTGCCTCCAGGAAGTCGACAACATCGAGGCGCTCAAGGCTTTCGAATACGGCTATCTTTTCCGCATGATCGGCGAAGGCTATCGCCAGAAATACCTCATGGAAGGCAACGATTCGCGCGGTATCGACGTGGCGCTGATGATGCGGGACACGACCCGCTCCGGGCTTCCGATCGAGCTTGTCGACATCCGCAGCCATGCGCGCGTCACCTATGACGACCTCGGCCTCTTCACGCCGCAGCTGGCGGCGCTCGACTACAAGCCGCAGGACCGCATCTTCAAGCGCGACTGCCTCGAAGCCGAGCTGAAGATTGGGGGCGTGCCGTTTACCGTTTATGTCGTGCATTTCAAGTCGATGAATGGCGGACGCAACGGTCTTGACGGTCGCAGCTCCTCCGTCCCGGTGCGTCATGCCGAGGCGCGTGCGGTGCGCGAGATCGTGAGGCAACGCTTCGGACCGGAAAACCGCGCCAACTTCGCGATCTGCGGCGACATGAACGACTACGCTGAAAAGCTGCAGGTTAACGGCGACAAGCGCAACGGTTTTACCTTCACGCATGTCGAAGAACCGGGCAGCGTGGGCGACATTCTCGCGGCTGGCGGCTTTGCGGAAAACGTCGTGGCGCGGCGGCCGGTGGACGATCGCTGGACGCATTTTCATCAACGCGGGCCGGCGGAGCGGCATCTGAGCCAGCTCGACTATATCTGGCTGTCGCCGCATCTGGCGGAACGCAATCGCGACGCCATTCCCGACATCATCCGCGCCGGCCAACCCTATCGCACCATCTTTCCGCCGGGGCAGGCAGTCGAGCGTTATCCGCGCGTTGGCTGGGACAGACCGAAATCCTCCGACCATTGCCCGGTCGTCATCGAACTGGACATCCTGTCATGAACATGCCGCTGCAGGGATTTGTCTGGCCGGAGGAGGGGACGCTGTTCGATCTGTCGGGATACGACATCAGCGTCGCCCCCGGGCCGCACCCGCTCTACGAGCAGAAACGCGCTGACATCGAGGCGAACTGGGTCGCCGAGTACGAGGCCAATCCGGCGCTGTTCAATGGCGAAATGCTGATCCACCGCGACATTCGTCTGGATGCGACAGGCCGGCTCTTCGCGACCGGCCACCTTACGCCCTATGCCACGATGCTCTGGTGGCGCAAGCAGCCTGACCGACCGATCGTCGAACATCTGTTCCCGATCGCCGTGCCGATCACCAGCGACGGTGCCATTCTCGCGATCGAGATGGCGGCGAACACGGCCAATGCCGGGCGCATCTACTGCGCTGCCGGTTCGCTCGATGCGCATGACATCGTCGATGGCAAGGTGGATCTCGACGCCAACATGATGCGGGAAGTGGCGGAGGAGACCGGGATTGATCTTTCGACAGCCACGCCGATTGGCGGGTATCTTGGCGTGCGCGTCTTCCGGGCGGTGACGGTGTTTCGCACGTTTCTTCTGCCGTATGACGCGCGCGAGGCCTGTGAACGCGTCCGTCACCATATGGAGACAGACCACGAACAGGAGATTGCCGGTCCCGTCATCATTCGCGATAAAGGCCGGGAGGGGCGAAATTATCCCGCCTTCATGCCGCCGATAATCGATAGGATTTTCTCAAGCGACTCGCCGATCAGCGGCATCTTGTAAGGAGACTGGAACATGGCGCGCCCATACGTGCTCTACGACGTGTTCACGGAGGAAAAGCTGAAAGGCAATCCGCTGGCGATTGTCCTGGAGGCTGAAGGCCTTTCGGATGAAGCGATGCAGAAGATTGCCGGGGAGTTCAATCTCTCCGAAACGGTTTTCGTCTTTGCCTCGGAAAACCCGGCGCATACCGCTCGCCTGCGCATTTTCACGCCCGGCCGCGAGCTTCCGTTCGCGGGTCACCCGACCGTCGGCACAGCGATCGCACTGGCCGAGCGGGCAGGGGCGGGGCAGGCGATCGACCAGGTTTGCGTGCTGGAGGAAAAGGTCGGGCCGGTGCGATGCGCCGTGCGTCTCGCCGAGACGGGCGCCTCCTTCGCCGAATTCGACCTGCCGGCGAAATCTTCACATTACAAGCTCGAGAATGCGCTGGAGCGTCAGGGCATCGCTGATGCGCTGTCGATCAGCGTCAAGCATGTGGGCTTCGAGAATCATTATCCGAGCGTCTGGTCGGCGGGCGTGCCGTTTCTCTTCGTGCCGGTGAAGGATGTCGCGACGCTTGGCGAAGTCGATTTCGATCCGGCGCTCTGGGAGCGCGTGGCCCCCTTCACGGGCGGGCATCTGTTGTCGGCCTATGTCTATTGCCGCAGCGGCAATGGCGCCCATTTCCAGGCCCGCATGTTCTCGCCAGACATGGGTATTGCCGAGGATCCCGCGACGGGAGCGGCTGCGGCGGGATTTTCCGGCGTCATCCATGCACATGACAAGCTGACGGAGGGTCACCATGCCTTTGTCATCGCTCAAGGTGTGGAAATGGGGCGGGCCTCGAAGATCCACCTGCATATCGATGTGACGGCAGGCGAAATTTCGCGGGCGCGCATCGGCGGACAGGCCGTGCGCGTGGCATCGGGGCTTCTCGAATTCTGAAGGTGAAAACTGAAACAAGCGCCGCCGTCACCGGCTGGCGCTTGTTTAACTGCTTGATATCTCAAGTAGAAAAGATGGTGGGTGATCACGGGCTCGAACCGTGGACCCGCTGATTAAGAGTCAGCTGCTCTACCAACTGAGCTAATCACCCACACCCGAAACCGGCGTTGCCGTCTCGGTGAGGGGCCGTATAAACAGGTTCATTCTGGTTGGCAAGCACCGTTTCGATATTTTTTCCGGCTCTCTCACTTTTTCCTCGGCAAAGTCCTGAAAATACGTAGGATTTCCGATGTGTGCACCACAAAATGCGCGGAATTCCCGGCGAAGGGCTTTTCGGGGATGAAATGAAGCCTGATTTGGAAGGCTTGGCAAAGGAGGAACATTGTGATGCCCGAGGGAGATCGGATCGCCTCTCCGCAAGAGATCCTCACATTCTGGTTCGAGGAACTGACCGACCGCGACTGGTACAATTCGACACCGGTCCTGGACCAGCAGATATTGCGCCGGTTCCGGTTGACGCATCTCGCGCTTGCCCGGTCGGTGGAGCCGCTGTGGCGTGCCGATCCGGCATCGCGGCTTGCCGCCGTCATCGTCCTCGACCAGCTTCCCCGCAACATGTATCGCGCGACGCCTCTTGCCTTTGCCACCGATGGCCTTGCGCGGCGCGAGGCGCGGCTGGCGATTTCAGCGGGGGCGGACAAGCTTGTGCACGGGCGACAGCGGCCTTTCTTCTATCTGCCGTTCGAGCATTCGGAACAAATTGAGGACCAGGAATATTCTGTAAGTCTGTTTTCTGACCTTCCCGATGCCAATCTTCTCGACTATGCGGTGCGTCATCGCGATATCGTCGCGCGCTTCGGCCGCTTTCCGCATCGGAACGATTTCATCGGGCGGGAATCGACCGCAGAGGAGATCGAATTCCTGAAGCTGCCCGGCAGTGGCTTCTGACGACGACACGACGAACTGAACATTGATTTTGTCATTTGCAAGCTTGGTATCGATGACCTCTGGAACTGCTTCACGACCCTTTGCCGCTCTTCTGGCCGCGGCGCTGATTGCTCTGGCGACCGTTTCGGGCGCGGCAGCGCAGAACCCGCAGCCTGCCGCCGCCACGCCGGCGCAGCAGAC
>DATMTA010000104.1:0-8024 GCA_035565055.1 Ensifer sp.
ACGAGAAGCAGGCCGATCGGTCCGGCCCCGATCACCGCGACACTCTGGCCTGCGGTCAAACCCGCGCGGCGCAGCGCATGGAGCGCAACGGCGGCCGGTTCAAGCACCGCGGCCTGCCGGTCCGAAACCGTGTCGGGCAGCGGATGCAGCATATAGGCGGGCAAAACGGCCTCCTCGGCCATGCCGCCCGGTCCCATCAGCCCGGCAAAGCCCATGCTTTCACACAGGTTGTAGTCGCCTCGGCGGCAGGCGGCGCAGACCCCGCAGCGATATTCCGGCTCGACGGCGACCCGCTGTCCGGCCTCGAAGCCGCTGTCGTTTCCCGCCTCGATGACGGTGCCGGTAAATTCGTGACCGATAACGAGCGGCGCGGCCGCTCCGGAGATCGGATGCGGCGCCTTGACCGGAATGGCGTGCGGCCCGTCAAGATATTCATGCATGTCGGAGCCGCAGATACCGCACAGGCTGACGCGCAGGCGCACCTGCCCTGCCGAGAGGGCGGGTCTTTCCCGCCTCTCGATCCTGACGTCGCGCGCCTTGTGCCAAACGGCCGACAGAACGCCGGTGTCATTTATCCCCTCCATCAGCGGAACAGCCCGTTGATGTAATCCGCGCCGATACCGACCTTGTCGTAATGTTCGCGTGCCATGGCGATATAGTCATGCACGTCAAACGTGCCCATGGAATCGCCCTTCTCGTCGAGCCAGATGAGCGGGCCCGTCACCTTGAAATGCACGCGCATCGGTTCGTCGCTTTCATAGGCGACGAGAGTATGGCCTTCGCCGGGGGTCTCGTAGACGAAGTCGCCCGCGGTCGCCGTCCAGTCGTGTTCCAGGTATCCCCACTTGCCGGAGATCGTGTAGGCGAAGACCTCATGCGGGTGGTAGTGGCGGTTCACCAGGCCGGCCTTGGTGGCCAGCAGGATGTCGCACCACATGTTGCGCTCGGGCGAAATCCACAAGGGACGCGACTTCACGGTTTCGGTGAAGGGCACATAGTAGCGCTCGTCGTCGGTCGGCGCGTTGGGCAGATAGACTTCCGGCTTGGCGTCCGGCTTGAAGACGTTTTCGATCGGCTTGATATCGCGCCAGAATTCGGACTTCGGGGCTTCGGGCATTGGTAAACCTCCCTTTGGAAAGCGGGGCATGATCGCCCCGACCATGAAGCATAATCATCCTGAATGACGCGGTTTGACTGAGCGGGACCATTGTCTTGACGCTGCGCGACAATTCGTCCGGCGGGGTGGGACAGGATAAATCGAGCCGTCTAAGCTTCCCTTCGTTCATCCGCGATGACCGTCCGAACGGCCAGCATCCTGCGACGCAATCAGCGCGGGGGGAGCCAGGCTGAAACCGGCGACGATACACGGAAAGCGAACGACCAAGGAGGAGAGACTATGACCCATGACGGCAACATGAAGATATCGCGCCGCACCGCGCTGAAGGGCATGGCGGGTGGCGCGTTTGCGCTGTCTGCACCGTCCTATCTGCGTGCGCAATCGGCCCAGACGATCAAGATCGGCTTTGTCAGCCCACAGACCGGCCAGATGGCACCTTTCGGCGAGACCGACAGCTTCGCCCTCGATTTCATACGCAAGCATGTGGGCAAGGGGCTGGAGATCGGCGGCAAGACCTATGGTGTCGAAATCCTCGAGCGCGACGCCCAGTCCAACCCCAACCGCGCCGGGGAACTGGCCGGAGAGCTTTGCCAGAACGACAATGTCCACATCCTGATCCCGGCGTCCACGACGGACGTGACCCTGCCGGTGTCCGAACAGGGTGAGCTGTTCGGGGTTCCGACACTCTCGTCGACGGCCCCCTGGCAGGCCGTCATTCTGCCGCGCGGTGGCGCGAACAAGGCGTTCGACTGGACCTATCATTTCTTCTGGGGTCTCGAAGATATTATTCAGACCTATGTGAACATGTGGACGAGTGTTTCGAGCAACAAGAAAGTCGGCCTTCTCCTGCCTCGCAACGCCGACGGCGAAGTCTGGGGCGACGACAAGATCGGGCTCCCGCCGGCGATGCGTTCAGTTGGCTTCGATGTCGTCTCTCCATCCAAATTCGAAATCCGGACCAACGATTTCTCATCGCAGATCAGCGCCTTCAAGGAAGCCGGCTGCGAAATCCTCGGTGGACTTGTCTTCCCAGCCGATCTGCGCACTGCCACCATCCAGATGGCGCAGCAGGGCTTCCATCCGAAGGTGATGTCGGTTGCTGCCGGGCTCCTGTTCCCCTCGGCCGTCGAAGCCATGGGCGATCTCGGCGGCGGCATGTCGACGGAAGTCTGGTGGACGCCGGCCTTCCCCTACAAGTCGTCGCTGACCGGGGAATCATCGGCCGATCTCGCCGCCAAATGGGAGAAGGCGACAGGCAAGCAGTGGACACAGCCCTTGGGCTACAGCCATGCCATGTGGGAGATCATTGTCGACACCCTCAAGCGTTCTAAGGATCCGATGGACCGCGCCTCCATCCGAGATGCTCTCAAGGCGACCGATCTTCAGACGGTCGTTGGCAACATCAACTTTTCCAAGGGTCCCCATCCCAACGTCTCGAAGACGCCGATCCTGGGCGGCCAGTGGCGGAAGGGCGAGAAGTGGCCGTATGATCTGAAGATCGTGGAGACCAAGCTTTATCCGATCATGAAGCCGGAAAGTGCATTGGAGATCAAGTCTTGGTAAGCGCTGCGGCCGCAACAGCGGGCGCAGCCACTTCGGACGGGCCGCTGCTTTCAGCACGTGGCCTGTCCAAGAGCTTTGGCGCCCTGAATGTCGTACAGGACGTGAGTTTCGATCTGTCGAAAGGCGATGTGCTCGGCGTGCTCGGACCGAACGGTGCGGGCAAGACCTCGCTGTTCAACCTGATATCGGGTGACATCATCCATGATGCGGGCTCCATCACGCTGGCAGGAGCCGGTATTGACGGCTTGCCCGCCTTCAAGCGTGCGGCAAGGGGGATCGGGCGGACCTATCAGATCCCCAGGCCGTATGCGAAGATGACGGCATTTGAAAATCTTCTGGTCGCCTCGCGCTTTGCCGCCGGGCGCAACGAGCGCGAGGCCTTCGAAAGCTGCGCGGTACTGCTCGAGGATTGCGGCCTTGCCGAAAGGGCCAACCGGCCGGCGGGCGGACTCACGCTGCTCGATCGCAAGCGTCTGGAACTGGCGAGAGCACTGGCCGGCGAGCCGAAGCTGCTGCTGCTCGACGAAATTGCCGGCGGCCTGACCGAGGCCGAGGCGGGTCAACTCGTCGCGCTCATCCGCCGCGTGCGCGATCGTGGCGTGACGATCATCTGGATCGAACATGTGCTGCACGCCGTCATGGCTGTGGCCGATCGCATAATGGTGCTCAATTTCGGTCGCAAGATCGCCGAAGGCTCCCCGGAAGCCGTGATCAACGATCCGGATGTGCGCCGCGTTTACATGGGGCTTGAAGCATGACGACGACACCGCTTCTGAGCGCCCGCCGCTTGAGCGCGAGCTATGGCGATTTCCAGGCACTGTTCTCCGTCGATTTCGACATAGCCACAGGCGAGATCGTTGCGCTCATCGGCGCCAACGGCGCCGGCAAATCGACCATGTTGAAGACATTTGTCGGCCTCGTCGCCATGCGTGACGGCGAGGTCAGGTTCGACGGACACGACGTATCGAGGATGCCGGCTCACAAGCTTCCGGCAAACGGTCTCGCGCTGGTTCCCGAGGGGCGTCGGCTCTTCAAGGGCATGACGGTGGAGGACAATCTGCGTGTGGCCGGTGACCGTGCCCGCGCGATTTGGTCCGGTGAAACACCCTGGACGCTGGAGCGCCTCTACGACCTTTTCCCGATCCTGGGCGAACGCCGGAACCAGCAGGTGGAAAAGCTTTCCGGCGGCCAGCAGCAGATGGTCGCCATCGGCCGCGGACTGATGACACAGCCGAAACTGCTGCTGTGCGACGAGATCAGCCTGGGGCTGGCGCCCAAGGTCATCGGGGAGATCTATGAAATGCTTCCCATCATCCGGCAGACCGGCACGGCCATTCTCCTTGTCGAACAGGATGTTTCGCTGGCGCAGAAGAGCTCCGACCGCGTCTTCTGCATGCTGGAAGGGCGCATCACGCTGACCGGCAAGTCCACGGACCTCACCCGCGAGGCGATTGCGGAAGCCTATTTCGGAGCGAAACATGAAATGGATTGACGCAATCATCCAGGGCCTGCTGCTCGGCGGCCTCTATGCCCAATACGCCATCGGAATGTCGCTGATGTTCGGCGTCATGCGCATCGTCAACATCGCTCATGGCGATCTTGTCGTGCTTCTGGCGCTGATCGGCATCTCGGCAGCCGTCGCGTTCGGGCTGGGGCCCGGCTTTGTCATTCTCCTCCTGGTGCCCGTCGGCGCGCTCGTGGGTTGGGTTCTGCAGCGCGGCATTCTGAACTTCGTCGTTGGCGAGGACCCTCTGCCGTCGCTGATCGCCACGTTCGGCCTGTCGCTGGCATTGCAGAATTTCATGCTGACGATCTGGTCGGCGGATACGCGTTCGCTGAATATCGGCCCGCTGGCGCTGCAATCGGTCAATGTCGGAGGTCTCCATGCCGGCGTTCTGCCGATCATCATCTTCGCTGTCGCGGTGGGCCTGACCGCGCTGCTCGACATCGTCCTGAAATCGACCCGCTTCGGGCGTGGTCTGCGGGCGGCGGCGGCCGACAAGGACGCCGCCGTGCTTTCCGGCGTCGATACCAAATCGATCTATGCGCAGGCGACGGCGGTTGCGGTGGCCATTCTAGGCATCGCCGCTGTCTTTCAGGCCGCGCGCACGACGGTTTCGCCTTCGGATGGCGGGGCGCAGCTGATCTACGCCTTCGAGGCGGTCATCATCGGCGGCATGGGATCGATCTGGGGCGCCTTCGCGGGCGGTCTGATCCTCGGTGTCGCCCAGGTCGTCGGCGCCTATGTCAATCCGAGCTGGGGCATCCTGATCGGCCACCTGGTGTTCCTGCTGGTCCTGATCTTTCGTCCCCAGGGCCTCATGGCGCGTCAATAGGAGTGTCGAAATGAATCCGTCCCGCGTTCTCGTCAATCGTCACACGCTGTCGAGCAAGATTGCCATCCCGCTCGCGCTTTGTCTCCTTCTGGCCATCCCTACCCTGCCCTTCTGGGCGCCGAGCGGCCAGATTCGGCTGGTGATCGAATTGTCATGCTTCATCGCCATCGCGCAGATGTGGAACCTGCTTGCAGGCTATGGCGGCATGGTCTCCGTGGGCCAGCAGGCCTTCATCGGCGCGGGCGGCTACTCACTGTTTGCGCTCTCGTCATTCGCGGGGCTCAATCCGTTCCTGGCCGTGCCGCTGGCGATCATCCTGCCGGCGGTGCTCGCCGCGCCCTCCTATCTGCTGCTCCGCAAACTCGACGGACCCTATTTCGCCATCGGTACCTGGGTCCTGGCCGAGACGTTCCGGTTGATCACCAACAATCTCGACGTCGTCAACGCAGGCTCGGGCATGACGCTGAGGGCCATGGGCAGCTTCACGCCGCACCAGCGCGAGATCGGGCTGACAGTCCTTTGCGCGCTTCTGCTTCTGGTGACGGTGGGCGGCACCTTCCTCCTCTTGCGATCGCGGCTCGGTCTTGCGCTGACAGCGATGCGCGACGATCCGGTCTCGGCGGCCAGTCAGGGCGTCAATGTCAACCGCATGCGCTTCGCGATCTACGTTGTCGCGGCGATGGGAACGGGCCTTGCCGGCGCGATCTACTACATGGCCCAGCTGCGCATCTCACCGACCAGCGGCTTCGATCCCTACTGGTCGTCGATCTGCATCTTCATCGTCATGGTCGGCGGTATCGGCCATATCGAGGGCCCGATCATCGGCGCGCTGCTCTATTTCTTCGCAACCCGCATCTTCGGTCAGTATGGCGCGAGCTACCTCGTTGTTCTCGGCGTGCTGACAATGGTCATGGCGCTTTTTTCGCCGACCGGACTATGGGGCATCCTCAACAGGATAAGGCATTGGCCGTGGTTCCCGGTCAGCCATACGGTCGTCAGGCCTGACACTGTGCAGCACTGAGCGATCTGTTTAAGCCGCCCCGGCGAATTGCCGGGGTGCCCTTGCACGAGCGCGCGATCAAGAACGGGCGGTGTGCGAATTTCCCAGAGAAAAGAAGACGGCTCAAAGTCCCGATGAGAGCGGCACGAACGCGGGTTCAATGAAATGCGGAAGCGAATTAGCCGAACGCCAGCGTCGGCACGTCGACGATCGTGGATCCGCCATCCACGGTCAGAATGGCGCCGGTAATGATCGACGCTTCCGGCGAACACAGGAAGGCGATTGCTGCAGCGACTTCGTCGGGATGGGCAGGTCGCCCCAGCGGAACGTCGCGTGTGACCATCTGGTAGGCCTCCTCACGCGACTTCAGATCGAGCCGCGCCTGCAGCTCGGCCATTTCGGCATCCGCCATCTCGGTGGCAACCCACCCGGGGCAAACCGCGTTGCAGCGGACCCCCTGGCGACCGAAATCCCGCGCTATGGAACGCACGATCCCGATCTGCGCATGCTTGGCCACGGTGTAGCCGAAGGCGCTTGCCGGTGCGGCAAGGCTGGCGATTGAGGCTGTGACCGCAATGGCGCCCTTCCTCTTCACAAGCTCGGGCATGGCGGTGCGCAGGAGGACCACGGCGGTATCGAGGTTGGCCCGGCGGGCGCGCTCCCATTCTTCATCCGTGGTTTCGGAAATCGTTGCAAAACCGTGGCCGCCTGCATTGGCGACTACGATGTCCAGACCGCCAAATCGCTGGACTGTCATGGCGATTGCAGCCTGGGCTTCTGACGGCTCCGCGCAATCGCCAATGAAGACATCGGAGCCGATAGGCTTCGCCACCGCCTCGAGCTGCGCGCGCCGTCGGCCCATGATGACCACGTCGGCACCCTCCGAAGCGAGGCGGCGCGCGGTGGCTGCGCCTATGCCCGTGCCGCCGCCAGATATAAGGGCGACCTTGCCTGTAAATCTTGCGGTCATTGCAATGCCGATCCTTCCGCTGCAGCAGTTTCCGAATGGCCGAGATAAAGCCTGTGCATCAGCGCGGGGTCGCGCGCCAAGGTCTGGCAGTCGCCGTCATAGACGACCTCGCCGCGGCGGAGCACATAGGCGCGGTTGCCGATTGCCAGCGCCAGCGTGGCAAATTGTTCGACCAGGATCACCGACATGCCCGCATCCGCGAGCTTGCGCACGGCCGTCATGAGGCGACTGACGATAACAGGCGCGAGGCCCGAGGACATTTCATCGATCATGATGATCCGGGGCCGGTTGACGATCGATCGGGCGATGACGAGCATCTGCTGTTCCCCGCCCGACAGCATCCCTGCCCTGACGGTGCGCCGTTGCAGCAGCTCAGGAAACAAATCGTAAGCCTCGGCGAGATCCGCATCGGGATGCAATGCGACCTTGAGATTTTCTTCCGTCGTCATCTCGGCAAAGACGGTCCTGCCCTGCTCGACATGGCTGAGGCCGCGTTTGGCGCGGCTGCCCGGCCGCAGACGGGCAAGATCGAGCTCGTCGACCTCGATCGAGCCGGCCTTGTGCGGGATGATGCCCGACAGACTCTCGAGCAGCGTCGTCTTTCCCGCCCCATTTGAGCCGAGGAGAACGCTGATCTCGCCGCTTCGCGCCAGGAGATCGACACCGCGGATCACGGGTATTCCGGACCGATCGACGCGCAGACCCTTAATGTTCAGCAATGTCACGCTGCAACCTCCCCGAATTCGACGCCCATATAGGCTTTCTGCACGACGGGCATGGCGAGAACCGTTTCCGGCTTCCCATTGGCGATCACGCGTCCGAAGTCGAAGACGGTGATTTGCGAGCACGCATTGCGCACGAGATCCATGTCATGCTCGATGAGAAGTACGGCGCTGCCGAAGGTCGCAGGAATGGCGGCGATGCGTTCGCCAAGCTTCAGCGCTTCGTCATAGGACACCCCGGCGGCCGGTTCGTCGAGCAGGATCACCGGCGGGCGCGCCGCCACGACGCCGGCGACGTCGAGCAGACGTCGCGTGC
>DATMTA010000105.1:0-14319 GCA_035565055.1 Ensifer sp.
CTGTCTTCGCCGGCTTCATGGCTGGTCTCGCCGGCGCCTATCTTTCCATCGGCGTCGTCGGCATCTTCAATGAAGGCATCACCGCCGGACGCGGCTTCATCGCCATGGCGGCCTTCTATTTCGGGGCGAGCCGGCCGGGCCTCACGGCTATCGGCGCACTGCTTTTCGGCTTCTTCGATGCCTTCCAGATCCGCCTTCAAGGCCGCGGCGTGCCGGCAGAGCTCGTCCAGACCCTGCCCTACATCATGGTTGTCGTCATCCTGACGACAATCGCCCTTGCCACCCGGAAATCCCGAGGAGCCCGTCCATGAGCGCTGTAGCCCAGCCAAAACCCAAGACCGCCCTCATCCTCGTGGATGTGATCCGTTCCTTCTTCGATCCTCAATTTCCCAATTACTACAAGGGCGTCGAAGACGTTCTCGAGCCGATGCGGGCGCTGCGTGCGCAAGCCCGCAAGAGCGGGGCCATTGTCGTTCACGCCGTTGAGCGGCATCGTCCGGGATTTCATGACTTCGAATGGGGCAAGCTGCCGCTTCATCACATGGAAGGCGCCGAAGACGCTGAATTCTTCGAGGATTTCCGTCCCGATGGCGACAACGAGACGCTGGTCCTCAAGCGCCGCTTCTCAGCCTTCTTTGCAACCGACCTTGCCCTTTTCCTCACCGAGCAGAGGGTCGAGCGCGTGGTGATTGCCGGCGTCAAGACCAATGTCTGCATTCGCGCCACCGCGCAGGACGCCTTTGCCAACGGCTTTGCGCCGGTCCTGGTGCGCGAGGCGACGAATTCGAACCGCCCCCATCTGGCCGAGGCGTCGCTGGAAGACGTGGATCGCTACTTCGGTCAGGTGGTCGACCTTACGGCGGGCCTGGAGATGCTTGCATGAGCGGTCTGGTCATCACCGGCTATGCAAGCCTTGACCATGTCGTGGTTCTCTCCGGCGGCATCGTGCATGGCCGCACGACGACGATCTCCGACCGCCCGGCGGACGCCTGGCCACGGCTTGGCGGCGGCCCTGCCTTTGTCGCGGCGGCTGCCCGGCGCACCTATCCGGGCCCGATCGTGCCTGTGAGCTGGGTGGGCAGCGATGCACTCGGCGAAACCTATATCGAGCAGCTTTCACAGCGCCATGTCTCCTCCAGCGGCATGGTGCGCCTGCCCGGCGCGCGCTCGCCGGTTTCGATGCTGATCTACAATCCGGCCGGCGATTGCGCCTGCCTTTATGATCCTGGCATCAAGGGCGAAATCGGTCTCAGCGAGTATCAACGACAGCTTGTGGAAGCAGCATCGTGGATCTGCGTCACCATCGGTCCGAAAACCGTGACCGACGAAGTGCTTGAGATCGTGCGCAGAGACCAGAGGCTTGCATGGATCGTCAAGAACGATCCCGCGGCGCTCTCGACGGACCAGGCCGCGCGCCTCGCGAAACGCGCAGACGTCATTTTCTGCAATGGCCGAGAACGGGCGTTTCTCGCCGAGGTCATGTCAGGCCAGAGGGCTCGAAATCCCGATCAATGGCTTGTCGAGACGCGGGGGCAGCGCGGCGCGCTCTTCGAATTCGATCGAGAGCAGACCTTCGTCGCGGCCGAGGCCATCAGCGTGCGCGATCCGACCGGTGCCGGCGACAGTTTCGCAGGCGGTGTGCTTGCCGCCCTGATGAACGGCGAAACCGACCCGCAAATCCTTGGCCGACGCGGTCATCAAGCCGCCCATGCACTGCTGAGCGAACGAAAATCAGAAGAAGAAAGAGAACAGGGCTGACACCATGAAGGAAGAACAGACGAGCCGCGCCTGGTATATCGGCGCGAAGCGGGAAGAGGTTGGCAAGGCCGCCATCCTCATCGGCGATCCGGCCCGCATCGCCCGCATTGCCGAGCACATGACCGATGTCGCGTTCCTGCCTGAACAACGCGGCCTGAAGACCGTCACCGGTATCCGCAACGGCACGCGCATCACCGCAACCGCCTTTGGCATGGGGGCGCCGATCGCCACCATCGTCCTGCATGAGCTTTATGCGCTCGGCATCCGCACTTTCCTGCGCATCGGCACGGCCATGGCGCTCCGGCCGGCAAGGCTTGGCGATTTCGTGCTGGCCGATGGCGCGCTGCGCGCGGAAGGCACCTCTCCCTCCTATGCCCCGCTCGGCTTCCCGGCCATTGCCGATTTCGACCTTAACACCCAGCTGCGCGCCTGCCTGAAATCCAGCGGCAAGAGCTGGTATGCCGGGATTTTCGGCACCTATGACGGCTTCTACACCGAAATGTTCGGCCTTTCCGGCGAGAGCCGCAAGATGGTGGACAAGCTGAAGGACGACATTACGCGCCTCGGCTTGATCGGCACCGATATGGAAACCTCCGCGCTGCTGACGGCCGCCCGCGTGCTGGGCGCGCGCGCCTCGACGCTCTGCGTCGCCACCGTCGACGGCATGACCCAGGAAAAGATCGAGGACAGCCTGATGGCGAAGCTTGAGCGCGACATGTTCGACATCGCGCTCGATGCCGTCGCCGCCATGGCCCAGGAAGGAAAGAAATGATGACGACGCTGACCGACCGCTATTTCAACACGCTCATCGAACGTCTCGCCAAGGTCCGTGACGAGCAGGCCATCTCCATCGGCAAGGCTGCCGAGATGTGCGCGAAATCCATTGCCGCCGGCAAGCTCGCCTTCACCTTCGGCACGGGCCACGGCGCGCTGCCGGCGCTGGAAAGCTTTCCACGCACCGGCACGATCGTCGGCTTCAGGCCCATTGTCGAAAGCACCATGATTTCGTTCCATCACGTCTGGGGCGACATGGGCGCCCGTCAGTATCGTTTCATCCACGCGCAGGAAGGCTACGGCAAGGCGATTCTGAAATCGCACCAGCTGGACGATGCCGACACCATGATCCTGTTCTCCCATTCAGGCATCAACGCCGTCATCATGGATATCGCCATGGAGTGCAAGGCGCGCGGCATCGGCCTGATCGGCGTGACCTCGCTTCCCCACTCGTCAGCGACCCCCTCGCGCCATTCCTCGGGCAAGCGCCTCTTCGAAGTCGCCGACGTGGTCATCGACACCGGCATTCCGCTCGCCGATGCGGCGATCAAGATCGACGGTCTTGAGGCGCCGGTGGGCGCCAGCTCGACCAGCGTCACCATCGCGATTGCCCACGCCATCGTCTCCGCAACGGCGGAAAAGCTGGTGCAGCAAGGCATAACCCCCGGCGTCATGGTGAGCCCCAACACCACGAGCAAGGAAGCCGCCAACGCGCAGAACGACGCCAACTATGAAGCGCTCTGGGCGCGGCTGAAGGCACGGTGATCACGATGGACCGCAAGCTCTATATCGGCGGCCGCTGGCAGGATGCAGCCAAGGGCGAAACGGCCGAGATCCGCGACCCCGCAACGGGCGAGCTGGTCGGTACCAGCGCGATTGCCTCCGCCGTAGATGTCGATCTCGCCGTTGCCGCCGCCAGGGCCGCCTTTCCGGCCTGGGCAGCACTCCATCCGGACCAGCGCGCGCGCATCATGCATCGCGCCGCCGATCTCATCATGGAGCGCATCGATGCCATGGCGGAATTGCTGACCCGCGAGCAGGGCAAGCCGGTGCCGGATTCGCGGAAGGAAATCGCCTTCGGCGTCGAGGTCATCCGCTACTATGCGGAAGAAGGTCGGCGCGTGAACGGTTCGATACGACCCCCGAGCCGTTCCGACATTCGCAACCTGGTGATCTCCCAGCCCCTCGGCGTGGTTGGGGCAATCATCCCCTGGAACTATCCGGTCGATCTTTACGCCTGGAAAGTTGCGCCGGTTCTTGCGTCAGGTTGCGTGCTCGTCGCAAAGCCGCCACATGAGACGCCGCTCGCCATTGCCATGGTCGTGCAGTGTTTCGAGGAGGCGGGCCTGCCCGCCGGCGTGCTGAACGACATTCCGGGCACCGGACAGGACGTCGGTGCCGCCCTTTCAGCGCATCCGGAGATACAGGCGATTACCGCGACGGCCTCCGTGCCTGCCGGCCAGGCGATCATGCGTGCCTCTGCGGGCAATCTGAAGCGGATGCTGCTCGAACTCGGCGGCCAATGCCCTTTCATCGTTCTCGATGATGCCGACCCGGTGGAGGCCGCCGTGGCGGCGGCGCGCCGGTCCTTCTCGAACATGGGCCAGATCTGCATTGCGGTAAACCGGATCATCGTCGCCAGGGGTATCAGCGCCCGCTTCACCGAAGCGCTGGTCGAGGAGACGCGGAAAATCCGCCTTGGCCACGGCGTCAAGCCCGGCGTGCTTTACGGCCCTGTTCTCAATGAAAGCGTCAGGACCCGAACCAGACGCCATATCGAAGACGCGCTTCAACACGGCGGCCGGCTGCTGATCGGCGGAGACGCGCCAAAGGGCGAGCCTTTCGAGAAGGGATTCTTCTTCAGTCCCGCCGTCATCGCCGAGGCATCGCCCGATGCGCTGGTCATGACCGAAGAGAGTTTCGGCCCGGTCGCGGCGGTTCGAACGGTTAACGACGACCAGGAGGCGCTGCAGCTCGCAAACGCCCTGCCCTTCGGCCTTGCCGCCTACCTCTACACAGGAGACCTGGAACGGGGATGGGCCATGGCCGAGAAGATCGAGGCGGGCGCTGTCGGCGTCAATGTCAACGATACCAGCGACCTCCAGGCCCCGTTTGGCGGCTGGAAGATGAGCGGATTCGGCCGCGAACTCGGGCCGGAAGGACTGCATGGCTATCTGGAGAAGAAGCACATCAAGATGCGCGTGAGGCCGTTCCACCAACAGTAGCGGGACGATTTCAATCGAACTGCCGGGCGGTGAAGCCGTCCGTGCAGTTCGTGGACAGGAAGTCACAACACGCACGGGATGACCCAACTTTGCTGTTGCGACAACGATATCAAGCGTGTATCAGCGGGTCTCGAATGTGACGGAGTGTAGCGCAGTCTGGTAGCGCATCTGGTTTGGGACCAGAGGGTCGGGAGTTCGAATCTCTCCACTCCGACCATTTCGAACGGCAAAGATCCCTGAAATCGTTGTTTATCTGCGCTTGAGGCCGGATTGTTCGGCGCAATCGCGCTCCAGACGCTGCGCCGGTGAGCGACTCATACCAACCGCGTCGCCCGCAAATCCATCATTTGTTCTTTGTGGTGGAGTGTCGTGGAACTTGATCTTCACCTGAGGAACAGGTCGTCAGGCCATCAATTCTTCGCCGTGAAGCCCAGCGCGGCGCCGCTCACCTTATCCCCTGCCGCCAGATGCAGGCGCTTGGCTTCGCCGCCGGCAAGTTCCAGCACATAGGCAGCAAGCCCGCGCGAGGGGATGATTGTCTCGTCCATTGGCTTGGCGTTTTCGGCAATGTTGAACACCTTGCCGCTGGTGTCGATGAAGAGCATGTCGAGCGGGATGAGCGTGTCTTTCATCCACATCATCACTTGCTTCGGCTGCGGGAAGATGAAGATCATGCCCCTGCCCTCGGCGAGGGATTTGCGGTTCATGAGACCCGCGGCGCGAGTCGGCGCTGATGCCGCGACCTCGACCTTGAACTCATGCCCCTTTCCGGTGTGTCCGGTGATCGTGAGTGTGCTGGTCGGCAAGCTGTCGGCAGCTGCAGGCAGAAAGGCGAGCAGCAGCAGACCGAGCGCGCCGAAGACAGCCCGAATCAGATGAGACAAGGCACCCGAGCGCATCAGTGCGAGCGCGCCGGGGGAGCCGGTACATCCGGATGGATTTCCGCCGCCATGAGGCCCTTCTCGCCGTCGCCGAAGCGGATCAGCACCGTCTGGCCGGGGCGCAGCTCGGTCATGCCGAAGCGGCGCAGCGTCTCCATGTGGATGAAGATGTCTTCAGTGCCCTCGCCACGCGTCAGGAAGCCGAAGCCCTTCGTGCGATTGAACCACTTGACCAGAACGCGCTCCAGCCCGCTCGTCGGCGTTACCTGAACATGCGTTTTCACCGGCGGAAGCTGCGACGGATGAACCGCCGTCGACTGGTCCATGGAGAGAATGCGGAAAGCCTGATAGCCACGATCGCGCTTTTGTACGAGCGCCACGATGCGCGTGCCCTCAAGGATCGTCTGAAATCCGTCGCGACGCAGGCAGGTCACATGCAAAAGCACGTCCTGCATTCCATTGTCGGGCACGATGAAGCCGAAGCCCTTGGCTACGTCGAACCACTTCACGACACCGGTGATTTCTATGAGATCGACGGATTCACCGGAAACATCGTCAACAGTAGAAATATCTTTCGCCGATATTCTGTCCGCCATTTCCCGTTGCCCCTCGTTTACGCGTCACATGCAATCACGGTTAACTGATTCTCGCCACAAAGATTAACAATGTGTTCGGGTTTCAGTGCAAGTGCCAGTTTGCGTTTAACCCCAGCGACTCGCGTCTTCCACAGCTGGATTCGTGACATTGCGGGCTTGCCCGAGGCTTTATCCGACCGCATATGAGGGCGGCCACTCAATGGAGGACACCCCTATGCGCTATCTGCACACCATGGTCCGCGTGACCGATCTTGACGCATCGCTGGAATTTTACCGCAACGTCATGGGTTTGGAAGAAACCAGACGGATCGAAAACGAAGCAGGTCGCTTCACGCTCGTCTTCCTGGCCGCGAAGGAAGACAAGGCCAATGCGACCGAAGCCGGCGCTCCCTGCCTCGAGCTCACATACAACTGGGATCCGGAGGCCTATACCGGCGGTCGCAACTTCGGCCACCTCGCCTATGAGGTCGATGACATCTATGCCTTCTGCGACAATGCGCAGAAACATGGCGTGACCATCAATCGCCCGCCGCGCGACGGTCACATGGCCTTCATTCGCTCGCCAGACAACATCTCCTTCGAGATTCTGCAAAAAGGCAAAAGTTTGGCACCGCAGGAGCCCTGGGCTTCCATGAAGAACACCGGAGCGTGGTGATCCGAGATTTTTTGAAGACGTCATGCTCCTGAAATAATTAGGGGTTTTATGCGCTGCTTCTCAAATTGACGCAACGGCAGGTCCGGACAGTTTACATCGTCCGGACCTTTCCTTAGAAATTTGCGCCAGTTCGAGATTTGGGAGCCCCACGTTTGAAACAGCAGCAGCAAAGAGGATCGGCGGACAAGAGGCTTCTGGCCCTGTCGACCGGACTGCTGACGGCCTTTGCGCTGTCGGGCTGCATGTCTTCTTCGTTTGAAAGCTCCTTCGACCCCAAGCTCGTTTCGGCATCGCAGGCCCCCGCCCAGGGCAACAGGAATCCGGCAAGTTCCCAGACTGCACAGGCACCGCAGAACCAGAAGACACAGCGGCTGGCACTCAACCCCGAGACGGCACCGGAAGTGGAGATCCGCAACGGCGAGCCGGTGGCGGCGGATCAGCAGGCTGTCATTGCCGCGGCAACCCAGGCCCGCATGGGCGCGATCCCGATCCCGAGAAATGCAGCGGCCTTCCGCCCGACCACCACCGACCACCAGATGCAGGTAGCGCTGAATGCCGCGCGCGGCAGCATCTTCTCCACCGCTCCGCCCAAACCAGAAGAACAGGCCGCCGCACAGAAAAGCGGCGTCACGGTGCCCACATCGGTTCCTGCCCCGAGCTTCAATCCCTCGGTAATCAACATCTATACGCCACCGGAAGCGGACACTGCCGCAACTGAGCCTGCACCCGCAGCGACCGCCAGCGCAAAGCAGGCTGCGGAAGATCAACAGGCATCGCCCAAGGGCGGTCGTGTCCTGACGCCGCCCGAAACGCAGCAGCAGCAGAAGGTCGCAGGCCTTTTCACGATGCAGCCGCAAAATCCCGTTTCCGTCCCGACGCCGACCGAGCCGCCGGTGCAGGATTTCAACGCTGGTCGCTTCAGTCAGCCTCCGGTCGAGGAAAAGACTTCCAGGATCGAGCCCGCGAACCCACTGCGTCTGCAGACGCCACAGCCGGCGAACCCATTGAGCGCCACGCCGGATGACGGCAGTCGTCCAGTCGCCAAGCTGAACGCCTTCTTCCCGCCGAAGCCCGCGCCCGCTGCCGTGGAAGGCGAAGGCGATGACGGCAATGCCGACGACAATAGTGACGACAGCGAACCCGCTGGCCTCATGCGGCTGATTTCGGCGCCGGGCCTGGCGCGTGTGGCGCCGAACGGCATCTGGATCCAGACACCCTATGTCGAGACGGACTGCTTCAAGCCGGAACTGATGAAAATGCTCCACACCGTGGAGAAGCACTACGGCAAGCCCCCGATCGTAACCTCGGGTTACCGCCCGCCAACCTGGAACGCCAAGGCCGGCGGCGCAGAGCATTCGCTGCACACGACCTGCAGCGCCGCCGACATCCAGGTGAACGGCGTTTCCAAGTGGGAGCTGGCCAACTTCCTGCGTTCGCTTCCCGAACGCGGCGGCGTCGGCACCTATTGCTACACGAACTCCGTGCATATCGACACCGGCGATCAGCGTGACTGGGACTGGCGCTGCCACCGGAAGAAGAAGAAGCACAGGTAAATTCAGCTAACATGCTGAATTGCCTTTCGAAACCTCTTTGTCCGCCGCATTTTTCAGGCTTCATGAATTTTTTTTGAAAAACGCGAATTTCCCGCTTGCCGGATGAAATTCCGCTGACTATAAGGTCGCCACACCGCGAGACGGTTCGAAAGAAAACGTCTCACGGAAAGGCATGCGCCCTTCGTCTATCGGTTAGGACGTCAGATTTTCATTCTGAAAAGAGGGGTTCGACTCCCCTAGGGCGTGCCACCCACTCTCCATCTTTAAATGTCGGATCGGTGCGATTGCCTTGCTGGAGCATCACGCGAAGTATCGCGCGTAGCCTTCTGACATCTTTCATCTTTCGTCCCACCGGAATTGCCAGGAATTGGTGATGATCCCGTTTGAAAACTGTAAATTTCGTCTTGCGGGAATCCCGAACGCTGACTATAAGGTCGCCACAGCGCGAGACGGTTCGTCAAAGAGCAGTTCGCGTACAGGCATGCGCCCTTCGTCTATCGGTTAGGACGTCAGATTTTCATTCTGAAAAGAGGGGTTCGACTCCCCTAGGGCGTGCCACTTCCTCTCCAGAAATTCCACTTGCTACCGGATCGGCCAACTCGGCCGGAATAGTTCGAACACTTCGCCCGCGTCGCAATAGTCCATGTAGCCGAGACGCCCGAGCGGTCGCACCAGCGCCATGTCCAGCCGCCCTTCCCTGATCGCCTCGTCGCGAATGTGAACGCCGACGACCTGACCGATGATCATCGTGTTTTCCGATTCGACCCCATCGAGGCCACGCAGCGGCTTCACCTCGACCACGCGGCACTCCAGCGCCGCATAGGCCTCTTCCACCAGAGGCGCATCGACAAGGCGCCCCATGACCGGCGTGAGGCCCGCCAGCGCGAATTCGTCAATGTCGGACGGTGCAGACGCCGAACTGACATTCATCGCGTCGAGAAGCGCACGTCCGGCGAGGTTGGTCGTGAAGACGCCGGTCTCCTCGACATTGCGCTGGCTGTCCTTGCGGCCGCTCGAGGAGAACATGACCAGCGGCGGGTGATCGGCGATCGCCGCAAAAAAGGAATAGGGTGCGAGATTGAGGACGCCCTCCTTCGATTTCGTACCGATCCATCCGATCGGCCGCGGCGACACGATGGCCTTGAACGGATCGTGCTTCAGGATTGGGGGACGATGACCGGTTTCGTAGAACATGGGCGTCAGCCCTCCATCCAGGTGATCTTCTCGGAAAGTTCCGGACGCGGGCGTTCAACCGCAGGAAAGTCCGTCGAGCCGATGTGAATGAAACCGGCAACCTTCTCGCCCGGCTTGACGCCGAGAAGCGGAAACGCCCGTTCGTCGAACGCGTACCATTCGGTCAGCCAGTTTGCCGCATAGCCCTGCGCATTGGCCGCCATGAGCACATTGAGACAAAGGGCGCCGGCGGACATGACCTGTTCCCATTCCGGGATCTTGACGTGGGGTGCTGCGGTGCTGATCACCCCGATGACGACGGGTGCCCGCGTGAAACGGCTGCGCTCGACCTGGATCATCTCGCCCGACAGGTTCGGATCGCGTTCCAGCGCCATTTCCAGAAGCTTTTCGCCGATTGTGGCACGGATATCGCCCGTGTAGACGACAAAGCGCCAGGGCGCGATCTTGCCGTGGTCCGGCACACGAACCGCCAGCCGCAGGATATCCTCGATCCCTGCCCTGTCCGGTCCGGGTTCGCGCATCTGGAATGCCGGCGTCGAGCGGCGAACCTGGAGATATTCGATGAGCGCGGTGTTGGCTGCCATGGGCATGTCTCCTCGTACTGTGCGTCCGCAACGCTTATTGCCGACCGTCCATACCTATGCAAGCCACACCGGTGGAACAATGCGTCGCGGTCATCAAATTGCCTGACGGGCGCGCATTATCACCGCATCCGCAGATTTGCCTGGAGCCTTTGACTTTCGTTTGTCTCATCGGGAAAACCGGATTCCACTTTTCCCTGACGAACTCTATGATATGAAAGCACCGGTTTCGGCCACGCCGGGTTGCGGCTTTGAGCAGGACGACATGACGCGCATCACATCCAATGTCCCTTTGGCAGCAGCCGCGGCAATACTCCTTGCGCTGGCGCCGACACTGGCGGGTGCGGTCGATCCCTTCGCCGCGTCTCCCAGTGGCGAGCCGAAGCTCAAGCTTCCGGGCATCAACAATTTCTCGCCCTCGGTGGAAGGACCATCGGTCCCGAAAGATGCACGCAACGTCCGTTGCGATGCGAAGCTCACCGCCGACGGTCAGGCGATGCAGAACGGGATTTCGTGGCATGTGTTTTCCGCCATTCCCGGCCAGGACGGGAAGCTGCAGCTGATTGCGGCCTCCGACGGTGGTTCGCATACCTTTCACCTTGCGCCCGGCGACTATTTCCTCAATGCCGCCTTCGGACGCGCAACCGCGACCAAACGCTTCACGGTGCCGGCCAGCGGCGATGTCGCCAACCAGGAGCTCGTCCTCGACGCCGGCGGGATCGTGCTCCACGCCGTCTCGGGCAGCGACACGAAGATCCCCGACAAGGATCTGAAGTTCTCGATCTATACCAATGACGTGCAGGACGACGGCGAACGCGGTCTCGTCATGCAGGATGTCGCGCCGAACACCATCGTGCGGCTCAATTCAGGCACCTACCACGTGGTTTCGACCTATGGCAGCCTCAATGCCATCATCCGGGCCGACATTCAGGTTGCGGCCGGCAAGCTGACGCAGGCCACCATCCAGCACCGCGCGGCGCGCGTCACATTCAAGCTGGTTTCCAGCGCCGGCGGCGAGGCGATCGCGGACACGGCCTGGTCCATCCTCACGGCCTCGGGCGACATCATCGCCGAGAATGTCGGCGCGTTTGCCACCATGGTCCTTTCGGAAGGCAATTACACGGCGGTCGCGCGCAACAAGGACAAGATCTATCAGCGCGATTTCCAGGTGAAGGCGGGCCGCAACAGCGATGTCGAAGTCCTGCTCGGGCGTGACGATGCCAACCAGAGCCAGATCCCGCAAAGTGCAACGGGAGCCGCCGGCGAGATGACCTCGCCCGACTGAGCGGAAACCAGCTGCTCTCACATTGCAGAATTCGCAAGCACAAAATGAAAAGGCGGCCCGCAAGGACCGCCTTCTTGATTGTATCAGGTGGAAGCGACGATTATTCGTCGGCAGCCTTCTTCTTGGCCGGAGCCTTCTTCTTTGCAGCCGGCTTTTCTTCAGAAGCAGCTTCGTCGGCAGAAGCCTCTTCAGCAGCGGCTTCCTTCTTGGCAGCAGCCTTCTTCTTCGGAGCAGCCTTCTTGCCTTCGGACTTGCCTTCGGCTTCGTCGTCAGCCAGCAGCTCTTCCTTGGAGACCTTCTTGTCCGTGACAGAAATCTCGTTCAGCAGATGGTCGATGACCTTCTCTTCGAAGATCGGTGCGCGCAGCGAAGCGGCAGCACCGGGCGTGTTGCGGAAGTAGTCAAGGATTTCCTTCTCCTGGCCGGGGAACTGGCGCAGCTGTGCGAAGAGCGACTGCTGCATTTCCTCGTCGGAGACGTCGATCTTGGCATTGTCGCCGATTTCGGACAGAACCAGGCCAAGGCGAACGCGACGCTGAGCGAGCTTGTTATACTCTTCGCGTGCGGCTTCTTCCGTCGTGTCTTCGTCAGCAAAGGTCTTGCCGGACTGGGCAAGATCGGTGTTGATCTGGCGCCAGATGTTGTCGAATTCGGCCGAAACCAGCTTTTCAGGCGTTGCGAAGTCGTACATCTCGTCGAGCTGGTCGAGGATCTGGCGCTTCAGCTTCTGGCGCGTGACCGAGCCATACTGGCTTTCGAGCTGGCTGCGAACGATCTCGCGCAGCTTTTCAGCGGATTCGAGACCGAGCTGCGTGGCCAGTTCGTCGTTGATCTCAACGTCCTTGGCACCTGCAACGTCCTTGACCTTGATGTCGAAGGTCGCGTCCTTGCCGGCGAGGTTTGCAGCCGGGTAGTCAGCCGGGAACGTGACATTGATGACCTTTTCGTCGCCAGCCTTGACGCCGACGAGCTGGTCTTCGAAGCCCGGGATGAAGCGGTTGGAGCCGAGAACGAGTTCTGCGTCCTCATCCTTGCCGCCATCGAAGGGAACGCCATCGACCTTGCCGAGGTAATCCATCGTGACGCGATCGCCCAGCGCAGCCTTGCCCTTCTTGGTTTCGTAGGTCTTTGCGCTTTCTGCGATCTGCAGAACCTGCGCGTCGACTTCCTCGTCAGCGATCTCGACGACTTCGCGCGTGACCTTGATCTTCGAAACGTCCTTGAGTTCAAACTTCGGGATCACTTCATAGGCAATCGTGAATTCGAAATCGGCTTCGGCTGCGAGGATCTTGTCGGCTTCCGCCTCGTCCTCGGTCATCGAAATATCCGGCTGCGTGGCCGACTTTTCGCCACGCTCGGTCAGGATCTCGTTCGGACGCACGCGAACGATCTCGTTGACGAGCTCGGCCATGACCGACTTGCCATACATCTTCTTGAGCTGTGCGAACGGCACCTTGCCCGGACGGAAACCGTTGATCCGGACGCGGTCCTTCACACCCTCAAGGCGCTCATTCATCTGAGCTTCCATGTCCTTGGCCGGGATGACGACCTTGATTTCGCGCTTCAGCCCTTCAGCGAGCGTTTCGATTACCTGCATGTTAAAACCTTCATTTCCAAGCGGCGGCGCGTATCTTTTGCCTCATTGATCGCGAGGCGCGCTGCCGGAACCTCGATTTGCCGGAGTGGCTTCTATGCAAATTCAGGGCGCTTTGGCAAGCAAAATGCCGCATATCGCGCGCAAAAGCCTCTCCTTTGCCTGCCCATCTGCCACTTTAATCTATATGGTGCGGGTAGAGGGACTCGAACCCCCACGCCTTTCAGCGGTGGAACCTAAATCCACTGCGTCTACCAATTCCGCCATACCCGCGCTCACAGCAGGCCCGCTCCTCTCCTCAAAGAGACCCGGCCCGCATGGAAGCCGCCTCTATATCACCCGTCATGAAGATCGCAATAGAAAATAGCGGGCGCTGGGCCGGCATCCCTATATGTATGGAGCGCATCTGCCGCTCCGTTAGGGACACCTTAACTGGCGCGTGATATCGTCCCTAAAGATGATAGACAAAAGCCATGCGATCAGCGCATGTCACCTATGTACATTTCGCAGTGCACAAAACGGAATGGATGATCTATATTCAAATCATCAGACGGGCGCAGAGAACTGCAGACCGAACTGAGAAACGAAATTCGAATTCGAGACTGTCCACTCCTCCTCCCAGGACGTCTCGTTTATGACTGGCAACACTCCTCCTCCCAGTTGTCAGTCGCTTATATGACGCCCGCCGCACCTCCTCCCGCGGCGGGCGTTATAATTTCTGGGGCATGTTTCCAGCTCCCAACTTCTTCGCCCCTCACTATCCCTGCCGATCACTCACAATCCCTGCCAGGTCACTTTCGAAATGGAACAGCCGTTCCATCCTTCATGTCGTGCCGCCTCGCTCCTTGCAGACGCACGGTCAAACGCTCCGCATGGCCGCAGAGCAGCGTACCTGAGACGACGGCGGCCCGAAGGCTTTCCGTTAAAAAATCCTTAATGATACCGAAGGCTTGCAAGGCGCCATGCGTCTTGCGCATGGGTGACCTTCCGGAATTGCGCTTTATCATTGCTGCAATGCAACATATAACCGTTCTCAGAGATGAAGAGGCAGCCAGACGCGTTGCCAAACCCTAGAGAAGGAAAAGGCCATGAACATCGCTCGCTCTTTTGCTACCTGGCGCAAGTATCGTCAGACCGTTGTCGAACTCGACCGCATGTCGAACCGCGAACTGACCGATCTCGGCATCGCGCGTTCCGACATCCAGCGCGTTGCCCGCGCAGCC
>DATMTA010000106.1:0-3502 GCA_035565055.1 Ensifer sp.
GCGCGGCTCGATACTGCGCCGACCTGGAACTGCCCGACAAGCTGGCGCAGACGTTCCGCCTCGGTGGCAAGTGAGGCGCTGGCGGCGGTCGATTGCTCCACCATCGCGGCATTCTGCTGCGTCGTCTGGTCCATTTGATTGACGGCAGAGTTGACCTCGGCAAGGCCGATCGACTGTTCGCGCGCGGAGGTCGCGATGGCGTTCAGCTGGCCGTTGATGTCGTTGACATGCTGGCCGATGATCTTCAGCGCCTCGCCAGTTTCCGTCACAAGGCGAACGCCGCCTTCCACTTCCGTCGCGGAATGGCGGATCAGTTCCTTGATCTCCTTGGCCGCCTGCGCCGAGCGCTGGGCCAGTTCCCGCACCTCCTGTGCGACGACCGCGAAGCCCTTGCCGGCTTCACCGGCACGGGCTGCTTCGACACCGGCATTCAGGGCGAGCAGGTTGGTCTGGAAGGCGATCTCGTCGATGACGCCGATGATCTTGGAAATGTTCTGGGAGGACTGCTCGATCTCGTCCATGGCAGAGACGGCCTCGGCGACGACGCGGCCCGATTCCTGCGCCACGTTCAGCGCATCGGAGGCGACGTTTGCGGCCGAGTGCGCCCCGCTGGCGCTGGTCGCCACGCTCTGTGTCAGCTCGTGCAATGCAGCCGAGCTTTCCTCGATGCCCGCGGCCTGCTGTTCGGTGCGTTCGGCAAGCTGGTCGGCGGAGACCGAGATCCCGGCAATCGAGCTGCTAGCTTCCTCGGTGATCGTCTGCGCAAGGCCGAGCGTCTGGCGCAGGCGCTCGGCGCTCATGTTGAAGCTCCGCGCCACGCGGGCGAACAGGCCATCGCCGCCTTCATCCATGCGGTATTCGAGATCGCCGTTTGACATCGTCTCCAGTGCGAGGCTCAGCGCGGCAATCGCGATGTCCTGCGCCTCCTCGTTACGACGGCGCTCGGCTTCGGCGGCTTCGCGCCGCTTGTCCAGCTCTTCCAGATAGACGGAGATGGCATAGTCCATGTCGAGAAGCGCCGATTTGACCATCACGGCCACTTCCGCGCCGATCTGCTCGGCACCGCCCTTGCCGAAGCGCGAGGGCCAGCGCGCCTTCACCACATGGCCGATCATGCTTTCCAGCAGCAGTGCATAGCCCGCAATATACCAGCGCGGCTCGAGCCCGATGCGCGCATGTGCATGGCCAACCGCCGTCACGCCCTGAACATAGGCGCCATCAAAGGCGCCCGCTGCCACCTTGCTCCAATGTTCCTTCTGCCGATTTTTTGCAAATTCGATGTGCCGCGCGTCGCGGAAGAACGCCGCCATCTGCGGATGCTTGATCATCAGTCCGTAGAAGCGCTCGAGGCCCGGGGAAAGGGAGGCCACGATGTCACCTTCCATCGCGCGAAGCCGTGCCAGCGCGGTCTCGTCCATGCCCAGAAACGCCAGGCGCTCGCGAAGTTCGGCGGTCGAATTCGTCTCTGTCATGGATTTTACCTCGTGAAAAAGTACGGAAGAGAAATCGCAATCGTTAATTAATATTCCTCTAATTCTCCGTGCCAGATGTCGCGAGTCATAGGCAAAACGAGATTGTTCATGGATATGAAGCTCACGCGCCATGGGGAATTATGAGCGAGTTCGTGAGAACATAGATGGAACATGTCGACGAATCTGCTAGTCTGGCCCCATGCAAAGAGATGTCTCGCCTTTCACTGCTCCGCTCTTCACGCTCTCAGGGCTGCCCGTCAGCCCCGCCATCCTGATTGGCGCGGGCATCTTGCTTCTTGCCCTGTTGGTCCTCGCTTTCGTCGTAGCCGGTGGACGCAATCGCCGCGCGGCAGAGGAATTGAACGCTGCTCTTGCCGCCCAGGCGCAGGCGGCAGAAGCCCGACTTGCGGAAATTGCCCGGGCGCAGGCCGAAATGCAGGGGCGCATGTCCTCCATGGCCGAGATTTTCGGCGCGCGGCAGGCGGAACTCAACAAGGCGATCGGCGAGAGGCTCGACGGCATGACGCACCGTCTCGGCACCTCCATGACCGAGCAGACCAAGGCAACGCATGAAAACCTGCGCCGTCTCCAGGAGCGTCTTGCCGTCATCGATACCGCGCAGAACAACATCCAGTCGCTCGCCAAGGACGTTGTCGGCCTCCAGGCGATCCTGTCCAACAAGCAGACGCGCGGCGCCTTCGGCCAGTCGCGCATGGAGACGATCATTGCCGATGGTCTGCCGATCGGCGCTTACGAATTCCAGGCGACGCTGTCGGATGGCTCGCGACCGGATTGCCTGGTGCGGATGCCGAACGGCCAGCCCTCGCTGGTGGTCGATGCCAAGTTTCCGCTGGAGGCCTATAACGCCATTCGAGACGCTGGTTCGCCGGAAGCCGCCAAGCTCGCCGTCCAGAATTTCCGCCGCGACCTCGACATTCACATCTCCGATATCGCCCGCAAATATCTGATCAAGGGCGAAACGCAGGACATCGCCTTCATGTTCGTGCCGTCGGAATCGATCTTCGCCGAGATCCACGAGAACTTTGAAAGCGTGGTGCAGAAGGCGCACAGGGCCCGCGTTGTCATCGTCTCGCCCTCGCTGCTGATGCTGTCGATCCAGGTCATCCAGTCCGTCCTCAAAGACCAGCGGATGCGCGAACAGGCGCATCTGATCCAGGGCGAGGTGGTCAGGCTGATGGAAGACTTGAGCCGTCTGGACGAACGCGTGCAGAAACTGCAGACGCATTTTTCCCAGACGCAGAAGGATGTCGAGCTGATCGCAACCTCCACCTCCAAGCTGATGAAGCGCGGTGCGAAGATCGAGGAAATGGAGTTTGAGACGCTGCCTCCAGCGGAGGCTGTTGCCGACGAGCCCGGCCCCTCCCGACACGTCGAGAGCCGCACGGGGATGCTCAAGCTGCGCGTGGTTGACGAAGACTAGGTGCCAATGCAATCTGCCGCGCATTCATCATTGAAGAGTACGCGCATGATTACCGTTTTCGGCTCCATCAACATGGACCTCATCGCCACCACCGACCGCCTGCCGAAGCCGGGCGAAACGGTTGCGGGCCGCTCCTTCGCCACCGCTGCCGGCGGCAAGGGCGCCAATCAGGCGCTCGCCGCCACACGTGCGGGCGCGTCCGTCAAGATGGCCGGCGCCGTTGGCGACGATGCCTTCGCCAAGGATGCGCTGGCGCTGCTCGCCGAAGGCGGGGCGGACCTGTCTCTGACCAAGACCGCAGCCATGCCTACCGGCACGGCCCATATCCTCGTCGGCGGCGATGGCGAGAACGTGATCGTGGTCGTACCCGGCGCGAATGGCGAAGTTTCGCAAGCCGACGCCGAAAAGGCCGTCGCCGCCACCGACAAGGGCGGCTATCTCATGCTCCAGCTCGAAGTTCCGCCGGCCTCCGTCGAAAAGGCGCTCACGCTTGCCAAGGCGAAGGGGGTGACCACGGTCATCAACACCGCCCCGCTGACGGCGGATGCGGTGCGGCTTTCGGCGCTGGCCGATATCGTCATTTCCAACG
>DATMTA010000107.1:0-17212 GCA_035565055.1 Ensifer sp.
TGACCGCTTTGTCTTTCTCGATTTGGGAGCGCTTCGGTCTGTTGACGCGCGCACTTTTCCTGGGCAAACGCCGTGACATGCAGAGCGCTTGCGGGCGCCACCGATGCTTACACTAACTAGTATTCTAGTTAGCCAATCGTCATCAAACTGGCGTTCCCGCCCGCCGCGGCCGTATTGACCGAAGTGGACACCTCTTCCAGCAGCCAGTTCAGGCAGATCGCATCGGCATCAGACAAAAGCTCGTCCGTTGTCGCCGCCTGCACCAGAACGAGCGGCCCGGAAAGACCGGCGATTTTCTGGTTTACCGCCAGAACCCGCGCACCATCGCCCTCGATCAACGCCCCGGCAAAAGGACCGGCCGCGCTCCAGTCAAAGGCCCAGCCGATGCGCGAGGCGACAGCAGCAGGGAGATTCCCGAACTGCGCCTTGAGGCCCGAAGCCTCGTCGATGATGGCCGAATTGCCCGTGGCGAAAACAGCGGCAAGCTGGCGCTTCAACCCCTCAAGTGTCTGCGGTACAAGGAGAATTTTCCCGCGCGGATGCAGGCCATAGACGTTCCGCTCGCCCACCGGACCCTGCAGCTCGGTTGCAAGACCAAGCGCCGAGCGCTCGGCCAGTTCGCGCGCGGCCTCGGCACCTGCGTGATCCTGCCGCTCGTCGAGCCAGCGAACGAAGTCGCCGAGCGCCGGATCGGTATGCACCGAATGATGCTGCGGCGGCACAGGGGCCTTCTGCACCAGGCGTCCGAGATAGAGCGGCCCGCCCGCCTTCGGCCCCGTGCCGGAAAGCCCGCGTCCGCCGAAGGGCTGGACACCAACGACCGCGCCGATGACGTTGCGGTTCACATAGATATTGCCGACCCGCATGCGGCTCGTGACATGCGCGATCGTCTCATCGAGCCGCGTATGCAGGCCGAAGGTCAGGCCATAGCCGGTCGCGTTGATCTCGTCGATCAGCCGGTCCAGATCGGCACGACGATAGCGGATGACATGCAGAACCGGGCCGAAGACCTCGCGCTTCAGTTCCTTCAGCGACGGCATCTCGATGATCGTCGGCGCAACGAAGGTTCCCTTGCGGGCATCTGCCGGCAAAGCCACCTGTTCGACGGGCAGACCGAGCCCGCGCATACGTTCGATATGCGCCTCAATGACGCCCTTGGCTTCACTATTGATAACCGGCCCAATATCCGTGCTCAGCTTGTCGGTGCGGCCGAGCGTCAGTTCGGCGAGCGCCCCTTTCAGCATATGCAGCACGCGATCGGCCACATCCTCCTGTAGGCAGAGGATGCGCAGCGCCGAGCAACGCTGTCCGGCGCTGTCGAAGGCAGACGCGATGACGTCGCCGACGACCTGTTCGGCGAGCGCCGAGGAATCGACGATCATGGCATTCTGCCCGCCTGTTTCGGCAATCAGCGGGATCGGCTTGCCGGTCGCGGAAACCCGTTCCGCCAGCTGCGCCTGGATGAGCCGCGCAACCTCCGTCGAGCCGGTGAACATCACACCCGCCACCTCCGGCGCGCCGACAAGGGCCGCCCCCACCCGGCCATCGCCGGGAACGAACTGCAGGGCAGCACGCGGAACGCCCGCCTCGTGCAGGATCTTCACGGCCTCATGTGCGATGATCGGCGTTTCTTCCGCCGGCTTTGCCAGAACGGGATTGCCGGCAACGAGCGCTGCGGCCACTTGGCCGGTGAAGATCGCAAGCGGGAAGTTCCACGGGCTGATGCAGACCACGGGGCCGAGCGGCAGATGCGCCGCGCCCAGCGTCTTGCGCGCCTGATCGGCATAATAGCGCAGGAAGTCGATGGCCTCGCGGACCTCGCCGATGGCGTTGGCCGCGGACTTGCCTGCCTCGCGCATGGCAATGCCCATCAGCAGATCGATCTTGCCCTGCATGAGGTCGGCGGCACGATCGAGGCAAGCTGCGCGTTCGGCGGGAGGCGTTTGCGCCCAAGCCGCAGCATGGTCTGCGGCGACGCGAACGAGGCGCGTCGCGTCGCCTGCATCCAGTTCTGTGACCTGACCGACGACATCACCGTGATCCGCCGGATTCAGCACAGGGCGTCTTTCGCCCGTCGCATCGCCGTCAGCGAGGAGCGGCCCAACGTTCCATGACTGCCCGGCACTTTCCTGAAGGACCGCGGCAAGCTCGGCTAATTGCGCCTCATTCGACAGGTCCAAGCCTGCCGAATTGCATCGATTTGATCCATAAATGTCAGACGGCAGGGCGATCTGATCATGCGGCGCCCCCGGAACCGGCATCGCCTCGACCACATCGACCGGATCGGCCACGAGATCGGCAACCGAGACGTTCTCGTCGGAGATGCGATTGACGAAGGAGGAGTTCGCACCGTTTTCCAGAAGACGGCGCACCAGATAGGCGAGCAGCGTTTCATGCGTACCCACGGGCGCGTAGATGCGCGCCGGACGGCCGAGCTTCCCCTTGCCGACCACCTCTTCGTAAAGCGGTTCGCCCATGCCATGCAGGCACTGGAACTCGTATTTGCCGGTCTCGAAATCGGGGCCGGCGAGATGATAGATCGTCGCCAGCGTCTGCGCATTATGGGTCGCGAATTGCGGGAAGATGGCATCCGGCGCGGCAAGCAGCTTGCGGGCGCAGGCGATGTAGGAGACGTCGGTGTGGACCTTGCGCGTGAAGACGGGGAAACCCTCAAGCCCATCCAGCTGCGCGCGCTTGATCTCGGCATCCCAATAGGCGCCCTTGACGAGGCGCACCATCATTCGCCGGCCCGAGCGGCGGGAAAGATCGATAATGTAATCAAGGACAAAGGGGCAGCGTTTGCCATAGGCCTGGACGACGAAACCGAGACCGTTCCAGCCGGCCAGAGCCGGATCGAGGCTCAGCTCTTCCAGCAGGTCTAGAGAGAGTTCCAGCCGGTCGGCCTCCTCCGCATCGATGTTGAGGCCGATGTCGTAGCCCTTGGCGATCAGCGCCAGCGCCCGCACCTTGGGCAGCAACTCGCCCATGACGCGCTCCGCCTTGGCGCGAACATAGCGCGGATGCAGCGCCGAGAGCTTGATGGAAATGCCCGGCCCATCGTAGATGCCGCGTCCGCCCGAGGCCTTTCCGATGGCGTGGATGGCGTTTTCATAATCGCGATAATAGCGCTCGGCATCCGCCGCCGTCGTCGCCGCCTCGCCCAGCATATCGTAGGAATAGCGGAAGCCCTGCGCTTCCATGGTGCGGGCACGCTCCAGCGCCTCGTCGATCGTCTCGCCGGTGACGAACTGCTCGCCCATCATCCGCATCGCCATGTCGACGCCACGGCGGATCACCGGCTCGCCAGCCCGTGCGATCAGTCGGGTCAGTGCTGCCGACAGGCGACGGTCGCTGACGGTGGAGGTGAGCTTGCCTGTCACGACGAGACCCCAGGTTGCGGCATTGACAAAGAGCGAGCGCCCGCCGCCCAGATGCGCCTTCCAGTCCCCGGTGGCGATCTTGTCGCGGATCAGCGCATCGCGCGTGTCGGTGTCCGGGATGCGCAGCAGCGCTTCCGCCAGGCACATCAGCGCCACGCCCTCCTGCGAGGAGAGCGAATATTCGTGCACCAGTCCCTCGACGCCGGTTCCGCGGTGCTTGGCGCGCAGCGCCTTGATCAGCGCCGTCGCCGTTTCCGCCACCTGCCCCTTCATCGCATCCGGCAGTTTCGCGGCAGCGAGCAGTGGAGCCAAGCACTCCACCTCCGGTCGGCGATAGGCGGCGGTGATGGCGGCGCGAAGCGGGCTCTGAGGGCGGATGGTAGGGGCGAAAGCGGCAAAGGGCGATGGCGAAACGGGCATGATGATCCTTCCTCGAACGATCAGCGGAAAGGCGGTTTCAGGGCGATGGTTTCACGGCGCGGCGCGCCTTGCAAGACCATCCCAGACAACCACAATTTCACCGCAGGACAGACCTCGCTGATAGCATGAAGCCGCTTGATCTCACCGACCAAAGAAGGCTATTTTTCTAGGCGATCTCTCCAAAGATTTTGGATTTTTTATACATGAAGCCTAGAGATGACGCCTCGTATGGTGATCTTGACAAGATCGACCTGAAAATACTCGAGATTGTCGCGGATGATGGGCGTATCTCGATCACCGATCTGGCGAGCGCCGTCGGCCTTTCCAAGACACCCTGCCAGCTCAGGCTCAAGCGGCTGGTCTCGGAAGGCTATATCGATGGCTTCCGCGCGGTCATCAACCCGCAGAAAATGGGCCTCGACCACATCGCCTTCGCCGAAGTGAAGCTGACCAACACGAGCGAGGAGGCGCTGAAGAGCTTCAACGAGGCGGTGAAGAAGATCCGCGAGGTGGAGGAGTGCCACATGATCGCCGGCCGCTTCGACTATCTCCTCAAGGTGCGCACCCGCGACATCGGCCGCTATCGGCGCGTGCTCGGTGAACTCATTTCGACGCTGCCCTATGTCGCCAGCACCTCGACCAATGTGACAATGGAAGCGGTGAAAGAAAGCTGGTGAGATATCTCGTCTCCAATTTGAGAACACACTGAACGCATCGTTCACCGTCTCAAAGGCGACTTTGAGCGCCGGACACATTATGTAAGGTCCAACAACAGTCCGCTTCGGACTCAAGAATTGTGAAGGACCCCTGTCCCATGAAGAAAATCGGTTTCCTCTCCTTTGGCCACTGGACGCCCTCGCCGCAATCGGGCACGCGCTCGGCCGGCGAGAACCTCCTGCAGTCCATCGATCTCGCCGTTGCGGCGGAGGAACTGGGGGCGGATGGCGCCTATTTCCGTGTCCACCATTTCGCCCGCCAGCACGCCTCTCCCTTCCCGCTTTTGGCGGCTGTCGGGGCGCGCACCAAGTCGATCGAGATCGGCACGGGCGTCATCGACATGCGCTATGAAAACCCGCTCTACATGGCGGAAGACGCAGGCGCTGCCGACCTGATTTCCGGCGGCCGCCTTCAGCTTGGCATCAGTCGCGGTTCGCCCGAACAGGTGATCGAAGGCTGGCGCTATTTCGGCTACCAGCCGGAAGAAGGTCAGACGGATGCCGACATGGGCCGCCGCCACGCCGAAGTATTTCTTGAAGTGCTCAAGGGCGAAGGCTTTGCCCAGCCGAACCCGCGCCCGATGTTCCCGAACCCGCCCGGCCTGCTGCGCATCGAGCCGCATTCGGAAGGCCTGCGCGAGCGCATCTGGTGGGGCGCCGGTTCTGACGCGACCGCGCGCTGGGCCGCCCAGCTCGGCATGAACCTGCAGAGCTCGACGCTCAAGAACGACGAGACGGGCGAGCCCTTCCACATCCAGCAGGCCAAGCAGATCCGCGCCTATCGCGAAGCCTGGAAGGAAGCCGGGCATACGCGCACGCCCCGCGTCTCCGTCAGCCGCTCGATCTTCGCACTGACCGACGACCGCGACCGCGCCTATTTCGGCCGTGGTGGCAAGGAACAGGATTCCGTTGGCTATATCGACGACAGCACGCGGGCGATCTTCGGCCGTTCATATGCGGCAGAGCCGGAGGTGCTGATCAAGGAACTGGCAGCCGACGAGGGCATTGCGGAAGCCGATACACTCCTGCTCACCGTGCCGAACCAGCTGGGCGTGGACTACAACGCCCATGTGATCGAGTCGATCCTCAAGCACGTCGCCCCCGCTCTCGGCTGGCGATAACGAAATAAGAAAAGGCCGCGCGGCAATTGCCAGCGCGGCCTTTTTCATGTCCGGTATCTCGTTTTGATCAGCGATCCAGCCAGCCCGCCAGCTTGTCGAGCGTCTGCTGGCCGTAGACCACCGCGCCGAAGCCGATGACGAACTTGCGGCGCTCCACCGTCGGGTGCAGCTGGCGCATGGTCAGAACCGTCTTGCCATCCGACTGCTCATCGAAGGTTACCGTCACTCGGAAGCGGCTAGGGTCGTCGCTGTCCGCTGCACCATGAACCATGACAATCCGCTCGTTCGGCACGATTTCCAGAAAGCGGATCAGGTTGGGAAAGCGCTGCGCCTTGCCCTCGAACTCCCCGACCATATCAAAGCGCCAGAGGCCACCCTCGCGGATATCGGCCTCATAGGTCTCGATGCTCAGGCCCGACGGCCCATACCAGGTCGAGAGAGCTTTGGGGTCCATCCAGGCGGCAAAGACCTTGTCGCGCGGGTGGTTCAGCACGCGGACCAGGACGATTTCGCGGTCCAGTGACCAGGTTTCCAATGGATCAGACATCTTTACTCTCTCCCTTTTGATTGTTGTCCAGATAGGCCTCCAGGCGATCCAGCCGCGCCGACCAGCGCTCACGCTCGGCCATCATCCACTCCGCCGCCTCGTCGAAACGCTGCGGAACCAGTCGGCACCAACGGCTGCGGCCACGTTTTTCGCTCGCAATCAGACCGCTGTCTTCCAGCACCTTGAGATGCTGGGTGAAGGAGGGCAGCGCCATGTCGAAAGGTTCGGCCAGCGCCGTGACGGGCAGCTCACCCTCCACGAGACGCGAGACGACCGCCCGCCGCGTGGGGTCGCTGAGGGCATGGAAGGCAAGATCAAGATGGATCGAATAGTTAGGCATATACCTTAGTAAACTTCTCCGGCCCCACCGTCAAGCGTTATTAAGGCAAATACCTAAGCATCAGAAGCCCGAGCTTCCTGCTCAAAATTTAAACACTTGATTAAGGTGGCGGCAAAATCAGCAACACAAAGACCGAATATCCTGCGTATCCCTTGGCACACGGCTTGCTTGGCATGTGCGGGAACACTGGAGAAACCGTCTTGGCAGCTTATTTGCCGTTTCTGTGCATCGCGATCGCCTTCAGCTGGCCGGCCTTTGCCTCCGTCTACGGGCAGCAGACCACCCTGTCGCGTTCGGAAATGGCAACAGCAGCCATCGGATCGAGCATATTTCTCGGTGCCATAGCCTTCCTTTTCGTTGACGGCAGCCCACTTGTCGGCCTCCTCCTGTTCGCCTGCGGTATGGCGATCGCGCTGCTGGCGAACCGATGGCTGATCTCCCGCTGGTCGCTTCTCGCCGCCGCCACCAGTTTTGGCTCCTATCTTGTCGGGACGGTCCATTGAGCGGTTCGAAAATCACCGCAGACCTGACGATCCTGGTGATCGACGAGAACGCGATCCGCGCCTCGATCATCGAGGAGGGACTGGCCGAGGCCGGCCATTGCAAGGTGACGGTCATTCATGAGGTCAATGGCGTGGCGCGGCTGATCGAGACGTTGCAGCCTGACGTCATCATCATCGATATCGAGAGCCCGAACCGCGACATGATGGAGCATATGTTCCAGCTCACCCGCTCGGTGTCGCGACCGATCGCCATGTTTGTCGACCGCTCCGACACGGCGTCCATTGAGGCAGCCGTCGATGCGGGCGTCTCCGCCTATATCGTCGACGGGCTCAAGAAGGAGCGCGTCAAGCCGATCCTCGACATGGCGGTGAGCCGCTTCAACGCCTTCAGTCGCCTGCAGCGGGAACTCGCCGAGGCGCGCAATGCGCTGGAAGAGCGCAAGATCATCGAGCGCGCCAAGGGCATTTTGATGAAAATGCGAGGCTTCAGCGAAGAAGAGGCATTCGCGCTGCTACGCCAGTCCGCCATGAACGAAAAGAAGAAGATCGCCGACATTGCCCAGAGCGTCGTGACGGCAGCGGGGCTGCTGCTGTGATGGGTGTCGCGATCGGGAGAAACAGCCATGAGTGAGATGTTTTCCATGAGCGCCATCGGGAGCGCCGCCGCGCCGCCAGTCGTGACACGCGAACAGAAGACGCTGCGCGCCGGCTTCATCCCGCTGATGGACGCGTCGATCCTCATCGTGGCCGCCGAACTCGGCTTTGCCGACAAGGAAGGCCTGAAGCTCGATCTGGTGCGCGACGTTTCCTGGGCCAATGTGCGCGACCGGCTCGCCTTCCGGCAGTTCGACATCGCCCATATGCTCTCGCCGATGCCTGTCGCCTCCATGCTGGGTCTCGGCTCGAACCCCTCGCCCACCATCACGCCGTTTTCGCTCGGACGCGGCGGCAACGCGATCACGCTGTCTGCGCGCATTTTCGAACGGATGCAGACATTGACGGGACTGCCCGACGATGCGACCGCGCTAGCCAATGCGCAGGCGCTCGCCGCAGTCCTCACCGACATGCGCGCTCGCGGCGAAACATCCCCGACGCTTGGCATGACCTATCCCTTCTCGTCGCATAACTACGAGTTTCGCTACTGGCTCGCAGCCGGCGGGATCGATCCGGACCGCGATGTGAAACTCGTCGTCGTTCCGCCGCCGCTGACCTCGGATGCGCTGGCGGCCGGCGCCATCGACGGGTTCTGCGTCGGCGCACCCTGGAACATGGTGGCCTCCGAGCGCGGCACGGGCCGCATCGTCGCCGCCAAGCAGGATATCTGGCCGCTGGCGCCTGAAAAGGTGATCGGGATGCGGCCGGAATGGGCGGAGGCCAATGGCGACACCGTTGCGCGCCTCATCGTGGCGCTCGATGCTGCTGCCCGCTGGTGCGACGCCCCCCACAATCATGACCAGCTCGCCGAGATCCTCAGCTCCGCGCCGTATATCCAGGCACCGCGCAACATCATTCGCCGTGTCCTGAACGGCGAATTCAGCCTCGATGCCCAGGGCACCAAACGGATCATCCCCGATTACTTTCTTTTCCATCGCGGAGCAGCAAATTATCCTCGTCCTATTCAGGCGCTGTGGATCTACAGCCAGATGCTGCGCTGGGGGCAATCAAACTTCTCGAACGACAAGATGGCACAGGCCGAAACCGCCTACCGGCCCGACCTCTACAGCGGCGCACTCGGCGCGGCAGCCTCTCTTCCCGACCCTGGGGAAGAGACCGAGATGCTGTCGAATTTCATGGATGGACAGGCCTTCAATCCGGCACGGATGCAAGACTATGTGGACCGCTTTCCGGTGAAGACGCAGGCCGCGCCGCCCCTTGCTGCGCATGACGCCTGAGCACGCTGCATTGCACAAAAAATGCGCACGCTTTTCTGGATGCCGAATTTGTAATCGCCGCTCTCAGTCTTTTGACTGATGTTGCAACAAACGCCGGAATCGAGAAACCCCCGGAATTCCAATTGGATAGCATGGCAATTTTGGAACTGGCACGCCGCTTGCTTATCTAATCACATCCGGTCAACGGCGACCGGACACAAGAGCGCCTGAAGCGCGCTCACCAGAGACATCGACGTCGCTTGGTTCTGCACACGGGAACACCTCCATCCCGTTGTCGCAAAAACCAGCGGCGTCTTTTTGTTTTTCCGCATCTCCGTCACATCACCAGAGGGACAGAAAACAATGACGAAGACGACAGGACCAGGTATCGGCCGCCGCGATCTCTTGAAGGTCACATCCGCAGCTGCGCTGATCAGCGCAGTGAAAATGGCATTCCCGTCCGGTGCTTTCGCGCAATCGGCCGGCCCGGAAGTCAAGGGCGTGAAGCTCGGCTATATCGCGCTGACCGACGCAGCGCCGCTGCTGATCGCCAAGGAAAAGGGCCTCTTCGACAAGCACGGGCTGCCCGAGGTCGAGATCAACAAGCAGGCCTCCTGGGGTGCTACGCGCGACAATCTCGTGCTCGGCGGGGCCGCGAACGGCATCGACGGCGCACATATCCTGACCCCCATGCCGTATCTCATTTCCACCGGCAAGGTAACGCAGAACAACGTGCCCGTTCCGATGTCGATCCTGGCCCGCCTCAATCTCGACAGCCAGGGCATCTCGGTTGCGCAGGAATATGCCTCCACCGGCGTGCAGCTCGATGCGTCCAAGCTGAAAGATGTCTTCGCGGCCAAGAAGGCGAAAGGCGGCGAGATCAAGGTCGCGATGACCTTCCCCGGCGGCACGCATGATCTCTGGATCCGCTACTGGCTCGCGGCCGGCGGCATCGACCCGGACAAGGATGTCTCCACCATCGTCGTGCCGCCGCCGCAGATGGTCGCCAATATGAAGGTCGGCAACATGGATGCGTTCTGCGTCGGCGAGCCGTGGAACGAACAGCTCGTGAACCAGGGCATCGGCTTCACCGCCTGCACGACCGGCGAGCTCTGGAAGGGCCATCCGGAGAAGGCGCTTGGGCTCCGCACCGACTGGATCGAGAAGAACCCGATTGCGGCAAAGGCCTTGATGATGGCCGTGATGGAAGCCCAGATGTGGGCCGACAGCATGGACAACAAGGAAGAGATGTCGGCGATCCTCGGCAAGCGCCAATGGTTCAACGTGCCGCCGAAAGACGTTGCCGGCCGCCTCAAGGGCAATATCAATTACGGCAATGGCCGCGTTGTAGAGAATACCGGGCTGGAGATGAAGTTCTGGAAGGACCATGCGTCCTATCCGTTCAAGAGCCACGATGCCTGGTTCCTCACCGAGAATATCCGCTGGGGCAAGTTCGCGCCCGACACCGATATCAAGGCACTGGTCGACAAGGTGAACCGCGAGGACATCTGGCGCTCTGCCGCCAAGGACCTCGGCGTCGCCGCCGCCGACATTCCGGCCTCGACCTCGCGCGGGAAAGAGACCTTCTTCGACGGCAAGGTCTTCGATCCGGAAAATCCCAAGGCCTATCTCAACAGCCTGAAGATCAAGGCCATGGCCTGAGGGCCATTGCTGCCTCGCCCGCTCCTTTCCCCTTGGAGCGGGCGGGACCTCCATCCGACTCAAACGACCAACAGGAAGATCCCCATGACCGCAACCGCCCGCAAGGCCCCACCTGAAACCGAGGCGATGCCCGCGGCCAAGACGGCGACGGTCGTCTCGCTGCCCAAGCCGCAGCGCCGCACATTCAGCGCGCAGGCCATATTCGCCGCCGCAGCCCGCAACATCGTGCCGCCGCTCGTCGTGGTCCTGATCATCCTCGGCGTCTGGCAGCTGGCCTGTTCGCATCCGGGCGCCAGTCTGCCCGCGCCCTCGCAGATCTGGACGGATAGCGCCGATCTGATCACCTCACCCTTCTTCAACAACGGGCCGCAGGATATCGGGCTCGCCTGGCGCGTGCTGATCTCGCTGGAGCGCGTCGCCATCGGCTTCGGGCTTGCCGCCCTTGTCGGCGTTGTTCTCGGTGCCGTCGTCGGCCAGTCGGTCTGGGCGATGCGCGGGCTCGACCCGATCTTCCAGGTCCTGCGCACCGTGCCGCCGCTCGCCTGGCTGCCGCTGTCGCTCGCCGCCTTCCGCGACAGCAACCCGTCCGCCATTTTCGTGATCTTCATCACCTCGATCTGGCCGGTCATTATCAACACCGCCGTCGGCGTGCGCAACATTCCGGATGATTACCGCAACATCGCCCGCGTGCTGCGCCTGAACCACCTGGAATTCTTCTTCCGCATCATGGTCCCGGCCGCCGCACCCTACATCTTCACCGGTCTGCGCATCGGCGTGGGCCTGTCGTGGCTGGCGATCGTCGCGGCTGAGATGCTGACCGGCGGCGTCGGCATCGGCTTCTTCATCTGGGATGCGTGGAACTCGTCGCGCCTCTCCGACATCATCGTGGCGCTCGTCTATATCGGCGTCACCGGCTTCATCCTCGACAAGCTCGTTGCCTTTGTCGGGACCATCGTCACGCGCAGCAATTGAGGGAGGCCATCATGACGAGCTATCTGAAGATCGACCATATCGACAAGAGCTTCGAGCGCGGCGGTGTCCGCACGGACGTCCTGAAGGACGTGTCGCTGACCATCGAAAAGGGCGAATTCGTCTCCATCATCGGCCATTCCGGCTGCGGGAAGTCGACGCTGCTGAACCTGATCGCCGGCCTCACCCGGGTCACCTCCGGTGCAATCCTGCTCGGCAACACCGAAGTCAACGCACCGGGCCCGGAACGCGCCGTCGTTTTCCAGAACCACTCGCTGCTGCCCTGGCTCACCGTCTACGAGAACGTCAACCTCGCTGTTTCCAAGGTGTTTGCCGGCCGCAAGAGCAAGGCGGAGAAGCATGACTGGGTGATGCACAATCTCGACCTCGTTCAGATGGCCCACGCCAAGGACAAGCGCCCCGCCGAAATCTCCGGCGGCATGAAGCAGCGCGTCGGCATTGCCCGCGCGCTCGCCATGGAGCCGAAAATCCTCCTGCTCGACGAGCCCTTCGGCGCGCTCGATGCGCTGACCCGCGCCCATCTTCAGGACGCGGTCATGGAGATCCATGCGCGTCTCGGCAACACGATGATCATGATCACCCACGACGTGGATGAGGCCGTGCTGCTCTCCGACCGCATCGTCATGATGACCAATGGCCCCGCAGCCCGTATCGGCGAGGTTCTGGAGGTTCCGATCCCGCGTCCGCGCGACCGCATCGCGCTCTCCGCCGACCGCACCTATCTGAAATCCCGCGAAGCCGTGCTGAAGTTCCTCTACGAACGCCACCGCTTCGTCGAAGCCGCGGAGTAACTCACCATGGCCCAGAAACTCGTCATCATCGGCAACGGCATGGCCCCCGGCCGGATGCTGGAGCACCTGTTCGAACAGGCCCCCGGTCTCTACGACGTCACGATCTTCAACGCCGAGCCGCGCGTCAACTATGACCGCATCATGCTCTCGCCGGTGCTCTCGGGCGAGAAGACCTTCGAGGACATCATCATCCATGGCGATGGCTGGTACATCCAGAACAACGTGACCCTCTACAAGGGCCACCGCATTGTCGAGATCAACCGGCAGGCCCGCACCGTCATCTCCGACCATGGCGTGACGGAAAGCTATGACAAGCTGGTGATTGCCACCGGCTCGGTGCCCTTCATCATCCCGGTTCCCGGCAAGGACCTGCCTGGAGTCATCACCTATCGCGACCTCGACGACGTGGACGCCATGCTGCTCGCCGCCCAGTCGCGCGAAAAGGCCATCGTCATCGGCGGCGGTCTGCTGGGTCTTGAAGCCGCCGCCGGTCTTGCGCTACGCGGCATGGACGTGACTGTGCTGCATGTGATGCCGACGCTGATGGAGCGCCAGCTCGATCCCGCCGCCGGCTATCTGCTGCAAAAGGCCGTCGAGGAGCGCGGCATCAAGGTCATCACCAAGGCCAATACGAAGCGCATCATCGGCACGGATCGCGTCGAAGGCATCGAGCTGGACAACGGCACGATCATCCCAGCGACGCTGGTCGTCATGGCGGTCGGCATCCGGCCGAATGCGGGCCTTGCCAAGGACGCCGGGCTCGCGGTCAATCGCGGCATCGTGGTCGATGCCGGTATGCAAACGTCCGACGGCGATATTCTCGCGGTCGGCGAATGCGCCGAAGTGGATGGCATGGTCTATGGTCTCGTCGCGCCGCTCTATGAGATGGCCCGTGTTGCCGCCGCCCATCTCGCCGGCGACACCAAGCCCGCCTTCGTCCATTCCGACACGCCGACCAAGCTGAAGGTCACGGGCATCAACCTCTTCTCGCTCGGCGATTTCGCCGATGGCGACGACCGCGAGGAAATCGTGCTGCGCGATGCCACCGCAGGCATCTACAAGCGTGTCGTCATCAAGGACAACCGCATCATCGGCACGGTTCTCTATGGCGAGACCTCCGACGGGGCGTGGTTCAACGACCTGAAGAAGAAGGGTACCGACATTTCGGCCATGCGCGACACGCTGATCTTCGGCCAGTCGTTCCAGGGGGGCGCCCCGCTGGACCCTATGGCGGCCGTTGCAGCCTTGCCGGATGATGCGGAAATCTGCGGCTGCAACGGCGTATGCAAGGGCAAGATCACCTCGACCATCACGGCCAAGGGCCTGACGACGCTGGACGGCGTGCGGGCGCACACCAAGGCCTCCGCCTCCTGCGGCTCCTGCACCGGCCTCGTCGAGCAGCTGATGTCGCTGACACTCGGCGATGCCTACAATCCGGCCGCCGTCACGCCCATGTGCACCTGCACCGAGTTGGGCCATGACGATGTGCGCCGGCTGATCAAGGCCAAGGGCCTGAAGTCCATTCCCGCCGTCATGCAGGAACTGGAATGGAAGACCTCCTGCGGCTGCGCCAAGTGCCGCCCGGCGCTGAACTACTATCTCGTCTGCGACTGGCCGGACGAATATGCCGACGACTACCAGTCGCGCTTCATCAACGAGCGCGTTCACGCCAATATCCAGAAGGACGGCACCTATTCCGTCGTGCCGCGCATGTGGGGCGGCGTAACCAATTCGGCAGAGCTGCGCGCCATTGCCGATGTGGTGGACAAGTTTGAAATTCCGATGGTGAAGGTGACGGGCGGCCAGCGCATCGACCTTCTCGGCGTCGAGAAGGAAGACCTGCCCGCCGTCTGGGCAGATCTCGGCAAGGCGGGCTTCGTCTCAGGCCAGGCCTATGCCAAGGGCCTGCGCACCGTGAAGACCTGCGTCGGTTCCGACTGGTGCCGCTTCGGGACGCAGGATTCGACCGGGCTCGGTATCCGCATCGAGAAATTCATGTGGGGCTCCTGGACGCCGGCCAAGTTGAAGCTCGCCGTCTCCGGGTGTCCGCGCAACTGCGCGGAAGCGACCTGCAAGGATATCGGCGTCATCTGCGTGGATTCCGGCTTCGAAATCCACTTCGCGGGTGCCGCCGGTCTCGACATCAAGGGCACGGACGTTCTGGGTCTGGTGAAGACGGAGGACGAGGCGCTGGAGCATATCGTGGCGCTGACCCAGATGTATCGCGAGCAGGCCCGCTATCTGGAGCGCATCTACAAATGGGCGAAGCGCATCGGCCATGACGAAATCCGCCGCCAGATCATGGAGGATGGCGACAAACGCCGCGCCTATTACGAGCGTTTCGTCTTCTCCCAGAAGTTCGCCCAGGTCGACCCCTGGTCGGAGCGCGTCTCCGGCAAGGACAAGCACGAGTTCAAGCCGATGGCGACCGTCGGCTTCCATCAGGCAGCGGAGTGAGATCATGACCACGAACTGGATCGCCATCGGCCATATCGACGACATTCCGCTGCGCGGCGCGCGCTGCGTGCGGACGCCGGACGGCAAGATCGCCGTCTTCCGCACCGCCGAAAACGAGGTCTTCGCGATTGAGGACCAATGCCCGCACAAGGGCGGTCCGCTGAGCCAGGGCATCGTCCACGGCAAGGCCGTCACCTGCCCGCTCCACAACTTCGTCATTTCGCTGGAAAGCGGCAAGGCGCTCGGCGCGGATGAGGGCGAAGTGCGGACCATTCCGGTGCGGAATATCGACGGGCAGCTTTCGATCGCGTTCGAGGCTGCGGCTCTGGTGGCGGCGGAGTGAGCGCAATGCCCACTGAAACCCGCACCACCTGCCCCTATTGCGGCGTCGGCTGCGGCGTGATCGCCCGTGTCGAGGACGACGGCAAGGTCAGCGTCAAGGGCGACCCGGACCATCCGGCGAATTTCGGCCGGCTCTGTTCGAAGGGCTCCGCGCTCGCCGAAACGCTCGATCTGGAGGGACGCGTACTTGCGCCGCAGGTCCACGGCCAAACGGCAAGCTGGGACGAAGCCCTCGATCTCGTGACGCGACGCTTCAAGGATACGATTGCCGAGCACGGCCCGAATTCTGTCGCCTTCTACGTCTCCGGGCAATTGCTGACGGAGGACTATTACGTCGCCAACAAGCTCATGAAAGGCTTCATCGGCTCGGCCAATATCGACACGAATTCAAGGCTCTGCATGGCCTCGTCAGTCGCCGGCCACAGGCGCGCCTTCGGCTCCGACACCGTTCCTGGGTGTTACGAAGATCTGGAGCTGGCCGATCTCGTGATCCTGATAGGCTCCAACACCGCCTGGTGCCATCCGGTGCTCTATCAGCGCCTGGCCGCCGCCAAGGCGAGCCGCCCGGCCATGAAGATCGTGGTCATCGATCCGCGCCGCACGGCGACCTGCGACATTGCCGACCTGCATCTGCCCGTCCGCGCCGATGGCGATGTGGCGCTGTTCAACGGACTCTTCCATCACCTCGTGGATGGCGGGCATGTGGATGAGGGCTTTGTCGGGAAACATACGACAGGCTTCAGCGATGCACTGATGAAGGCCGGTCGGCTGACCATGGCGGAGCTTTCCGAAGCAACCGGTGTTTCCGGAATGCTGCTGCGCCAGTTCTTCAAGCTCTTCGCCGAGACCGAAAAGGCCGTCACCTGCTACAGCCAGGGGGTCAACCAGTCGGCGATCGGCACGGACAAGGTCAATGCGATCATCAATTGCCACCTGGCGACCGGCCGCATCGGCCGTCCGGGCATGGGGCCGTTTTCGCTGACCGGGCAGCCTAATGCCATGGGCGGCCGCGAGGTCGGCGGGCTTGCCAATATGCTCGCCGCCCATATGGATCTCGGCAATGCCGCGCATCGCGACACCGTGCAGCGCTTCTGGAATGCGCCGGTGATCGCCGACAAGCCGGGGCTGAAGGCCGTGGATATGTTCGAGGCGGTGGCGGATGGGCGGATCAAGGCGATCTGGATCATGTCGACCAATCCCGTCGTCTCCATGCCCGATGCCGACGCGGTGCGCGCCGCGCTCGAAGCCTGCCCCTTTGTCGTCGTTTCCGACATTCAGGCGAACACGGACACGGCACGGCTTGCCCACGTTCTGCTCCCCGCCACCGGCTGGGGCGAGAAATCCGGCACGGTCACCAATTCCGAGCGACGCATCTCCCGCCAGCGGCCCTTCCTCCCGCCTCCCGGCGAGGCTCGGCCTGACTGGTGGCAAATGGCAGAAGTCGGCAAGCGCATGGGCTTTGCGCAAGACTTCGATTTCGGCGAGCCGGCGGATGTCTTTGCCGAACACGCCGAGCTTTCGGCCTTCGAGAACGACGGCACCCGCGATTTCGATATCGGCGCGTATGCCGAGATCGACGCGGCGGGATACGACGACCTCACCCCGTTCCAATGGCCGCAGCCGGGGGGTGAACCGCCGCGCAAACGCTTCTTTGCCGATGGACATTTTTATCATGCGGACGGCAAGGCGCGTTTCGTGCCCGTCAGGGCGCCCTCCCCGGCTGCGCGGGACAAGAATTTCCCCTTCACCCTCAACACAGGCCGTGTCCGCGACCATTGGCATACGATGACCCGCACGGGCAAAAGTGCCCGGCTTTCCGCCCATATGGCCGAGCCCTTTTGCGAGATGAACCCGCTGGATGCAAAGGCGCTTGGGATAGCTGACGCGGACCTTGTGACAGTCAACTCGCCAGCCGGCCAGACGGTCATTGTCCGTGCCCTGCTGACGGACAGGCAGGCCCAAGGCGCGATCTTCGTTCCGATGCACTGGACGGGCGAGACGGCCGCCGCCGCGCGGGTCGATGCGCTCGTGCCCGGCCGCGTCGATCCCGTCTCCGGCCAGCCGGCCCTGAA
>DATMTA010000108.1:0-4622 GCA_035565055.1 Ensifer sp.
CCGCCGCGCTGCATGTTCGATCCCGCGAGAGGTTCAATCAACCGTTGTCGAGGAAGCAGACGTGGCGGATGCGGTCGCTGTGCTGGTATCAACGTAGCCGTTGTTGAAGCTCTGGATGACCTGCGTCAGCTGCTTCATGAGGTCCTTGGCCAGAGCCGCCATATCGGACGGCGAGTTGCTATCCGAGGTTCCGTCCGTGGCTCGCTGCTCCTTCAGCTTGGCGGCAAACTGCTCCTCGCTGATCGAACCCGTGCCCTCGGTATCGATGGACTTGAACATGGTCGTCGCGTCTTCTTCCGACATGCCCTTCGGACGACCGGCAACGAATTCGGAAAGGGAAACCGAACCGCTGCTGTCGCTGTCGATCTTGGAGAAAGCCTTGGAGGCATCTTCCGCGCCGCTGCCGTGGTGATGATGACCGCCGACGGGCTTGTTCTTCTCCATGTAGGATTCAAGCTGATCCTCGGTGACCGAGCCGGTGCCGCTGCTGTCGATGGCGTTGAACATCGACTTCGCGTCATCCTCGGACATCCCGTCCGGGCGGCTTGCGACGAATTCGGACTGCGAGAGCGAACCGTTTCCGTCCGTGTCGCTCTTCGCAAACACGTCCGAGATGCTGGGCGGCCCGCCATCGGCGGATGAGGTTCCGGACGAGGTCGAGGACGAGGATTTCAGCTGCTGGATGTCCATCATCATGGCGGCGATGGCAGAGCTGGTCTGCGAACTTGTGCTGCTGGTATCATCATCATCATTGTCCGCCGCAAGAACGCTGGCGAGCGATGGGGTTGTCGTGGTCGAAGTGCTTGCCGTGGAGCCCGCAGTCGTGGACGTGCTCGACTGGGTGTCGTTGGCAGACTGCATCCGCTCCAGAAGCTTGGCGAGTGCGTTCGAATAGGCGCTCCCGCTCTGGGAGGACTGTATGGTCGTCATGACGATCTCCTGATGAGAAAGTTTGATAGGGCGACGCCCCGCGGCCACCTAAAGGGCCGCGAGGCCGTTCACGCGCATAAACCCACGAACGTTTGAGAGGATCGATGAGCTTATGCTTCCAAAATGAAAGCCGGGAGCGCCGAACCGGCGGCCGCGCTCCCGAACGTGGTGTCAGGCCTCGCTCGTTGCCGACGTGCCGGTATCTCCGTTCGAGAAGAAGCTCTCCATCTGATCCAGCGAAATCGACCCCGCCCCATCGGTGTCGATCGCATCGTAAAGGTTCTTCGCCATGTCGTCGGTCATGCCATCAGGCTTGGCCGCCAGGAATTCGGAGGCACTGACCGAACCGTCCCCATCGGTATCCAGCGACGCAAACAGATCCGAAATGTCGCTGCTGCTCGTGGTGGAGGAACTGGAGGAAGAGTCAGACGACGACGGCGGTGGCGGTGGCGGCATACGCCCTGCCCCATGCGCGCCTCCATGTTGCATGGAGGTGGCCAGCTGATCTTCCGTGATCGAACCGGTCCCCTTCGTGTCAATGGAATCGTAGAGCGCCTTGGCCTGATCGTCGGATACGTCATCGGGCTTGGCAGCCAGGAACTCCTGCTCCGTCACCGAGCCGTCGCCATCCGTATCCATAGCCGTGTACATATCGGACGCGCTCGGCGGGGTCTGCCGGTCGAGCATCATGGAACTGACGCTCGACAAGGCCTGCGCCGTCGAGGAACTCGCTGAACTGCCGTCGGAAACCGTGGAGGTTGCGCCAGCCTGGCCCGCCTGGGCGCTCATAAGGCTGGCGATGAGAGATGCGGTGCTCTGACTGGAATCGTCATTCTGATTGTCGGCGCCACGTGTTTTGTGACGCTGCGTGCTGTAGGCGTAACTGGAACTGGTGGACGCGGTTATAGTGCTCATGCCTATCTCCTCATGAGATTTGCGTTCGAAATCACCGCTCGACAACCCGCCCTGCTGTGAGAAGTGCGGCCACTAGAGTACGGCAACCTTGAGCCAGCATTGCGTATTCATGCCACGCAAATAGAAAACCGCCGGACTTGCGTCCGGCGGCTGAGCAAATTGGATATGCAGAGACTTGCTTATCGGCAGGCGGCGCAGAACCGCTGGATCCGGCGGCAAGCCTCTTCAAGCTGGGTTTCCGACGTGGCATAGGAAATTCGGAAATTGGGACCCATGCCGAAGGCCGTGCCGTGAACAACCGCGACGCCTTCCGACTCGAGCAGCTCCATGACGAAGTCTTCGTCGGTGTTGATCACGCGACCCGACGGCGCCGTCTTGCCGATCAGGCCGGCGCAGGACGGGTATACATAGAATGCGCCTTCCGGAACCGGGCAGGAAATGCCCTTAGCCTGATTGAGCATCGACACGACCAGATCGCGGCGCGACTGGAAGATCGCCTTGTTCTTCTCGATGAAGTCCTGCGGACCGTTCAGCGCTTCGACAGCCGCCCACTGGGCGATCGTGTTGGTGCCGGAGGTCTGCTGGCCCTGGATCATGTCCATGGCCTTGATGAGCTCGACCGGGCCAGCGGCATAGCCGATACGCCAGCCGGTCATCGCATAGGCCTTGGAGACACCATTCATGGTCAGCGTGCGGCTGTAGAGACCGGGTTCGACCTGGGCGGGCGTTGCGAACTTGAAGCCGTCGAATGTCAGGTGCTCGTACATGTCGTCGGTCAGCACCCAGACATGCGGGTGACGCATCAGCACGTCGGTCAGCTTCTTCAGCTCGTCATGCGTATAGGCAGCACCCGACGGGTTGGACGGCGAATTGAAGATGAACCACTTCGTCTTCGGCGTGATGGCCTTTTCCAGGTCTTCCGGCTGCAGCTTGAAGCCGTTCTCGATCGTCGCATTGACGAAAACGGACGTACCGCCGCAGATCGCGACCATTTCCGGATAGGACACCCAATACGGTGCCGGTATGATGACTTCGTCACCCGGGTTCAGAGTGGCCATCAGCGCGTTGAACAGGATCTGCTTGCCGCCGGTGCCAACGATGACCTGAGCTGCGGTATAGTCGAGGCCGTTTTCGCGCTTGTACTTCTTGGCGATCGCCTCGCGCAGTTCCTGGATACCGGCAACGGCCGTGTACTTCGTCTCACCGCGGTTGATCGCGTCGATGGCGGCTTTCTTGATATTGTCCGGCGTATCGAAATCGGGCTCGCCTGCGCTGAGGCTGATGACATCCACGCCCTTGCCTCTCAGTTCGCGGGCCTTCTGGGCCATTGCGATGGTGGCGGAGGGCTTCACTCGGGAAAGCGCGTCGGCAATAAAAGCCATGATCTTCGAACCTTTGAGAACTGACAGAAAGGCTGGCCGAACCCTTGATAACCCGGCCTTGAGCCGCGATGGGTTATGTCGAAACAAGCCCTGTATTTCAAGTCAATTCGGGCAATGCGTTCTTCAATTTTGGCGATCGGACAACAACCGAATTTGCAGAGCTTAATCCGCAAGTAAGGAATTGATGATATTTCCGGAGCTGATTGTTCCAATCTGCCACCGGATTCACTTGATGACTTCGACCAGTATCTTCTCACGTTTGCAGCGACTGGAGGACGGCACCTATGTCGCCACCTATGGCGCCTTCGTGCTTCAGACCGCCCTTCAGCCGATCTTCGGCGAGGACGCCAATGGTGATCTTCTGCTGGCTGCCTTCGAAGGCCTCGTGCGCGCCAAGCGTGGCAACGAGCCCGTCGCCCCGTCGCAATTCTTCCCGCAGGTAAACCCCGCCGATCTGCCGGAGGTGGACAGCCTGCTGCGCACGCTGCACATCCTCAACACGGGCCTGCTCAACCGCCGCTCGGTCAAGCTCTTCGTCAACTTCCATCCCGGCATGTTCCTGACGCTGCAGGCAATCCGCCACGAAGTGGACCGTATCGCGCTGGCCACGCATGAAGCGGGCATGAAGCCGGAGCAGATCGTCTGCGAAATCACACGCAAGAACAATGAAGACCTCAAGGCGATCACCCATTTCGCCAACAGCCTGCGCGAACTGGGCTTCAAGACAGCCGTCGACGAATATGGCGCCCAGGATAGCGACGCCGAACGGGTGGCGATCCTGAAACCCGAATTCGTCAAGTTCGAAACGACCTGGGTCCTGGAATTCATGCAGGACCCGACAGGCTTCGCGCTTCTGAAGGTCATGGTCGAGCAATTCATGGAACGCGGCATCCAGCCGATCTTCGAAGGCCTTGAAGAACTGTCGCAGGTCGAGCTTTGCCAGGAGCTCGGCGTTCCGCTGATGCAGGGCTACGTGCTCGCCCGTCCGGAAATCGCGCCCACCAGCTTCAACCGAACCTATCCCGAGCCATTCGAACACGTCCGTTCGCAAGCGGCGCCGGTCCGCGCCGCCACCCCGTCCTTCGGCACTGGCCGCAAGGCATCGTCCTTTGGCAAGCGAGGAGCCTGAGCCCCTCGTTCGCGCCTGGCGCAGGTCGCGCACAACTGTGCGGCGGTTTCGCGATCACGAAATGCGAAAGACAATGGCATAAAGCCTAAGAGCAGATCCGAAAGATCGCGAAGCGCTTCAAGCGTCACTTTTTCGCAGAAACCATGACTTTATAGAGATCCGCAGATGTCTTGCCGGCAGCTGCAGCCATATCCTTCATGGGAGTGGCAGCGTCCGCATTGGCAAATCCCGCTGCCTTGAGCTTCTCGACCAGCACATCCGGCGAG
>DATMTA010000109.1:0-4388 GCA_035565055.1 Ensifer sp.
GCGAAAGGATCAAACGAGACACCATCAAACAGCGCCGCTTGAACCATCACGCCAAAGCGGCTTAAATCAACCCGCAAACCGAGCCGGAAACTCCGTTCTTCCAAAACCAGAAAAGTCTCAAATCATTCGACGACGGACAGGCAGGCTGGAGCAGCGACTGGCCCGGCTGCCAGTCGGCGGGCGCCAGTTTCTCGCCCGAATAGGTGGCTTGCAGCGCTGCCACCATCCGCAGCATCTCCTCAACCGAACGGCCGATCGTCAGAGGGTAATGCGTGATCGCCCGGATCACACCTTCCGGGTCAATAACATAGGTCGCCCGCACGCCGGCGCTGCTCTCGGCCGCCTCGTCAATCATGCCGTAGGCTCGGCCGACGAGCATCGACGGATCCTCGATTACTGGAAACGGGATCTCGACGGAGAAGAGTTCGCGGATCGCTCGCGTCCAGGCGAGATGCGCATAAAGACTGTCCACGGACAAGCCAAGGAGAGCGCAGTCAAGCGCGGCAAAGCTGTCATGCGCCTTGGCGAGCGCAACGAACTCCGTCGTGCAAACGGGCGTGAAATCTGCCGGGTGGGAAAAGAAGACCAGCCACCGGCCTTTGAAGTCGGAAAGCCGAACCGGGCCTTGGGTGGAGCGTGCTTCGAAATCCGGGGCGGCGTCACCCATCCGCAGGGCAGGAGCAGATATACGAATCGATACGTCGTTCATTGAAGCCTTGGTCTCGGAAACGTCATTTTTGCGTTTGTCGCACGCCAATCCGGTCGACGCAATACGATTACACAATTACATAACTCGATCTATGGCCACGCCAACAAAGTATGGGCCACTTCGATGACATGCCCTGGAATAGAAGCGTGCGTCGTATGAAAACGAACGGGGCGGCCGGCTGCATTTGGAGCATCCCGTTCGGACTGGAGCCCGATGGTGGTCGAGCGAAGCGCCATAATTCTCCTGACGCCACGCCTCGCGAGATCTGTGTTTGCATTCATCACATAGCCAGCATCATCGCCAATGGCAGCCCACGGGAATATTGCCCTGTTACGAACCGCATCAGGCCTTCATCGACGTACTCGCCGACCAAACCACGCACGCCTGTCTTATATGGGACATTCAGCCGTTTGCATTCGCAGGCCAGATAGACGTCCTCGTCGTCGCCGATGGTCAAAGCGAAGTCGATATTGCTCGGCGCCGACACGTTGCCGTCCGCATCTTCCGCAAGAAGCGTGTATTGATAGATGATCCGCCCCGGCACCAGCTTCGTCCGGATCAACGACTGTACGAGGTGCTCCGTGATGTGATCCTCAAGGTCCTCATCCGCTGCCAGGCAGAAATGACCCTGCATCCGCCACTTCCTTCACCCTACTTGTGTGTTCTCGCCGCCGTTCGGTCGCGACACAATTCTCCAAAACGAGCAGTGGTATCGCCTATGTCCTGCCCACGGATAAGGGGTTGCATCTGCTTAGGTTGGTGAAAGCAAGACACCAGGTTCGTGCCCTCCGCGTGACGACCGGTTCGTTGGGCACCAAAGCAATTGCGAAACAGACTTTGGTCTGCCAAAAAAGAAAGGAACGCAACAAATGAGCGAATAAGGTCACATATGCCGCGACGTCCCCTTCAAAAGCTTCAGGCCTCGCTCGTCGCGCGACGGTTCTATCTCGACCAACAAACCAAATCTCAGATTGCCGATGAGCTCGGCATTTCGCGCTTCAAGGTGGCTCGGTTGCTCGATACGGCGCTGGCGGACGGCATAGTCAAGATCGAGATCAATGACCAAGGCGATATCAATACCGCATTGGCCGAGAAATTGCGACGGTCCTACGGCTTGAAGACTGCCTTGGTCCTTGATGGGCCGGACTTGCCGGCAAGCTCGCTTTTCGAGCCGCTCGGTCTTCTTGCGGCGGACTACCTCGACGAGTCTTTGGTGGACGGGCAGCTGCTCGGCCTTTCCTGGGGGCGGACACTCGCGGCGACGGCGAAGGCGTTGACCCATCTGCCCAAGGTCGACGTGGTACAAGCAGCAGGTAGCCCCGCCGGGCTTGATCTTTCGCAGAATCCGACGGAACTCGTGCATCGCTTCGCGCGAGCAAGCGGCGGCGTAGCCTATCCACTGTTCGGACCTATGTGGGTTGACAATCCCGACCTTAAGGATCGGCTGCGGGAGGAGACGTCCATCGCCAGCGCCATGTCGCGCTATGACAAGATCGACGTGCTTGCCGTCGGAATCGGTTCGTGGCGACCTGAGGAATCCTGCCTGTGCTCCGGTTTCCCCGACGACTGGCGGCGCGAGGCGCTCAAGCGCAACGTCCATGCCGATCTGTGCGCCACGCTCATCGATGGGACGGGTGCTGCCGTTGTCAGCCAGCTCGATGAAACCGGACTCTGCCTTGCTACCGAGCAGTTGCGCAAGATTCCCGAACGTATCGGCATCGGCGGTGGACTGGAGAAGGTTGAAGCGATCCGCGCTGTGCTCAAGGGCAATTGGATTACCACGCTGATCACCGATGCGGGCGTAGCCAGGCAGCTTTTGAAGACGTGAATGTTAATAACGCTCAAATGAGCGTATAGGTACTCACTTGACGAGTTTGGTTGGCTGGCGTATGACGTTCCCAACACGGGAGGAACGCATGCAGCCGGAACACGATTGGGTTCGTCGAGCCAAGGACGTTATTCGCGCGGATGCGGAGGCAATCCTTGCGGCGCTCGACGGCGTTGACGACACCTTCGTCACAGTGACCACGGCCTTCCTCGAATGCCGCGGCAAGATCCTCGTCACGGGCAGCGGCACCTCGGGCGCCATCGCTAACCGCGCGGCGCATCTTCTGTCGGTTGGCGGAACGCCGGCCTTCTACCTCCCGCCCTCGGAAGGCCTGCATGGCGGGCTCGGTGTGCTTCAGCCGGAGGACTGGGTTCTCGCGCTTTCGAAGGGCGGCAGCTCGGACGAGTTGAACGATTTCTGCGCGCGGGCGAAAACGCTCTGCGCGGGCCTCGTTTCCATCACCGCCGACGCGGCATCGCCGCTCGCTCGCCTGTCGGATCATGCGATTACGTTGAACCTGCCCGCTGGCAGCGATCTCGGCGCCGTGGTCGCCACCGGTAGCTCGCTTGCCACCGCCGCCGTCACCGATGCGCTGGTCGAGGTCTGCCGGGTCGCACGCGGCTACGGCTGGGACAAGCTGCTCTTCACCCATCCTTCCGGTGCTGTCGGCCGCGACGCCGAAGACAGCCTGAAGCGTCTGCACGTCACAGGGGCCTGAAACCATGGTCCGGGATCTCGTTGCCGGCATTGATTCCTCAACGCAGTCCTGCACTGTCGTGCTGCGGCACATAAAGGATGGTGCAGTGGTTGCGGAGGCCCGCACGCCCCACCCGCGAACCACGCCGCCGGTAAGCGAGCAGGCGCCCGAGGCCTGGTGGCGGGCGCTCCTTGCTGCCTTCGGACAGCTTTCCTCCTATTTGCCGCGCATCGCTTCGGTGTCTGTCGGCGGGCAGGGGCATGGCCTCGTCATTCTCGATGCCAACGGCGTTCCGCTGCGCAATGCGAAACTGTGGAATGATACGGAATCCGCGCCCGATGCGGAGCGTCTGCGCAAGGTGCTTGGGGCGGACGAATGGGCGCGGCGCACGGGCTCTGTGCCCGCCGCGGCGCTGACAATCAGCAAGCTCGCCTGGACGGAGCGGCTGCATCCCGGCCTTGTTTCCCGCGCACGTCATATCATGCTGCCCTCTGACTATCTGCTTTTCCGCCTCACCGGCCGGGCGGTAACGGAGCGGGGCGTTTCCTCCGGCACGGGCTATTTCGATCCGTTCCGCAACGCATGGGACCCCGCGCTCGCGGATTTAGCCGTACAGGGCATCGATTGGGAGCATGTGCTCCCGGACGTCATCGACTCCGCCGCGGTCTCCGGGCCGGTCCGAGATTTCGACGGACTTGACGGCGCGGTTGCCGGCGCGGGATCCGGCGACAACATGACGGCGGCGCTCGGCATGGGTATCCGACCGGGTGACGTCATCATTTCCTTCGGCACGAGCGGCACGATCTACGGTCTGACGGCCACGGGGATCCGGGACGAGACGGGCGCGATCAACGGCTATGCCGATGCCACCGGGGCCTTCCTCCCGATGGTGACGACGCTGAATTCCGCGAAAGTGACGGACGCCTTCCGTCGTCTTCTCAACGTCGACGTCGAGACGTTCGACGTGATGGCGCTCTCGACGGAGCCGGGTTCGCGCGGCGTCGTGCTGGTGCCCTATCTCGACGGAGAGCGCACGCCGAACCTGCCGGATGCGACCGGTACGCTCGCCGGCCTGCGCAGCGATGTCGAGCCGGGCCAACTCGCCCGGGCGGCGGTCGAAGGCGTCATATGCGGCCTGCTCGAAGGCGGCGACC
>DATMTA010000110.1:0-21930 GCA_035565055.1 Ensifer sp.
CTCCGTAACTTTTGGCGGAAGGAGAACGAGTGTTCGCTGGCGAGCCTCCCCGGGCGCGTGGCGCATGAAATCGGCCGTGCCGGCGACAGGATCAAGGGCCTTTCGCTTCGGGCGGACACCGCGCTGGCAACACGGATCGCCCGCGAGCGCTCGACGCTGGCCGCGCATGACCGGGTTCTGCTCTCGCTGTCCTACAAGAATGTTCTCAAGCGCGGTTACGCGGTGATCCGTGACGAAAAGGACGCAATCGTGTCTTCGGCAACGGCCATATTGGAGGGTCAACCGCTTTCCATCGAGTTTGCCGACGGGCGCATGACGGCAACTGCCGGAGAAGGCGGTTCGACCGCTACGCGGCCGAGAAAAAGCGAAAAGCCCGCTCCGGCGAAGAAGCCGGAGCAGGGCTCGCTGTTCTGAGCGGATATTCCGGGATCAGATGCGTCCCATCAACAGCAGGATGATCACGATCACCACGATCAGGCCGATACCGCCCGAGGGGCCATAGCCCCAGCCGCGCGAATAGGGCCAGCTCGGGATTGCGCCCAACAGCAGCAAAATCAGGATGATCAGCAGGATAGTACCCATCTCGAAACTCCTCTCCGTAACTTTTGGCGGAAGGAGAACGAGTGTTCGCTGGCGAGCCTTCCGCGGGACGATCGATCGTCGAACTCCCGTGCGATCTAACGCGTACGTCGCGGAAAAGGTTCCTGTCAGCTCTCTGGCACACTCTTCATGGGCGCTCGGCTAAGGTCGTTTGCGCCGCGTGTCGCCTTCTTGAGAAGGATGAGAAAGGTGTCGGCTTCAGCATCTGTGAGGCCGCTCAGCATCAGGCGCTGCGCCGAAAGCACCGCCGGATGGATCGCTTCGAGCAGCGCAAGACCCTCGGCCGTGACCTCCAGAAGACGGGCGCGACGATCCTTGCCGTTGACTGCCCGGTTCACAAGACCCTTCTGCACCAGTCGGTCGACCACGCCCATGATGGTTGTCCGGTCATAGGCGATAAGACCGGCAAGTGTTGCCTGATCTATCCCGGGATTGTCCTTCAGTGTTGCCAGCGCGGCAAATTGGACGGGCGTCAGGTCGGAGCCGGCGCCACCCACCTCGACATGAAAGACCGCGACGGCGATCTGATTGAGCCGCCGGATGTGGTGCCCCGGCATTTCGTCGACTTTGTCCATTGGGCTCCCGCCTTGACGTCTTCTGATCACGCTGTCAGTATACTGATCATCAGCATACTTACTAATACCCGAGATGGCCGTTTCGTGTGAAATCGGCGCGTTGGCGGGAAGATATAGGAGGAGACGGCAGATGCAATTCCACCTCAACGGTTTCCGCCCCGGCGATCCGGATCTCGCACCACGATTGGATGATCTTCCACCCACAGGCGCCATGCCGGAGGAAGTTGACGTGCTGATCGTCGGCTGCGGACCAGCCGGCCTCACGCTTGCGGCTCAGCTTTCTGCCTTCCCGGAGTTCCGGACGGCGATCGTTGAGCAGAAGTCCGGGCCCTTGCAGCTCGGGCAGGCCGATGGGATTGCCTGCCGCACCATGGAAATGTTCCAGGCCTTCGGCTTCGCCGAGCGTGTCGCGCGAGAGGCTTACTGGGTGAACGAGACCTGCTTCTGGAAGCCGGATGCGGACGAGCCCGCGCGGATTGTCCGCCACGGTCGCGTCCAGGATGTCGAAGACGGCCTGTCGGAATTTCCTCATGTCATTCTCAATCAGGCGCGGGTCCATGACTTCTATCTGGACTTCATGCGTCGATCCCCTCGCCGCCTCGAACCCTTCTACGCGCAACGGCTTGCCGGGCTCTCGATCGACCGCTCACCGGAAGCAGGGGCTTACCCGGTGACGGTCACTCTGGAGCAGACGACCCCTGACGGCGCCATGCAGCGGCGCGACGTGCGAGCACGCTATGTGGTAGGCTGCGACGGCGCGCGCAGCGCGGTCAGAAGCGCGCTGGGCCGTGAATTGAAGGGCGATTCGGCCAATCAGGCCTGGGGCGTGATGGACGTTCTCGCCGTCACGGATTTTCCGGACATTCGCCTCAAGGCCCTGATCCAGTCCGCCTCCGAAGGCAGCATCGTGATCATTCCGCGCGAAGGCGGCTATCTGGTCCGTATCTATGTGGAGCTCGACAAGCTGGCCGACAACGAGCGTGTCGCCAGCCGGAATATCACCGTGGACTATCTGATCGCCGCGGCACAGCGCATCCTGCAGCCCTATACGCTGGAGGTGAAGGAGGTCGCCTGGTGGTCGGTCTATGAAATCGGCCAGCGTCTGACGGATCGCTTCGACGACCTGGCCGATGACGATACTTCGGGTAACCCGCACGTTTTCATCGCCGGTGATGCCTGCCACACCCACAGCCCGAAGGCCGGACAGGGCATGAATGTCTCGATGCAGGACGCATTCAATCTGGGCTGGAAGCTGGCGCATGTCCTGAAAGGCCGCGCAGATCCTTCGCTTCTGCGCACCTATTCGCAGGAGCGGCAGACCATCGCCCAAAACCTCATCGATTTCGACCGCCAGTGGGCCAAAATGTTGAGCGCGCCGCTGAAGTCGGAGAGCCGGCCGGAGGGCGTCGACCCGGCAGACGTGCAACGCTATTTCGTCGAGCACGGCCGCTATACGGCGGGCACCGCCACCTGCTATACGCCGTCGCGCTTGACGGGCGACGGGCGTTTCCAGTCGCTGGCGAAGGGATTTGCGATTGGCACGCGCTTCCATTCGGCGCCGGTCATCCGCCTCGCTGACGCCAAGCCCATGCAGATGGGCCATGCCTTCAAAGCCGACGGCCGCTGGCGGCTTCTTGCATTTGCCGACGCCGCCTCGTTCACCGGAGGACTGAAGGCGCTCACTGATTATCTGTCGAATGATCCCCGCTCGCCACTTCGCACATATGCAGCGCCAGGCGAGGATATTGACGGAATGATCGATTTCCGCGCCGTTCTGCAGCAGAACCATCGAACCATCGAGCTTGCGTCCACGCCATCCATTCTGCGACCGGCGAAGGGGCGATATGGACTAACCGATTACGAAAAGCTGTTTGCAGCCGATCTGACCGGCGGACGCGACATCTTTGATCTTCGCGGTATCGACCGGGAACGTGGAGCGCTTGTCATCTTCAGGCCGGATCAGTATGTGGCCGACGTCCTGCCGCTCGACGCCTTCGAAGCGCTGGCTGCGTTCTTCGAAGGCGTGCTGAAGCGAAGCGCCTGATGATCAGACGCTGGCGTTGTAGGCGGCGATTGCGGCCATGTTGACGATATCGCTGTCCTTCGCGCCGATCGACACGATCTGCACCGACTTCTCGAGACCGACGAGGATCGGACCGATGACGGTGGAGCCGCCCAATTCCTGCAACATCTTGGTCGAGATCGACGCGGAGTGGAAGGCAGGCATCACCAGAACGTTCGCGGTGCCCGACAGACGGCAGAACGGATATTGCTCCATGACCTTCGCGTTCAGGGCGACGTCGGCAGCCATTTCGCCGTCATACTCGAAATCGACGCGACGGCGATCGAGAATTTTCACCGCCTCAATCACGCGATCGGATCGTTCCCCGGACGGATGCCCGAAGGTGGAATAGGCGAGCATTGCCACGCGCGGCTCGTAGCCCATGCGTCGGGCAAGGCCTGCTGCCTCCTCGGCGATGTCGGCCAGTTGCTCCGAGTTTGGCATGTCATGGACGGCGGTGTCGGCAACCAGAACCGTGCGGCCGCGAGCGAGTGCGATCGAAACGCCGATCATGCGGTGACCGCTCTTGACGTCGATGCAGCGCTTCACGTCTTCGAGCACGGTGGAATAGTTGCGCGTGGTGCCGGACACCATGCCATCGGCATCGCCAAGCGCCACCATGCAGGCGGCGAAGTGATTGCGGTCGTTGTTGATCAGACGCTGGACGTCGCGATAGAGGTAACCCTGCCGCTGGAGCCGCGCATAGAGATAGTCCGTATAGGCCTCGTTGCGGGTGGATAGCCGTGCATTGACAATCTCAATGCCGGGGCGGTTCAGGTCGACGCCGGCCTTTTCCGCCGTCTCGCGCATCTTTTCCTCGCGCCCGAGCAGGATGGCGGTTCCGAGCTGCTGGTTCACGTAGGACAGAGCGGCACGCATGACCTGCTCTTCCTCGCCCTCGGCAAAGACGACGCGCTTCGGGTTGCGGCGCACATATTGATAGAGCCGCTGCAGGGTCGAGGCGATGGGATCGCGCCGGGCGTTCAGTTCGCGGGCATAAGCCTCCAGATCGAGGATCGGCTTGCGCGCGACGCCGGATTCCATTGCGGCCTTGGCGACTGCGACCGGGATCGCCGAGATGAGACGCGGGTCGAAGGGCACGGGGATGATGTATTGCGGCCCGAAACGCGGACGGTTGCCCTGATATGCGGCTGCCACGTCGTCCGGCACATCGGCGCGGGCGAGATCGGCGAGCGCATTGGCTGCGGCAATCTTCATGTCGTCGTTGATCGTCGAGGCGCGAACATCCAGCGCGCCGCGGAAAATGTAAGGGAAACCCAACACGTTGTTGACCTGGTTCGGATAGTCCGAACGTCCGGTCGCGACGATCGCATCACCGCGCAGCCGCGCCACATCTTCAGGCGCGATTTCCGGATCGGGGTTTGCCATGGCGAAGATGATCGGGTTGGCCGCCATCGACAGAACCATCTCGTCGGTCAGCGCGCCCTTGCTGGAGAGGCCGAAGAAGACATCGGCACCCACCATAGCCTCCTTCAGCGAGCGGCGGTCGGTCTTCACCGCATGGGCCGACTTCCACTGGTTCATGCCCTCGGTGCGGCCCTGATAGATCACGCCCTTGGTGTCGCAGAGAATGACGTTTTCAGGCGCAAAGCCCATCGACTTGATGAGTTCGATACAGGCAATCGCAGCCGCACCCGCGCCGTTGCAGACGAGCTTGGTCGTCTTGAAATCGCGACCCGTCAGCGCCAGGGCATTGATGAGACCGGCGGCTGCGATGATTGCGGTGCCATGCTGGTCATCGTGGAAGACCGGGATATCCATGACTTCGCGCAGGCGCTGCTCGATGATGAAGCATTCCGGCGCCTTGATGTCTTCCAGATTGATGCCGCCGAACGAAGGGCCGAGGAAGCGGACGCAGTTGATGAACTCGTCCGGATCTTCCGTGTCGACTTCAAGGTCGATGGAATCCACGTCGGCAAAGCGCTTGAAGAGGACGGACTTGCCTTCCATCACCGGCTTGGAGGCCAGCGCCCCGAGATTGCCGAGACCGAGAATGGCCGTGCCGTTGGAAATGACCGCGACCATGTTGCCGCGCGTGGTGTAGTCATAGGCCCGCGACGGATCGTCGGCGATCGCCTTGACGGGAACGGCCACGCCCGGCGAATAGGCCAGCGACAGGTCGCGCTGGGTGGCCATCGGCTTGGTCGGGGCAATTTCAAGCTTGCCGGGGCGGCCGCGCGCGTGGAAATCCAGCGCCTCCTGCTCCGTTACCGATGTCAGATTTTTACCGGACTTGCTGTCTGCGGCCATGTTTCCTCACCTTTTTACGCGGCCGGCCTTGTGGCCCCAACCTCAGTTCTATTCTATTGGCACCGCAGTTTCCGGCGGTGTGCCGGACGCACATTACCTTTCTTTGAACGATTGTCCAATTATGGTGGCGACCATCAACAAGACCTCCCAGCCTGTCCTGACTGCAGAATTACTGGCATCGGAGGAGAGCCGTCAATCGGCCACGCCGATGATGGAGCAATATATCGAGATCAAGGCCAACAATCCGGATTCGCTGCTTTTCTACCGGATGGGCGATTTTTACGAGCTGTTCTTTGAAGACGCGGTAGATGCTTCGCGGGCGCTTGGCATCACGCTCACCAAACGTGGTCAGCACATGGGGCTTGATATCCCGATGTGCGGCGTGCCGGTCCATGCCGCCGACGATTACCTGCAGAAGCTGATCTCGCTCGGGTTCCGGGTCGCCGTCTGCGAACAGGTGGAAGACCCGGCAGAAGCAAAAAAGCGCGGCTCGAAATCCGTCGTGCGCCGCGATGTCATTCGCCTTGTGACACCTGGCACAATCACCGAAGAAAAACTGCTTTCGCCATCGGAATCGAACTATCTGATGGCGCTCGCCCGTATCAAGGGCGGGTCGGAGCCGGCTTACGCGCTCGCCTGGATCGACATTTCGACAGGCGTCTTCCGGCTTGCAGAAACCTCGCGCGAGCAAATGCTCGCCGATATTTTACGCATCGATCCGAAGGAACTGATCCTCGCCGACCAGGTCTTTCACGATCCCGACCTTCGCCCGGTCATGGATGTGCTCGGCCGCACCGCCGTTCCGCAGCCACAGGTGCTGTTTGACAGCGCGACAGCCGAAAGCCGCATTGCGCGCTATTTCGATGTCGGCACGCTGGACGGGTTCGGCACCTTCACCCGCGCCGAGATCGCGGCAGCGGCCGCAGCCGTCGCCTATGTCGAGAAGACGCAGATCGACGCGCGCCCTCCGCTTGGCCGCCCGGAGCGCGAAAGCAGCGCCTCGACGCTCTTCATCGATCCCGCAACGCGGGCCAATCTGGAACTTGCCCGCACGCTTTCCGGCAGCCGTGACGGCTCGCTCCTGAAAGCCATCGACCGCACCGTCACCGGCGGCGGGGCGCGGCTGCTGGCCGAACGGCTGATGTCGCCGCTGACCGATCCGGATGCGATCAACATGCGGCTCGACAGCGTCGCCTGGTTGATGGATGCGACAACGCTTGCCGACGACCTGCGAGACGATCTGAAACATGCGCCCGACATGACGCGGGCCCTCTCTCGTCTGGCGCTCGGCCGCGGCGGCCCGCGCGATCTCGGTGCATTGCGACAAGGCCTCCAGGCTTCACGCATGATCGCTGCCCGCCTGGAAAGAGAAATCCTGCCGCCCGAGCTGCTGGATGCGCAGACTGCGCTTCGGGAACTGCCGCTTGATCTCTCTGCCGAACTCGAAGCCGTGCTGGGAGACGAACTGCCGCTTCTCAAGCGGGACGGCGGCTTCGTGCGCGCCGGTGCGATTGCCGAACTCGATGAGGTCCGCGCGCTGCGCGACCAGTCGAGACAGGTGATCGCCGGGCTGCAACTCGATTATATCGAGGAAACCGGCATCAAGTCGCTGAAGATCAAATATAACAATGTTCTCGGCTATTTCATCGAAGTGACCGCAGGGAACGCCGGCGCGATGACGGATACCAACGAGGGTCGCGCCCGTTTCATCCATCGGCAGACCATGGCGAATGCCATGCGCTTCACCACGACCGAGCTTGCCGAACTGGAAAGCAAGATTGCGAACGCGGCAGACCGGGCGCTCACGCTGGAACTGGAGGCCTTCGACACGCTGACGGCGCGAGTCGTATCGCAGGCCGAAGCGATCAAGGCGGCGGCGCGGGCGCTCTCCATCATCGACGTTTCCGCCGGCCTCGCGACGCTTGCGGGCGAACAGGGCTATTGCCGCCCGATGGTCGACGACAGCAACGCCTTCGCCATCGTTGCAGGCCGTCATCCGGTGGTCGAGCAGGCGCTACGCCGGCAATCGGCAGAACCATTTGTTGCCAATGATTGCGACCTCTCGCCGCCGAAGGGTGCGAAAGACGGAGCGATCTGGCTGCTCACCGGTCCCAACATGGGCGGTAAATCGACCTTCCTCCGGCAGGCGGCACTCATTGCCATCATGGCGCAGATGGGGTCCTTCGTGCCGGCGGGATCGGCGCGCATCGGCGTGGTCGACCGCCTTTTCTCCCGCGTCGGGGCCTCGGACGATCTGGCGCGCGGTCGCTCCACCTTCATGGTCGAGATGGTCGAGACGGCGGCGATCCTCAATCAGGCCACCGAGCGCTCGCTGGTCATTCTCGACGAAATCGGGCGCGGCACGGCGACCTTCGACGGGCTCTCCATCGCCTGGGCTGCGGTCGAACATCTGCATGAGGTCAACCGCTGCCGGGGCCTCTTCGCCACGCATTTTCATGAATTGACCGTGCTGTCGGAAAAGCTCGGACGTCTTTCGAACGCGACGATGAAGGTGCGCGAATGGAAGGGCGAGGTCATCTTCCTGCATGAGGCGGGACCGGGTGCCGCCGACCGTTCCTACGGCATTCAGGTCGCGCGTCTTGCGGGGCTTCCTGCCGCCGTGGTCGCCCGCGCAAAGGATGTTCTGGCGCGGCTCGAAGACACCGCGCGCAAGTCGCCGGCCAGCCAGCTGATCGACGATCTGCCGCTCTTCAAGGTTGCTGCCAAGCAGGTCGAGGAGAGCCGCCACGCAGGTCCCTCGAAGGTGGAGGAGGCGCTGGCAGCGCTCGACCTCGACGACATGACCCCGCGCGAGGCGCTGGAGGCCCTGTACGCGTTGAAGAAAGAACTTCGCAAGGCTTGAGCGTTATACCTGTCACTCCGACATAAAAACGCCTATAGAGCGGCCGACTCGTCAGTTGCTCAGCGCGAAACAGGGAAACAACGCCGCAATGGATGTCCGCAATCCGGAACATGCCGATCTCCTCGACTGGAAGGCACTGAAGTCGCAATGCGATTTCATCGCGAGCCGGCAGGCCGAGAATGCGTCGGCCACCCGCACCGCGCTCCTTGCCGCGATCAAGGACGCCAACACCAAAGGCCGCGCCCGCGCTGAAGAACTCTTGATGGCAGATGGCGGCGGGCTTGCCTGCGCCATGCGGATCTCCCGCCTGCAGGACCATATCATCACCATCCTGCACGACTTCGCGCTGAACCATGTGTTCAACGCGGCTAACACGCCGGAGGCCTCGCGCCTCGGCGTCGCTGCCGTCGGCGGCTATGGTCGCGGCACGCTGGCGCCGGGCTCGGATATCGACCTCCTGTTCCTGCTCCCGGCAAAGAAGCCTGCCTGGGTCGAGCCTGCAATCGAGTTCATCCTCTATATCCTCTGGGATATGGGCCTGAAGGTCGGCCATGCCACGCGCACGGTGGAGGAGTGCATTCGCCTTTCCAAGACCGACATGACGATCCGCACCGCGATTCTTGAGGCTCGTTATATCTGCGGACAACGGGCGCTGCTGGCCGAACTCGAGACCCGGTTCGACAACGAGGTCGTGCGCAATTCCGGGCCGCAGTTCATCGCCGCCAAGCTTGCCGAGCGCGACGAACGTCATCGCAAGAGCGGCGACACACGCTATCTGGTCGAGCCGAATGTGAAGGAAGGCAAGGGGGGCTTGCGCGACCTGCACACGCTGTTCTGGATTTCCAAGTATTACTACCGCGTCCGCGACACCCAGGATCTGGTGAAGCTCGGCGTTCTTTCGCGCTCTGAATTCCGCCTGTTCGAGAAATGCGACGACTTTCTCTGGGCCGTGCGCTGCCACATGCATTTCCTGACGGGCAAGAGCGAGGAGCGGCTTTCCTTCGACATCCAGTCGGATATCGCACGCCGGCTCGACTATCATGACCGCCCCGGCCTCACCGCCGTCGAGCGCTTCATGAAGCATTATTTCTGGATGGCGAAGAATGTCGGCGACCTGACCCGCATTCTTTGCGCCACGCTGGAAGAGCAGCAGGCGAAGGATGCGCCGGGTCTGACGAACGTGATCAGCCGTTTCGCCAACCGTCCGCGCAAGATCCCCGGATCTCCGCAATTCGTCGAGGATCGCGGCCGCATTGCGCTTGCCGGCCCCGATGTCTTCAGGGAAGACCCGGTCAACCTCCTTCGCTTCTTCCACGTCGCGGAGATGAAGGAACTGGAATATCATCCGGACGCCTTGAGCCGGATTACCCGGTCGCTTTCGCTGATCGACAACGGCTTGCGCGAAAACGAGGCCGCGAACGCGATCTTCCTGTCGATCCTGACCTCACACAAGAACCCGGCCATGACGCTCCGGCGCATGAACGAGGCCGGCGTGCTCGGCCGCTTCCTGCCCGAGTTCGGCAAGATCGTCTCGATGATGCAGTTCAACATGTATCATCACTATACGGTGGACGAGCATCTGCTGCGCACCGTCGAAACCGTCGCCTCGATCGAGGCGGGGCGCGACAAGGACATCAATCCGCTCGCGGTTTCGCTCTTCCCGTCGATCGAGGATCGACCGGTCATCTATGTGGCAGCTCTCCTTCATGACGTCGCGAAAGGCCGACCGGAAGATCATTCGACCGCAGGTGCCAAGGTTGCCCGCAAACTTTGCCCCCGGCTCGGCATGACGCCCAAGCAGACTGAGCTTGTGGCCTGGCTGATCGAAGAGCACCTGACCATGTCGATGGTCGCCCAGACGCGCGACCTCAACGACCGCAAGACGATCATGGACTTTTCCGAGCGTGTTCAGTCGCTAGAGCGGCTGCGTCTGCTCCTGATTCTGACGGTCGCGGATATTCGTGCCGTCGGTCCGGGCGTCTGGAACGGCTGGAAGGGCCAGCTGCTTCGAACGCTCTATTACGAGACCGAACTGCAACTGACCGGCGGATTCTCGGAAGTTTCGCGCAAGGAGCGCGCGGCCGCCGCGCGTACAAGGCTTGCCGAAGCGCTGGAAGGCTGGAGCCAGAAGGACCGCAAGACCTATTCGAAGCTTCCCTACGAACCCTACCTGCTGAGCGTTTCGTTCGAAGACCAGATCCGCCATGCCGGCTTCATTCGCGACGCCGACAAGGCGGGCAAGGCGCTCGCGACCATGGTGCGGACACGCTCCTTCCATTCGATCACCGAGATCACGGTGCTCGCACCCGACCATCCACGCCTTCTCGCGATCATCACCGGCGCCTGTGCCGCAGCGGGCGCGAATATCGCGGATGCCAACATCTTCACCACCACTGACGGCCGCGCGCTAGATACGATCATGATCAACCGCGAGTTCAAGAACGACGAGGACGAGATCCGCCGCGCCACATCCATCGGCAAGCTGATCGAGGATGTGCTGGCCGGCCAGAAGCGTGTTCCGGAAGTGATCGCGACCCGGCACAAGGGCAAGAAGCGCAACACGGCGTTCACAATTGCTCCTGCCGTTACCATGTCCAACACGCTGTCGAACAAGTTCACCGTTCTCGAACTGGAATGCCTTGACCGTCCCGGTCTGCTTTACGAGATCACTTCGGTTCTCTCGGATCTCTCCCTCGACATTGCCTCCGCCCATATCACGACCTTCGGCGAAAAGGTCATCGATACCTTCTACGTCACCGATCTGGTTGGACAGAAGGTGACCAACGAAAACCGGCAGGCCAATATCTCGGCCCGGGTGAAGGCTGTGCTGGCAGACGTGGAAGACGAGGCGCGTAGCGGTATGCCGTCCGGCATCATTGCTCCGCCGCCAATCCGCGGCGTGAAGAAGACGAGACCCGGCGCATGAGCCTGTTCAAGATGTTCGTCACGGTCGGCGGTGGCACGCTCGGCAGCCGCCTCATGGGCTTTGCCCGCGAGACGCTGATGGCTGCAGCGCTCGGAACCGGGCCGATGGCGGAAGCCTTCTACGCCGCCTTCAAGCTGCCGAACCTTTTTCGCCGCCTCTTCGCCGAGGGCGCCTTCAACGCAGCCTTCGTGCCGCTCTTTGCCAAGGAAATCGAGGCGGGCGGGAACGATGGCGCGAAGCGCTTTTCGGAAGAGGTGTTCGGCGTTCTCTTCACTGTTCTCCTGGCGCTGACAGTCGTCATGGAACTCGCCATGCCGCTTTTGATGCGTACGATCATCGCGCCGGGCTTCGAAGGCGACAAATACGATATCACCGTGCGGCTTGCGGTGATCATGTTTCCGTATCTGGCCTGCATGTCGCTGACGGCCATGCTGTCCGGCATGTTGAACTCGCTGCACCATTATCTCGCCGCGGCGATTGCGCCGATCTTCTTCAACGTGGCGATGATCGGTGCGCTGGCCTATGGTCTCTGGATCAAGGCGGACGCGGTTTCCATTGCATACTATCTGTCCTATGCGGTGCTGGTTGCCGGTATCCTGCAGATGCTGGTGCTCTATGTTGGCGTGCGCCATGCCGGCATGTCGATCGCCTTCCGCCGTCCCCACATGACGCCCAACGTCAAGCGGCTGCTTCTCCTGGCGCTGCCGGCGGCCGTGACCGGGGGCGTCACACAGATCAACCTGATCATCGGCCAGGCCATTGCCTCCATGAAGGACGGCGCCATCGCCTCGCTGCAATACGCTGACCGCATCTATCAGCTGCCGCTCGGCGTCGTCGGTGTCGCCGTCGGCGTCGTGCTGCTGCCGGAACTGGCGCGCGCGCTGAAAAGCAACCATATGGTCGAGGCGGAGAGCCTGCAGAACCGCTCGATCGAGTTCGTGCTGTTTCTCACATTGCCGGCAGCTGCAGGCATTTTCGCGCTGTCCGACGAGATCATTCGGCTCGTCTATGAACGCGGCGCCTTCCATGCGGATGCAACTGTCACCGTCGCGGCCGTGCTAACGCTCTTCGGCTTCGGCCTGCCGGGCTTCGTGCTGAACAAGGCGCTCACCCCCGGCTTCTTCGCGCGCGAGGATACGAAGACCCCCATGCGCTTCACCATGATCTCCGTTTTCGTGAACAGCGCGCTGGCGATCTCGCTCTTTCCCTTCTTTGCCGAGCGCGGCATTGCGGCGGCGGAATCGATTGCGGGCTGGCTTTCGACGATCATGCTTTTCGCGACGCTACGTCGCCGCGGGCATCTTAATATCGAGCCCGCACTGGTCGGCCGTGCGATACGAATGGTCATTGCTTCGGTCATCATGGCCGTTGCAGCACATTACGCGGCGGTCTATTTCGCTGGTTACCTTCATTCTGGAATCTCGTCTCTGGTTCAGGCGGCCGTGCTGCTGCCAATCGTCTTCGCGTCCTTCGCGCTTTATCTCGTCATCGTTTTCGCCATTGGCGGGGCGGATATCGGCATGATCAGGCGCAACATGAAGCGCCGCGGAAAGGCCGCACCGGCAATTCCGGATGATCCGGCTTGATCGCGCAGTCCGTGCAGGCTATTGCGCGGCCCTGAACGGGCGCATGCGCCAGTAAAAATTTTGGTCAGACGCGGGCCTTCCAACCGCACGCACAAGAGGACAAACATGAAACAGTTCCAGCCGCTCGTCTTTTCTGGCGTCCAGCCCACCGGCAACCTTCACCTCGGCAACTATCTTGGCGCGATCCGCAAGTTCGTGGCGCTCCAGGAGAACAACGACTGCATCTACTGCGTGGTCGACATGCACGCGCTGACGGCGCAGCTGGTCCATGAGGACCTGAAGGAGCAGACGCGGTCGATCGCCGCCGCCTTCATCGCCGCCGGCATCGACCCGAAGAAGCATATCGTCTTCAACCAGTCCCGGGTTTCAGGACATGCGGAACTTGCCTGGATCTTCAACTGCGTGGCCCGCATGGGCTGGATGAACCGCATGACGCAGTTCAAGGACAAGGCTGGCAAGGACGCCGAGAAGGCCTCGCTCGGTCTGCTCGCCTATCCGAGCTTGATGGCGGCCGACATCCTGCTCTATCGCGCCACCCACGTTCCGGTCGGCGATGACCAGAAGCAGCATCTCGAGCTGACCCGCGACATCGCGCAGAAATTCAACATCGACTTCGAAGCGCATATCCGCAAGTGCGGCGAAGGCGTCGACATCAAGGTCGGCGACGAGCCGGTGCACGCCTTTTTCCCGATGGTCGAGCCGCTGATCGACGGCCCGGCGCCACGCGTCATGAGCCTGCGCGACGGCACCAAGAAGATGTCGAAGTCCGATCCTTCGGACCTTTCCCGCATCAACCTCATGGACGACAGCGAAACCATCGCCAAGAAGATCAAGAAGGCCAAGACCGATCCGGAAGGCTTGCCGAGCGAGACGGACGGCCTTGCCGGTCGCCCCGAGGCCGAAAATCTTGTCGGGATCTACGCCGCGCTGGCCGACAAGACAAAGACCGATGTGCTGAAGGAGTTCGGCGGGCAGCAGTTTTCCACCTTCAAGCCGGCGCTCGCCGATCTGGCGGTGTCTGTCCTTGCTCCGATCAATGCGGAAATGCGCCGCCTGATGGCGGCGACGGACCACATCGACGCGATCCTCAAGGATGGCGGCGACCGTGCCCGCGCCCGCGCCGATGTAACCCTCAACCAGGTGCGCGACATCGTCGGTTTCCTCTAAGGAGGAGGCCAACGGCTGCGCATCACGACGCTCACCTGCGCCCCGCAGTTTTGACGGCTTGCGGGGCGGGCGGGCAAATGGCATTGTCCGCGCATGGTTTCAAGACGCCTCTCCCGCCTCGAAGGTCACCGCCGCAAGTTCATGGCCGTGGTGGACCAGACGCCCGAATGCAGTCGGGCCGTTCTTTATGCTGGCTACCGCGCCCGCAACACGGGCGGGGGTGTGGTGTTGAGCTTCATCGTCTCGCCGCAGGATTTCCAGCAATGGCTGGGCGTCGGGGAACTGATGCGCGAGGAGGCGATGGAAGAGGCCAATGCCGCCCTTGCCAAGACCGCGCAGTTCATCCGGGAAAAGGTGGGAATAGAACCGGAACTGGTGATCCGCGAAGGCCAGCCTGTTGAACAGATCCACGCGCTGATCGAAGAGGATCGCGACATCGCCATTCTGGTTCTGGCCTCCGGATCGACCAAGGACGGTCCCGGCCCGCTGGTGTCCTCAGTCGCAGGCCGCTCCGCAGCCTTCCCGATCCCCGTCACCGTCATTCCCGATTCGTTGAGCGACGAAGAGATCGAAGCGCTTTCTTGAGTTTCTGAGAAAAGTTTTTTCCGCTATAAGGGCTTTTGACCCGATGGCGGGCTTGATCGCGTATGGCGATCGGCCTATTTTGGAAGCATTCTAAAAGATGATCCGCCCGATGGCGGCACGGAGACCGGCATGTTTATCCAGACCGAAGCAACCCCGAACCCTGCAACGCTGAAATTCCTGCCCGGCAAGGTGGTTCTTCAGGAGGGAACGGCCGACTTCCGCAATGCAGACGAGGCTGCCGCTTCCCCGCTTGCCGCGCGCCTTTTCGGCATCCCGGGCGTGACCGGCGTCTTCTTTGGCTATGATTTCGTGACCGTGACAAAGGAAGACCAGGAATGGGCACACCTGAAGCCGGCCATTCTCGGCTCCATCATGGAGCATTTCATGTCCGGCGCGCCGGTCATGGGCGGCGCCAGCACGGCAGAAGCGACCGACCCGTCCGGTGAATTCTACAATGAAGGTGACGAGATCATCGTCAAGACGATCAAGGAGCTGCTGGAAACACGCGTCCGTCCGGCCGTCGCCCAGGATGGCGGCGACATTACTTTCCGCGGTTTCCGCGACGGCAAGGTTTTCCTGAACATGAAGGGCTCCTGCGCCGGCTGCCCCTCTTCGACCGCGACCCTGAAGCACGGCGTGCAGAACCTGCTGCGCCACTTCATTCCGGAAGTGCAGGAAGTTGAGGCCGTTTGAGGCGGCAAGCGTGAACGTCCTTGCCATCGACACCGCCGGCGTCGATTGTTCGGTGGCAGTTTATGACTCCACGCGAGATCTGTTGCTTGCAAAGGTACAGGAGACACTGGGCAAGGGTCACGCAGAACGTCTCTCCGGCATGATCGCGGAGGTCATGGACGCGGCGGCTGTCGCGCCCGTCGATATTGGGCTGATTGGCGTGACGATCGGGCCTGGTTCCTTCACGGGGATCCGGGTGGGGGTCGCCGCCGCCAGGGGACTTGCCCTGGCGCTCGGCATACCGGCGGTCGGTGTCACGACGCTGGAGACGCTGGCGGATGCCGCAATGCGCACCGTTGGGCCCGAAGCACTGATTGCGGCCATCGATGCCAAACGCGGCGAGATCTACATGCAGCCGTTCGATGAGAATGGCCGCGCCATCGCCGAACCGCAGGCGCGGTCACTTGCCGATGCGGCTGAATTCGCCGTGTCTTCGAAGGCACGGATCGTGGGCTCAGGCGCAGCAGTCCTCGCTCATGTGTCAGCAGAGGCTGACCATTTCGACATCGAATCCGTTGCACGCCTTGCAGCGCGTCGGCCGAAGGGTACGGGCAAGCCCGCACCGCTATATTTGCGTGGACCGGATGCGAAGCCACAAATGGGCTTCGCGATTGAGCGCAGAGCGTAAGGGAATGCTTGAGAAGTTTTTCTCACGGAAGCTGGAATTCGAGATTTTACCGATGGACACGATGCATTGCCGCGCCGCGTCCGTCATCCATGGCGAACGCTTCTCCCGCGGCTGGAGCGACGGCGAATTCCACGATCTTCTGGGGCAAGACACGGTCGGCGGATTTGTGGCGCTGCAATCCGCGCCGGCATCGCACGATGGTATCGCCGGCTTCGTCCTGTCGCGCACTGCGGCAGGCGAGGCGGAAATCCTTTCGATCGGTGTTGATGCGAAGGTCGCCCGACAAGGCCTCGGCTGGCGGCTGATGCGCGCCGCCCTCGCCGATATTGTTGCGCGCGACGCCTCAACCGTGTTTCTCGAAGTCGATGAAACGAACGCGGCCGCACGCGCGCTCTATGCCAAGCTGGGCTTTCTCAAGGTTGCCGAACGGCCCTCCTATTATGCCGGCCCCGACGGCAGGAAGAACGCCGCTCATGTGATGCGCCTCGATCTCAATCTCTCGGGACATGCCAGGGGTGGAAAGCGGTGATCGTCAAGCTCCGGATCGCGGCGCTCCTGACCGTCGTCGTGATCGTCACGCTTGTCCTTTCCCCCATTCAGATTCTTGGCCTGCGGTTCGACTGGCAATTGCGCCGGAAACTGCCGGGCATCTGGCATCGGATCGCTTGTCGAATGCTGGGCCTCAAGGTCCATGTCAATGGCGCGGTCGCCGCCGGGCGCCCCCTGATGATTGCGTCCAACCATTCTTCCTGGCTCGACATCCTCGTCCTGAGCGCCGTTGCCGACGTCGTGTTCATTGCGAAGTCGGAGGTAAGGACATGGCCGATCTTCAATACGCTCGCGCGCTTGCAAGCGACCATCTTCATCGAACGCGAGGACCGGCGCAAAACCGGGGACCAGGTCAATGAAATTGGCGCGCGGCTCGCCGCCGGCGAAATCGTCGTCCTCTTCCCGGAGGGAACGACCTCGGACGGCAACCGGCTCCTCCCCGTCAAGACCTCGCTCTTTGGCGCTGCCTCCGCCGCCCTTCCGGCAGCGCCCGAAGGTGTGGTGCTGATTCAGCCCGTTGCAATCGCTTATACCCGCGCGCATGGCCTGCCGCTTGGGCGGTTCCATCGGGCTCTCGCCGCATGGCCGGGCGATACGGAGCTCATGCCACACCTCTCACGTGTGCTCAGGATGGGATCCCTGCAGGCGGAAGTGACCTTTTGCGACACGATCGCCTTCTCTGCGTCCAGCAACCGCAAGGCCGTCAGCCGGCTGGTCGAGGACGAAATCGGCGACGCCCTGCACGCGTCGCTCAGAAGCCCCCGGTGACCTCACCTTCGCTCAGGCCGCTGCTGTCAGCCTCTGACCGGCAATGCGATAGGAAATCGCCTCTGCGATGTGAATGCGCCCGATCGCCCTCTGTCCGTCGAGATCGGCAATGGTGCGTGCGACTTTCAGGATGCGGTGGTAGCCGCGGGCCGAAAACTTGAGCTTGTCGGCGGCCTCCTGCAGAAGCGTCAGGCCGCCGCGATCCGGCTCCGCGATCTTCTCGATGATCGCCGTGGAGCATTGCGCATTGGTACGGATCTGGGGCGCGCCGAACTCGAGAAACCGCTCGCGCTGAATCTCGCGCGCCGCCGCGACGCGGCGAGCGACATCGGCGCTACGCTCGGAAGCTGCAGGGATCAGGAGATCGGCGGCACTGACGGCGGGTACATCGATGCGGACATCGATGCGGTCCATCAACGGGCCGGAAATCCTGGCCTGATAGTCGGCCATGCATCGCGGCCCACGCGCGCAGCTGTGCCCCGGCTCTCCCGCCATCCCGCAACGGCAGGGGTTCATGGCAGCGACCAGCTGTATGTTTGCCGGATAGGAGACGCGATGATTGGCGCGCGCAATGACGCATTCGCCCGTCTCCAAGGGCTGGCGCAGCGCATCGAGCGCCTGCGCGGAGAATTCGGGCAGTTCATCAAGGAACAGAACGCCGTGATGGGCGAGCGACACTTCTCCCGGCTTGGCGCGCAGGCCTCCTCCGATCAGCGACGCCATGGTGGCCGAATGGTGTGGTGAGCGGAACGGGCGTCGATCCGACAGCTTGCCGCCGGAAAGCTGGCCGGCAACCGAGTGGATCATCGACACTTCGAGAAGTTCGGCCGCAGAGAGTGGTGGCAGGATTGACGGCAGCCGCTGCGCCAGCATGGACTTGCCGGAGCCCGGCGGACCGATCATCAACAGGTTATGTCCACCCGCGGCCACGACCTCCAGCGCTCGCTTGGCGCTTTCCTGTCCGCGAATGTCTCCAAGATCCGGAAGATTGGCAGGCAGTGCCCGCACGGCGGGCTCCGGTCGCGAAAGAACCTGGGTCCCGCGAAAATGATCAGGCTTCGCGGCGCAAGGATGTCGATATCGGGGCCTGCCCATGCCGCCTCGGCGCCGCTGGCGGCCGGGCAGATGAGCCCCTTGCCCATGGCGTTGGCGGCAATTGCCGCCGGCAGTGCACCCGCGACGGGCGCGATCGTGCCATCGAGATTGAGTTCGCCGACCACCGCGTAGTCGGAAAGGGCATCCGCAGGGATGGCGCCGAGCGCCGCCATCAGGCCAAGCGCAATGGCGAGATCGAAATGCGACCTTCTGCCACATTCAAAAGGCTTATTCGTGGGAGGCCATCTGAACCAACAATGGAAGAAGCATCCGCCGCAGGCGGATTCCGTTTCATCTTAGCCTGAGGAGGTGGTGCTCAACCACACAAGCCTCATCAGGCTAAGATGCAGAACCTCAGGGAAAAGACGGGCGTAGTCCGATCACTTCGGCGAAGCCGCCGTGGACCCGACCGCTAGGTCGGGCTTTGAGCGTCACGCTATCGCTCATCAGAGGCACTTTGCTGCCTCCCCTTGAGAATACAGACACCATCGGTCCGGGCTTCAGTCGAGGCGAGAAACTCGACGCCTTGCTCTTCCAGAACCCTTTGCACTATTCGCCGCGACTTGCTCGTGCTGTCGTCGAAATCCTTTTCGATTTTCGTCAGTGTCGGGCGTGAAATCCCGGCCCGCTCAGCCAACTCTGAGAGGCTCCAACCGAGCAGTGCTCGGCCTGCGCGAATTTGCGCTGGGGAGGCAATTAACGTCATCCTGCTGAAAGATCAGGTCTTTCATTTTCCGTCAAATTGGAGCTTAAAAATTTACAAAAAGCGAAATAAATTTTACAAATTGTAAAACGAATCAGCTAACGCTTGGTTCAATTATGTCGAATCAGTTTCGGCTTAACTGACACCTCGACGTCAAAGGGAAGCGTGATGCGTCTTTGGATATTGTCTGACTTCCATGTGAATTTCAGAGCTGGTTGGTCGCCGCTCCACTTTCCAGACGCTGACCTCTGCGTTTGCGCGGGCGATGTTACCGAGGGCGGTGTTGCGAATGCTGTTCTTTGGCTGAGGGAACACGTGCTGCCATCGATCCCGATTGTCTACGTTCCGGGCAACCATGAATTCTACGGCAGCTCGATCCGCGAGGGGTTAGCGGAAGGTCGGCGCGCAGCGATCGGCGTCGAAGACTTCCATTTCCTGGACAACGACGTCGTGGAGATCGGGAACTTGCGTTTTGTGGGCGCAACGCTCTGGACGGACTTTCGACTCCATGGCGATCCGCAAAACGCGATGACCTCCGCCCACTATGCAATGACAGATTACAGGCGCATCAAGTATTCAAAGCGTCCGTTCATGCGCTTCGAGCCGTTAGAGGCTTTGCGACTTCATCAGGCTAGCCGTTCCTTTTTGGAGGAGGCGCTCGCAAAGGCTGACGACAAGACGACCGTGGTAATTACTCACCATGCTCCAAGCCCGAAATCCGTTCTGGAAGAGTTTGTGAACAGCCGGCTGTCGCCAGCATTCGTATCCGATCTTGAACATCTGATCCGCGAGTTTGCGCCGGCACTTTGGGTCCACGGTCATGTCCATCACCCGCTCGACTACATGATCGGCAACACCAGGATCGTATGCAACCCCCTCGGATATCCCGGTGAAATTCCGAGTGCTGCCCTGAACCCAGAACTGGTCATCGAGATCGGGGAGAAATAAATGGAAAAGCTGCGTCGTTGGGACGAACGATACCGTGAAGAGTGGAAGCGCTTGCGCAAGTCTACGAGATCAATTCCCGTTTTCACCGCGTATTGTCAGATTGGTCGAGCATTACGCCCATATAACCGCAAGAACGCCGCCTTCGTGGCGTCATTCATTCTCAAAGAGGCCGGATTGAGCGAGGTGTTCAAGGCCGGAGCTGATGATTTCCTGGCTGAGTTAGCACATAAGTCGAGCCGCAGCGTCGATAACATTTCGAAGATCATCGCAAATGAAAAAGACGCGGCCTCGGCAATGCACCTGATCATGGAGCCGCGGAACCGGCAACAAATCATCTTGATATTTGAAAGTGAGGCCCTGTTCCGAAAGCAGTTCGAGGTCGCGTCCGACGTCGTTCGACCAGCGCCTCGCTTTTTCAGAACGCACATGCTGGCGGCCGGCAGATGGCTCCATCGGTACGCGTTCTCAGACGACGAGATGATGGCCATACTCGCCCAACCGGCCGACACATATGTCGCCGCTCTTCGCCCTGGACGGCCGCTGTCCTCTGCTCTGAAGAAGCTAATGAACTTGGAGCTGCCTCCATCGCAGAGGATGATACAGCTCGAGGCCGAGAAGTCTGCGGAAACAAAGACCTTGGAGGGTCTGCATGGTTACGGTGCGGCCGCAGAATGGGGGCACGAGCTAGCGAAGGACCTAGAGGATTATCGGGCAGGCAGGATTGAGTGGGACGCCATCGACCGCGGCGTCTTATTGTATGGTCCCCCCGGATGCGGAAAAACCCTGTTCGCATCGGCCTTGGCCGCAACATGCAAGGTTCCGATCGTCGCCGGTTCGGTGGCCAGGTGGCAGAAGGCCGGGTCCATGGACGACATGCTGAAGGCTATGTGGTCGGATTTCGACAAAGCTCGGCGCTCCGCGCCTTCCATTCTTTTTGTCGACGAGATTGATGCTTTTGGGGATCGGTTACGGGCGAGTAGTCGTAACGCAGATTATACGAGGCAAGTTATCAGTGGGTTTCTCGAATGTCTCGATGGTTTCGACCGACGCGAAGGTGTCGTCGTGGTGGGTGCGTGCAACTACCCAAATTTGATTGATCCGGCAATTCTACGAGCCGGAAGGCTTGACCGCCACATCGAGATCGCGCTTCCTGATGACGATGCGCGCCTCGCTATCCTGGCGCAATATACCGGGCTTGTTTTGGAAGGCGACAAGCGTCGTCGCTTCGTGCGGCAATCGCGTCGAATGTCGGGTGCGGACATCGAGCAGATCTCCCGGGTTGCTCGCAGAATTTCGAGAAGGCACCGTAGGGAAATTAAAGCAGACGACGTTCTCGAACAGCTTCCTGAACTCGTCAAATTGCCAAAGGAGATTGTGTACGCGAACGCGGTCCACGAGGTTGGCCACGCCATGGTCGCCATTCTCCTCGGGCACGGTGACGTCAAAGAAGTCAGGTTGACGCCTGAAACAGTGGCGAGTGGCCGTCCGGAAATAGCTGGAGGCGCGCGTTTGACGATATCGCAATATGAAAGACGAACGCGGCAGCATTTTCTGAACCACATTGCCATGCTGCTCGGCGGGATCGCCGCGGAGCAACTAATGTTCGGTGAATTCGACCATGGCTCGGCGCTTGGCGAAGGCTCAGATCTGGTGGATGCCACTCGATATGCCGTCATGGTTGAAGCTGTTTACGGCATGGGTGAATCACTGATCGCGGAGCATCACGATGATCCTGTCCGTCGTCGAATGATTTGAGACTTTTCTGGTTTTGGAAGAACGGAGTTTCCGGCTCGGTTTGCGGGTTGATTTAAGCCGCTTTGGCGTGATGGTTCAAGCGGCGCTGTTTGATGGTGTCTCGTTTGATCCTTTCGC
>DATMTA010000111.1:0-31465 GCA_035565055.1 Ensifer sp.
TTTTTGATTGTAATATCGAAAAATCAGATGGCCGGCGGCAGCCCGCCGGCCTTTCCGAATTCAGCCCCAATGGGCGACCGTGCGCTTCTCGTAGCTCTCGCGGAACTGCTCGGTCGTCTTCGGCAGCACCTCGCCGCTTTCCCAGTCGAGGATCACAGCATAGCGGCGCACGGCATCGAGCGCATCGATCTCGCCGGCCTTGTAGAGGCGCGACACCTCGGCCGGGTCCATTCGCGCCCAGGTCTTGCGGCTTGCCCGCATGTCGGCGCGCAGCGCCTCCGTGGCTGCTGTATCAATCTCGTATTCGCAGAGATCGGCGTCGATCTCCTTGATCACCACGCCATAGTCGAGTGCCGCGCGGCGGATCGAGACATAGTCATCTATCACATCGACGAGAACCTTTTGCGGGTCGCGCTCCAGCGGATCGCCAAAGCCGCCGCCGCCCGCCGTGGGCCGTGCGAACTGGTCGCCGGAATAGACCGGATAGTCGGAGAAGACGGAGCCGAGCCAGGTTTCCTTCTCCTCGCCGGCCCGCTTGATTGTCAGGCCGTGCGGCATGGAGGGGAGCCCGCCTTCGACGCCCCAGACGACGGCGCGTTCGCGGTCGCAGATATAGGACATGACGGACTTTTCGGATTCCAGAAGCAGCGAGGTCTTCTGCACGCCCACACCGCCGCGCCATTTGCCGGGACCGGCCGAGTCCTGCAGGATCTGGAACTCGATCGTGTGGGTCGGGTTGACGCGCTCGTTACCCTCGTTCGGCTGCGACATGAGGCCGGTGCCAAAGCACGCGGTCGTCACATCCGCCCCGTCCTTGCCGTTGCGCCCGCCCCAGCCACCCGGCAGCCATTCATAGAACATGAAGATCGGCTTTTCGGGCTTGCGGGCATCGAGCCCGCCGGCCAGCAGATATTCGAGGTTGAAGGCGCAGGCGATGGCCCGCTCCGGCATAATCTTCGACCACATCTCGAAGATTGCGTTCATGATCTTCTCAAACGGCATCAGGAAGCCAGTGACGGCAATCGGCCATTCGGCGCTGACGACGCTGTTTTTCGGCGCCGTCACCTCGATCATCCGGTAGAAGCCGGAATTGAGCGGCAGGTCCGGGAAGAAGGTCTTGGTGCCGGCCACGACCGCCGAGAAGGTCGCGCCGGGCGCCGAGTTGTACATCGAGGCGATGGTCGAGTGGCTTCCGGTGAAGTCGTAATGGATCGTATCGCCCTTGATCGTCATCTTGATGCGGATCGGGATCATGCCCTCGCCGGTCGCCGGATCGCGGTCGATATAGTCGACCGTTTCCCAGGTGCCGTCGGGAAGCTCGGCAATACGCTTGCGCGCTGCGCGCTCGACGTAATCCTGCACTTCTCGCATACCTTGCGTGACCTGATCGCGGCCATATTTGCGCACCAGCCTCAGCAGTTCGCGCTCGGCCACCTGGGTTGCCTGCGACTGCGAATGGATATCGCCAATGATCGAGGCGGGATCGCGGGTCTGGGCGGCGATGAGGTTGGCAACGTCGGCGCAGAAGCGCCCGCCATGGAAGAGCCGCACCGGCGTGATGCGCATCCCTTCGCGGAACATCTCACGCGCCGTCACGTCGAAAGAGCCGGGTACCGAGCCTCCAAGGTCGGACCAGTGGCCGTTCGACTGCGAGAAGCCGATCAGATGATCCTCGTCGAAGATCGGGCGAACGAGGCGCACGTCGGAAAAGTGCGTGCCGCCGGCGTAAGGGTCGTTGATGGCATAGACATCGCCCGGCAGCATCTCGCCCTCGAAGGCGCGGATCACGTCCTTGCAGGTGAAATGCAGCGTGCCCACATGCACCGCGATATCCTGATTGCCCTGGGCAACCGAATTGCCGTCGCTGTCATGCAGGCCGTTCGAAAAGTCGCGGTTATAGATCACGAAGGAATAGCAGGTGCGCAGCATCTGCTCGGCCATCTGGTCGACCGAGGTGATGAAGGAGTTCTTCAAAACCTCGAAGGTGACGGGGTCGAGGCTGCCGCCGACATTCATCATCTTGTTCATGGGGTTCAGCCTTTCGTGGAAATGAGGATGTTCATGTAGGCATCGACCTTGGCGCTCATGCCGGGTGGCACGACGGTCGTGGAGTCGAACTGTTCGACAATGGCCGGGCCCTCGAAGGCAGCACCTGCCTCCAGCTTTTCGCGTTCGTAGATCGCGGCGTCATGGGCAACAGCATCGAACCAGACCTTGCGCCGCGAGACTGGTTCGGGCTTGTGCGCCCGCACCTCGTATTTCGGCATGTCGGCCTTAGGAACGGTGCCGATAGCCTTGATCGCAGTGCGGAAAATGGCAACGGGCGCCTCGTCGCGGCGGAAGTTGAACTCCCGCTCATGCTCGGCGTGGAAGCCCTCGACCAGGTCGGAAACGCTGGTGATCTTGGCGGGAGCAGAAACCGAGAGCGACCGCCACTGGCCCGCATACATCATCTCGACGGAGCGCATCAGCGTCATGTCTTCGCGCGCCACGCCCTCATGCGTCAGACGCTCGACGGCCTGCGCTTCCATCTTCGCGAAAGCCGCTTCCATCTCGTCAGGCGAGACGGTCGAGGCATTGGTCATGAAGCTGTCGGAGAAGTCGTGCTGGACATCGACCAGAAGGCAACCGAGCGCCGAAGTCACGCCCGGGTTCGGCGGCACGATCACGGTCGGGATGGAGAGTTCCTTGGCGACCGCCGCGCCATGCAGGGCGCCCGCCCCGCCGAAGGCGACGAGCGCGAAGTCGCGCGGGTCATACCCGCGGCTGATCGAGAGCAGCCGCACGGCATTGGCCATGTTGGAATTGGCAACGGCAACAATGGCTTCCGCCGCCTGGTGCAGCTCCATGTTGAACGGAGTGGCGACCGTTTCCTGCACTGCTTCGGTCGCTAGCGCCGGATCGAGCGTGATCTTGCCGCCGGCAAGGCTGGTGCCAAGACGGCCGAGAACGACATTGGCGTCCGTGTTCGTGGCAGTCTTGTTGCCGTTCTTGTAGCAGGCCGGACCTGGATAGGCGCCGGCCGATTGCGGACCGTTACGCAGCGACCCGCCCTCGTCGCGCCACGCCAGCGACCCGCCGCCGGCACCGATGGTCAGGACTTCGATCGACGGGAAGCGGATCGGATAGCCGTATTCGATATACCAGTCCTTGGTGATGCGCGGCTCGCCATTATAGGCGAGCGACACGTCCGTGCTGGTGCCGCCCATGTCGAAGCCGATGGAATTGGGGAAGCCGCAGAGATTGCCGATGAAACGGCTGGCAATTGCGCCTGCGGCAATGCCGGAACCGGCGAGACGCGCCGAAAATTCCTTCACGCTTGCCGGCGTCATCACGCCGCCACCGCTATGGAGCAACAAAAGGTCGCGGGCATAGCCGCCTTCTGCCAGCTTGTCGCCGAGGCGCGAGACATAGTCGACGACGACCGGTGCGCAGACCGAGTTGGCCATGGTGGTGGAGAAGCGCTCATGCTCGAAGATTTCCGGCATGACCTCAGAGGAAATCGAGACCGGAACGTCGGGCATGACTTCCTTCAGGATGTCGCGCATACGACGCTCGTTCTCGCCGTTGACATAGGAGTTCATGAAACAGACGGCGACGGACTTCACGTCGCGCTTCTTCAGGATTTCGGCGACACGGCGGGCACCGGCTTCGTCCAGCGGCGTCATCACCTTGCCGTCGGCATCGACGCGCTCCAGGACCGTCAGGCGGTCGCGGCGCGGCACGTAAGGCTTGGCGACATCCTTGTAGGTGTCCCACAGGTCTTCCTTGTTGGAGCGGCGGATTTCCACGACGTCGCGGAAGCCTTCGGTGCAGACCATGGCGGTGCGCAGAATGCGACGGGTGATCAGCGCATTGGTGGCGACAGTCGTGCCGTGAGAGAACATCGTGACTTCGGAGAGATCGATCTTCGCCTGCTCGATCCCGTTCAGGATCGCCTGCATCGGATCGTGCGGCGTCGAGCCCGTCTTTTCGATGCGGATCGCGCCGCTCTCCTCGTCCATGATGCAGATGTCGGTGAAGGTTCCTCCGACATCGACGGCGACTCTGGTCTTGCTCATGCTGGTTCCTCGAAATGGGCGCCACAAGGACGCGAGGGGGCGTTCCGGCTCCCGCGGGGAGAACCGGTTCAATGGTCAGATAGTCTCTTGGTATGTCAGCCCGCCGGATCAGTTCCGGCGGCTTCGTCCCGGCGGCGGCGCATCGGGCGCGTTTGCCGACTGCCGGCGCGTGTCGGAGGGCGAGCAGCCGAAGCGGGTGCGATAGTGCTTGCAGAACTGAGACTGGTCGGCAAAGCCCCAGCGATAGGCGATCTCGGCAATCGTGCCCTTCGCCGTCAGCGACATCAGATCCTCAGCACAGCGGTCGAGCCGGCAGTCGCGGATGAAGCTGTTGATAGACTTGTCGCTGTCCTGGAAGAGCCCCTGCAGATAGCGCAGCGAGATGCCGCAAGCCTCGGCGACCGCCTGCGGACCGAGGTTCGGGTCCTTCAGGTTGTCGCGGATATATTGCTCGGCGCGATGCAGATGGCTTGCGCGGATTGGCGAGACATTGCTGTCGAGCACACGGTCGTCGCTGACTATGGAGAGGCAGAGCATGTCCAGAATGTGCTTGCCTGCGAGCTCCCGCGCCGCCTCGTTGATCTCCGGCGCGCGTTCGATTGTGAGGCGAACGGTGTCGAGGAAAAGCGCCGCGACCCCTTGCGTGGCATCGAAACTCAACGCGCTCAGGCGGTCCGCCGAGCCGATGCGCGAGCGGACGCTGGCCGAGGGCACCTTCAGAACCCAGAGCGCATTGGTCCGGCCATGCCAGAACTCGTAAGGCGCATCGCCGCGCTCGACAAGGAAGCCGCCCGGCTGGCATTTCACCGTCCGAGAGCCTTGCGAGAAGTTGACTTCGCTCACCATCGGAATGGTGATGAGCAGGCTCGAATCCCGTTCGTTGAGGAAATGCTTGCGGTGGCGGCGATAGATCAGCCCGTCGCATTGCATACGCGAGACGCCGACCATGCCCAGCGACCATGTTTCCAGCGCGCCCTTGAACTCGCGCCGGTTTCTATATTCGGTGTCCAGCGGAAAATAGGTTTCCGTGACCGCGGCCTGCCAGGCGTCGCCGCCCGAGAGATTGCCTACAGTATCGACGACATATTTCATTCCTCGACGCTCCCCTGATGGCCTTATGGCCTTCGTTTATGCTGGGGAGCATACATCAAAACCGTCGCCGGTATTGGTCAAAAACGCATAATTTATGTGTTGGCGGCGCGCCGCGGCGGCTTGGGAGTCAGGAGTTCATAGACCGCATCGTCGGGCTTCTTTGCCCCGATCGGCTGGCGCACGCCAAAGCGCTCGGCCTCGCTTTCGGCCGGCAGCGGCTGCTCCTCCACCCAGTCGTAAATAACCGTGCGGCGTTTCACCCGCCATTCCTCGCCGCGCTTCTCGAACCAGTCGGCATAGCGGCCCATGAGCAGGAACTGCTGCATGACGCCTGCCGCGTTCGGCGCGCGCTGATAGGCCGTGAACTGCGACTCCACGGCCGCCCCGCCCGGCTGGAACTCGATGAGAACATTGGTGATCTGGTGAATGCTGCGCTCGAAACCCGGCAGCGCCTTCAGCGCCCATTCGATAAAGCCGGCCGCGGATCCGCGATAGGGGCCGTGATTGTCGGTCGCATCGTCCCAGTAGGCCGAGCGGAGCGCTGCCTCGTCGGCACGGTCGACCCCACGGCAATAGCGATAGAGGCAATCGCGGATCGCCTCGCGGTCCAGCAATTCCTGGACGGCGGCATTGATGTTCTGCATGTGCTCCTCCCGATTTGAGCGGAACACAAAATAGAAACGCGGATTTGCATCCGTCAAAAACAATAGGCGGCCTCGGCTCTCTTTCACATCTGTGAATTCCACTGCATTTGCAGGGGTGCACGGCGGCTCCCAGCAGCTAACGCGGGCTCGCCAAACCTCACCAAACTTCACACTGATGAATTCTAACTTCGCAAATGAGTTTTGTTTGACAGCCGGGCCGTCCCTTGTGACTGTTTAGAGCAGAAGGACGGCTGTGTCGGGAGCACGGTCGATTTGTGAATTGGGAGGTTCCATGCGCGCTCTTATGCAGGAGCGGCAATTGCTCATTTCGTCTCTGATCGAGCACGCCGCGACCTATCATCCGGACACTGAGATCGTCTCGCGGACCTGTGAAGGCACGACCGTTCGCTCAAACTATCGCGAAATCCGCAGCCGCGCCAAGCAACTAGCAAAGGCGCTCATCGCCATGGGCGTGAAGCCCGGCGACCGCGTCGGCACGCTGGCCTGGAACACGCATCGCCATATGGAACTCTATTTCGCCGTCTCCGGCATCGGCGCGGTGCTGCACACGGTCAACCCGCGGCTTTTCCCGGAGCAGATCGAGTACATCGTCAATCACGCGGAAGACAAGGTTCTCTTCTTCGACACCACCTTTGCCGGCCTGATCGGCAAGCTGCGAACGCATCTGACGACCGTCGAGCGCTTCGTCGCGATGACCGACCATGCGCATCTGCCGGCAGAGGCCGGCGACTGCGCAGCCTATGAAGATGTGATCGCCGCTCAGGACGACCGTTTCGACTGGCCGCAGTTTGCAGAAACGGAAGCCTCGTCGCTCTGCTATACGTCGGGCACGACCGGCAATCCGAAGGGCGTGCTCTACAGCCACCGTTCGACGCTCCTGCATTCCTTCACCGCCTGCTCGGTCGATGGGCTTCGCCTGTCGAGCCGCGACAGCGTGCTGCTGGCCGTGCCGCTCTTCCATGTGAACGCCTGGGGCATTCCTTATGCATCCGCCATGTGCGGCGCCAAGGTCGTGCTCCCCGGCCCGTGGCTCGACGGCAAGAGCCTTTTCGATCTGGCAGCGGAAGAGAACTGCAACTTCTCGCTCGGCGTGCCGACCGTCTGGCTCGGCTTCCTCAAATATATCGAGGAGACGCCCGGCCTCGATCTCGGCCGCATCAAGCTGGAGCGCGTCGTCATCGGCGGCTCGGCGGCACCGCGCGCCATCATTGAGAAGCTGCATCATATTCTCGGCGCGGAGACGCTGCATGCCTGGGGCATGAGCGAAACGAGCCCGCTGGGCACGATCGGCAATCTCCTGCCCAAGCATCGCGACTTGTCCGTCGAAGATCAGATCACCATTCGCGCCAAGCAGGGCCGCGCCATCTATGGCGTCGAACTGCGCATCGTGAACGAAAACGGCGAGCCGCTGGCCCATGACGGCGAGACAAGCGGCGACCTGAAGGTGCGCGGCCCCTGGGTCACGGCCGGTTATTTCAAGGGCGAAGGCGGCGAGGTTCTTGACGAAGACGGCTGGTTTGCCACCGGCGACGTCGCCTGCATCGATACCGAAGGCTATATCCGCCTCACCGACCGGTCCAAGGACGTGATCAAGTCCGGCGGCGAGTGGATCTCCTCCATTGACCTTGAAAACGCCGCCGTCGCCCATCCCGCCGTGCAGGAGGCGGCCGTCATTGGCCTGCCGCACCCGAAATGGCAGGAGCGGCCGCTGCTGCTCGTCATCCGCAAGCCGCAGGCGGAACCGGCAAAGCAGGAGATCCTCGATTTCCTCTCGGACCGCGTCGCCAAATGGTGGCTTCCCGACGACGTCGTCTTCGTCGACGAACTGCCACATACGGCCACCGGCAAGCTGCAGAAGAACAAGCTGCGCGAGCAATTCCGCGACTACACATTCAACACCTGAAGCACGTCGGCAGGACATGTGTCCGCCCGAGACTTGAGAAGGAGCAACCATGCCTCATCTGGTCATGGATGACGAAGACGGCGAACTGGCAATGCTGCGCGATAGCGTCGCTTCCTTTGCCGAAAACCGCCCCGGCCCGAAGACCGTCCGCACATTGCGCGGCGATGGCCGCGACATGGACAAGGCGCAATGGGCCGAAATGGCTGAGGCCGGCTGGCTCGGCCTCATGCTGCCCGAAGAGCTGGGTGGAGCCGGCCTCGGCATCCGCCATCAGGCGATTATCAGCGAAGCGCTGGGCCGCGCGCTGATCCCCTCGCCCATGGCGAAGGCGTCCGTGCTCTCCTCGCTGCTGCTCGCTGCCGCACCGGATAGCGTGGAGCGCAGCCGTCTCGCCGAAGGCCTGATCGCGGGTAGCGCGATCGTCGTTCCCGCCATCGAAGCCAACGGCCACCTCGTCCGCCTCAATGGCCGTCGCGATGGCAACCTGATCCGCCTTGATGGTCATATCGAGTTTGCCGAAGCCGCGCATTCGGCGACGGACTTCATTGTTCTCGCCGAGATCGACGGCAAGACGCTGGCGCTCAGTGTGCCGGCAGACGCGTCCGGCCTCAGCCGGGCCGACAAGGAAGGCGTCGAGGGCACCCCGCTGTCTATCCTCGTGCTGGAAGATTGCCGCGTCTCGCCGGAGAAATGCCTCATCGACGGCGTCGATGCCGGCACGATCGAAAAGGCCATCGATCTCGCCCGCGTCGCGGCCTCCGCGGAGTTGTCAGGCATCGCGTCTCGCGCCTTCGATATGGCGCGCGAATACACGATCAACCGCGTGCAGTTCGGCAAGCCGATCGCCTCCTTCCAGGTCATCCAGCACCGGCTGGTAGACCTCTGGACCGAAGCGGAAATGGCGGCGTCTGCCGTCGTCAACGCTATCGAATTCCTGGAAGGCGATGACGAGAAGGCCGCCCGCCTTGCCGTGCTCGCCGCCAAGGCGCGCGCCTCCGACGCCGCCTCGCTGATTGCCCGCCGGGCCATTCATCTTTACGGCGCGATGGGCTTCACCGACGAGTCCGATATCGGCCTCTATCTCAAGCGCGCCATCAATCTCGGCGGTATGCTCGGCCAGGCCGAACAACTGCGCCGCCAGTTCGTCATCGAGGAGCGGGCAGCCTGACGGCGCCCGGAGGAAACCCATGCAGAACAATCTGATCAAGACCGAAATCGCCGACCACATCGCCGTCGTCACGATGAGCAACCCGCCCGTCAACGCCTATTCGCGCGACTTCGCCGAAGAGCTGATCGAGGTCTTCGACGAGTTGAACGACACGCCGGACGTCCGCGTCATCGTCATCACCGGCCAGGGCAAGATCTTCTCCGCCGGCGCCGACATCAAGTCGCGCGGCAACATTGGCGAGATCAAGGGCGAGACATATCGGCACCTTCGCCGCACCCGCGAAGTGGCGAACTGCATCATGGAATGCAACAAGCCGGTGATTGCCGCCGTCAACGGCCCGGCGCTGGGCGCCGGCATGGGGCCGGTGACGAATGCAGACATCATTCTCGCCTCCGACAACGCCTTCTTCGCGCTGCCGGAAATCGATATCGGGCTGATGGGCGGCGCCAAGCACACGATGCGCATCTTCCCGCATTCGCTGGCACGGCGCATGATCCTCACGGGATACCGCCTGCCGGCCGAAGAGGCCTATCGCCGCGGCATCATCGAGGCCTGCGTGCCGCTCGACCAGCTGATGGAAGAGGCCATGAAGATCGCCCGCTCGATCGCGTCGAAGAGCCCGAAGGCGCTCAGCCTTGCCAAGCGCGCGATCAACACGGTCGAGACCATGCCGCTGCGCGACGGCTACCGCTTCGAGCAGAACCTGACGGTGGAAATGACACGGCACGAGGACTCCAAGGAGGCCATGCGCGCCTTCCTCGAGAAGCGCCCGGCGGTCTTCAAGGACGAAGCATGATGCAGACGGACTGGAACGCACTTCCCGACGAGGAATTCCGAGAAATCTTCCGCGATTGGGTCGATGACAATTGCCCGAGCGAGCTGCGCTACATGCGCAAGCAGCGGCCGACCTATGAAGAGGTCAAGGACTGGTATCAGGCGCTCTCCGAAAAAGGCTGGCTGTCGCCGGTCTGGCCGGTCGAATATGGCGGCATGGGCCTGAACCCGGCCAAGCATATGATTTACGTGGAGGAATGGGCCCGCCTTGGCTGCCCGCGCATTCCCGATCACGGAATCGGCCTCGTCGGCCCGCTACTCATCCAATACGGCACGGACGAGCAGAAGGCAGAATTCCTGCCCAAGATCCTCTCCGGCGAGCACATGTGGTGCCAGGGCTATTCGGAGCCGAATGCCGGTTCCGACCTTGCGAGCCTGCGGACCTCCGCCGTGCTGGAAGACGGGCACTTCGTCGTCAACGGCCAGAAGATCTGGACGACGCTGGCCCATTGCGCCAACTGGATCTTCGTTCTCGTCCGCACCGACAAGGAAGCCAAGCCGCAGCGCGGAATTTCGGTTCTGCTGGTCGACATGACGCTTCCCGGCGTCACCGTGCGCCCGATTGCCAACCTGCGCGGCGAGAAGGACTTCTGCGAAGTCTTCTTCGACAACGTCAAGGTGCCGGCTCATCGCCTCGTCGGCGAGGTCAACCAGGGTTGGACGCTGGCAAAATCCGTACTCGGCCATGAGCGCATCTTCCTCGGCGCACCGACGCGGCCGGAATACGCGCTGGGAAGGCTCGAAAAGCTCGCCACCAGCCGTGGCGCGTTCGACGATCCGGCGTTCCTGTCGCGTTATGCGAAGCTGCGGCTCGATCTCTACGATCTCGGCTCCAGCTTCGAGCGCTTCGCCAAGATCCTGCGCTCTGGCGGCGAACTGGGCGCTGATGTCTCGATGCTGAAGATCGTCAATACCGAGCTTTATCAGCGGATTACCGAAGAGATGCTGATGCTGGCCGGCGAGGAATCGCGTTACAACGACGATCTGGAAACGGAAAACGGCGATGTCGATGCGATGAACCTGTTCCTGGATTCCCGCGCGCCGGCCATCTTCGGCGGCTCGAACGAAATCCAGCGCAACATTCTGGCGAAAGCCGTGCTCGGGCTGCCGGGATAAGAAATGAAAACATCCGGCCGCGCCTGAGGAGTGTGCGGCGGCCGGATGACAAGAGAATGGGAGGAGACAAACGTGTCTGACGTCGCAGCGCTGCAGCGCGCGCCATCTGCCGCCAGGCCGGCGGACAATATTCTGGTCGCGGAGAACATTTCGCGGCGCTTCGGCGCGTTTCTCGCCGTCAACGATGTCAGCCTGTCGGTGCGGCGCGGCTCGATCCATGCGCTGATCGGGCCGAACGGCGCCGGCAAGACGACCTGCTTCAACCTGCTGACCAAGGCGCTGCCGCTGACATCCGGCCGCATCGCCTTCAATGGCACCGACATTTCGGCGATGCGCTCGGCCAATGTCGCGCGCCTCGGCCTCGTCCGCTCCTTCCAGATCTCGGCGACCTTCCCCAATCTCACGCTTCTGGAAAACGTGCGCGTGGCGCTGCAGGCGACCTATGGCAAGGCGTTTCATTTCTGGCGCTCCATTGCTGCCGTGAAGGATCTCAACGCCCGCGCCATCGAACTGCTTGATCAGGTCGGCCTCGCCGGCAGCCGCGATCTCATGGCCTCGGAGCTCTCCTACGGCAAGAAGCGCGCGCTGGAGATTGCAACGACGCTCGCGCTCGAACCTGAACTGCTGCTGCTGGACGAACCGACCGCCGGAATGGGCCACGAGGATATCGAGCCGATCACCCGCCTCATCCGCAAGGTGGCCGAGGGACGCACGGTCCTTCTGGTCGAACACAATCTGTCGGTCGTCTCGACGCTCTGCGACCGCGTGACCGTGCTTCAGCACGGTCAGATCATTGCCGATGGCAGCTATGACGCCGTGTCGCGCGACCCGCTGGTGCGCACCGCCTATATGGGAGAAGAGGATGAGTGAGACTGCCCTGAAATCCTCTGCTGCCGCTGGGACTGCGCCGGCCATGCTCTCGGTGGAAAACCTGCACGCGTGGTATGCCGAATCCAAGGTGCTGCACGGCATCAATTTCGACGTCCGCGAGGGCGAGCTGCTGACGCTGATCGGCCGCAACGGTGCCGGCAAGACCACGACGCTGCGCGCCATCATGGGCATCCTGCAGAAGCGAACCGGCTCGATCCGCATCAACGGCGACGAGCTGATCGGCAAGCGCACCTTCGAGATCGCCCGCAAGGGCATCGCCTATTGCCCGGAAGAGCGCGCCATCTTCTCCTCGCTCTCGGTGCGCGAGAACCTGCTTCTGCCGCCGGTCCTAAAGCCGGGCGGGCTGACGGAAGAGGAAGTGTTCGAGATCTTCCCGAACCTGCTCCGCCGCGCCTCCAGCCAGGGCACCAAGCTTTCCGGTGGCGAGCAGCAGATGCTGGCGCTCGCCCGAATCCTGCGCACCGGCTCGCGCCTTCTGCTGCTCGACGAGCCGAGCGAAGGGCTGGCCCCCGTTGTCGTCAAGGAGATCGGTGAGATGATCCTGAAGATCAAGGCGCGCGGCTACACCGTTCTTCTGGTTGAACAAAATCTGCGTTTCGCCCGCAAGGTCGCCGACCGGCACGTCGTCATCGAGAACGGCGAAGTCGCCGATATCCTGACGGCCGAAGAGGTCGAGCGCGCGCCCGAACGCATCCAATCCTATCTGGGAGTCTAGGAATGACCGTCCAGCTGCTTGCCGGCCAATTGCTTCTCGGCCTGATCAACGGGTCCTTCTATGCGCTCTTGAGCATGGGCCTTGCGATCATCTTCGGCCTGATGAATGTCGTCAACTTTGCGCATGGCGCGCAATACATGATCGGCGCCTTCACCGCCTGGTTCCTGCTGACCAATTTTGGCGTGCCCTACTGGGCCGCGCTGGTGATTGCGCCGCTGATCGTCGCGGCCCTCGCGATGATCATGGAGCGCCTGCTGCTGCGTCCGCTCTCCAATCTCGACCATCTTTACGGCCTGCTCGCGACCTATGCGATCGCTCTGATCGTCGAGGGCCTGGTGCGCCAGCGCTATGGCGCAACCGGCATCCCGTATGACAGCCCGATCAAGGGCGGCGTGCATCTCGGCTTCATGTTCCTGCCCTGGTACCGGCTCTGGGTCGTCCTCTTCTCGGTCGTCACCTGTGTCGGAACCTGGTTCCTCATCGAAAAGACGCGGCTCGGCGCCTACTTGCGCGCCGCCAACGAAATGCCGCAGATCGTCGAATCCTTCGGCATCAACGTGCCGAAAATGATCACGCTGACCTATGGCTTCGGCGCAGGTCTTGCCGCCCTTTCCGGCGTGCTCGCCGCACCGATCTATCAGGTCTCGCCATCCATGGGCTCCAACGTCATGATCGTCGTCTTCGCCATCGTCGTCATCGGCGGCATGGGCTCGATCTCGGGCGCGATCATCACCGGCTACCTGCTCGGCATCGTCGAAGGTCTGACGAAGATCGTCTACCCGGAAGGCGCCAACATGGTCGTCTTCGTCTTCATGGCGGCGGCGCTGATGTGGCGCCCTGACGGCATGATGAAGTCGAACTGAGGAGAAACCCATGAACAAGACGCTCCTCATCGCCGCCGTCGCGCTCGTCGCAGCTCTCATCGCCCCGGTCTATATCTATCCGGTGCTTTTGATGACAATCCTGTGCTTCGCGATCTTCGCCTCGTCGTTCAACCTGCTGCTCGGCTATGCCGGCCTGTTGAGCTTCGGCCATGCCATGTTCTTCGGCACATCGGCCTACATCACCGGCTACATCCTAAAGACCACGTCCATCTCTCTGGAACTCGCGCTGATCGGCGGGATGCTGGTCTCGACCGTCATGGCGGCGATCGTGGGTCTTCTGGCGATCCGCCGCGCCGGCATCCAGTTCGCCATGATCACGCTCGCCTTCTCGCAATTCGTCTATTTCGTGCTCTTGCAGGCTCCCTTTACCGGTGGCGAAAACGGGATGCAGGGCATTCCGCGCAATGCGCTCTTCGGCCTGATCGACGTGAAGGACAGTTTCCACTTCTATTACGTCGTGCTCGCCGTCTCCGCGCTCGCCCTTTTCCTGTTCTACCGCATCGTCAACTCGCCCTTCGGCGAAATCCTGCGCGCAATCAAGGACAAGGAACCGCGCGTGGAATCGCTCGGCATGAAGCCGGAGCAGTTCAAGTATCTGGCCTTCGTCCTCTCCGCATCACTTGCGGGTCTCGCCGGCGCGCTGAAGGCGACCGTCTTCCAGTTCGCAACGCTCACCGATGCGTCCTGGCCGATCTCAGGCGAAGTCATTCTCATGACCCTGCTCGGCGGGCTTGGCACCTTGAGCGGCCCGATGTTCGGCGCAGCGATCGTGGTGATCCTCAATGACGAACTCGCCGGCCTCGGCGAATGGGCGCTGATCGCGCAAGGGGTGATCCTGCTCGTCGTGATCGTCTTCTTCCGCCGCGGCTTCGTCGGCGAGATGGCGGCACTGCTGGCGAAATGGAAGAAGCCGGCGGCAAAAACGGACGCCGAAGCGACGGCTTGAAGCGGGACATTGGCGCTCACGGCGCCCCCTCACCCCGCCTCCGCAGCGCTCGGCGGACCTCTCCCCGGTGGGGCGAGGATGACCACGAGGTAGCGGCAAACTCCCTCTTCTCCCCACCGGGAAGAAGGTGGCCCGAAGTGTCGGATGAGGGGGCTGCCTCAACCAGCAACGTCTAAGTAGTCTACTGTCGGCTTTTCAGAACTCGATCTCGACCGGCTGGTCAAACGGATCGCTCGGGAGCACCGTCTTCGCAGCCTTCTGCAAGACGGACAGATAACGGTCGTGGTTCTGCCGGATGCGCTCGGCAGCGCCGCCTAGTCCGAGCACAACGGGCTGGCCCTGGATGGTCACCGGAAGCATGACGCAGATCGTTCCGCCACCCAGAAACGGGACGTTCTCGACCGAGCAATAGCCTTGCTGGCGGATGGTCCGGATCTTCTCCATCATGTCGCCAAGTTTCACACGGTCGGCGGCCTTCGGTGTCGCAATATTGGCACGACGGATGACGTTGTCGATCTTGTCGTCGGGCATGGTGGACATGAGAAGCCAGCCGACTGCCGACTGGGTCAGAAGGCGCATCGCGCCCTCCTCGACATGGAAGCGGAGCGCGTGGACCGACTGCACGATCTGCACATATTGCAGGTAGATGTCGTTCTTGGTGTTGATCGAAACCGTCTCGCCGGTCGCCGCATGGACGTCTCGCATCGCCTCGATGACCCGCCCCGAACCGAAGAGCGCCCGCGGTACCCAGTCGCCCAGCGATGTTACCTTTACCGTCGGGAAATACAGTCTCTCGCGACGGTCGAAATTGAGATAGCCAAGCGTAATGAGTGTCTTGAGCAGCACGGTCGTACTCGACTGCGGATAGCCAAGCGCGGCAGCGATTTCCGACATCGCGCGTGGCTGCCTAACCCTTTTGAAAAACTCAAGAATTTCCAAAGCCCGCATGGCGGACTTGACCTGCGACGTTTGCACTTGGCTCTCCTCCCAGAGAGGGGCGGTTTCACATTTATGAATATGAACCACACGTATGAAATGCGATTGTTAAGATGACAGTTGGCGTGACAGAGTGTGTCCAGTCAAGAGCGACGGTGATTTTTCACGTCGCCGAAGTCCACGCGAGGGAGGAGTTCTCGCGGACGAAATTGGAGGAAGCCGGAGGGCGATGCGCCTTTCGGACGGGAGTGACATGACATGCAAAGATTGACTGGGCGAGTAGCGCTGGTGACGGGCGGCGGTCGTGGGCTGGGTCGCGCGATCTCTGAAGCCTTCGCTCGCGAGGGTGCGGCCGTCGGCATTCTGGACCTCAAGGCTGAGGTTGCCGAACCCGCAGCAGACGCGATCCGCGCCGCCGGCGGCAAGGCGATTGCCATCACCGGCAATGTCGCAAAACGACAAGATCTTTTCGACGCCGTCGCCAAGCTGAAGGCCGAATTCGGACCGGTTGACATTCTCGTCAACAACGCCATGTGGAACCGCTACGGGCCGCTCGAAGAGCAGACCGAAGACATGATCGGCCGCATGATCGATGTGGGCTTCAAGGGGGTGGTCTGGGGTTATCAGGCGGTGCTGGAAGACATGACGGCGGCCGGTGGCGGCACGATCATCAACATCGGTTCGCCCTCGTCCGTTCTCGCGATGAAAAACGGCATCATGTACAGTGCCATCAAGGCCGCTGTTTCAGGTTTGACCCGCTCGGGTGCAGCCGAATTCGGACCGCGCAACATCCGCGTCAACGCGATTGCGCCCGGTTCGACACCTACCGAGGGTGCAAACCTTGTGGTCAGCGAAGAGGCCTGGGAGCGCCGCCGCCAGCGCGTGCCCCTCGGACGTCTCGGCGCGCCGGAAGATATCGCCAATGCTGCCGTGTTCCTGGCAAGCGACGAGTCCAGCTTTATCACTGGGGATATCCTGTTCGTCGATGGCGGCATTACATACGCATTTTCATGACCGCATTTGGCGGCTGAAATCTTGAGGAGGTAGCCCGTTTCAACGGTTGGAGGACCGGCGGGCCAATTGGGAGAGAAACCATGCAAGCATTCAAAGCGACATCCGCTGCCCTTCTGGCGGCCACCATGCTGTCGGCGCCGATCCACGCATCTGCGGCCGGGATCTCGGGCGATGTCATCAAGATCGGCATCATGAACGACCAGTCCGGTCCTTACGCCGACAATTGCGGCCCCGGCTCCGTGGCCGCCGCCAAGCTCGCCATCGAAGATGCAGGCGGCGCCGTTGACGGCAAGAAGATCGAGCTCGTCGTTGCCGACGACCAGAACAAGCCGGATGTCGGCGTTGCTGCGGCCATGAAGTGGGTGGACAAGGAAGGCGTGGACACGATCGTTGGCTGCTCGGCCTCCTCGATCGCGCTTGCCGTTTCCGACATCATGAAGGAACGCAAGAAGCCTTATATGCTGGCCGGCACGGCCTCTTCCGCCTTTACTAACGACAAGTGCTCGCCGATGACGACGCAATGGGTGCTCGATACCTATTCGCTGCCCAAGGCCACCGCGAATTCGCTGGTCAAGGACGGCCTGAAGACCTGGTTCTTCGTCACCGTCGACTACGCCTTCGGCAAGGCCTGGCAGGCCGATACGACGAAGTTCGTTGAAGCCGCCGGCGGCAAGGTTGTCGGCTCGGTTCTCCATCCGCTGAACAGTTCGGACTTCTCCTCCTTCCTGCTGCAGGCGCAGGCGAGCGGCGCCAAGGTTGTGGCCTTCGCAAACTCTGGCTCCGACTTCGCCAACGGCATCAAGCAGGCGCAGGAATTCGGCCTTGCCGAAGGCGGGCAGACGCTGGTTCCGCTCGGCCTCATGCTCAACCAGACGCACGGCATCGGCCTGCAGATCCTGAAGAACGTCAAGCTCTCGACGCCCTTCTACTGGGATGCGAATGACGAGACGCGCGCCTTTGCCAAGCGCTTCATGGCCGCCTTCAACAACCGCGCGCCGAACGAAGCCCAGGCCGGCACTTACAGCGCCATCAAGCACTATCTGGAAGCCGTGAAGGCTGCCGGCTCCGACGATGGCGACGCTGTCATGGCCAAGATGAAGGAAATGCCGATCAACGACTTCGAGATGAAGAACGTGAAGATCCGCGACGACGGCCAGGTCATGCGTCCGCTCTATTCGGCCCGCATCAAGACGCCGGAACAGTCCAAGGGTGCATACGACTATTACGAGATCACCGGCACGATCCCGGCCGAGGACGCCTGGCGTCCGGTCTCCGAAAGCGCCTGCGCCGCGCTGAAGAAGTAACCCGCTTCCTCCCAATGCCGGCGGCGGCCCGCTCGAAGAGCGACGCGGCTGCCGGCACTTTTTTCTTCCGGAATTCCAAATGTCCCCGATCGTCCCGACCATTACCCGTGTCCGCATCAGCGAAACCGCCGACAACCTCGGCGAAAGCCCCGTCTGGGACGGCGAGACCGGCCGGATCTACTGGGTCGACGGCGTCTCCTGTCTCGTTCGCTACCACACGCCGGAAACGGGCGAATTCGGCCAGTGGGAAGCGCCCTCCATGGTCGGCTCCATCGGGCTCGGCATGAACAACACGCTGATCTGCGGCCTCTTCGACGGACTCTACAGTCTCGGCATGGCCAGCGGCGTCTTCACGCCGCTCTTCGTCCCGGACCCGGCCGATCCGCTGGTGCGGTTCAACGACGGCAAGGTGGATCGCTTCGGCCGCTACCTCTGCGGCACGATGGGCATTCATGCCGATCCGCGCGGCACGCTCTACCGCCTGACGGACAATGGCGAAACCGACATGCTCGCCAACGGCATCCGGATTGCCAACACGCTCTGTTTCAGCCCCGACGGCGAGACGATGTATTTTGCCGACAGCCTCGACCGCAAGATCCGGGCGTACAAATACGGCAGCAATCGCGAGCCGCTGACCGAGCCGCGCATGTTCGCCGACACCGAGATTTTCGCCTCCGGCCCCGATGGCGCAACGGTCGATGCCGATGGCTTTCTCTGGGTCGCCCTCGTGCAGGTCGGCCGCATCGCGCGCTTTGCGCCGGATGGCCGCCTCGACCGACTGATCGCCGCGCCGACCGATATGCCCTCCTGCCTCGCGTTTGGCGGCCCGGACCTTGAGACGCTCTATGTCACGTCGATCAAGAATTCCGGCTCCGGCCGCGCCATTTCCCGTCATCCACATGCCGGCTGCCTCTACGCCATCGAAGGCCTGGGCGTGAAAGGCATCCACGAGACCCGGTTCGGCCAGGGCTGAACCGCAAGGAACGAGACCATGACAGATACACGCGCCAATGCGATTTCCGCCCTTCTCGATCCCCGCTCGATTGCCATTGTCGGTGCATCGGAAAATGCCGCCCGTATCGGAGGGCGTCCGTTGCGCTATCTGCGCGAAAGCGGTTTCAAGGGCGCCGTCTATCCGGTGAACCCCAACCGAGACAGCGTGCAGGGCTTCAAGGCCTACGGTTCTGTCGCCAGCCTGCCGGAAACGCCGGATGTGGCGATCCTCGCCGTCCCCGCCGCCGCGACCCTGCAGGCCGTGCGCGAATGCGCCGAACGCGGCGTCGCCTCGGCCATCGTCTTTTCCGCCGGCTTTGCCGAAACCTCGGAAGAAGGCCGCGCGATGCAGGAGGAGATCGCCAACATCGCCCGCGCGGCGAAGATGCGCGTCCTCGGCCCCAATTGCCTCGGCGTGTTCAATGCTCGCGCGAATTACTACGGCACCTTCTCGGCCATTCTCGACACCGGCCTCATTTCGCCCGGCCCCGTCTCCGTGGTTTCGCAAAGCGGTGCCTACGGTTCCCACATCACTCACCTCGCCCGCCAGCGAGGGCTCGGCATCAGCCATTGGGTCACGACCGGCAACGAGTGCGATATCGACGTGGCGGAAGCGCTGCGCTGGGTCGTCGATCAGGACGGCGTCAATGTCGTGATGGCCTATGCCGAAGGCATCCGCAATCGCGATGCCTTCATCGACGCGCTGGAAACCGCCCGCCGGCGCGAAACGGCCATCGTCTTCATGAAGGTGGGCCGCTCGGAAGTCGGCGCCCATGCCGTCAGCTCGCACACCGCGGCGCTCGCCGGTTCCGACGCGGTCTTCGACGCCGTGCTGCGCCAATATGGCGTTCACCGCGCCCGCAATACGGCCGAACAGCTAGACATCGCCTATGCGGCCTCGCGCGGTATCTTCCCCAGGAGAGGCAAGCTCGGCATCTTCACGCTTTCCGGTGGCTTCGGCATCCAGATGGCGGACGACGCGGCCGATGCCGGCCTCGACGTTTCGCCCATGCCGGAACCCGCTCAGGCCGAGCTGAAGGAGATCCTGCCCTATGCCTCACCCGTCAACCCCGTGGATGCGACCGCGCAGGCGTTGACCGAGCTCCCCGTCATGACCCGCTTCATCCGCACCATGCTGGACAAGGGCGGCTATGACATGTTCACCGGCATTTTCGGCAGCGGCCCGGGAAGCCCGACCTTCGGCCCGATGCTGCGACAGGCGCTGGGAGATGCGCTCTCCGACAAGGACGACGTGATCAAGTGCCTCACCATGTCCGCGCCCGCCGAGGTCATGCGGAGCTACGAGGAAAAAGGCTTCCTCGTCTATGAAGACGGGACGGCGCTGACCCACGCACTCGGCGCGCTCGTCCGCTTCCGCAAGAGCTTCGATCTCGTCAAGGAAGCGGATGCAAAGCTGGACGTTGCTGCCCCGGCGTCCATCCCCGCCCGCGCCATCACCGAACATGAGGCAAAGGCGATCCTGACAAAGGCCGGCATTGCCTTCACGCCGGAAAAACTGGTGACACCGGAGGCCGATCCGGGTCCAGTGGCTGACACGCTCGGCTATCCGCTGGTGATGAAGATTTCCTCGCCCGACCTGCCGCACAAGACGGAAGTCGGCGGCGTGGCGCTGAGTCTCAAGAGCGCCGACGAGGTCCGCGCGGCGATGAGCGCGATGCTCACGCGCGTCAAGGCCAAGGCGCCGGACGCGCGGATCGAGGGCGTCATCCTGACCCCGATGCTCTCGGGCGGCGTCGAGACCATTGCGGGCACGTTCACCGATCCGACTATGGGTCCGGTCGTGATGTTCGGGCTCGGCGGCGTCTTCGTGGAAGTGTTGAAGGATGTGACCTTCCGGGTCGCCCCCTTTGACAAGGAGGAGGCGCTCCGCATGATCCGCGAAATCCGCGGCTTTGCCATGCTGGAGGGTGTGCGCGGCGCGCCTCCCGCCGATCTCGATGCGCTGGCCGATCTGCTCTCGCGCCTCTCCGTCTTTGCCCATGCCAATGCGGCGCAGATCGACAGCATCGATCTCAACCCGGTTCTTGCCATGCCGAAGGGCCGCGGCGCGGTTCCGCTCGATGCGCTGATCGTCGCCGCCGGTGCGGACGATCACAAGGCGGTCGCATGACGCGCGGCAGGAAAGCGACCACGACCGAACTCCCGAAACGCCTTGCCGACGTCGAGACGCCGGCGAGCGGCGCGGACTTCAAGCGCGCGCTCCGCCAGATCGCCTCGCCCGTCGCCATCGTCACGGCGGCCAACAAGGGCGATGTCAGCGGGTTGACGGCCACGACCTTCTGTTCCGTCTCAAGCGACCCGCCGACCTTTCTCGTCTGCCTCAACAAGGGCTCGACGGTGGCCGGGCTGATCGACGCGAGCGGCCAGTTTGCCGTCAATCTTCTGGCAGACGAACAGCACGCCATCGCCCGCAGTTTCTCCGGCCCGGAAAGCGGCAGCGCCGCGCTCTTCGGCAAGAGCGGCTGGAGCAGCCTGCTGAGCGGCGCTCCGGTTCTCGACGATGCGGTCGCCTCTCTCGACTGTGAGGTGGAGAGCCGCGTCGACGCAGGAAGTCACAATCTCTATCTCGGACGCGTGCGCGCCATTTCAACAGCCGAGCGCGATGTGCTGCTCTATCGCGACGGCCTGTTCCGCCGGCTGCAGCCCGCCGGCTGAGACGGCCGCAGAACATGCCATGGAGGATGCCATGAGTTCTCATAAGAAGGTCGCTATCATCACCGGTGCGGCGGGTGGTATCGGCCGGGCGCTGTGCGAGGTCTTCGTCGCCGACGGCTATCGCGTGGCCGCGGTCGATCTTGCCGGAACTGGCGTCGAGGATTTCGCGGCCTCTCTGGGAGCGGATCATGCCGGCTTTGCCTGTAACCTCGGCAGCGAGAGGGAGATCGTCGCAACCGTTGCCCTCATAGCCGAGCGTTTCGGCCGCATCGACGTGCTGGTCAACAATGCCGCGATCGGCCCAACCATGGCCGCGACGGTCGACACGTCCATCGATGGCTTCCGGCAGGCGCTCGCCGTCAATCTCGTCGGCCCGCTGGTGCTGGCGCGCGAAGTCGCGGCCCGCATGGGTCCGGACGGCGGGGTGATCGTCAACACGGCCTCGCTCGCCGGTGTCGTCTCCAACCCCAAGCGCAACGCCTATGCCGCCTCGAAGGCCGGCGTCGTCAGCATGACGAAGTCGCTCGCCTGCGAGCTTGCGTCCCGCAACATCCGCGTCGTTGCGATTGCGCCGGGTTACGTCCGCACGCCCATGGTCGCGGGACTGGAGCGCGACGGCAAGGCCGATCTTTCCAAGGTGCGCCAGCGCATTCCGCTTGGCCGCATGGCCCGCCCGGACGAGATGGCGACAGTTGCCCGCTTCCTCGCCTCCGACAAGGCCCGCTACATTACCGGTACGGTCGTCGCCGTCGATGGCGGCTGGGCGTCCTTCAACCAGCCGGGCGAGGCGCACCCGCCGGTGGACGGGACGCCGGAGGCGGAACTTTCGATCCCGGCGAGGATGGATGGCGCGCGCATCGTCATCGTCACCGGAGGCGCAAAGGGGATCGGAAAGGCCATCTGCGAGACGTTCGCAGCCAACGGTGACACCGTGATCATCCTGGATCGCGACGCTGAAGAAGCCGCAAAGGTGGCATCCGATCTGGGCACACAGCATCGCGCAATCGCAATTGAACTGTCCAAGGAAGACGAGATCAAAACCGCGTTCGCCGCGATCGCCCGCGACTTCGGCCGCGTCGACGTGCTCGTCAACAATGCCGCCATCGCGGATCGCTTCATGCCGGTCGGCGAGCAGACGTCCGACTATCTCACCAGCGTGCTCGACATCAACCTGACCGGCGCCTTCATTACGCTCCAGCAGGCGCTCGCCCTGATGCCGAAGCCCGGCGGGGTCATTCTCAATCTCGGCTCGATCAACACCTTCCTGCCCTTCGCGCCGCGCCATGCCTATGGTGCATCCAAGGCCGGGATCGACATGCTGACGCGCTGCATCGCCGCCGAACTCGGTCCCGTCGGCATCCGCACGGCGACGATCGCGCCGGGCTATATCCGAACGCCGGGCGTTGCGGCCTTGGAAAACGAAGGCAAGATCGATGCGCTGAAGATCCGCCGCCGCATTCCCATGGGCGATCTCGGACGACCACAGGACATTGCCGATGCCGCGATGTTCCTGGCTTCGCACGAGGCCTCTTACATGACCGGCGCGATCCTGTACGTTGATGGCGGCTGGACCGCCTTTGGCAATGCGGGCGATGCGTCTTCGCCGGAGATGGAGACCGAACAATGACGAGCGAGATGACCGAAAGCCCTGTTCTGACGCGGAAGGAAGACGGCTTTACCGTCATCACGCTGAACCGGCCGGACAAGCTCAATTCCTTCACCAAGGCCATGCATGTCGCTCTTCGGGCAGCCTTCAGCGACGCCGCAACTGATCCGGCCTGCCGCGCGATCGTGTTGACCGGCGCGGGCCGCGGCTTCTGCGCGGGTCAGGACCTGCAGGAACGCAGCTTCGCAGATGGTCCGCCGGACCTCGGCGCATCGCTCACAGAGAACTACAATCCACTCGTCATGGCGATCCGCACGGCGGAGAAGCCGGTGATTTGCGCGGTCAACGGCGTGGCGGCGGGTGCCGGCGCCAATGTCGCGCTGGCCTGCGATATCGTGATTGCGGCCCGCTCGGCAAAATTCATCCAGGCCTTCTCGAAGATCGGTCTCGTGCCGGATGCTGGCGGAAGCTGGTTTCTGCCGAAGCTGATCGGCGACGCCCGCGCCCGCGCGCTTGCTATCCTCGCAGAACCGGTCACGGCCGAACAGGCCGTGGAATGGGGCATGATCTGGAAAGCGGTCGATGATGCCGAGCTGATGCCGGCAGTCGAGTCCATGGCCCGCGACCTCGCTAACCGCCCGACGCGCAGCTTCGCGCTGACGAAGAAGGCATTCTTGGCCTCCTCTGAAAACTCGCTGGAAGAGCAGCTTGCGCTGGAAGCCGAATTGCAGCGCGAGGCGGGGCACACGGAGGATTTCCGCGCCGGAGTCGAGGCGTTTCGAGCTGGCACGAAGCCGGTATTTAAGGGGCGCTGAAGGCGCTCAATCATGGCGTTGCATCTCGGGAGAACCCCTCATCTGCCTGCCGGCATCTTCTCCCCAAGGGGAGAAGAGGGAGCCGTAGCCTCTCCGTTCCCCCCTCTCCCCCTGGGGAGAGGGTCGCCGAGCGAAGCGGAGGTGGGGTGAGGGGTCCGCATGGCAATGCGATAACGGCCTAAGCGCCTGTCGCCGCGACGATCGTGCGCGGGCCTGCGAAATGCCTCTGCCGAACAAGAGATTTTAATATTTAGATTTTTCAAATATTTAACGGAGCAGCATCAGGCTTCTTGCACGCCAGATGCGTCCTCGCCCGGGCGACTTCCTCGCCCTTCCCACTTCACAAATATGAAACTACCCTTCAGCCCTCTGTGCCCGCTTGAAAGGCGTGAAGTGTGAGCGTCTAATCCATTTCAAGAGGAGCAGGAGCCGCATTGCCGTTGCGTCGCCGGGACCGTGGAAGGTCCAGCGAGACGCGCCGGCATCTATCCCATGCGGCTCGGTCTAGGAGGAGTGACATGAGCAATTCGAACCCTGTGAAGCGTCTGGATCTGGTGGTCGTCGGCGGCGGCTTTGGTGGCATGTATGCGGTCTACAAGTTCCGCGAGATGGGCCTGAACATCCAGGCCTTCGAGGCCGGCGGCGGGCTTGGCGGTGTGTGGTACTGGAACCGTTACCCCGGCGCGCGCGTCGATCTGCCGAGCATCGATTACTGCTTCTCCTTCTCCGAAGAAGTCCAGCAGGAATGGACATGGTCCGAGCAGTTCGCCGCCCAGCCGGAACTGCTGCGCTACATCAATTTCGTTGCCGAGCGGCTCGATCTCAACAAGCATTTCCAGTTCAACACGCGCGTCACAAGCGCCGTCTGGGACGAGGCCCGCAAGCTCTGGGTGGTCAAGACCGACAAGGGCGAGACCTATGAGGCGACCTATTGCGTCATGGCAACCGGCCCGCTCTCGGTTCCGAAGGAGCCGGACATTGCCGGCTACAAGACCTTCAAGGGCGAGGCCTATCATGCCGCACGCTGGCCGCATGAAGAAGTCAGCTTCGCGGGAAAACGCGTGGGCGTCATCGGCACCGGCTCGACCGGCATCCAGATCGTGCAGGAAGTCGGTCCCAAGGCCGGTGAACTCTTCGTCTTCCAGCGCACGCCGAGCTTCACCATGCCGATGCGCAACCAGAAGCTTGAACCGGACTACGTGGCGGAAGTGAAGCGCAACTACAAGGGTCTTCGCGAAGCCGCCCGCAACAGCGCCGTCGGCGGTCTTCGCCCGCAGTCCACCCGCGCCTTCTTCTCCGTGACCCCGAGCCAGCGCCAGGCGCTGCTCGAGGATTCGTGGAAGCAGGGCGGGCTTGCCATGCTCGGCACCTTCTCCGACCTCCTCTACAACGAGGAAGCCAATGAACATGTCGCCGAATTCGTGCGCGGCAAGATCGGCGAAGTGGTGAAGGACCCGGTGACGGCGGAAAAGCTGAAGCCCAAGGGTTATCCGATCTTCGCCCGCCGCCCCTGCCTCGATTCGAGCTATTACGAGACCTATAACCTGCCGACCGTGCATCTCGTCGACTGCTTCGAGGAGCCGATCGTCGAGATCACCGAAAAAGGTGTCCGCACCGAGGGCCGCGAAATCGAGCTCGACATGCTGATCTTCGCAACGGGTTACGATGGCCTCACAGGCGCCCTGCTCGCCTTCGACGTCGTCGGCCGCAACGGGGTGACAGTCAACGACAAGTGGCGCGAAGGTTCGCGCTCCTATCTCGGCCTGATGATGGAAGGCTTCCCCAACCTCTTCATGACGACCGGCCCGAACGGTCCGGCAGCGCTCGCCAATATCGTGGCGATCAGCGAGAACGACGTGAACTGGATTGCCGACGCCATCGTCCATATGGACCAGCACGGGCTCAGTGCGATGGAACCGACGAAGAAGGTGGAGGACGACTGGATGAACCTGGTCGGCTCGCTGGCGCAGCGCTCTCTGCTGCTCAAGGCCAAGACCTGGTATCTCGGCACCAACGTGAAGGACAAGCCGCAGGGGCTGACTCTCTTCACCGGTGGGTTCCACAAATACCGAGAGTTCTGCGCCGCGGCCACACAGAACGGCTATGCGAACTTCACCTTCGAACCACGGAACAAGTCCGCGGCGGCCTGAACGGCTGGATCATAGACGAGGAAGATGGGTCGGCAGAAATGCCGGCCCGTTTTCGTTTCAGGAGGCTTCGGCCAGATCGAGATCGGCCCGGAACAAGGCTGCGAGAAGGTCCCCCTGGCTAACGACACCGACAAGCCGTTCCTGTTCGTTCACAACCGGGATCGTGTGCAGGCCTTCGTCCACCATCCGCATGACAAGTGTGAAAGCGGAGGTTTCGGGCCGCGTCGGCTGGATGCGGCGATCCATGATATCGCCGACCATGCGCGGAACAGGCTGCCGGCTGATCGAAGCCAGCACCCGGCGGCGGAAGCCAAGATGCAGGTTTCCATCGTCGGAGAGCACGGAGTTCGAAAGGAAATCGGCCTGCGAAATCATGCCGACCAGCCGGCCATCGATATCGACCACCGGCAGCGCCTTGACGTGATGGATGGAGAAGAGGCGCCACGCCGCCCTCAGGCGATCGCCGGCGCGCACGGTGAGGAGATTGCGCGACATGATCTCGCCCGTCAGCGGGCCGTGATGGTGGCGCTCATGCGCGGCCAGCTGCGTGCGGCGGAAAAGGGCGGCCATCGTGTCGGGGCTGATATCGACCACTTCGTCGAATTGCTCGAGCGCTTCTTCGATATCCGCCTCGATCGGGTCGGTCTTTTCAGCGCCGCCTCCCACAGCCGGCACTTTGTTCGGCAGATGCGGATAGCGGTGGCCCGTCAGGTTGTTATAGGCAAGCGCGAGCGCCAGCAGCAGGGCGGAGTTGAGCGCGACCGGCGTCAGCACGAACCAGTAGCCGCTCGCATGAACGGCCGAACCACCCAGCACCGCCGTCAACGCCACCGCCCCGCTTGGCGGATGCAGGCAGTTGAGGACCAGCATCGCGGCAATCGCGAGGCCTACTGCAAGCGCTGCGGCGAGCAGCGGCTGCGGGATGAACAGCGCGCAGGTAACGCCGATCAACGCCGCCACGACATTGCCGCCGAGGATCGACCAGGGCTGGGCCAGTGGGCTGGCGGGCGCGGCGAACAGCAGGACAGCGGACGCACCCATCGGCGCCACCAGCAGCGGCGCCGCCAGACCATTGTTACCGAGTGCCAACGTGCTGACGAGCCCCGTCAGCGCGATCCCGAGCAGCGCGCCGCCGGCGGCACGGCCACGCTCGCGCAGGCTGGTCGGGGCAAGCGAGGGATTGAGCCGCTGAAAGATCGACATGAAGGATAACCACCGCAATGAAGAAGACGCGGTCGAATATCAGCTTTCAGGCGAGTGCGAGAGGCCGGAACATTCCAAAATCGGGCGATTTGGCGAAAAAATTCGCTTTTGCTGAAATACGGTGCACTGGAGCAACATGATCGACCGTATCGGGCCACGGCCAGCCAGCGGCCGCGCCCTTGCCTGCATAAAGAAAAGGCAGAGAACAGGGCTTCCGGATGCGCCACCGGCATCAGTAAACCTGCACGTCACCTGTCGCCTTCGCAGGTTCGGTCTTGTGGTAGTCGTCCAGCAGCTTGCGGGCGGCATTGGCGAAGAGGGTCACATCGTTGCCAATGGCAACGAAGGTGGCGCCGAGTTCGACATAGCGCTTCGTGAGCGCCAGATCGCCGATCAGAATGCCGGCGGCCTTGCCGTGTTTGAGAATGCGGGCAATCGCGTCCTCGATCACCGCCTGAACCTCCGGATGCCCGGGCTGGCCGAGATGGCCCATGTCGGCGGCGAGATCGGCCGGGCCGATGAAGACGCCGTCGACACCCTCGGTCGCGGCAATCTCGTCGAGCGCGGAAATGCCCGCCCGGCTTTCCACCTGCAGCAGAAGGCAGACTTCGTCATTGGCCGTCTGCAGATAGTCGGGAATGCTGTTATAGCCCGAGGCGCGGGCAAGGATGGAGCCGACGCCGCGCACGCCTTCCGGCGGATAGCGCATCGCCTTGACCATGGCTTCCGCCATCTCGCGGCTGTCGCACATGGGGATGAGCAGCGTCTGCGCGCCGATGTCGAGCAGTTGCTTGATGATCCAGGTCTCGCCGACCGGCGGGCGAATGATCGGATGCGAGGATGACCCCGCCATGGCGCGCAGCTGCGCGATCATCATCGGCAGGTCGTTCGGCGCATGTTCGCCATCGATCAGCAGCCAGTCGAAGCCCACCTTGGAGGATATTTCCACTGCCGTCGGAGAGGTCAACGCCTGCCAGAACCCGATCTGCGTCCGCCCTTCTTTCAGCGCCTGCTTGAAGCTGTTCTTGGGAGCGGGCATGGGCAAATTCCTTCTGGTCGAAACAGGAGACGAGACGCGCACGGTGGTCAATCGCCGCGATACGTTCGCGTTCTAGGCCTGCCCGTCGGCCTCGCGCAAGCCGTATTACTCCGGCTTCGACAGTCTCGCTGCGATTTCCGTGATCGCTTCAAAAGCAATCTCGATATCGGCCTCATTGGCGAGTGCAAATCAGCCAGAAACAGTTCGGCAGTAACGAGCCGTGACTATTCCAGGCGTTCGGGCTCCGTCTCCGGCTCGCCCAGTCGGCCTTCGTAGATCGCGAAGACATCGTCGCGCAGGCATAGCTCGGTGCCAGAGGTAATGGCGGCAGCAGCGCCAGCGGCAAGGCCAAAGCGGAAGGCCTCCTCGATCGGCGCGCCCTCCTCCAGCTTCCAGACCAGACCGGCGAGGAAACTGTCACCAGCGCCCACGGCGGAGCGGACCGGAACATGGATGGCTGGCAGCCGCAGGCTGATGTCGCGGCCCACCAGCAGCGCGCCGGAACGGCCGAGCGTGACCGTCACATACTCCGCCCAGCCTTCATCGACGATCTGCTTGGCGGTGACCGCAATGCCGCGCTCGTCGAGCTTCTTGCCGGCAATGGTTTCCAGCTCGCTGAGGCTTGGCTTGACGAGAAACAGCTTGGCCTGTTTCAGCGTCGTCAAGAGCGCCTTGCCGGAGGTGTCGAGAACAACCTTGACGCCCGCCGAAGCCGCAACGGCTGCCATGCGGGCATAGGTATAGTCCGGCGCTTCGCGCGGCAGCGACCCGCTGAGCACCAGATAGTCCCCCTTGAAGGCGCGCACCACGTCCATGGCCGCTTCGATTTCCTCGGAAGTGACTGCCGGTCCATCGGGCACGAAGCGGTACTCAAGCCCGGTTTCTTCCTCATAGACCATGAAGGCCAGCCGCGTCGGTTCCGCCGTCTTCACGGTCGTCACATCGATCGATGTGCCGGCAAGCGCATCCATCATCAATGCGCCGGTCTCGCCGCCGATCATCATGAGAAGCTGCGGCCGGCCGCCCAGCATGGCCACGACGCGTGCGACATTGACCCCGCCACCGCCGGCGTGCCGACGCTGGTTGTGCGTGCGGACCTTGCGGGTCGGCAGCACGCGCGCGGCATCACTGGACACATCGACCGACGGATTGAGCGCCACGGCAAGTATCGTCATATCTTCCCCTCCAAGAGCACGGATCAAGCGCGAAGTTAGAAACCGGCCCCTCAACCGGCCTTGACTTGCGTCAAGCAGCAATCGTCGCACGAGAACCTTGTCTGGGGAGAAGCGGGCAAATATGCGACGACGCAAGGACGCGAGCGACTGATCGGGCACGCGGCCGGCAAGGCGTACCTTCAAGCCGCGTGGACCGAAGGCCTATTTGCGCTCGATGACGATCTTCAGGGCATCCGGACTTTCGCGCCAGTACGGAAATGCAGCCTCCGCATCGTCAAACGGAAACACCTTCGAGATCAGCAGATCGGCCGTGTCCCCGATCTTCTCCAGGTGTTCGATCACCGTCCTGAAATCGTCCGTCGTGGCATTGCGCGACCCCATGATGTCGAGTTCCTTCAGGTTGAAGAACTTGGTGTCATATGTCACCGGGGCCTTGGAGTAGCCGATATAGACGACGCGCCCGGCAAAGCAGGCCAGATCGATCGCCTGCACGAAGGTTTCCGGGAGGCCCACGGCCTCCACCGCGACGTCAACGCCGTCGCCGCTCGTCCATTCCAGAACGCACGCGGCGACATCCTCGTTGCGGCCATTGACGGTGACGCTCGCGCCGAACTGGCGGGCAATCTCGAGCTTCTTCTCGCTCATATCGATGGCAAGCACCTCGGCGCCCCGGGCCACCGCGCCGATCAGCGCGCCCATACCGATCATGCCGCAGCCGATGACGGCGACCTTGTCGCCCTTTTCGATGCGCCCGCGTGCCACAGCATGAAAACCGACCGAAAGCGGCTCGACCAGCGCGAGCCGATGGGGAGCCAGCGTGTCATTGAGGATCAGCTTTTCGGCCGGCAGAACGATATCGTCCGCCAGCCCGCCATCCTGCTGGACTCCGAGCGTGCGGTTGTAGCGGCAGGCATTAAGCCGGCCCTTCCGGCAGGAACTGCAGGTTCCGCAATTGGTGTAGGGCATGACGATGACGCGGGCGCCGACTGCAAGCACCGGATCGACGCCCTCGCCGACCTCCAAAATTTCGCCGCCGATCTCGTGGCCCGGAATGCGCGGCAGGGCGACGAGAGGATTGAGCCCGCGATAGGTGTTGAGATCGCTGCCGCAGAGGCCGACATGGCGCACGCCCACGCGTACCTGGCCCGCACCGAGCGGCTGGCTTTCGACCATGCGGAAACGGGCCACGTTCTCGGCCTCGATTGTCAGCGCCTTTCTCATCGTCAGCTCCTTATGCTGTTTCTGCCAGCATGGCCGCGAGGCGCGGCTGGTTGAGACCGAGCGCCCGACCGGCCTCGACCATGGGCCGGATGCGGCGATCGATCTTGTCGAGGTGGTTGTTTGCGATGTCTGACAGGCGGTGCACCAGGAAGGGGTTCAGGAACCGGTCCAGCACTTCGCCGCTGTAGCTGATAGCTTCCTTCCCCAGCCCGCGCGACGCCATGACCGGCCAGACTTCGTCACGCCACACGCTCTCCAGATCGGAACGGATCGTGCCATCGGCCAGGATCTCCCGCACCGTCTCCGTGGCGGACCGGCCATCGCGCTTCCAGCGATCCGCAAGATATGTGTGACCGAGATTGAGGAGGTGGAGTTTCAGGGTTTCATAACGCTGAAGGTCGGACGTCACGATGATCGCCGGATGCCGGCAGGGCAGAACAAGCCCGTCCTGCGCGCCGATCGCCCACAGCGCATAGGGCTCTGCGACCGCGCCAACCGGATCGATCGGCTCGGAAACAATGCGATCGACAAGGCTGTTGGCGAAGCGGCAATGCGCGTCGATATAGTTGAAAAAGTTCTCCGGGAAGCCCCAGTCGCGGGCGAGACCTATCACCAGATCGCGAAGCCGCTCGCCGTTCTTCTCGACGAGTTCGCAGGGAAACAGCGAGATCGGCTGCGGCACCTCGGCCTCGGACCGTTCCGAGAGCAAGACCGCGATCTTGGCCGGGAAACTGTGCGGAGCGACGGTCCGGTCGGCGATGCTATCCCGCGTGTCCCGCGCATCGAGCGCAAAACCGCGATCCCCGGTATTGGAAATGATCACACTGGCGGCAAGGGCGGCCCGACGCACCGCCGGCCAGTCGTCGCCGGCATAAAGCGCCTTGCCGATCGCCTCTCCGCGCAATTCTTCGTCCACGACCTGACCATCCGCCAGCCCCCGCACCCGCACCGGGTAGGATGCGCCCGACGCCAGCGCCGCCACGCGCCGCGCGCTTTCCGCGCTCCCCGTTGTTTGCACGAGGGTCACCCTTCCGAGCGCCTCGCCACGCGCCAGCGCC
>DATMTA010000112.1:0-4372 GCA_035565055.1 Ensifer sp.
GGCGCGCGCGCTCTCGCTGCTCGGCCACGACGTCACCATGGTCAGCGTCTCAGGCGGCGATTCGGGCGCAGCGCTCGTCGAGGCGGCGGCGGCCCGCACCGGCGTGACGCTCAACGGCTTCACCTTTCTCGACCGCCAGACGCCGAGCTACACGGCTATCTTAGAGGCCGACGGCAATCTTGTGATCGCGCTTGCGGACATGGCGCTCTATGACCTGATGACCGCGCGAAGGCTGAAGGTGAACTGGCTGCGCGAGACGCTGGCGAATGCCGATTTCATTCTGCTGGACGCCAATCTGCCGGCTGAGACCATCGCGATGCTGACGGCTGATGCGCAAGCGTCTTCGATCCCGACAGCCGCCATCGGTATCTCGCCGGCCAAGATCGTCCGCCTGACGCCATCCCTGCCCTCGCTCGGCTTCGTCTTCATGAACGAGGCGGAGGCCCGCACGCTTGCGGGGCACCAGACCGAGACAAAGGATTGGCCGAAACGGCTAGCCGAACGCGGCCTCAGCGGCGGCGCAATCACGCGCGGGATGCAGCCCGCCATCCTCTGGCGCGATGGGAAGACCGTGGCGCTTGCCCCGCCCGCGGTCGAGGCCATTGGCGATGTCACAGGCGCGGGAGATGCCTTCGCGGCCGGCGCCATCGACGCCTTTTTGGCCGGCGGGCAAATTTCCGATATGATACGGCAGGCCACGGCGCTTGCCCGGCTCACCGTGCTGTCGCCGCTTGCCGTGGCGGAAAATGTAAACCGTCAATCGCTTTTGGAAACGCTGGCCCTTGTGCCGCAGCCGGAAATGCTCGATTGAAGCGACAGGAACAAGGAATAGAGCCATGAATACCAACATCAATCCGGCAGCCAATGTCGTTTTCGCCCGCGAAGTCGCCGAGGCCAAGGCGCGCGGCGCGGCGATCGTCGCCCTTGAGTCGACCATCATCACCCATGGCATGCCCTATCCGGGCAATCTGGAGATGGCGAAAAGCGTCGAGGCGATCATTCGCGAGGCTGGCGCCGTCCCGGCGACGATCGCGGTGATCGATGGCACGCTCCACATCGGACTTGAAGCCGAGCAGCTGGAGGCACTGGCGCAGACCAAGGGCGCGATGAAACTCTCGCGCGCCGACTTCGCCTTTGCCATTGCGGAGCGTCGCACGGGCGCAACAACGGTGGCCGCGACGATGATCGCCGCCGCCCGCGCCGGCATTTCGGTCTTTGCAACGGGCGGCATCGGAGGCGTTCATCGCGGCGCCGAGCAGAGTTTCGACATTTCCGCCGACCTGGAAGAACTCTCGCGCACCTCCGTCATCGTCGTTTCCGCCGGCGCCAAGGCCATCCTTGATGTGCCGAAGACGCTGGAAGTGCTGGAGACCAAGGGCGTGCCGGTCGTCACCTACGGGCAGGAAGAATTCCCCGCCTTCTGGTCGCGCTCCTCGGGTCTGAAGAGCCCGCTGTCGCTCGAAACCGCCACAGCCATCGCCAACTTCCAGAAGACCCGCACGGAATTCGGTATCCACGGCGGAATGCTGATCGCCAATCCGGTACCGGAGGCGGATGAAATTCCCCGTGACGAGATGGAAATCTACATCGGTCGCGCACTGGCAGATGCCGAATCGGACGACATTCAGGGCAAGGCCGTGACGCCTTACCTGCTGGACGCCATCTTCCGCATCACGGAAGGCCGCAGCCTCAAGACGAATATCGCGCTCGTTGAAAACAATGCACGACTGGCTGCGGAAATTGCCGTGGCGCTGACGGTCGCGTAAAATTCGCGCCCGCAGACCGGACCCGGAAACCTCTCGGGGCGGCGGCGGTGTCTGGGTGATCGCAGGACGTCGCGGGGAACCCGTGGACGTCCTGATTGATTGCGATTTCCGGCGAGCGAGCGGGGCCGGATGATGCGCCAGGCCCCTTTCCGGACGATAGTATCGCATAGTGTTCAGGCTCCACGTCCCGTAATGCACCCGGGCGCAACGCGTCCCAGAAATCTCCCCCAAAGATTGAGCGATGACTGTCTGCCATCCAGGCGAATCCTGCTATTCGAGGTCGTGTTGATACAAGGATAGTCTCCTAAGTCGCGAGGTCGCCCGTGTTTTCGATCCTGATGCGTAGCAATCGCCCGCTCGATGCCGCTCTCCGCTCGTTGGACAGCGCGCTGCAATATGTCGAGAAGCGAAACGGCTTCCTGATTGTTTCCGACAACTCCGGCGATGCGCGCAAGCAAAAGGCCCTTGCCGGCTGCTCGCCAAACCTCATCTATTCGGTGCCGGCGGACATGAGCGCAGAGGGCAATCTTCTGAACGTCATCGACTTGGCCACGACAGATTTCGTTATGTTGATGGGGGATGATGACGAGATCTACGAGGCTCCGGATCAACCCCACTTCGACCTGTCAGCGCTGCCGGCAGAATATATCGGTGTCAAACCTCTGATTGCCGTCACGAATGCGGAGGGCCAGATCAAGCGGGTCAAGGATTTCTCGCTGGAACAGGATACGCCCAGCGGCAGGATGTTCGGCTATAACGAGAAGTCAGGGGGCGACAATTCCGCTTTCTACAGCCTCTTCCGTCGAAAGCCGTTTTCGAACCTCATGAAGCTGTTTTTGGCCAGCCATCCCACACAACTGGGAAACGCCGATTGGGCGCTTGCCTACACGCTCTTCTCGTACGGCAAACTGGCCCACGATCCGAGCACGATCCTCAAATACAATTTCCATAAATGGGAAACCGAACGGCAGGTGACGGCGCAGGTCGATGCGATCTTCGCAGCCGCCAGCCTGGATGAAAATGCCAAGCATTACAGGCAATTGCTGATCTATCTCGACATCATGATCCTCACCCGGAGCCGGGCGTCGCGCCTCGCTGAGGCAGACAGGGCCGATGTCGGGAGCAATGTCGGCAGAGCGTTCCTGCAGGGTTTCCTCAATCGAGTGGTGCAGGCACCTGAGACCTATGGCGCGCCGGCAGTCCATGCGGCGAGCCTGTTACAGCAAAAGGTCGGCGGCGATCCGGATGACGACCTCGCCCGTGCCATCGATCTGACCGCCTTCCTGGACGCCACCCTGCCCGACCGCTATCGGGCTTTCCAGAATGCCTCCCGGGCCGCGACGGACACGGCGACCGAATAAACCTCTGAAAGCAGAAAGGCTCGGTCAACCCGAGCCCTGGTCTTTCAATATCCAAATAAGCTATCTCAGTTTGCGGAAGCGAAAGCGATCGACTGCGCCATTTCGGTAGCGCTGCGGCGCTGATCTTCGGTCGCAACGGAGAAGGCCTGCTCCTGCAGGTCCTGCACCCACACCTTGTCGTCCGCCTGACAATGGTCAAGCGCGGCCGTCATATAGGCAAGGCCGCGTACAGTCTGCCCCTGCTGGAAGAGAAGACTGCCGAACAGGGCCGTGGCACCAACATGACCCTTTTTGCGCGCGTGGTTGAGCCACTTCATCGCCTCCATCACATCAGGCTTGCCGCCCTGGCCGGAGAGAATCATCTTGGCGAGCTGGAACTGCGCCTCGGAAACACCGAAGGTGGAAGCGACCTGGAAATAGAGCTGACGCGCTTCAGACGGATCGGCCTTCACCGGACTGCCGGGAATGCCGTGTAGATAATAATGCGCCAGCGCCATCAGCGCATTGATGAAATAGCCCGTATCGGCAGAGCCAGGCTCGATGCCCTTGCCCGCGATGTCGCTATACATCTTGAAGGCCTCGAAATCGTCGCGCGCCACACCGTCGCCATCGGCATACATGTTGGCAAGCGCCCAGCGCGAACCGGTATGGCCCTTCTGGGCGGCGTAACGATAAGCCTCGACGGCTTCGGATTTCTGGCCGGCCTTGTATGCCTTGAAGCCGAACTTGAAGAGATCGAACGGACCGGAATCCTTGTTGACGCCGGAATCCGGATCGAAGGCATAGCACGGCTTGAGGGGCATGATAGACAAGGCGGCAAACAGCCCGACCACAGCCGGCGTTGCAAACCTCAACGCTGTCTTCACCATGATGTCACGCATCTCCCGTCCCGCATTTGCGCTCATCGCCGGCAATCTGCGCTTCCCTCTTCGAGAGGACGCGAAAATCCGATCCAGGCGCGCGTCCGGAAAAGCCTTTTCCGTTCTTCCATCGCGCGCCCATGGGCATCAAACTCAAAAATGCGGCCTGGTTCATAATGTCCTTGAGAAGCGCCTTTCGCATCGTCCCTCCCGCTGACCCTGCGAGAATGAGGCCAATGCGCCTGTCACATCGAAAGCGCCCTTTGCTATCTTTAAGCGTGCTCCTGCTTTGTGGCGGGAAATGGACAAATTGTAATGGGGAGAGTTGCGAAGCTGACGATCTCGCGAAAACTGTTGCTGAATCGTCACATTTTCTGACAGCCGG
>DATMTA010000113.1:0-106008 GCA_035565055.1 Ensifer sp.
AAATACTGCCAGCCGAACAGGATCAGGACCGAAAGCACGATCGCGACGATATAGTTGCGGTTATTTTCCATCAGATTTTCCCGAGCTGGCCGGTCGCGGCCGCTTCTTGATGTCAGTGCCGACGATACGCGCCGACATGGCCTGGGTCAGTCGCTCGAAGGGAGCGGAAAGCATGTCCCGATGCGCGACGATCACATAGTCGTGCCCGGGCTTCATTGCAAATTGCGCGGAAAGCCGCACCACTTCCTTCAGCCTGCGGCGCATGCGGTTGCGTTCCACGGCATTGCCCTGTCGGGTCGTCACCGTAAAACCCACGCGCGGCGGCTCTTCGGGCGCCTTGCGATCGAGGACCTCAAGGATGAAGAACGGACCTTTGCGGCGCTCACCCTCGCGGACACGCAAAAACTGGGGCCGGCTTTTCAGCCGCCCCGCAGGCTTTTTCACTTGAGTTGAGGCGTCCTGCCCGTGCGTTTCCATCGGGCGGGACCGCTTGTCAGGCCGACAGGCGCTTGCGGCCGCGGTTGCGGCGAGCTGCGAGAACCTTCTGGCCGCCGGCGGTTGCCATGCGGGCGCGGAAGCCGTGACGACGCTTGCGGACAAGCTTGGAGGGTTGGTAGGTACGCTTCGTAGACATTTATTTTAACACCGCGGTGTGCGGCCCTTCTTGAATTTGCAAACCTTTGCAAGGAGCGTTTTCGCCCGGAAAGACGGCGTCAGGCGCCATCCTTCCATCGACGTGGCGGCTTATTGATATAAATCCGCTGGAAAGTCAATTCCCGCAGCCATTGTACCGCAAATTGATCGTACCGAAGGCGCAGCACCGGGACCTGTGAATACACCCTCATTTCTTAGGGGTAATGTTGGGGAACGCTAATTAATCAAATTCTAACCCGGCTGCACATAGTTTGGGCATGTGTTGTTAGTCTGCACTTAACTGCGGGCTCTGTGTGTGGAGAGAGAATTGAAAATCAAGGGCCGAATCCTGTCGCTTGTCGCGATCATGAGCTTGGTTGCAATCCTGCTGGGCGGCGTGGGCGTGTTCGTTGTCGAGAAATACAACGACAGGCTCTCCGAATTCCAAAACGTCTCCGAGCGCGCCTTTCTCGGCGAAAAGCTGAACCGCCTGGTGACCGCAGTTGTCATGGAGGCGCGCGGGATCTACGCGGCTCCGGACACTGAAAAGTCCAAGCAGTTTGCTGATGGTATCGTCAAGCGCCTCGCCGACATCGATGCCGTCATTAAGCAGTGGCGGCCCCTTGTCGCCGCCAACCAGACCCAGGTCTTCGAAGCCATGGCGGTGCGCGCGAAGGAATTCCGCGAGTTCCGCACCGAGACCGCACGCCTCGGTGTTGAAGTCTCCCCCGCAGAGGCCAACAAGCAAGGCAACAACGACGCCAACCGCGCCAACCGCAAGTCCTTCCAGGCCGAGATCGACAAGATCGTCGACGAGGACCGCAAGGTGCTGAACGACATTACCGATCAGGTCGCAAGTTTCCGCAGCCTCATGTTGTCGATCGTTGCGGCCATGGCAGTCGGCGGCATTTCGGTCGGCCTCGCGATTGCCGTTGTCATTGCAAAGCGGTCGCTTGCCGATCCCATCCTGACGCTGACGAACCAGATGACCGACATGGCAGCGGGCAATTACGACCGCGACGTCGCCTTCGTGGGACGTGCCGACGAGATCGGGGACATGGCCCGCGCCGTAGAGGTCTTCCGCCAGAACGGCCTTTCGGTTCGCGATCTCAACTTTGCGAAGGAAGAAGAACGCGTCAACGTATCGCGCCTGCAGGCTGCGATCACGGAAGCCACGGCGCGTGCCGCTGCCGGCGACTTCACCGGCCGCATCTCCGGCGATTTCGGCCATCCGGAACTCAACCGCCTTGCCGAAAACGTCAACCGCCTCGTTGAAAACGTCGATCGCGGGCTGAGTGAGGCAGGCGGTGCCGTTGCTCTCCTTGCCGACGGCGATCTGACACGCCGGATGACAGGCCATTTCGAAGGCGCCTTCGCCGAATTGCAGAAGAACGTCAACGCCACCTTCGATGCGCTGTCCGGCATGATCGGCAATGTCCGCGGCAGCTCGGTGAGCATGGACGACAGCACACGCGAACTGCGTGGGGCGACCGACGATCTGTCGCGCCGCACCGAGCAGCAGGCGGCTGCGCTGGAGCAAACCTCCGCCGCGCTCGATCAGATCACCGCCGTGGTCAAGCAATCGTCGCAGCGCGCCCAGGAGGCAAGCCGCATGGTGGCCGAGGCAACCTCCGATGCCGCCCATTCGGCGATTATCGTGCGCGACGCCGTCAGCGCGATGGGCCGCATCGAGCAGGCTTCGAGCGAGATCAGCCAGATCATCAACGTCATTGACGAAATCGCCTTCCAGACGAACCTCCTCGCGCTGAACGCCGGCGTTGAGGCTGCGCGCGCCGGCGACGCGGGCAAGGGCTTTGCGGTGGTCGCGCAGGAAGTGCGCGAGCTGGCGCAGCGCTCGGCCCATGCCGCCAAGGATATCAAGACGCTGATCACCAAATCCGGCGAGGAAGTCGGCGGCGGTGTGAAGCTCGTCCACAAGACAGGCGAGGCTTTGGAGAAGATCGAAAGGCAGGTCAGCGAAATCAACGCCCACATCCAGTCGATCGCCACCGCCGCGCATGAGCAGTCCGCCGGCCTGGCCGAGGTGAACACCGCCGTCAACCAGATGGACCAGGTGACGCAGAAGAACGCCGCGATGGTGGAAGAAACCTCCGCGGCGACCCATAAGCTGTCGCAGGATGCGGCAAGTCTGGCGCAGATGATCGCCTGGTTCCGCCTTGCGGAATCGCACGGGATCGTGGAGCGCGCCTCTGCCGCGCGCACTCAGCCTATCGCCCGTCCCGTCGCTTCGGCACGTAGTGCAGCCGCACCGGCGCCCCGACCGCTCAAGGTCGCCGGCGCAGGCGGCGGCAACCAGAGCTGGGAAGAGTTCTGAGCTCGCATCCGGGCACCAGATCGTTTTGGCGCAATTCCGGACACGAAACCGGTTTCCACTTTCGCTGTAATTGCTAAGAGACAGCACGCCCGGCCACCGCGCCGGGCGTTTTCGATTGCAGTGGCATATGAAGCTCAAGCGGCTATAATGTCGCCAACGCGGGCGCGTCGCCGCCCCGGAAAGGGCGGTCAAAGGTGCAGGACAGCAGGCAGGACACGGCAGCGGCTGCGGCCCAGGAGGCGAAAGTTCGCCTTTGGCGCGGCCTGTCGGGCCGTCTGCTTCTCCTGACCTTCGTTTTCGTCACGCTGGCAGAAATCCTGATCTTCCTGCCCGCGATCGCCAACATGCGTCTCAACTGGCTCTCCGACCGGCTCAACACAGCCGCCGCCGCGTCGGTCGTGGTTGATGGGCTGAAGGGCGTCGTGCTGCCGAAGCCTGTCCGCGACGACACGTTGATGGCAACCGACACCAAGGCGATCGTTCTGACAAAAGATGGAATGCGCCATCTGATCGCGGTCGCGGACATGCCGCCCACGGTTGACTACCAATATAACCTCGCCTCGGTGTCGCTGCCGCGGGCCATCTATGATGCCTTTGACGAGCTTATTTTCGGCGGCAACAGGGTCATCCGCGTCTTCTGTCCCATCAACAAGACAGACATGAAGATCGAGGTCGTGATGGCGGACGCGAGCCTGCGCGCCGCCATGATCACCTATTCGCAGAACGTGCTCCTCGTCTCGCTGGTGATCTCGCTGATTTCCGCCGGGCTGATCTTCATGGCGATCAATCGCATCATGATCCGCCCGATCCGCCGGCTGACGCAAAGCATCGAGCGCTTCTCGGAACAGCCCGAGGCGCCCGACAGCATCTTCGAGCCGGGCAAGGGCGGCGACGAACTGGCCGTTGCCGGTCGCCATCTGCAGAAGATGCAGAAGGAACTGCAAAAGACGCTGCGCCAGCAGAAGAATCTGGCCGAACTGGGCCTCGCCGTCTCCAAGATCAACCACGACATGCGCAACATCCTGTCTTCGGCGCAGCTGATCTCCGATCGCCTCGGCGATACCGAGGATCCGATGGTCAAGCGCCTTGCGCCGAAGCTTCTGCGCACGATTGACCGGGCCGTGAGCTATTCCGACAGCGTGCTCTCCTTCGGCAAGGCCAGCGAGGCGGAGCCGAAGCGGCGTCTCCTGCGCCTCAAGACCGTGGTGCAGGATGTGTGCGATGTGCTGACGGGCGTCGGTGCCGAGGCGGGCATCACCTTCGACATCCGGATTCCCGACGAACTGACGGTCGACGCCGACCCCGACCAGCTCTTCCGCATCATCCACAACCTCGCTCGCAACGCGGTGCAGGCGCTGATGAACGAACCCGAGGACGAATCGGTGATCAAGCAGGTCACCGTTTCGGCCTATCGCACCGGCAGTGTCGTCTCGATCTCGGTGGACGACACCGGCCCCGGAATGCCGCAGAAAGCGCGGGAAAACCTCTTCAAGGCATTTCGCGGTTCTGCCCGTTCCGGCGGTACCGGCCTGGGGCTCGCGATTGCCCGCGAGCTTGTGCTGGCCCACGGCGGCACCATAGCGCTGGTCGAAAAGGCCCAGCCGGGTACGCTCTTCCGGATCGAAATTCCTGACCGCCCCATCGCCATCGATAACTTCCGCCGTCAGGCTCCGCACACATCCTCAAATCCGTAATTGTCATTCAGGTGAAATTTTTTCCGATTGCCGCTTGCATTCCGCAAAGCAACCCTTTAGGAGAGCCCCACACCGCCGCTTCAACAAGAAGCGCCGCGCGGCACGCACCCGTAGCTCAGCTGGATAGAGCACCAGACTACGAATCTGGGGGTCAGGAGTTCGAATCTCTTCGGGTGCGCCATTTTCTTCCGTGATTAAAAAGAGACATCAGGACTGTCTGGTCCAAGGACGTTTCGGGCTGCAGATAACCATCGTGCTTTGATTTAGAGCATTAGGATTTGTCCTTTCTTGCATTAACTTCCCCCATCGGTCGCAAGATCTCTATGATGTGACGGGGGGCATCGGATGGATGCGGATCGTTCTGGGCGCGGCGGGCTGATCGCGTTGGCTGGCTTTGCCGTCTGCGCTCTCTTATTTTCGTGGACCCTCTGGCTCCCTCTGGCGCTGCGCGGGCCGGATCAGGCAGCGCATTCGCCACTGAAATATCTTCATCTGTTCGGAAGCCTGGGGCCGGCCTTGTCGGCCATGCTGATGGCACGGATCTATGGCGGACCGGACACTCTCAGGCGGCTCCTGCGGCGTGTTGTCGACTGGCGTGTTGCGCCCGTCTGGCACGTCTGGGCCTGGCTCAGCCCTTTCTTCGTCCTCTTCATCGCACAGGCGATCGCTAACGCCTCGGGTGTGGACATCCAGGTCGGCTCGCTTCAGCGCACGACCGAATATCCTGAACTCCCGATTGCTGTCTATTGGGTTGCGGTGCTCATTTTCTACGGGTTCGGCGAGGAAATAGGCTGGAGGGGATTTGCGCTTCCGCTCCTCCAGATGTGGCTCTCGCCAGCCGCCGCGACCCTCGTGCTCACCGCCATCTGGGCCGTCTGGCATATTCCGCTCTTCTTCTTTTCGACAGGCATGTCCAACCTTGGTGTTGCCGGCACGATCGGCTGGTTGTTCAGCCTGCTCGCGGGCGCTTTCATTCTGACGGCCCTGCTCAACGGGGCGCGAGGCAGTATTCTCATCGCGGCCGGTTTTCATGCCACGATGGACATCGCCTTTCTTGGTCCGCCGGAGGTGATGATGTTCGTCGGCGCGATCGTCACCTTCGCTGGTGTATTCGCCTTTGTGCGTGTCGTCCGCAACCGGGGTTATGTCGCCGTCCTGATGCGCGAGTAACAGGGTCCGCTGCGATCAGCTGGGATACGGCGTCGCGGATGGGCCGATGCGCTTTGTGACTGCCCGGCGGCAGCGCGGCATTTTAAACGAACGAATCCGGCAGCGCCGTCTATTGCACCCTCACTGCGAGCTTCTTCGGGCTCACCCAGTAAAACGCGTCCGCCGCCACCTTCTGCCACTCGTCCGCCGTCCCATCCGGCCAGATGACGCGGAATTCGACGTCGGTGTCCTTGCCGAGGCCGAAATGGTGCCAGCCGAGGGAGCCGCCGGCATGGCCGCCGCCTATTGTGATCTCGCGGCGAAGCACATGGCCGTCGTGCTTCACCTCGATCCACGAGCCGATACCGTCGCGGTTGCCGCCTTCGCCCTTCAGGCCGATCTCGATGAAATGGCCGGCATCCGGTGTCACGTTGCGCCAGACCTGCGCAGGCTTCCAGCGATTGGTCACGACAAGATCGACGAGGCCGTCGAGGTTGAAGTCGACAAGCGCCGCACCGCGCGAGACATTCATGCTGGCAATGCCTGCTTCCAGCCCCATTTCGATGAAATTGCCCTTGGCGTTTTGCACCAGCAGGTCGTTCGGGTCGAGCTTTGCGAAGTCCGGCATTTCGGCGACATTGCCCTTGGCAATGAAGAGATCGACGAGGCCGTCATTGTTCACGTCCTGGAAATCCGTGTGCCATGCGGTCGAGGGATGCCAGTCGCCGCCCGTATAGGGCCGGTGTGCGGTCACCCCCTTGGCAAAGGCGATGTCCTTGTAAGTCGCCGGTCCCTTGCCGTCCTTGGGGAGCGTAACCAGCGCCTGCAGCTTGTTGTCGGCCATGCTGGTCAGGAAATATTCCGGATAGCCGTCGAAATCGAGATCGTAGCTGGCAATGCCCATGCCCCAGATGCGCAGGTACTTCCAACCCTCTTCCTCTGAGTAGAGGACTGGGGCCTTGCCGGGATCGACATGCCACATATGCTCGCGCCCACCCTTGTAATATTCGCGGTCGTTGGAGACGCGAAGCGACGGCGTGCCGGAGCGGTTCCAGTCGGTGAACAGCATGGAGAGCGCACAATAGCTCGGCGTCAGCGGCAGCGGATTGGCGAATTTCCGCTGCGGGGTGGCGGCCTTAGGCCGGTGCAGCCAGTTGTCGGTGCAGGAGCCCCAGGGCTCCATGTCGGCTTCGCGGTCGATATAGTTGCCGACGGCAATCGTCGGCCAGGTATTGCCGCGCTCCCAGGTCGCCGCCATCGCTGCAGACCAGGCCTTGCCGCCGTCGAAATTCCACGTCTCGTTGGCGCGCTCGAACTGGCATTTGCCCTTGCCGCGCATGACGATGTTCTCGCCGCGGCGCAGCAGAATGATGTCCTTTATCCCGTCGCCGTCGATGTCGATGGCATAGGAGCCGAGCAGATTGTCGACCTCAAGGCCCGAGGTCGTGGCCTTGAAGACGATCGGCCCGCCCTTCTTGCTCTCGTTGTGATAGAAGACCGACTTGCCCGAACCGCCCGGCAGCAGCATGTCCGGGAACCCGTCGTCGTCGCAGTCGAAGGTGGAGACGCCGCCGCCGACCATGAATTCCCAGTCGCCGTCATAGACCGTATCGACGCCGCTTTCCGCCGCCTGCTCCTCCTGGAAGATCGGGGTGACCGGCCGTGGTGCCGGCGCGTCGTCCGAAAGCACCACCGAGGGCGACAGGAGTAGGGCCGCTCCCAAGCCGCCGGACAGGATTGCCTTCAGCATCGGCGGCCTCACTTTTTCGTCTTCAGCGCATTGACATAGTTGGCTATGCACTCGCCTTGCGTCAGTCCCCGCTCGATCGCTGAGCGGAAATGGATGCCGCCATAAAGGCGCGACACTGCGGCCTCCTCGGCAGCGGCGTGGAAATTGGCGAAATGTCGCGGCTTGATGCCGTCGGCTTGATGGGTCGAATCGTCAAAGCCCAGCTTGTCGCCGAAGATGTGCGTCATCGCCGCCGCTGCGGCGCCGGATTGCGTGCTGTGGCCGCTCGGGTATTCGGGGAAGGGCGGAGTAATCAGCAGCGTCTCCCATTTCGGATCGATCATCTTCTTGATGTAGGTGACGGGCCGGATGAGGTCATATTCGAATTTAGAGTCCCAGCAGCCAATGAATGCGTCGGACAGGGCGACACCCAGCCGTGCGAGCGTATCGACCGTGGTCGGAAGGTCCGCCTTCTGCTGTTCGAGGACGAGAAGTGCAATGTTGATCCAGTGGCCGGGCGGTGTCGGCGAAAGCATCGGATCATCCGACCAGAACCGCGCAATTGTTCGCTGTTCATCGCTCAGGCCGTTGACGGCCGTATAGACCTCGTTTGCTTCCTTGTAGAAGGCCGAATCCGGCTTCTCGCTGAAGGCTGGCGGAGAGGGCAGCCGGCAGGTTGAGCCTTTGGGCATCGCCAGCGGCAGCACCTTGCCCCATTCCGGCAGGAGCGGGGCCTGCTGCTGGCGGATCAGGCTCGTCGGCACCCAGTGGCCCGGTTTGCCGGAGACCTTGTAATCGAGCGGAAAGCCCATGTTTTCGACAGTGGCGCCGCCATCCGTCTTTGACCAGTCGAAAACGGCTTGCGAGAGGATTTGTCCATAGGCATGGCTGCGGGCGACAACGTCCGGGGCAACGCTTTGCGTTACCTCTTCGTCCATCAGCTTCGCCATCTTCTTCATCACATGCTGGCCGGTCGGTCCGGTGCGATCGAAGAAATGGGTGACTGCAAACTCCATGACCGTGTTGAGGATCACGGCGTCGTCGTAAGTCGCGCCCTTTTCGCGGGCAGGCAGCGTCTTCAGCCGGTTCAACTGGCCCGCAAGGCTCTGCAGATTGTCCGATCCACTCGCAACGGCTTCATAGCTCGTGACGCCGATATAGGCGAAGGAGCGGGCGGCAACCGGCGGGGAATAGTTGGAGGTGTGGCGGACAAGTTCCAGGATCAGCTTGTACCAGCCCGTCACCACCTCCTGCGGCGCGGTTGCGGCCCGCGCAGGGGCGGCGGCCAGGGGCAAGAGACACGAACACACGAAAAAGAGGCCGAGAACGGCCCTTCTGATCACGACAGACATTTTTCCTCCCCAAGCCCGATGCCCGGTCCCGGCCGCACTATCGTTCAACATCTCGCCGATGTCCATAAGGGGTCCGGCATACACGCGATGAGGGCGGAGGCGGTTGCTAGAGCACGTCCAGCAAAAGTGCGTCAGCGGTTTTGCGTTCGGACTGCGGAAAAACAAACAGCTCTAAAGTTCGCTCGCGCGGCTTCTGAAGCGGGCCGGCGGCTCGCTGTGGAAGCCATTCCAGACGCGGCGCATGTGGCGCGCCGAGGAGAAGCCGGCGCGCTCCGCAACCTCTTCGATGGCAATATCCGATCCGCCCAGCATCTCGGCCGCAAGGTTGACGCGGATCATGTTGACGTAATCGGTCGCTGCCATCCCGGTATGGTCGCGGAAGAGCCGCGACAGGTGTCGCTCGCTCAGATGCGCGACGCGCCCCAGCCGAGCCAGCGACCACTCTGCTGTAGGCTCTGCCATGATCGCATCCTGCGCCCGGTGGATGCCGGGATGCACATGGTTTCGTCCGGTCAGCCAGGGCGAGAGCTGCGGGTCGCTGCCGCTGCGGCGCATGTAGATGACCATCTGCCGGGCAATCGCCAGTGCCGTTGCGGGAGACGTCAACTGGCTGACGATATGCAGCGCCAGATCGATCCCCGTCGAAATGCCCGCGCTGGAGAGCCGGTTGCGATCCTCGACGAACAGCCGGTTGTCGAGCGGCTGCGCCAGCGGCGCGCGTTGCGCTAGCTCCGCCATGCAGGCGGAATGGGTGGTGCAGCGAAAGCCGTCGAAGAGGCCAGCCTCGGCGGCGAGCAGGGCACCCGAACAGATGGTCACCAGCGTCATGCCGGGTTTGAAAATCTGGCGCAGCCAGCGTGCGATTTGCGCAAGTGCCTCGCGGTTCCGCTCTCGCACCGCAGGTGCAGTCAGGCTGCCGGAGATGACAATCCACGCATCGTCCGGCAGATGGTCGCGCAGGGGCAGCAGGCCTGAAACGGTCAGGCCGATGGAGGTCGCCTGTTCTACCGCCGCACCGACGTAAGCATAGTCGAACTGCACGGTGCTCTGCTCGAGATTGGCCCGTCGGAACACTTCCATCGGGCCGGCAACGTCGAGGAGCAGCGTGTCCGGTGGCAGAACCACGAACATGGGAATGCGCCGCGTCTCGTTGCCGGTCCGCTTGCTCATCACGCGGCCTTCTTCACGGAAAGCCCGGCCAGCGCCTCATCGACGGTGACGATCCGCGCGAAGCGGGTGGCCAGCACCAGTTCGGTCCGCTTGACGATGTCGGCCTGGCTGAAGACGGTGCCGTCGGCATGTTGCATCGGGAAGGTGAAGGTCGCCTCGCTGACGAAATCGACGCTCCAGCCGAGATCCGAGGCATGCCGCGTCGTGGTCTCGCAGCACTGCTCGGTGCGGATGCCGGAGATGATCAGCCGGTTGATGCCGTTGCGCGTCAGCCAGATGTCGAGCCCGGTGCCGGCAAGCGCCGAATGCCGTTCCTTGTAAAAGGTGACGTCCGCGTCGATCGAAAGACCGGCCATGGTCCGCACCAGCCCGCCGTCGCGGTCGAAGGGCGATTGGGCGCGCGTGTGAAAGATCTGCACGACCGGAATGCCGGCGGCCTTCGCGCCTTCGATCAGCTGCTGCTGCTGCGCGAGATAGGCATTCAGGCCCTCGGCGCTCCAGTAGGGCATGTGGCGAAACGATTCCTGAACATCGATCACGATCAGGGCTGTGTCGGCATGGGACATTTTCTGCTCCTTTATTTGCAGTTGATAGCGCCATTCTAGAGGCTGCATTAAAGCAAAAAAGACAGATGACGGACGAAGAGAGGACAAATCCAGCCATCAATTTATGCTCCGGATGCGGCCTGTCAAAAAACCTTCACATCGGAATACTCGACTCGCGGCCCAAACCTCGCCTACACAGCACGCAATCGCCCCGCGTTCACCTGATCACTGAACGGAACTCCGACATGCATCTTCCCGCCTCGCAAATCCCCGGTCTCGTCTGGGCCTATCATCTGCATGAGGGCTCGACCCCGGCGCGCGCATTGCCGGATGAAGAGGTGAAGGCATTGCCGGGAGAGGGCTTCTTCTGGTTCCATTTCTCGCTGGCGGATGCGCGCCTGCCGGCCTTTCTCGAAAGCCTCGGCGTGCTTCCGGAAGCCGCACTCGTCGCGCTGACGACCCATGAGACGCATCCGTCCGTGAACGTCGACGAAGGCTATCTCTATGGAACGCTCGTCGACTACCAGCGCGATTTCGACCAGAGCACCCGCGAGATCGGCTTCCTGCATTACGCCGTCTTCGGCCGCTTCATCGTCACGACCCGGTTGCATCCGCTGGCGAGCGTCGACAGCGTGCGGTTTGCGGTCGAAAAGACGCCCGCCAAGTTCGACAATCCGATCGACATCTTCGAGCACATCGTCGCCAATTTCCAACGCTCGCTCTTCGGTCTCGTGAAGGAAATTACTGCCGACCTGAATGTGATCGAAGATGCGGTCTATTCCAACCGCGAGCCCTTGAAACACCAGAAGGAATTGCAGCCGCTGCGCCGCTCGATCGTCCGCCTGCATCGCCATATGCGCACGCTCCTCACGGCCATGCGTCATGCAGCAGCAGCCGATGAGGATGAAATGCCGGATGGTTTTGCCGATGTCTCGGCGCGCAGCACCAGCCGGCTTGAGGCCGCAGGGCACGAAGTGGATGCGCTGCAGGAGCGCGCGCGCCTGCTGCACGAAGAGGTCAATTCGCTGACCTCCATCGAGACCAACCGGCATCTCTACATCATGTCGGTCATGACCGTTCTGATCATGCCGCCGACGCTCGTCACCGGCTTCTTCGGCATGAACACGGGCGGTCTGCCGTTCCAGCATGACGACGCCGGAACGATCTCGGCTTTTGGCGCGATCGGTGTTTCGGTACTGCTGGCGTGGTGGCTTCTCCGCCGCGCCGGCATTTTCTGAAAGCGTCAGGCCCCGGCGGAATCGAGAAGTGCCATGGCCTGCGCATCCAGTGTCAGCAACGCTGCCTTCCGCAGGCTCTCAAGCTGCGTCAAGCTCGTGGCGCTGGCAATTGGCGCGGTCACACCCGGCTTGGCGAGGAGCCACGCAATCGCGATCTCTGCCGGCGTTGCGCCGGTCGAGGCTGAAACCGTCTGCAGCGCATCGAGAATGCGGCTACCCTTTTCGTTGAGATAGGCCTTCATGCCGCCGCCGCGCGCCTTGCCCTCGGCATCCGCCAGTGTCCGGTACTTGCCGCTGAGGAAGCCGGAGGCGAGGCTGAAATAGGTGATGACGCCGATGTCTTCCGCGATGCAGAGGTCGGCCAGCGCACCTTCGAACTTGTCCCGCGTGTAGAGATTATATTCCGGCTGCAGCACATCGTAACGCGGCAGGCGTTTGTCCCTGGCGACCTTGAGCGATTCCGCGAGTTGTTGGGCATTCAGATTGGAGCAGCCGATGGCGCGGATCTTTCCGGCCTTCTTCAGCCCGTCGAAGGCGGCAAGCGTCTCTTCATAAGGCGTCTCCGGATCCGGCCAATGCGAGAGATAGAGATCGATATGATCCGTCTGCAGCCGGCGCAGCGAATCCTCGACCGCCTTGTTGATCCAGCCCGCCTTCAGCCCCTTGTTGCCATTGCCCATGTCGGAGCCGACCTTGGTGACGATCACGACGTCGTCGCGCTCGCGTCCGCTCTGCTTCAGCCACTTGCCGATGATCGTTTCCGATTCACCGCCCTTATTGCCGGGAGACCAGGATGAATAGACGTCGGCCGTATCGATCGTGTTGAACCCTGCATCGAGCCAGCCGTCCAGCAGCGCAAACGATGCCTTCTCGTCGGCGGTCCAGCCGAAAACATTGCCGCCGAAGACGACGGGCGAGATGTCGAGGCCGGTGCGGCCGAGCTTGCGCTTCTGCATGGGGAACTCCAGGATTGTTTCATAAGGGTTCCGAAGAAATGTAGGGACACGATGGGTTCGGTCAAGGGCGGTCCCAGTCGAATGACGCCCGCCGAAAGCGATTGCGCAACGTGCGTCAATTTCCTACCAATTTGAAAAACCAAACGAGGAGAGAAACCCCATGCTGCGCTTCGGAATCATATCGACCGCCAAGATCGGCCGCGAACTTGTCATTCCGGCGATCCAGGATGCGGAAAACTGTGTCGTTGCCGGCATTTCCAGCCGCGACAAGGACAAGGCCGCAGCGCTCGCCGCCCGCTTCTCCATCCCGCATGTCTTTGCGTCGCATGAGGAAATGCTGGCCTCCGACCTGATTGACGCCGTATACATCCCGCTGCCGACCTCGCAACATGCCGAGTGGGCGATCAAGGCGGCCGACGCCGGCAAGCACGTACTCTGCGAAAAGCCGATTGCGCTGAAGGCATCCGAGATCGATGGCATCATCGCCGCGCGCGACCGCAACAAGGTTCTGGTCTCCGAGGCCTATATGGTCACCTACTCGCCGGTCTGGCGGCGGGTGCGGATGCTGATCGCCGAAGGCGCGATCGGCAAGCTGCGGCATGTCCAGGGCGCCTTCACCTATTTCAACCGCGACCCCGGCAACATGCGCAACATCCCTGAACTCGGCGGCGGCGGGCTTCCGGATATCGGCGTCTATCCGGCCATCACAACGCGCTTTTCGACCGGCAAGGAACCGCTCCGCGTGCAGGCCACGACCGAGCGCGATCGGCAGTTCGGCACCGACATCTACTCCTCGGTCCGCGCCGATTTCGGCGATTTCGAACTGAGCTTCTACATCTCTACCCAGCTCGCCGCCCGTCAGATCATGGTCTTCCACGGCACGGAAGGCTTCATCGAGGTGAAATCGCCCTTCAACGCCGACCGCTACGGCGCGGAGGAGATCGAGGTCACCAACGTCAACCACGCCGAATCCCGCCACTATCGTTTCCAGGACGCCCGCCAGTATCGCCTGGAGGCGGAAGCCTTCGCGCGTGCGGCGCAGGGTGAGGAAGCGGAAGTCGTGACGCTGGAAAGCTCGAAGAAGAACCAGATGTTCATCGACGCAATTTACCGCGCCAGCGAAAAGGACGGCTGGGAGACGGTGTAACGTCAATGTCCTCTGTGTTGACGATGTCAACACAGAGGACTATCTTTGATACATGAGCCGGAACGCCAATATTGCCGAAGTGAACATACATCTGCGTGCCCGCGCGGAAGATCGGGCGTTGATCGATAGTGCGGCGGAACTTGTCGGCGCGAACCGGTCGCAGTTCATGCTCTCTTCGGCGATCAAGGAGGCCAAGGCGGTGCTTCTCGATCAGACGGCAATTCTGGTCGATGAGGCAGGTTTCCGCCGAACGCTCGATTGGCTCGATGCGCCTCCCTCGGCAGAGGAAAAGGCGGGCATGAAGCGGCTGCTCTCGGCGCAAGAGCCGTGGGCAAACGACTAACGGTCCGGTGCCGTTCCGTTCCCCTGAACTGCTGAGAGATGTCCACCCGCTTGAGGGCTTTCAATCCGGCGAATCCGTTCTCGATGAATGGCTGATCAAGCGCGCACGCCAGAATGCCGCGCTGGGTGCGAGCCGGACATTCGTCTGCCTCGAAGGGGATACGAATGTTTTGGCCGGCTATTACGCTCTGTCCATGGGACAGGTGCTGAACCGCGAAGCCACAGGCGCCATGCGCCGCAACATGCCGCAGCACATCCCCGCGGTCATTCTCGGCCGGCTGGCGGTCGATCAACGGTTTCAGGGACATGGGCTCGGAACTGCATTGTTGAAGGATGCCGTTCTCCGATCCATCAGAGCGGTCAGTGAAGTCTCGGCCCGGTTGATCGTCGTTCACGCCATCTCGCCGGCTGCGGAGGCCTTCTATCTCCGCCATGGGTTTGTTCGGTTGCCGGTCGAGACGCCGACCTATGCGCTCGATCTGGTAAAGTTTGTCGGCGAATTGGGCTGAGCTGATTCAAGCTGGGAAGCCCGCCGCAGACCCTTTAAGGCCTGCGGCCAGTTTCTGAGGGGCCCGCTCAGTTCATATTCACAATCTCGACCCGCCGGTTTTTGGCTCGGCCGTCTTCGCTCTCGTTCGATGCGGCGGGGGCCACCATGCCGACGCCGGCGCTCTTGAGGCGGGCGGCGTCCACCTGGAAGCGCTTGACGAGGGCGGCCTGCACGGCGGCTGCGCGGCGCTTTGACAGGTCCATGTTGTGGTCGAAGCCGCCCTGGTTGTCGGTATGTCCGACGACGATGACCTTCAGTTCCGGCTTCGACTTCAGGAGCGTCGCGATCTCCTGCAGCGTGGGGTCGGATTCCGGTTTCAGGTCTGCCTTGTCGGTATCGAAGAAGATGCCGTAGAGCGCGATCTTGCCCGAGGCGTCTATCGATTTTGCCATGTCGTCGGCCTTGACGACGACCATCTTCTGCTCGCGGCCCTTGGGCTCCACGATGTTGACGAAGGCGAAGGTGTGCTCGTTGAAGGCGTTGCAGTAATTGCCGCCGTCGGTGATCTTGTAGGTCTGGATGGCCACGAACGCGTCGCCGCCATCGACCGGAAGACGACCGGAGAAATAGTGCTGGTCGGAAATGCCCGAGGTCAGCGCGCAATTGCCGTTGGAAAAGGCGGGATCGCTGATATCCTTCTCGCGAATGAACTGCATGGTCAGGCTCTGGTCACCGCCGCCGCCATAGGCCGCGCGGGTCGAGGCGCCGCCGCAGGCGTCGTCCTTGCATTCGAACAGAACCTCGCCGCCGGCCTTTGTCACGACTTCCTGGTAATTGCGCAGGATTTCGAGCGGCGAACGGCCTTCCGGCTCGATATAAACCAGACGCGTCAGCGGCCCTTCAAGGGTCTTCGACTGCTTGGGCGCATAGACATTGTTGTTGTTGGAGTCCGTCTTGCCGTTCTTTTCAAGCGGCGACAGCGGCAGGACGAGTTCCGCATAGGCTTGCTGCTTGGCGCTCAAGAGCAGCGAGCCCTCGTAGCGCGGCAGCAGCCGGTTGTCCTTGGTGCCTTTAGCGTCCTTTTGCGGAATGGTGGCATCGGCCATCGCGGTCGTCATGCCGGCCATGACGAACATGCCGGTAAACAGAATCAGTTTCTTCAGCATCGGAACCCCCAATTTCTCTGCTGGAAGGCGCGCTCGAGCGCCGGAGCAGAAGATGACATGAATGGAGGTCTTGTTCCATCATCTGCGGGAGCCGCGCAGTTCCCCGGGTGACAGCGGCGGGCGCTTTGCAGGCTATTTGCCGAATACGAATTTCGAATAACCGAGATAGGAAAACACCATCGCGACGCCCGAACCGATGGCGGCGGCGACCACGGGCCAGAGCGGTGGCCAGATGATCAGGCAGAGCGAATAGGTTCCGTAATTCACGAGCGCGGCCGCAATGCCCACCAGACCATAGCGCATACCTTCCGATGCCACGTGGCGGTCCGAACGGCCGAAGGTGAAGGTGCGGTTGATCGTCCATGTATAGGCCATGGCGATCGCGATCGAGAGGACGCGGGCGATATAGGGCCCGACTGGCGTCAGCCAGAGGATCAGCGACAGCGAACCGGCATCGACCAGAAAGCCGGTGCCGCCTGCGAAGGCAAACCAGAGGAGCTTTTTCATGCGGCGCGGCGCTTGCCGGAACGGCCTGTGCTCGTCTCGCGATGCAGTGTCATCTGATGGCGCGACTGTTGCACCGAGGCGAGCGTCAGATAATGGATGCGCAATTGCTCGGCCCGCGCCCGTGCGAGGCTGTCCAGGATGAGGCCGGCGGTGAAGATCATGAACGAGATCATCATCAGCACCATGGAGAGAATCCAGGTCGGCAGTTTCGGCACCAGGCCTGTCGAGACATAGTCCGTCAGAACCGGCAGCATGAATCCGATGCTGGCCGCCAGAAACACGCCGCTGATCAGGCCGAAAAAGGCGAAAGGCCGCGTTTCCTTCATCAGCATGGCAAACATCCAGAGGATCTTCGCCCCGTCCTTGTAGGTCGAGAGCTTGGAATGCGAGCCCTCGGGCCGCCGGCCATAGGAGAGCTCAAGTTCGCTCACCGGCATTTTCAGCCGCGAGGCGTGCACCGACATCTCCGTCTCGATCTCGAAACCACCAGACACGGCCGGGAAGCTCTTGGCGAAACGGCGCGAAAAGGCGCGGTAGCCGGAGAAGATATCCGAGAAGCCGGTTCCGAAGATCATCCTGTAAAGATGGTTGAAGAGCGCGTTGCCGAGGGCGTGCCCCTGCCGGCCGGCGTCCTGTGTGACGCCCCGGCGCGTGCCGACGACCATGTCGGCGCCCTCTGAAAGCAGGGTGCGGATCAGGTCCTGCGCCTCTTCCGGGTCGTAAGTGCCGTCGCCATCGGCCATGATGTAGATGTCGGCGTCGATGTCGGAAAACATGCGGCGCACAACATGGCCCTTCCCCTGCCGGCGCTCGCGCGTCACGGTCGCTCCCGCAAGGGCCGCCTTCAGCGCCGTGCCGTCGGTTGAGTTGTTGTCGTAAACGTGAATGTGCGCGCCGGGGAGTGCGGCCTTGAAACCCGCGACAACGTCGGCAATCGTGGCCGCCTCGTTGTAGCACGGCAGGAGTACGGCGATCTCCAGATCGTCCAGAATGCCGTCCGTCGCCCGGTGCGTCGTCCCATGCGCGGCCATGAACCGTATCCTCGTGATGAGCGCCGTCGCGGGGCGCCTGCTGTCCTGCGCTTTACTATTTCTTGAGAAGGTTAAGTTAGCTTGAACCTCAGGCGTCCCCGCCGCGAAATATCCACCCCCGCCTGTTTCGCCTTCTGTCGCAGGATCGAAGGCCACGCGTCACCCAGGGATCGGCCATGGCCATACTTGCAACGACAGCAACGCTCCCCGGACCGGCGGGAAAAGGGAGCGAAAGGGCCGGAGGGGTGAGCGCTGGTGCGAGCCGGCTTGGTCTAGCGGCGCTCCTCGCCTTTGCGGCCATCGTGCTTTTCCATCTGGTGAACCTCGCGATGGGCTATACCGACTATGTGGGCCCGGACAATGACGACGCCATGCGGCTGGTCGAAGTCCGGGATTTCCTCGGTGGCCAGGGCTGGTTCGATCTGATGCAATATCGGCTGGGTCCCTCTCCGGGGACGCTGATGCACTGGTCGCGCTTTGTCGATCTGCCGATTGCTGCCCTTATCTCCTTTTTCGGCCTCTTTCTCTCGCCGCGGATGGCCGAGGCGACGGCGCTTTTCGTCTGGCCCGTTTCGCTCTCGCTGCCGGTTCTTTATTTCATCGGCCTCGGCGCGCGCCGCATCGGGGGCGAACGGGCCATGTTTGCGGCCGTCCTCCTTGCCGTGCTGTTCCTCGTGCAGGTGCATCGTTTCGAGCCCGGCGGCATTGATCATCATAATGTTCAGATGGCGCTTGTGGCGATTGTCGCGGCCGCCCTTGTCGATCCGCAGCATCGCGCATCAAGTTACGGGCTGGCAGCTCTCGCCGCGGCCATTGCCCTGGCGGTCGGCGCGGAAACCACGCCGCTCTTGGGCGTCGTGGGTGCAGTCGTCGCCGTGCGATGGGCCATCCTCGGCAAACCCTACGCCGCCGCTGCCTCCAGCTTCGGACTGTTCTTTGCGCTTCTGACTGGCGCTGCCTATGTGGCGACGGTCCCCCGGGCGCTCTACACGACCGTGACCTGCGACAACCTTTCCTTCGGCTTTCTCGCGCTGACCGTCTATGGCGGCATCGCCCTGTTCGGTGCGGCGACCCTTGCCAGCCGGGCGCCCATGACTGTCCGCTTCGGCGTTCTTGCCTGCATCGGCATCGGTGCGGCCGGCCTCACGCTGACGGTCATGCCGCAATGCCTGCAGAACCCTCTGGCCGGTCTGGACCCGCTGCTCAAGGAAGTCTGGCTCGACAAGGTCACCGAGGCCCAGTCGGTATTCCGCCAGTCGCAAATCGCGCCGGCCACCGTCGGAGGCTTCTATTTCGTCGGCTTCATCGCCATGGTTGTCTCGGCCTGGCGCGTCAAGATGGGTGACCGTGTCGGCGTCCATCTCGTCCTCTTCGTCCTGCTGAGCGCCGCCTGGGCGATCTCGCTGGTGCAGGTGCGGGGCGCAACCTTCCCGCAGATGCTGTCGATCCTTCCGCTTTCGGTTCTGGTCGCCGAACTTCACGCCATCAGCCGCCGCGACCCCGATTCCGTCTTTGCCGGCCTGCCGTTTGCGATCATGACGCTCGCCAGCATTCCCTCCTTCTGGTTCGTCGCAGGCTTCGTGGTAACGGAGGCTTCGGGCAGCGAACAGGCAACCAAGGCGGCCGCAGCCGGCAACAAGGTCACCGCCTGCGTCCAGGAAACCAATCTCGATTTGCTGAACCGCCTGCCGAAGGGCATGATTGCCGCACCTTCCAACATGGGTTCGCCGATCCTGCGCTTCACCGGGCACAGCGTGCTTTCCGCACCCTATCACCGCGATCCGCGCGGGATGCTGGTCGTCCTGCATGCTGGGCTCGCCGCACCTGAAAAAGCCGAAGCCATTCTTGGCGATGTGGGCACGGATTACGTTGTCTTCTGCCCCGACGACGGAGAGATGAAGGAACTGGCGAACCGCGCGCCTGACGGATTGGCAGCCGCGCTCCTGAAAGGCCGCCCGCCGGCCTTCCTCAAGGATGCGACGCCCGCCGATGCTACAAACCTGAAGGTCTATCGTCTGGTGCGCTGACCCTGTTGTCCGGGCTCAGAACTGCTTGCGCATCGGATGCGCCTTGTAGACGCCGAGAATGCGGACCTTCTCGGAGAAGAACTTCAACTCATCGAGCGCGCGCTTCACGTTCTCGTCTTCCGGGTGCCCCTCGATATCGGCAAAGAACTGCGTGGCCACGAACTTGCCGCCGATCTGGTAGCTCTCGAGCTTCGTCATGTTGATGCCGTTCGTCGCGAACCCGCCCAGCGCCTTGTAAAGTGCTGCCGGAATGTTGCGGACATTGAAGACGAAGGTGGTGATGATCGTCTCATCGGCGTTTTCGCGCACCGCGTGGCTCTCGTTCGGGGAGAGCACGACGAAGCGGGTGATGTTGTTGTCGGAATCCTCGACATTCTCTTCCAGGATCTCAAGGCCGTAGAGGTCCGCCGCAAGCCGCGGCGCGAGCGCTGCCATGGAGCGATCGCCGGTCTCGGAAACGAGTTTGGCGGCGCCGGCCGTATCGCCCGCCACGACGGCCTTCCAGCCGTTCGAGCGCACGATCTTTCGGCACTGGCCGAGCGCGTGGATATGGCTGTGGACCGTCTTGATCTCGCTTTTCTGCACGCCCGGCAGAACCATGAGCTGGAAGCGGATCGGCATGAAATACTCGCCGACGATGTAGAGCCGCGACTGCGGCATCAGGTAGTGGATGTCGGCGACGCGGCCGGCCAGCGTGTTCTCGATCGGGATCATCGCCAGATCCGCATCGCCGCTTTCAACCGCATTGAAGGCGTCTTCAAACGTCTGGCAGGGCAGGGGCGACATGTCGGGGAACATGTCGCGGGCCGCCATGTCGGAATTCGCGCCGAAATCGCCCTGGAAGGAAATGCGGTTGGTTCTTGCGATCATGATATTCGTCTCACTTGCTGCGCGCGGACAGGATGCGGCGCGCCTTTTCGAGGTCGGCTTGGGTATCGACGCCGAGCGGTACGGCATGGACGATCTCCGCGTCGATCCGCATACCCGCTTCCAGCGCCCGCAGCTGTTCCAGCCGCTCGCGCAGTTCGAGAACAGAGGGCTTCAGCGACACGAAGCGCTTCAGCGATTCACGACGATAGGCGTAAAGGCCGATATGATGATAGAGCGGACCGTCTCCCCACGGGGCAGTCGTGCGGGTGAAATAAAGCGCGCGCAGCCGCGTGTCGGAGACCGGCGAGCCGACCACCTTGACGACGCTCGGAGCGGTCTTCTCCTCTTCGTCGGTGATCTCGACGGTGAGGGTGGCGATATCGACGGAGGGGTCCCCCAGCGGCCGCAGCGCGGCTCGAACCGTTTCCGGCTCGATCGTCGGAAGGTCGCCCTGGACGTTGATGATGTAGCGGGCTCGGCCCTGCGGGTCGGATTTCTCCAGCGCCTCGTGAATGCGGTCGGAGCCGGACTGGTGGTCCTGGCGCGTCATGACAGCCTCGAAGCCCGCAGCGGTCACCGCGTTGAACGTATCGAGATGATCGACGGCGGCCACCACGCGACCTACATTGGCTTCCACGGCACGCCGTACCACCTGCACGATCATCGGCTCTCCGCAGATGTCGGCCATCGGTTTGTCAGGAAGGCGCGTCGACGCCATGCGTGCGGGGATGAGTACCAGCGACTGATCAAATTGGGCGATCTGCATGGAGGGGCCTTCATTTCGCATGTGAAAAGTGGCAAAACGTCTCAGTCTGGGAGGAACAAGACCTGTTGCGCTTGCGCGCTAAAAGACATACGTTCCGCCCGATTTCAAGATGCGCCGGCACTGATCACCCGGACATCGCTAAGGGGAGCGTTAGCAGATGAATTCACATGTGAACATGGGCGTAGGTGCTCTTTTGGGGACCGTGTTCGTTCTGATGTCGGTGTCGATCCTGTCGGAAGGCATCTTCAAGTCGGAATCGCCCGAGAAGCCGGGCTACGCGATTGCAGCCGCCGAAGGCGAAGCTGCCGCTGGCGGGGCCGGTGAAGCTGCTAAGGCCGATACACCGGTCGGCGTCGTGCTCGCCAAGGCCGATGTTGCCAAGGGTGCCACCATCTTCAAGAAATGCGAAGCCTGTCACACCGGCGACAAGGGCGGCGCCAACAAGGTTGGTCCCAACCTCTGGGGCATTGTTGATCGCCCTGTCGCCAGCCACGAAGGCTTCTCCTATTCGGCCGGCATGAAGGAATTCTCCAAGGGCGGCTCCGAAAAGTGGACCTATGACCACCTCTACCACTTCCTGAAGAAGCCGAAGGATTACGTTAAGGGCACGGCCATGGGCTTTGCCGGTCTTCCCAAGGAAGACGAGCGCGGCGATCTTCTCGCCTATCTGCAGACGCTGGCCGACACCAAGGTGCCGTTCCCGGCTGCCGATGCTGCGCCTGCCGCGGCCCCGGCTGCCGACGCCGCCAAGCCCGCCGATGCGGCAAAGCCGGCAGAACCCGCCAAGTAAGCAGGGCTGCCCACCGTGATTTCAAAAGGCCGGACTTCACAGGAAGCTCCGGCCTTTATGTTGTCTTGGAATGTCAGCCTTCGACGGCCCAATGCAGCGGGAACATCGGATCGAACACTGTGACCATGCCGGCGCCGGTTTCGATCTTGGCCGGATAGGTGACCGCCTCATCGCGTCTGACGAGCGTGATCGTCTCGTCGTTGGCAGGCAGGCCATACCATGCAGGGCCGTTCAACGAGGCGAAGGCTTCCAGCCTGTCGAGTGCGCCCGCATTTTCGAAGACATGGGCAAGGCAACTCATCGTGTTGGTGGCTGTGAAGCAGCCGGCGCAGCCGCAGGCGCATTCCTTCAGCGGATCGACATGCGGCGCGGAATCGGTTCCGAGGAAGAACCGGCTGTCGCCCGACGTCGCGGCCTCGACCAGCGCCACGCGATGGCTTTCGCGCTTGGCGACGGGCAGGCAGTAGTAGTGTGGCCTGATGCCGCCGACGAGAATGGCGTTCCGGTTGATGATCAGGTGATGGTTCGTGATCGAGCCGGCAAGGTTCCTGTCCGCACCGCGGATGTAGTTGATGCCGTCGGCCGTGGTGACGTGCTCCATCGTCACCTTCAGCTCCGGTAGACGCTGGCGCAACGGGTCCAGTACTGTCTCGATGAACACGGCCTCGCGATCGAAGATATCAACCTCCGGCGTTGTCACCTCGCCATGGACGCACAGGGGAAGCCCGATCCGGGCCATCCGTTCGAGAACCGGCATGACCTTGTCGAGATTGCGCACGCCGCCATGCGAGTTCGTGGTCGCGCCCGCGGGGTAGAGCTTGACCGCATGAATAAGCCCTTCCGCCTTGCCTCGCGCGACATCGTCGGCTTCTGTCGCTTCGGTCAGGTAGAGCGTCATCAGCGGCTCGAAACGGTCACCTTTCGGAATGGCGGCGACGATGCGCTCGCGATAGGCCTGTGCGTCTGCGACCGTCGCGACGGGCGGAACCAGGTTCGGCATGATGATGGCGCGCGCGAAATGCCGCGTCGTTTCCGGCAGGACCCCCTCCAGCATCGCGCCGTCACGAAGGTGCAGATGCCAGTCGTCGGGCTTGCGAATGGTGATTTTCTTCATGACGTGTCCTCGTTCTGCCAGCCTGTTTCGCGGCTGATAGCATCCCGGCGCGTCGCGTTCAATCGAAGGCTCAGGCGGCCGCGAACCCCATTGGGACCGTATCTGCGAAGGCGATGGCCCGGATATCCTCCAGCGCGGCCAGGAAGGCCTCGATCAGCACAGGATCGAAGTGACTGTGCGCCTTGCCGCGTATGTAATCCACCGCCTTCTCGAACGGCCATGCCTGCTTGAACTGACGCTCCGAAATCAGCGCCTCGAAGCTGGATGCGATGGCGACGATCCGTCCGGCAACGGGGATCGCCGCACCTTTCAGGCGGTTCGGATAGCCCTGTCCGTCGAAGCGCTCGCGGTAAGTCCGCCCGATCTCGGCGGCAAGCTGCAGCAGGGAGGAGGGGGCAGCGGCTACGTCACCGGCATTGGCGCGACGGCGGAAATCGGCTTCAGTCATCTTCCCGCGCTTGAGCAGTGACGTGTCCGAGGCAAGCGCGGTCGCGTTGTCGTATAGCGGCGCTGCAAGGCGAATGTCGCGGCACACGGATTCGGGAAGCCCTGCCGCGCGTGCGATTGCTTCCGAATAGGCGGCAACACGCATCCGCTGCTGGGCAGCCTGCGGCTCCTTGTAACCTGCGGCGAGCGTGATGCGCTGAATGATCTCGCACGCCTGCTCCCGCAGGGCGTCAGTCCCCTCGCTGGTTGTTCCATGCAGGTTTTCCGCATGACGCCGCCGTGCCTCCGCGAGCGCTGCGATGTTCTGGACACGCGCCTTGAATTCCTGGAAATCCACGGGCTTCGTCAGGAAGTCGATGGCGCCGGCATTGAGCGCGTCCATGCGCGTGGTCAGCTCATGATCGGCCGTCACGAAGATGACCGGCACGCCGCTGTATTTCTCGAAATGCAGCATCTCGGTGAGGAATTCCACGCCGTTATAGACCGGCATCATGTAGTCGAGGATGGCCACGTCGAATTCGAGATCGGGCATCGCTGCCAGCGCTTCGGCAGGCGACGAGAACGGAATGGGGGAACAGTCGCGCAGCTTCTGCACCATGCTCGTCAGCAGGCGCAGATTGGTATTGTTGTCGTCCACGATCAGGATCTTCATCTTGGCCTCGCTTATGCGGCTTTGTTGAACGTGTAGCTCGCCAGAAGTGCTGTGAGCCGGTCTGTCTTGCCTGGGGTCTGGGGGCTTTCCCGGATGGCCTGCGCCAGCTCCGCAACGGCTTTGAAGCCGACATTCGCTGCGGCGCCTTTCAAGGTGTGCAACGCCTTGTCTGCCGCCGGCTCGTCTCCTTCTGCGCGCGCGGCGAGATAGTCCTGCATGAGCGTATCCGCATCGGCAAAGAACGAGGCCACAAGTTCATCGAATATGTCCGCACCCAGAACCTCGATCAGCTCCGCCTTGCGCACCGGATCGATTCCGTCGTCGAAGAGCGGTGCGGCGGCGCTCTCCGTCAAGGCGATCGGCGGCGATTTTTCTGCCGCCAGCTCGGCCACATGTGCGAGGACGCCGTGCAGGCGCTTCAGTGTGATCGGCTTGGGTTCGAAACCATCCATGCCGGCCTTCAGGCAGGCGTCCCGATCGTCGTCAGAGGCATTGGCCGTCATGGCGATGATGGGCGATTGCCGGCTCGGACCGTCTCCTCCGCGGATGGCGCGGGCCGCCTCGATCCCGTCCATCACCGGCATCTGCATGTCCATGAGAATCAGATCGTACCGTTTCGTGGCGGCAGCCTCGACAGCTTCCCGCCCATGGACGGCCAGATCCGCCTTCTGTCCCAGACGCTCAAGGAAACGCAGTGCGAGCTGCTGGTTGACCTTGTTGTCCTCGACCAGCAGGACCTTCAGGCTGCCGAGAGGTGCAAACCCTGTCGGGCGTTCGTAGGGCGGCGCTGCGTCCGGTGCTTCGGTCGCCTCGACGCGCATTTCGAGCCAGAACATGCTGCCTCTGCCCATTTCGCTTTCGACGCCCATCCGGCCGCCAAGACGTTCGGCAATTTCCTTGCTGATCGTCAGGCCGAGGCCCGTGCCGCCGAACCGACGGCTGATCGAGGCATCAACCTGCGAGAAGGGCTTGAACAGCTTCCTGCGGCCCGCCTCATCGATACCGATGCCCGTATCCTGCACCTCGATCCGCAGGGACTGCCGACCATTGGATCCGGACAACTCGCGCACTCGCAGCGTTACGGTGCCGTTGTCGGTGAACTTGATGGCATTGCTGACCAGATTGAGGATGATCTGACGCAGGCGGGTCGGGTCGCTCTTGATCCAGGGATGCTGCAAACGGTCCGGCATGTCGAGGACCAGAGCGTTGCGGCGCTCTTTCGCGCGGCTTGCCATGATGTCGATGACCGTGCGCGAAAGCTCGGCAAGATTGACCGGGCGCATCTCGATTTCGAGCTTGCCGTATTCGATCTTCGAATAGTCGAGGATCTCGTTGAGGATTTCGAGCAGCGCCTCGCCGGAGGACCGGATCGTCTGGATGTTGCCTCTCACATCGGTGGAAATATCCGACAGTTCGAGGAGCTCGGCGGTGCCAAGGATGGCGTTGAGCGGGGTGCGGATCTCGTGGCCCATGGTCGCCATGAACTGTGACTTCGCCCGGTTGCCGGCATCCGCCGCGTTGTAGGCCGAGGCGAGATCGTTGGCCATGGCCTCGAATCCGAGGCCTGCTTCTCGTACCGCCTTGAGCTGACGCCGCAGGGTGAAGATCAGGAAACCCACGGACAGCGTGAGGAGAAGAACATACACGCCCGAGGTCTTTTGAAGCTGGATCAGTTCGTCGCGTGCCACAGCGCGATTGTCGGAGACGATCGTGTTGGAGACCAGGAGTAGCTTGTTGGTTTCTGCGTGCAGAGACTTGATCTGCCCGACTGTGGCAGCGAGTTTCTCCTGCGGGTCAGTGGATTTCTCCAGCCCGCTGAAGAGCGGATCCAGCGCCCTGATGATCAGTCTGACATTGGTGCTGATCTGCCCGATGTCAGCGTTCTGCGTGAAGAAATCCTGAAAGCGCCCCTGGCCCATCAGGTCCGCGCGGGAATAGAGGATATCATAACGCTGTGCCAAGGCCTTGAGGCTCGCCCTGTCCAGGGCGGCCGGGACGGCGAGCGCCAGACGTGTTTCGCTCTCCAGTTGATGCGCTTCCCGGTCAAGCTGGAAGACTGCCCAGATGGCGTTCTCGTGAATACCGTTCTGCAGCGAGGCCTGTCGATCCGACATGTCCTTGTAGAGAAAGATGAGGATGACCAGCAGGACAACGGAAAATGCCTGCAGCACTGCGGCCCGGAGGCTGGCGCGCCGCAGAATGTCGCTGATCTTTTCCCCGCGTCCGTTCACTCGACGACCTCGATTTCCTTGATCTGCCAGACGGAGCGCGAGAAGTACTTTTCGTTGTAAAGGGAATGGTCCTTGTCGAAGGGATAGATCAGAAAGATCGGACCCTTCTCACGCACCGACATCTCGTCACCGTTCATCCTGACCGCCAGGATAGTGTCCAGCTTGGCCGCATCCTCGAAGGGAACTTCGGAGGCATAGTCATTCAGCGCCTTGACGATAAGCTTCTTGCCGCTCGCCCCGGCGGCCGAAAGCACGGCCCGCAGGTAGGGGCCGGAGAACTCCGTCTTGCCGGTGGTCCAAGGCGTCTCCATCGAGGCCTTTCGACCGTCGAGCTTTTCCAGCATGGCCAGGTCGAAGGTCGCCGTCTTCCCGGCGTTCGCCTGGGTGACGTGGCCAGTGATTGTCAGAATGGGATCGCCCGTCGGCTTGTCGAGCGCCAGCGCGCTGGACGTCAGGGCCGCGGTCGACAGCGAGACTGCGCCAGCGAGCAAGAGGGCATGGACAAGGATCTTCATGATGTATCTCTCCTGGAATTTCAGGCGGTGCGGACTGTGGCGTCCGCCGGTTTGGCAATCAGCCGGCTCATCATCTCGGTGAAGCCGAGCGCTTCGATCGGCTTTGTCAGGAAGGTGTTGACGCCGGCAGCAACAGCATCCCGTTGAACCTCCGAGGATGTGTCGGCCGTCACCATCACGATGGGCGTCTCGCTGAAGTTCTCAAGTTTTCGAACGCGCTGCACAAACTGAACACCCGTCATGCCGGGGAGCATGTGATCGACCATGATCAGATCGAAACGTCGTGCCTCGCAAATCTGCAAGGCCTTTGCAGGGTCGTCGCAGACAATAGTCTCACCCGATCCGGCCTTCGTCATGAGGTGACGCAGGATGAGCCCGTTCGTCGGGTTGTCTTCAACGATCAGTGTGGTCATTCCACCCCCAGGAAACGCATTTACCCCAAAATTTCTTCGGCGCATGCAACCTGAATGAGGGATCAGCGGCGCCTGATATGAGGTTTATCGCAAGGGTGGTTATATAAGATAAAAGCGATATATAAAATTTGAGTGATCCATCCCGTTTTGGGTGGATGCGTTGGATCGCAACACAAAAAGGGGTCAGAACGAACCAGAGTTCCGGGCATGGAAACGACGGATCGACCCGACGTGCCAGATATAGGAGATGGCGCACAGGGCGCCCATGCCGGGCATCAGCACATGCAGGGACAGGACCGGCTCGCCGATTGCGGCGGCAAGGGCTCCGCCGAGCACCCCGGAGCCCATCTGCACGAAGCCCAGCATCGCGGCAGCAGTTCCTGCGATCCGCGGAAACGGCATCAGCGCTGCGGTGGTCATATGCGGCATCACGAAAGCAATCCCGAAGGCGTAGAAGCCAACAGGCACCATGACCGAGAGATAGGAGACAGACAGGAACTGGATCGACAGGAACGCAAGGACGCTGCCGACCAAGATGAAAGCCAGACCCGGCAAAACCAGCCTTTCTGCGGAGGCATGACGCAGCAACGCACGGAATATGAGCGAGCCGAGGAAATAGCTCCCGGTCTGGGCCATCATGCCGAGGCCGAATTGCGCCGGCGTGAGCCCGGCCTCGTCGATGAGAACGAAGGGAAGCACGGTCGCCAGCATATAGAGCGCGCCGACCGCGAAGCCGACAGTGAGCGATGCCGACATGACCGGGGCACTGGCAAGCAGCCTGCCGTAGGATCTGAGGAGGGGACCCGGCGCGCCGCGCGCTAGCTCCGGAACCGTCGTTTCCTTCATCGCGAAGAGGACGATGCCGATCCCGGTGACGCCGATCCCCGCCATGACCAGGAAAATGCCCTCCCAGCTCGAGAATTCGAGAATCAACCCGCCGATCGTCGGCGCAATCCCCGGTCCGACGGCAAGCACGATGCCGATCATGTTCATGATCCGCGACGATTGCTCACCCGTGAACTGGTCGCGCACAATGGCGCGCGACACCGTTGTCCCAACCGAAGCGCCAATTCCCTGAATGAGCCGTGCTGCCATCAGCCATTCGATCGTTGGCGCGAACACGGCCAGAAGACTGCCGGCCAGATAGACCAGCATGAAGACGATGGCCGCCTTGCGCCGGCCGATGGCGTCGGATGCGGGTCCCGTGACCAGCTGCGCCATCGCAAAACCCGCGAAATAGAAGGTCAGCGTCAATTTGGCCGAGGCCGCGCTGACGCCGAACGCATGGGCAAGCGCCGGCATGGCCGGCGTATAGAGAGACATGGAAATCGATCCGACCATCGTCATGAACGCGCCGATCAGGCTTGTTCGCCGCTCCGACATGAGCGGTCGGGTCCCCGTCATCTCCAATATCTCTGCCTTCGCACTATTCATTCCGCGTCGCGGCTGGCCGACATACCCACGAGTGCCGTCTTGACCGATTTCAAGGCATTATGCAGCGCTTCTCGCTCGCCTTCAGCCATCCCGGATACCATGTCCGACAGCAGCAATTTGGCAAGCTGGCGGATCTCGGCGAGCATGGGCTCGGCTCTGGGCGTCATGACCACGTTGCGCGCACGTCGGTCCGTCGGGTCCGGCAGGCGCGCCACGAGATCGAGGCTTTCGAGCTTGTCGATATATCCGCTCATGGTCATCGGCTCGACACCCATCTTTTCGGCGATCTCGTTTTGCCGGCAGCCTGAACGGTTGCCGATGGCAAGAAGCGCTCGGGCCTCACCCGGGGTCAGTTCGAACCCCGCACCGGCAATGCGCTTTTCAAATTCCGTCCGCTGCAGGCGGGCAGTCTCGGCAATCAGGAAACCGATGGATTCCGGTTCGATCATGTTTTGGGTCCGTCCAATTCGTAAGGTTGTCTTATTATAACAGGCCGATCTCTGCAATGATTACCGCGTCTTTTTTTGGAACGCCATGTTCCAAAGGGGTCGGCTGCCTCTATATTGCACCTGATAATCGATTCATATGAGGAAAACCCCCGATGGCCGAAGCAAAAATCAATCCCGCACTCATTGACTGGAACGGTCGGAATGGTTTGCCGGATTTCGAACAAATATCGGAAAGTGATTTTGCCCCGGCTTTTGATGCAGCGTTCAAGTTGCATGAAGCTGAAATAGATACAATCGCCAACAATCCGGATGCGCCGACCTTCGAGAATACGATCGTTGCTCTCGAAATCGCCGGCGATGAACTTTCGCGTGTCTCGGCGATCTTCTGGAATCGGGCCGGCGCCGATACGAATGATTCGATCCAGGCTCTGGAGCGGGACGTTTCGCCGAAGATGTCGCGTCATTATTCCAAGATCGGGATGAACGAGGCGCTGTTCAAGCGTATCGATACGCTTTGGGAAACGCGCGAGACGCTGAACCTCGATCTGGAACAGACCCGCGTTCTGGAACGCCACTGGAAAGGTTTCGTGCGTTCGGGTGCGAAACTACCGCGTGCCGACCAGGAGCGGCTGGCTGCGATCAACGAGCGGCTAGCCTCCCTCGGCGCGAAATTCGGTCAGAACGTACTGGCGGACGAAAAAAACTGGTTCATGATCCTCGGTGACGAAGCCGATCTCGCCGGCCTGCCGGATTTCCTGAAGGACGCCATGGCCGCCCAGGCCGAGGCGCGCGGCGAAAAGGGCAAGTATGCGGTCACGCTGTCGCGCTCGATCATCGAGCCGTTCCTGACCTTCTCCGAGCGCCGGGATCTGCGCGAAACCGCCTTCAAGGCTTGGATCGCGCGCGGCGAAAACGGTGGCGAGACAGACAATCGCGGCGTGATTGCCGAAACGCTGAAACTGCGTGCCGAGAAGGCCAAGCTTCTCGGCTTTGCCAACTTCGCCGAACTCAAGCTCGACAACACGATGGCCAAGACGCCGGCCAATGTGAACGGCCTGCTGATGCAGGTCTGGGAAAAGGCCCGCGTGCGTGCGCTGGAGGAGGAAGCCGATATCGCCAAGGCCATTGCAGCCGAGGGCAAGAACCATGACGTGAAGCCCTGGGACTGGCGCCATTATGCCGAGAAGATCCGGGCCGAGCGCTTCAATTTCTCCGAAGGCGAGCTCAAGCCCTATCTGCAGCTGGAAAAGATCATCGAAGCCTGCTTCGATGTCGCCCGCCGTCTCTTCGGAATCACGGCGACGGAACTGAAGAATGTAAAGGCGTATCATCCCGATGCCCGCGTCTTCGAAATCCGCGATGCCTCGGGTGGCCTCAAGGCCATGTTCGTCGGCGATTACTTTGCGCGACCCTCCAAGCGCTCCGGCGCCTGGATGAGCTCGTTCCAGAGCCAGCATAAATTGACTCTGAAGAACGGCGCACACGGCGAAATTCCACTGATCTACAATGTCTGTAATTTCGCCAAGCCTGCGGAAGGCAAGCCGGCACTTCTGTCCCTGGATGACGCCCGCACGCTGTTCCACGAGTTCGGTCATGCGCTGCACGGAATGCTCTCGGACGTCACCTATCCGACGGTCTCGGGCACGGGCGTGTCGCGCGACTTCGTCGAACTGCCCTCGCAGCTCTACGAACACTGGCTGACGGTTCCGGAGATCCTGAAGACCTATGCCGTTCATTACGAGACTGGCGCACCGATGCCGCAGGCGCTGCTCGACAAGGTGCTTGCCGCCCGCACGTTCAATGCCGGCTTCGCAACGGTCGAGTTCACCTCCTCCGCGCTGGTCGACATGGCCTACCACACTGCCGCCGAGCCGCCCGCTGATCCGATGGCGCTGGAAGCCAAGGTCCTCAAGGAGATCGGCATGCCCGACGCCATGGTCATGCGTCATCGCAGCCCGCATTTCCAGCACGTCTTCTCCGGCGACGGCTATTCGGCAGGATACTATTCCTACATGTGGTCGGAAGTGCTCGACGCCGACGCCTTCTCGGCCTTCGAGGAAACCGGCGATGCGTTCAATCCGCAGATGGCCGAAAAGCTGAAGCTGAAGATCTATTCCTCCGGCGGTTCGATCGACCCCGAAGACGCCTACAAGGCCTTCCGCGGCAAGCTGCCCAGCCCAGACGCGATGTTACGGAAGAAGGGGCTGGCGGCGTAAGGGACGCGACGGGCGGGCGGGATACCCCCCTCTGCCCTGCCGGGCATCTCCCCCTCAAGGGGGGAGATTGGCAGAGAGGCGGCCTCGCACTCCCACTCTCCCCCCTTGAGGGGGAGATGTCAGCGTAGCTGACAGAGGGGGGTGCCGCACCCGCCAACAAAAAACCCGCCGAATTTCTCCGGCGGGTTTGTCATAGCTGAACCCCCAAATCTCAGGGCTCGACGAATTCCAGCGGGCGGTCGCCCTGTTCGTCGCGAATGCAGGTCTGCAGGCCGATGCGGTTGAGGACGGCGAGGAAGGGCTGCGGCGGCAGTTCTTCGACATTGACCATCTTCTTCACGTCCCAGGCGCCCTTGGCGATCAGGATCGCGGCGGCAACCGGCGGAACGCCGGCGGTGTAGGAAATGCCCTGGGAGCCCACTTCGTTATAGGCTTCCTTGTGGTCGGCGACGTTGTAGATGAACACTTCGCGTTCCTTGCCGTCCTTCGTGCCCTTCACGAAGTCGCCGATGCAGGTCTTGCCTTCATAGTTCGGGGCAAGCGATGCCGGGTCGGGCAGGCACGCCTTGACGACCTTGAGCGGCACGACTTCCGAACCGTCTGCCAGCTTGACCGGCTGCTCGGAGAGCAGGCCGATCGACTTCAGCACGGTGAAGACGTTGATGTAGTGATCGCCGAAGCCCATCCAGAAGCGGACGTCCGCGCCATCCATGTTCTTGGACAGCGAATGCACTTCGTCATGGCCGCAGAGATAGGCACGGCGCGTGCCGACGACCGGCAGGTCATAGTCCTTGCCGATCTCGAACATCTTGTTCACCTGCCATTCGCCCTTTTGCCAGGAATAGACGACGCCGGTGAATTCGCGGAAGTTGATTTCCGGGTCGAAGTTCGTGGCGAAATACTTGCCGTGGCTGCCGGCATTGATGTCGACGATATCGACATCGGTGATCTTGTCGAAATAGTCGTCCTTGGCGAGCTTGGCATAGGCGTTGACGACGCCCGGGTCGAAGCCGGCGCCGAGAATGGCGGTGATGCCCTTCTCTTCGCATTCGGCGGCACGCTTCCACTCGTAGTTACCGTACCACGGCGGCGTCTCGCAGATCTTGTTCGGCTCTTCATGGATCGCCGTGTCGATATAGGCAACGCCGGTGTCCATGCAGGCGCGCAGCACCGACATGTTGAGGAAGGCCGTGCCGACATTGATGACGATCTGGGAATTCGTCTTCTTGATCAGCGCCTTGGTGGCTTCGATGTCGAGGGCGTCCAGCGCATGGGCTTCGAAAACGCCCGGCTGCTTCATCGCCTTCTTTTCGTGCACGGAGGCAACGACGGCATCGCATTTCGCCTTTGTGCGCGAGGCAATATGCAGGTCGCCGAGAATGTCGTTGTTCTGCGCGCACTTGTGCGCGACCACCTGGGCGACGCCGCCGGCGCCGATGATGAGAACGTTCTTCTTCATGATGAGGACTAAACTCCTTGTGTCCAATCGTCAGAGACCTTCCGGAAGCAGATCGCTTCAGGACAGGCTTTGTTCGTAGTCCGCGAAGGTGAATTCACGGACCGTCCTGATGCTGCCATCGGTTTCCCGGATGGCGATTGACGGCATTTTTACGCCGTTAAACCAGTTCTTCTTGACCATCGTGTAGCCGGCCGCATCCTGGATGGAGAGGCGGTCGCCGGGTTTCAGTTCATGGTCGAATTTGAATTCGCCGAAGATATCGCCCGCAAGGCAGGACTTGCCGCAGACCATGTATTCATGCGCGCCCTCATTCGCGGCCATCTTGGCCGACTGCCGGTAGATCAGCAGATCGAGCATATGCGCCTCGATCGACGAATCCACGATGGCGAGGTTCTTGCCGTTATAGAGCGTGTCGAGCACGGTCACTTCCAGCGTCGTCGACTTGGTGATCGAGGCTTCGCCCGGTTCCAGATAGACCTGGATGCCATAGGTGTCGGCAAAACGCTTCAGCCGGTCGGCAAGCTTGCCGATCGGATAGTTCTCCCCGGTAAAGTGGATGCCGCCGCCGAGGCTCACCCATTTCATCTTCGCAATCAGGTGGCCGAAATCCGCCTCGATCTTGCCGAGCATCTCCGAGAAGCGATCGAAATCGTCGTTCTCGCAATTGTTATGGAACATGAAGCCGGTTATCTTGTCGGCCACCGCCTCGATCTTCGCCGCATCCCATTCGCCGAGACGCGAATGCGGCCGCGCCGGGTCTGAGATCAACCATTCAGAGGTCGAGACGCGCGGATTGACGCGCAGGCCGCGAACCTTGGAAGAGGAGGCCGCATCGAAACGCTCAAGCTGATTGATCGTGTTGAAGATGATCTTGTCGCAATTCTCGACCACTTCGCCGATCTCGTCATCGCCATAGGCGACCGAGTAGGCGTGCGTTTCCTTGCCGAACTTCTCGCGGCCGAGCTTCACTTCATAGAGCGAGGAGGACGTCGTGCCGTCCATATATTCGCTCATCAGGTCGAAGACCGACCAGGTGGCAAAACATTTCAGCGCCAGCAGCGACTTCGCGCCCGAGTTCTCGCGCAGCCATGCGATCTTCTCCATGTTGGGAAGAAGCTTCGCCTTGTCGATCAGGTAATAGGGTGTTTTCAGCATCAATCCTAAAGTCCGTGCCCCGGAAAAGATGGTGCGCCGAAGGTCGATTTCCGACCCCGGCGCGCGAAGCGGCCCCCTTACCCCGGATGGGGTCAGGAAACAATGCCCTAACGTGAATATGTGTCGGGAAAGTTACAGAAGCCGGTTTGCGGTTCATCAAGAATACAAATCCCGGGTTCAAAACTATTGAGCCATTGCACCTTGTGGCGCAGGGTCGAATCTGGAATTTAGAAAAGACATTTCTAATATAAAGTCAGGCGACAATTCCCATGAAACCGGAAATCTTCAAGCTCGCGGTCATCCTCGCGCTGCTCGGCGCTGTCGGGCCGGTGGCGATCGACATGTACATTCCGGCCCTGCCGAAGATCGCCGCCGATCTCCATGCCGATGCCGCGGCCGCGCAGTGGACGCTGATGTCCTTCTTCTCCGCCTTCGGCATCTGCCAGCTGATCTATGGTCCTGCATCCGACAGCGTCGGCCGCAAGCCGCCGCTCTATTTCGGCCTCGGCCTGTTTCTCGTCGCATCCGCCGCCTGCGCGCTCGCGCCCTCCATGGGCTGGCTCATTGCCGCGCGTTTCGTGCAAGGGGTGGGCGCTGCCGCCGTCATGTCGATCCCGCGCGCAGTCATTCGCGATCTGTATACAGGAAGCGACGCCACGCGGCTCATGTCGACGATCATGCTGGTCACGTCCGTCTCGCCCATGCTTGCGCCCCTCGGTGGCAGCGGGCTGATGGCGGCCTTCGGCTGGCCGGCGGTCTTCTGGTTCGCGGCGGGCACGGCTGGCATCAGCCTGCTGCTCACGCGCTTCGGCCTCAAGGAAACGCTGCATCCGGAATATCGCACGCCCTTTGAACTGGGCGGCATGATCGCCGCCTTCAAGGTGCTGATCCGCGACCGCAACTTCATCGGCCAGACGCTGATCGGCGGGGCGGGCATGGCGAGCTTCTTTGCTTTCCTAGCCACCGCGCCCTTCCTTTACACGCAGCATTTCGGCCTCACGTCCACGCAGTTCAGCCTGGCCTTCGCGCTCAATGCGCTCGGCTTCTTCGGCTCCAGCCAGTTCGCCGCCAATCTTGGCAACCGCTTCGGTGCCATGCCGGTCGTGCGTTTCTGCGTTGCTGGTTTCGCGGTGGCGACCGTCCTGCTTTACATCGTCTTCGCCACCGGCATCGGCACATTTGTCATGCTGGTCGGCCTGCTGATCGTCGCCAATGCCTTCCTCGGCCTCGTCATCCCGACGGCCATGGTGCTGTCGCTGGAGGAGCATGGGCCGATCGCCGGCACGGCGGCCTCGCTCGGCGGCACGATGCAGATGCTGATCGGCGCTGCGGCCATCGTCGGCGTCAGCGCCGTGTTCGATGGCAAGCCGGTCACGATGGCGGCCGTTATCGGCCTTTGCGGCGTGGTGGCGTTGGTCGTGTCGCTGCTGATGCTGGGCGGTCGCCGGCCTGCTATGGTCGCCTGATCACCATTTCGGCTGCTTCAGCGAGAAACCGTGCTTGGCGAAGAACAGAGCGCTCATATAGGCATACCACAGGCCAAACGAGTAGCCGGCAATGACGTCGCTCAGATAATGCGCGCCGACCATGATGCGCGTTAGCGCCAGGAATCCGCCGACGAGGAAGAACGCCACACGATAGCGCGGAAACAGCACTGCAAGCGCCATCGCCATCGCGCCGTCCGTTGTCGAATGGCCGGAGGGGAAGCTCTCATAGAGGTGCCCGGAGAAGGACTTGAAGTGAAACGCCCCTTCGGCATCGAAAAGCGGGGGCCGGGCGCGGCCGATGATGCGCTTGACGATGTTGCCGATGATGCCCGACAGCGCAACGCTGAGGAACACATAGGCTGAGGCGGTCGCCACATAGTGCAATCTTGCGCGCGCCGCTGCGGCAAGGCCCGCATAGCGGTGGATCGCCACGGCAGCAATAAAGAGAATTCCCGTGAGCGTCAGGCTCCACCACGACTTGCCGAGATCGGTCGTGTTTTCGGCAAGCGCTCGGAGCCACTCAGGTTCATGGCGCGCAGCAATGGTCAACGCACTATCTCGAAACACCATGGCGAGCACCACGAGCACGACAGTGATCGCGGCCCAGGTTTTCCAGCGGATAGGGGGCGTGGAGGGGGAGTATTGCGCCCGGCGTTCCGCGAGCCAGTTCAGAAAGCCGTCGAGGCCCATCATATGCGTCAGTCGCCTTTCGCAACAAAACCCTGCCGAAAGGCCAGGATCGGAAACACGGGGGTACGGCCCTATAGATGTTCGAAGCGCCGCACCGTTTCAACGGGTGCGACGCTCCGACACATTTGACGATCGTCAGGCGGAGAGCGCCTGGAACTCGGCAAGGATGGCGTCACCCATCTCGACCGTGCCGACGCGCGTCGCACCTTCAGCCATGATGTCGCCGGTGCGGATGCCCTTGTCGAGAACGTTGGCAATTGCCTTCTCGAGATTGTCGGCTTCGGTGACCATGTTGAACGAGTAGCGCAGGCACATGGCAAACGAGGCGATCATGGCGATCGGGTTGGCAATGCCCTTGCCGGCGATGTCCGGAGCCGAGCCGTGGACGGGCTCGTAGAGCGCCTTGCGCTTGCCGGTCTTGGCGTCCGGTGCACCGAGCGATGCCGACGGCAGCATACCGAGCGAGCCGGTCAGCATGGCAGCAACGTCGGAGAGCATGTCGCCGAAGAGGTTGTCGGTGACGATGACGTCGAACTGCTTCGGCGCGCGAACAAGCTGCATCCCGCCTGCGTCGGCCAGCATGTGTTCGAGCTTGACGTCGGAATACTTGTCCTTGTGCGTCTGCGTGACCACCTGGTTCCAGAGCACGCCGGACTTCATGACGTTGCGCTTTTCCATCGAGCAGACGGAATTCTTGCGCGTGCGGGCCATTTCGAAGGCGACGGAGGCGATGCGCTCGATTTCGTAGGTGTCATAGACCTGCGTGTCGATGGCGCGCTTCTGGCCGTTGCCGAGATCGGTGATCGTCTTCGGCTCGCCGAAATAGACGCCGCCGGTCAGCTCGCGGATGATGAGGATGTCGAGGCCTTCGACCAGCTCCGGCTTCAGCGAGGAAGCGGACGCAAGCGCCGGATAGCAGATGGCCGGGCGCAGGTTTGCGAAGAGTTCCAGATCCTTGCGCAGGCGAAGGAGACCTGCTTCCGGGCGGACTTCGTAAGGGACGGCATCCCACTTCGGGCCGCCGACGGCGCCGAAGAGAACGGCGTCCGCAGCCATGGCCTTGGCCATGTCACCTTCCGAAATCGCCGCGCCATGTGCGTCATAGGCGCAGCCGCCGACGAGACCTTCGTCGGTCACGAAGTTCGCACCCTGGGCTTCATTCATCCAGGCAATGATCTTGCGGACTTCCGCCATGGCTTCCGGGCCGATGCCGTCGCCGGGCAGGAGGAAGAGATTGCGCGCTGTCATGTCGAAAGTCTCCTGAAAATCTTGTTTGGTGGCGGGTTCTTATAGCGGGAAATCCGGCATATCAAGCGCGAGAGCGTCCCAAGCGGTACGCATCTGTGTTTCCACGGGAACAGCGCGCCGCGAAGGGCTGCGGCATGATCGGGTCAATGGATGACACAGACGCATCCACGGCATCGGAAAGACCAGAGACAAGGTTGCTTCCCCGGTGCGGACCCAAAGCCACAGAGGAGAACGACTATGAAGAACTTTGCCATTGCCATCCTGATCGCCGCCGCTGCCGCCACGTCGGTTGCAACTGTTGCCGAAGCCAAGATGATCCAGGTCCCGCCGGGGGGCACGATCAAGCTGCCGCCGAACGTCAAGATCAAGACGCCCGGCCCGATCAAGATCATGCCGATCGACCCGATCACGCCGGCCAAACCCCCGGTCTCCAAGGGCTATGACGATGGCGCGCTTGCCTTCGGCCTTGGCCTTGCCACGGTGGGCGTCATCGCGGCTGCGGCAGCCAGCCATAGCGGTGACTACGGCGATTGCTGGTACGAAAAGCGCGTCCGCTATGACGCCTACGGTTACAAGCACGTCAAGAAGATCCGCGTCTGCGAATGACCCTTGCCCCTGCTGACACAATGCCCGCCCTTCCAAATCGAGAGGCGGGCACAAGTGTTTGCGGAACAAGCACGACTGCCGCAACGTTTTCTGCCATCATGTTTCCAACACCGGGAGGGATAACGGATGAAACATCTCATGATCGCCGCAGCCGCTGCCATGCTCTTCACGGGAATGGGCCTGGGTTCCGCCAGCGCCGATCCCTATTATCACCATCGCCACGGCGGCTATCGGCATCATGGCCCGCCCGGCGTCTGGATCGGACCAGGTGGTGTTCGCGTTGTTCCACCACGCCACCATCGCCGCGATTGCTGGTATGAAAAGCGGGTCAAGCGTGACTGGGAGGGCTACCGCCGCGTCTACACGGTGCGCGTCTGCCGTTGAGCAGCACGGCGTTGCCAGGTGCGGTCAAAGGCCTTGTGATTCAGCGAGATTTTGAGACCATCTCTCTGGCCCGCCTCCGCTCGAGGCGGGCCTTTGGCATTCGGGTTCGGTAATTTGATCAAAAGTTTGAGTGGACGCGCTTGACAATTTGATCAAAAATTTGAAACAATCCGCCTCATAGAACCAACACCCCAGGCGGAACCAAAGTGGAAAATTCGGACATCACAAACGATCTCGATAAGGACATCGAGAGCATCCAGGCGGTCGTTTGCGACCTCAACGGCATCTTGCGCGGCAAGCGAGTGCCGGTCAGCCAGATCGACAAGGTCACAGGCGGCGGCATCCGAATGCCGCTTTCCATCGTCGGCGTGGATATCTGGGGCGAGGACATCATTGGCTCCGAACAGGTCTTCATCCACGGCGACAATGACGGCATCTGCGAACCGACGGGACGGGGCGTCGTGCCGGTGCGCTGGACCCAGCGTCCGAGCGCCATGGTACCTCTCTGGATGTTCGAGGAGAGCGGCAAGCCCTTCCTCGCCGATCCGCGCCAGGCGCTCGCCGCCATCGTCAAGCAGTATAACGACATGGGGCTTTACCCCGTCGTCGGTTCCGAGCTTGAATTCTATCTGATCGACTCCGAACCGGATTATCCCGAGCCGCCGATCTCGCCCTATACCGGCAAGCGTCTCGACTCCGACGCCATCCTCTCGATCGACGAACTCGACGACTTCGGCAATTTCTTCTCCGACGTCTATGCCGAATGCGAACGCCAGAACGTGCCGGCCGATGCGGCGATTGCCGAAAACGGCATCGGCCAGTTCGAAATCACCCTGCTGCACGGCAATGACCCGCTGAAGGCGGCCGACGACATCATGTTCGCCAAGCGCATCATCAAGGGCGTCGCCCGCAAGCACGGCTTTGCCGCCACCTTCATGGCTAAGCCCTATGGCACGCGCTCCGGCAACGGTATGCACATGCACATGAGCCTCGTCGACAAGGACGGCAAGAACGTCTTTGCCGATGCCGATGGCGAGAACACCGACCTCTTCAAGCATTGCGTTGCAGGAATGTTGAAGGGCATGTCGGAATCGACGCTGCTCTTCGCGCCGCATTTCAATTCCTACCGTCGCCTGCGCCCCGATACCCACGCGCCGACCTCCATCACCTGGGGCTTCGAGAACCGCACGGCGGCGATCCGCATTCCCGGCGGCGGACCGAAGTCGCGCCGCATCGAGCATCGTGTGCCGGGTGCGGATGCCAATCCCTACCTGGCGATGGCCGCCATTCTCGGCGCAGCCCTGGTCGGCATCAAGAACAAGTGGATGCCGCCGCGCCCGATCGAAGGCCGCGCCTATGGCGAACGCCTGAAGAAGATCCCCTCCGAATGGGGCGGCGCCGTCGATGCCTTTGAAGATGGCGAGATCATGGAAGAGGTCTTTTCGCCGCTGCTCCGCAACATGCTGGTGGCCTGCAAGCGGCAGGAAATCGCCGGCTTCGCCGAGCAGGTTACCGACTACGAATTCAGCGCCTACCTGGAGATTGTGTGATGGCCAAAAACGTGTCTTACGCTGGAAACGGCAGCTATCCGGGCTCCTATTACGCCGCCTCGCGCAATATCCAGCGCCAGCCGGTGAAGCTGGAAGGCGATGTCGAGACCGACGTCTGCATCATCGGCGGCGGCTATACCGGCCTTGCCACCGCAATCCATCTCGCCGAAAAAGGCTACAAGGTCACCCTGGTCGAAGGCGCACAGATCGGCTGGGGCGCGTCCGGCCGCAACGGCGGCCAGGTGGTCAACGGCCTGAATGCCGGCCTCGACAAGATCAAGCGCGCCTATGGCGATGATGCCGCCCGCTTCGTCGGCGGCATGGTGCAGGAAGGCGCGCAGACGATCTATCGGCTGATCGAGCAGTACAATATCGACTGCGACCTGAAGCGCGGCAATATCTACACGGCCTACACGAACGCCCATATGCGCGAGTTCGAAGCCAAGAAGGCGCTCTGGGCAGGCTATGGCATGAACGATCATGTCATGCTGGACCGCGCGGCGGTGCGCAGGGAAGTCGGAACGGACGCCTATGTCGGCGGTATGCTCGACACGTCCGGCGGCCATCTGCATCCGCTGAACCTGACGCTCGGCGAGGCCCGAGCGCTGGAAAGCCTCGGTGGCACGATCTATGAACTTTCGCCCGTCACCCGCGTCGACAAGGCGGCCGCAAAGCCGGTTGTCTATACCGAAAAGGGCAAGGTCACGGCCCGCGTCGTCGTCGCCTGCGGCAATGCCTATCTCGGCCATGTCATCCCGGAACTGACCGACCGCGTGCTTCCGGCCTCTACCCAGATCATCGCGACAGAACCGCTGTCCGAAGAGCTGGCGAAGAAGCTGATCCCCGGTGACAAATGCGTCGAGGACGCGCGCTATATCCTCGATTACTTCCGCCTGTCGGCCGATCGCCGGATGCTCTTCGGCGGCGGCACGATTTATGGTGGCACCGATCCGTCGGATATCATCGCCAAGATCCGGCCGAACATGACCAAGGTCTTCCCGGAACTGGCGAATGTGAAAATCGACTACGCCTGGAGCGGCAATTTCGCGATTTCCTTCACCCGCGTTCCGCAGATGGGTCGGCTCGCGCCGAACGTCTATTTCGCCCACGGCTATTCCGGCCATGGCGTCACGGGCACGCATCTCTTCGGCAAGATCGTTGCGAATGCTATCGATGGCGACCAGTCCCGCTTCGAACGTTTCGCCGCGATGCCCTGGTATCCCTTCCCGGGCGGCCGCATGTTCCGCGCGCAATATTCCACCATCGGTTCGTGGTGGTATGCGTTCAAGGACCAATACGGGCTTTAATGCTTCCCCGAAATGCTCTGACTTGAATTGCGGGGCCGCGAGAGTACATTGGCTTAAGAAACCAATTGGCTGGAGCGGCCCTTATGATTGAAGTCGGAGAACTGGAAGCCGGCGCGCATCTCTCTTCCCTTCTCGACAAGGTCGCGAAGGGCGAGGAAGTGCTGATCACCCGGCGGGACAAGGCAGTCGCGCGGCTTGTGCCGGTGGTTGAGCGTGATCGTAAAAGGATTCGGGCAACCATCGACCGGCTCCTTGAGCACCGCGAGACGACCAGTCTCGGTGGCGGTGACTGGAAAGCACTTCGGGACGAAGGCCGCCGATGAGCGTTTTCGTCCTTGATTGCTCAGTGACGGCAAGCTGGCTTTTCAAGGATGAGGCAAATGCCGCCGCTGACAGGCTTGTCCGCGAGCTCGAGACCGGAAGGGCCTATGTCCCGGAATTGTGGCATCTGGAGGTCGCCAACGTCCTTCTGCAGGGAGAACGGCGTGGACGAATTAGTCGCGATGACATCTTGGCTAAACTTTCACTTTTGGAAGGCCTGCCGATCGAGATCGAAGGAGAGACCGGCAGCCGGGCGCTGAAGCAGATATTGTCGCTCGCCCGGCGTTGCGGCCTCACGACCTACGACGCCGCCTATCTCGAACTGGCCATTAGTCTCGATCTGCCGCTGGCAACGCTTGACAAGGCTCTCATCCGCGCAGCGGCGGATGCCGGCGTCAAGACCATTCCCGGCGCAGGGACCGCCTAAAGCCGCCCCACACGCTCCGTCAGCAGGTTGAAGAACCCTTCTGCATCCACATCCTTCATGACCATCGCGTTGTGCGGACGCTTGGTGACCTGCCACCAGTCTACAACGGTCATGCCAACCGTCAGCGGCGACTGCGTTTCGATCTCGACATTGCACATGCGACCGGAGAAGAGCTCGGGTTTCAAGAGATAGGCGATCACGGTCGGGTCGTGCAGCGGGCCGCCGTCGGAGCCGTATTTCTCGACATCGAAGCGCTCGAAGAAGCCGAGCATGTCGACGATGAATTTCGATACCTTCGTGCCGAGCGCGCCGATCTTTTCAACGCGGCGCTTCAGCGTCAGAACCTTGTGCGTGACATCGAGCGGCATCATGACGATCGGAATGCCCGACTTCATCACGATATCGGCGGCTTCCGGGTCGACATAGATGTTGAACTCTGCAGCCGGCGTGATGTTGCCGCCCTCGAAATAGCCGCCACCCATCATGACGAGTTCCTTCACGCGCGGCGCGATGTCCGGCGCGCGGGTGAAGGCCGTCGCGATGTTCGTGAGTGCGCCCAGTGTGCAGAGCGTCACCGTGCCTTCCGGCTCATTGCGCAGGGTCTCGATGATGAAATCGACGCCGTTCTGTGGCTGGACGGGCATGGAGGGCTCGAAGAGTTCCGGGCCGTCGAGGCCGGTGGCGCCATGCACATATTCCGCCGTCACAAGCGGGCGAGAAATGGGTCGGTCGCAGCCTTCATAGACCTTGATATCGGTCTTGCCCGCGACTTCGCAGACGATGCGGGCATTCTTCGACGTCAGCGCCAGCGGCACGTTGCCGGCGACGGTGGTGATGCCGAGGATATCGAGATCCTCGGGACTTCCGAGCGCCAGCAGGATGGCGCAGGCGTCATCCTGCCCCGGGTCGGTGTCGATGATGATCTTGCGCGGCGCCGTCATGCTTTTTCCTGTTCGTCGTCTCTGATTTGCGGGCGACATTAACGCTTTGCATTCAATTCTCAATCGACTTTTTCTGTGACCTTGCACTGCAGAAAATCAGGTACCATATTGGGAGCAGGCGAGACGCCGGGGTGCCGGGTCCGCATGAAGTCGCTTCACCCAAGGACTTTCGCACGATGACAAGAATGACGACCTTTGCGAGCCCGCTCCTTCTGGGCTTTGACGCCATGGAAAAGACGCTGGAGCGGATTGCCAAGGCGAACGACGGATACCCCCCTTACAACATCGAACGTCTCGCACCCGATCCGTCCCGCAATTTTGTCGGTGGCCTGAGGATTACGCTGGCTGTCGCCGGTTTTTCCGAAGACGAGCTGGATGTGACGACCGAGGAAAACCAGCTGATCATTCGCGGACGTCAGACCGAGCAGGGTGAGCGCGACTATCTGCATCGCGGCATCGCAGCCCGGCAGTTCCAGCGCATGTTCGTTCTGGCCGAGGGGATGCAGGTTCAGGCGGCGGTGCTGAAGAACGGACTTCTCTCCGTAGATATCATGAGGCCGGAACCCGAGCGTCTGGTAAGGAAAATTAATATTTCCGTTTCAGAGTAAGAACACGGGCGAACGTGCCCGCTTCGCTTCTCTTTTCCAAGGAGGCTCTGAAATGCAGATGAAGCAAGTCCCCGCGGCCCTGTCGCTTAGTGACCTTGCACACCTCGGTGATGGCGAAGTCGCCTATATCCGCAAGATTTCCGCGACCGATGTGGTTCGCTGTTTCCCCGAAGCGCCGGATCTCGATCCGGATATCGATCTCTGGGCTCTTTTCGGCGCCGATGGCACGCCGATCCTGCTGACCGACAATCGCTCTTCGACCTTTTTCAAGGCAGCTGAAGACCAGTTGAAGACGGTCACTGTTCACTGACGGAAACCCGTCCGTCTGAAAGCGGACGGTTTCAGACCTTCCTGAATGTCAAATAGGCGGATGATCGCCCTTCGCGCTTGGCTTTGGCCTCGTAGCGCGTGCTTGGCCATCCTGCAAAGGGTGTCAGCCAGTCAGACGCATTGTCTGCCGTCCATTCAAAGCCGCCGTGGTCGCGGCAGTGCGTGAGCGTCCAGTTCACATAGGTGTCGATATCGGACGCGAAGCAGAAGAGCCCGCCGGGCTTCAGCACGCGATGGAAGCGCGTGAGATTCACCTGGCTGACGAAGCGCCGCTTCCAGTGTTTCTTCTTCGGCCAAGGATCGGGATAGAGCAGGTCGATCTGGTCGAGCGACGCTGATGGCAGCCAGTCCAGCAGTTCAGCGGCATCGTCATTATAGACGCGGATATTCTGCGCACCCGTCTGCTCCACGCTCGAAAGCAGCTTCGCCATCGAATTGATGAAGGGCTCCACGCCGATAAAGCCGGTCTCCGGCTCAGTCGTCGCGCGGTGGATCAGATGCTCCCCGCCGCCAAAGCCGATTTCGAGGCGCAGACGGGTGACGGCTAGGGGAAAGAGATCACGAAGATCCGCGGGCGCAGGCATGGTGAGATCGACCAACCTTTCGGCTAGCAGCGTCTCCATCAGGCGCGCGTGGTTGGCACGCAACGCCTTGCCCTTCCGGCGTCCGAAGAAGGCTTCGGACGCACGGGTCGGATGGTCTTCGTGATCCGTCATGTCAGGCCTTGATGGCGTCTTTGAGCGCCTTCACGAGATCGGTCTTCTCCCAGGAGAAGGAACCGTCACGGCCGGCCTTGCGACCGAAGTGGCCGTAGGCAGACGTCTTGGCATAGATCGGCTTGTTGAGATCGAGGTGACGACGGATGCCGGTCGGCGACAGGTCCATGGTCTTGCGGATGGCCGCTTCAACCTGGTCTTCGGTCACCTTTCCAGTGCCGTGCAGATCGACATAGATCGACAGCGGCTGGGCAACGCCGATGGCGTAGGAGAGCTGGATCGTGCACTTGTCGGCGAGACCGGCAGCTACGACGTTCTTGGCAAGGTAGCGGGCAGCATAAGCCGCCGAACGGTCAACCTTCGTCGTGTCCTTGCCGGAGAATGCGCCGCCACCATGCGGAGCCGCGCCACCATAAGTGTCCACGATGATCTTGCGACCGGTCAGGCCAGCGTCGCCGTCCGGGCCGCCGATGACGAACTTGCCGGTCGGGTTGATGTACCAGGTGCAGTCGTCGGCGATCTTCAGGTCGCCCAGCGCTTCGCGGATATAGGGCTCGACGACTGAACGAACCTTCTTCGAATCCCAGCTGGCATCGAGATGCTGCGTCGAGAGGACGATGGAGACGGCCTCGACCGGCACGCCGTTTTCATAGCGAACGGTGACCTGGCTCTTGGCGTCGGGGCCGAGCTTGCCGGCGTCGCCTTCGCCCTTGCGGCGGGCGGCGGAGAGAAGCTGCAGGATCTTGTGCGAATAATAGATCGGCGCCGGCATCAGGTCCGGCGTTTCCTTGCAGGCGTAACCGAACATGATGCCCTGGTCGCCCGCGCCTTCATTGCCCTGCTGGTCGGCGGCGTTGTCCACGCCCTGAGCGATATCAGCCGACTGCGAATGCAGCAGAACGTCGATCTTCGCCGTCTTCCAGTGGAAGCCGTCCTGCTCGTAGCCGATGTCCTTGATGGCGCGGCGAGCGGCGGTCTTGAACTTGGCCGGGTTGATGACGTCGTTGCCGTTCTTGTCCTTCTTCATCAGGCTCGGCGGCAAGCGAACTTCACCGGCAATGACAACGCGGTTGGTCGTCGCCAGCGTTTCGCAGGCGATGCGCACGCCCCAGGGGTTGATGCCAGTCTTGGCGGCTTCCCGATACACGAGATCCACGATCTCGTCCGAAATCCGGTCGCAGACCTTGTCCGGATGACCTTCGGACACGGATTCGCTGGTGAAAAGGTAATTGGCGCGCATCTGGGCTTGATCCCCTCTGGAAGAAATACCGATCACTCTGTAGCCAGTTCGCCGTCGGAAAACAAGCGTACAAGGACATAAATATATCTTTATGTCATTACCAAATCCCTTATTTTCGCGGGTTTTGGGCTTCATTTCGGCCTTCTGATGCAGTATGGAGGCGCCCATGACAGATCAAGCGCTCCACCCTGCCGACCCCGCGGCCACCCTGGCTCCGACCACGAATACCCGCAAAGTGTTCGTGAAGACTTACGGCTGCCAGATGAATGTCTATGACAGCGCCCGCATGACAGATGCGCTGGCCGCTGATGGTTATGCCGAGACGACCACGCTGGAAGAGGCCGATCTGGTTCTTTTGAACACCTGCCATATCCGCGAAAAGGCCGCCGAGAAGGTCTATTCCGAGCTTGGTCGCCTACGCGACATGAAGAAGGCGAAGAATGCGGAAGGCCGCGAATTCGTTATCGGGGTGACGGGTTGCGTCGCCCAGGCGGAAGGCAAGGAAATCCTGCGCCGTGCGCCGGCCGTGGATCTTGTCGTCGGCCCGCAGACCTATCACCGCCTGCCGCAGGTGCTGAAGGATGTTCGTGAAGGCCGCAAGGCGGTCGAGACGGATTATGCGCTGGAAGACAAGTTCGAGCATCTGCCGTCGCCTGAAAAGGCCGTGACGAAGTCGCGCGGCCCAACCGCGTTTCTGACCGTGCAGGAAGGCTGCGACAAGTTCTGCACCTTCTGCGTAGTGCCCTATACGCGCGGGGCCGAAGTCTCGCGCCCGCTTGCCCAGATCGTTGACGAGGCGAAGAAGCTTGCCGAAGCCGGCGTGCGCGAACTCACGCTTCTCGGCCAGAACGTCAACGCGTGGCATGGCACGGACGCGGAAGGAAATGCGATCGGCCTCGGCGAACTCATTGCCGCCATCGCTGAAATCGACGGCCTTGACCGCCTTCGCTACACGACCAGCCATCCGCGCGACATGGACGACCGGCTGATTGCGGCGCACGCGACAGAGCCGAAGCTGATGCCCTATCTGCATCTCCCCGTTCAGTCCGGGTCCGACCGCATCCTGAAAGCGATGAATCGCAAGCACACGGCGGCCGATTACATCGCGCTGGTCAAGCGCATCCGCGCGGTCAATCCGGAACTCGCCCTGTCGGGCGATTTCATCGTCGGCTTTCCGGGCGAGACGGATGAGGATTTCGAAGACACGATGCGTTTGATCGAAGAGGTGGGTTATGCACAGGCCTTCTCTTTCAAATATTCGCCGCGCCCCGGCACGCCCGGTGCGGACCTTCCGGATCACGTCCCCGAAGAGGTGAAGTCGGAACGGCTTGACCGGCTGCAAACCCTGCTGTTCCGGCAGCAGCGCGACTTCGCGCGCGCCTGCGTCGGCAAGTCGATCGACCTGCTCCTGGAGAAGGAAGGACGCATGGAGGGCCAGCTCGTCGGGCGGTCTCCGTGGCTGCAGCCGGTAATTATCGACGCAGAAACGACGAAAAGCGGTGACAAGTTAAAAATCGGTGACATTATAAAAGTAAGAATCACCGAAGCCGGTCCAAACAGCTTGTTTGCCGAGGTGGCGGAAAGCTGAAGGTCCGGGACCAACATGGAGCCCGACCGCTTGAACACACACGAAATGGTGCCGCAATCTTCGCGTCAATCCCGCTCGTCCGTCACGGATGCCAATCATTTCGTGCTCACGTTTGAAAACAACCGATACGCCAGCGAACTGTTCGGCCAGTTCGATGAGCATCTGAAGCTCATCGAGGACCGGTTGAAGGTCGATGCCCGCGCCCGCGGCAATTCGGTCGCCATCACCGGTGAAATCCAGGCTACCAACCAGGCCCGCCGGGCGCTCGACTATCTCTACGAGCGTCTGCAGAAGGGCGGTTCGGTCGAGACCTCCGACGTTGAAGGCGCGATCCGCATGGCTGTTGCCGCCGATGACCAGTTGACCCTGCCGACGCTGGAGCGCAAGGCCAAGCTGACCATGGCGCAGATTTCTACCCGCAAGAAGACGATTGCCGCCCGCACCCCGACGCAGGATGCCTATATCCGTGCCCTGGAGCGTTCCGAACTCGTTTTCGGCACCGGCCCGGCCGGCACCGGCAAGACTTACCTTGCCGTCGCCCACGCCGCCCAGCTTCTGGAGCGGGGCGCGGTAGACAAGATCATCCTGTCGCGTCCCGCCGTCGAAGCCGGTGAGCGCCTGGGCTTCCTGCCCGGCGACATGAAGGAAAAGGTCGATCCCTATCTGCGGCCTCTCTATGACGCGCTTTACGACATGATGCCGGGCGACAAGGTCGAACGCGCCATCACCGCGGGCGTGATCGAAATCGCGCCGCTCGCCTTCATGCGCGGCCGCACGCTGTCTAACGCCGCCGTCATCCTCGATGAGGCGCAGAATACGACGTCGATGCAGATGAAGATGTTCCTGACGCGTCTCGGCGAAAATGCCCGGATGATCATCACGGGTGACCCGAGCCAGATCGACCTTCCACGCGGCGTCAAGTCCGGCTTGGTCGAGGCGCTGCGCATCCTGAAAGAGGTCGAAGGCGTCTCGATCATCCGCTTCCGTGACACCGATGTCGTGCGTCACCCCCTTGTCGGGCGCATCGTCAAGGCTTACGACGCGGAATATGAAAAGCCGGAGCCCGCCGCGGATGCGGTGGGAAGCACAAACTGACCGACACGCTCGACATACAAATTTCCATCGAGGAAGGGGACTGGCCGGACGAGGCCAGTCTTCTTGCTTTATGCGAACCGGTATTGAAAGCCGCCAGCGACCATCTGGTCAAGTTCGAGAAGCAGCCCTTCCCGAAACACCCGATCGAGCTGTCGCTGCTCTTCACCGACGATGCCTCGATCCGCGAAATCAATGCGGAGTGGCGAGAACAGGACAAGCCGACCAATGTCCTGTCCTTCCCGGCCTATCCGCTTGCACCCGGCGGGATGCCGGGGCCGATGCTGGGCGACATCATTTTCGCCCATGAAACGGTCGCCCGCGAGGCGGCTGAACTCGAAAAGCCGTTTGAGGCGCATCTGAGCCATCTGCTAGTGCATGGTTTTCTGCATCTTTTCGGCTATGATCACATGAACGACGAAGAAGCGACGATCATGGAAGGTCTCGAAACCCGCATTCTTCTGGGGCTCGGCCATGCCGATCCCTATGCGGGAACCGAGCCGACCTGATCCCTGGAGACAATGAGCGACATATCTGACACGACACGAACGACGAGCGATGACCATGGCTCGTCAGTTTCCGAGGAGGGCGGCAGTCCCTCCGGCGCGCTGAAGAACGGCAATCCGATTCGGAGCTGGGCTGCGCGCCTTTTCAAACCGTCCAACGGATCGAGCCTGCGCGAGAATATTGCCGACGCGCTTCTGGCGGATCCGGACAGCAATGCGGCCTTTTCCCCGAGCGAAAGGGCGATGCTGCACAACATCCTGCGTTTCCGCGAAGTCCGCGTCGAGGACGTGATGGTGCCGCGCGTAGACATCGAGGCGGTGGACCAGAGCATCACGGTCGGCGACCTCATGGTTCTCTTCGAGGACTCGGGCCGCTCGCGTATGCCGGTCTATTGCGACACGCTCGATGATCCCCGCGGCATGGTCCATATCCGCGACCTCCTTTCCTGGGTGATGAAGCAGGCGCGCAACAAGCGCCGTACCTCCACCCGCTCCGCCTCTGCAGCGAAGGCTGCGGCCGTGGCCGCCGAGGCAGAGGAAAAGCCTGCGTCACGCACCCCCAAGCCCGCCTTCGATCTTGGCCGCATCGACATCAACAAGCCGCTCTCGGAAACCGGCATCGTGCGCCAGCTTCTCTTCGTGCCGCCCTCCATGCTCGCCTCCGATCTGATGGCGCGTATGCAGGCGTCGCGCATCCAGATGGCGCTGGTCATCGATGAATATGGCGGCACGGACGGACTTGTTTCGCTGGAAGATATCGTCGAAATGGTCGTCGGCGATATCGAGGACGAGCATGACGATGACGAGGTCATGATCCGCAAGACCTCCGACGACGTCTTCATAGCCGACGCGCGTGCCGAACTGGAAGAGATCGCCGAACTGATCGGCCCCGATTTCGACATTCGCGAGCAGCTCGAGGATGTCGACACGATCGGCGGCCTGATCTTCTCGTCGCTGGGCCGCATTCCTGTTCGGGGCGAGGTGGTACAGGCCTTGCCGGGCTTTGAATTCCACGTTCTCGAGGCTGATCCGCGCCGCATCAAGAAGGTACGCATCACCCGCAAGCGCGTCGCACCCCGGCGCCGCGTGCAATCGAAGGGTGAACAGGAACTGGAGCCCATGGCAGTCCAATCGGCAGGCCCGGGCAAGCCTGCCGCCCTAGATTGAGCGCAATTTCGTGGACGTTCGGCCATGTCGAAAGGCCGGACGCCCACGGTCTTGTGTCAATGCGGGCATGAAGTATGGAAAGACTGGCCAATAGCGTCATCTTGAGTTGGGGATGGAAGCGGGCGCTGATCGCGCTCGCAGCAGGTGCCATCGGGGCGCTGGCGCTGGCGCCGCTCAATATTTTCGCGGCCATGTTTATCGCCTTTCCGCTTCTCGTATGGTTGATCGATGGCGCGGCCGCCTCGCCGGAAAGCGGACTGTTCGGCCGCATCTTGCCTGCCTTCGCCATCGGGTGGCTTTTCGGCTTTGGCTATTTCGTTGCCGGCCTGTGGTGGCTGGCGAGCCCGCTTCTTTCCGATCCCGACTTCAAATGGGCCGTTCCACTGGCCGTTGTGGGCCTGCCGGCCGTCCTGGCGATCTTTTACGGACTGGCGGCCGCGCTTGCGCGTCTCCTCTGGCCCGATGGGCTCGGCCGCATCGCCATGCTGGCGGTGTCGTTCGGTATTTTCGAATGGCTGCGCAGTTTCGTTCTCACCGGCTTTCCGTGGAATGCCATCGGATACACGGCCATGCCGATCCCGATCATGATGCAGCCTGTCCGGCTGATCGGCGTCGAGGGCATGACGCTGCTCGCCGTTTTCGTCTTTGCGATGCCGGCTCTCCTGGGGACGGGTCGAGGTGCGAGGATTGGCATTCCGGTCGCGGCGCTGCTTCTCGCCGCTGATTTTGGCTACGGGCACTGGGCCATGCAGCGTTATGCCGCCCGACCCGGCAAGAGCGAGATCAGCGTTCGCCTGGTTCAGCCCGTGATCGGGCTTGATGAAGGCGATACGGACGAGAGCCGCAACGCCATTTTCGAAAAACTTCTGACGCTCAGCAAGCTTCCGCCCGAGGGAGCGAAGAAACCCGACGTCATCGTCTGGCCGGAAACATCGATTCCCTTCATACTCACGGAGAAGCAGGAAGCGTTCACACGTCTCGCCGATCTCCTGCACGACAAGCAGACGTTGATTGCGGGGACCGTGCGGGCAGAAGATGCCGGGGCCGGTTCGCCGCGGCGCTATTACAACTCAGCCTATGTATTCGACAGCGAAGGTCAGATCGTTTCCGCAGCCGACAAGGTGCATCTCGTTCCCTTCGGCGAATACATGCCGTTCGCAAATCTCCTCAAATCCTGGGGGGTTGATACGATTGCTGCGCTGCCGGGGGGCTACACTGCGGCCGTCAGCCCGAACCTCCTGACGCTTCCGGGCGGTCGCCAGCTCTATCCACTCATTTGCTACGAGGCGATCTTTCCCGACGAGATCGGTCCCGCGGCAGCCCGTTCCTCGGCGTTGATTAATCTGACGAATGACATCTGGTTTGGCCGAACGCCCGGCCCCTACCAGCATTTTCAACAGGCGCGTGTGACCGCCGTCGAGCTTGGGTTGCCGATGATCCGCAGTGCAAACAGCGGTATTTCTGCAATTATTGCGGCGGATGGGCAAATAATTTCAGGGGCAACAATTTATACCTCTGGTGTAGTGGATGCAACCTTTACGTTAAAATCTGTGTCATCGTTGAACAGTTCTGCCAGAAGTACGAACTTTTGGTTGTTGACCGTGCTAATTTTTCTGATTGCGGCTTTTTCTCGCGTTAGTTTTATTTTCCGTTAGAATTGACCAGAAACCCCTTAAAATGCATAGTGCCGCGCGATGGTGGATGGCTCGTCTTACGCGAAGGGTGGGACGTAACCAGCGAGCGAAGTCTTGCCTCAAAGTTATGAAATTATGCAGCCGGCTCGTACCGGAGCTAAGTCAAGTCAGGGCACTCAAATGATCGTCAACAAGAAAAAACCGAACCCGATCGACATTCATGTCGGTAGCCGTATTCGTCTCCGCAGGACGATGCTCGGCATGAGCCAGGAAAAGCTGGGTGAAAGCCTCGGGATCACGTTCCAGCAGATCCAGAAGTACGAGAAGGGTACGAACCGCGTTGGCGCCAGCCGTCTTCAGAACATCTCGAACATTCTGAATGTGCCGGTCTCCTTCTTCTTCGAGGATGCCCCGGGCGACACGTCCTCCGGGCAGTCCGGCATGGCGGAAGCCTCCAGCTCGAATTACGTGGTCGATTTCCTGTCCTCCTCGGAAGGCCTGCAACTCAACCGCGCCTTCGTGAAGATCAATGATGCCAAGGTGCGCCGCAAGGTTGTCGAACTGGTCAAGGCTCTGGCCGCAGAAGCCGACGTCGACTGACGCTTCGGTTGCAGTCTCAGCGAGATCCTGAGCCCCGGTCGCTTGCGACCGGGGCTTTTGTTTTCGCCCCCTAAAATGACGCCTTAGAGCTCCTGATGCCTTTCTTTAAATCGTTTGGTGTCTTAAGACTTTGACCCGAACGGTCAAACTTTTGCGCCAGCAGGAATGTTCGGGCGCGACCCGAGGAGAGAAGTGATGCAATCCATCGTCAAAGCCCTTCGTGATGCTGTTGCCGAAACCGCTGCGACCGATATTCGCGCTGCTTTCGCCGCCGATCCGGACCGCTTCTCCCGCTACAGCATCGGCCTCGGCGATCTGCTGCTTGACTTTTCGAAGACTGCGGTCAATCCGAAGATCATGACGCTTCTGGCCCAGGCCGCCGACAAGGCAGGCGTCGCCGCCAAGCGCGAGGCCATGTTTGTCGGCGAGAAGATCAACCTCACGGAGAAGCGTGCGGTTCTCCATACGGCCTTGCGCAACCGCGCCAATACGCCGGTCATCGTTGACGGCGCGGATGTGATGCCCGACGTCAATGCGGTTCTTGCCGCCATGGGCGCGTTCGCCGACGGCGTCCGTTCGGGCAAGATCGCCGGCGCGACCGGGAAAAAGTTCACCGACATCGTCAACATCGGCATCGGCGGCTCCGACCTCGGCCCGGCCATGACGACGCTGGCGCTCGCCCCCTATCACGATGGACCGCGCGCGCACTATGTTTCGAACGTCGATCCCGCGCATATTGCCGATACGCTGAAGTTGCTCGACCCGGAAACGACGCTCTTCATCATCGCCTCCAAGACCTTCACGACGATCGAGACGATGACGAATGCGAAGTCGGCCCGCGCCTTCATCGCCGACAAGCTGGGTGAGGCGGCCGTCGGCCACCACTTCGCCGCGGTCTCCACCGCGCTCGACAAGGTCGCCGCCTTCGGCATCGACTCAGCCCGCGTCTTCGGCTTCTGGGACTGGGTTGGCGGGCGCTATTCCATCTGGTCGGCCATCGGCCTGCCGCTGATGATCTCCGTTGGTCCGGAAAACTTCGGCGCTTTCCTCGATGGTGCCTACGCGGTCGACACGCATTTCCGCTCGGCACCCTTCGAGAAGAACCTGCCCATGATCCTCGGCATGGTCGGCTGGTACCAGCGCAATGTCCTTGGCTATACGTCCCGCGCCGTCATCCCCTACGACCAGCGCCTGTCGCGCTTTGCTGCCTATCTCCAGCAGCTCGACATGGAGTCGAACGGCAAGGGCGTCGTCATCGACGGATCGCCGGTCGAGGGACATTCAGGTCCGGTCGTCTGGGGCGAACCCGGAACCAATGGGCAGCACGCCTTCTTCCAGCTACTGCACCAGGGCACGGATATCATCCCGGTCGAGTTCATGATCGCCGCCAACGGCTTCGAGCCGGACCTGCGCTACCAGCACGAACTTCTGATGTCGAATTGCCTCGCGCAGTCCCAGGCGCTGCTCAAGGGCCGCACCAAGGCGGAAGCCAAGGCGCAGTTGCTTACCCAGAAATGGGCGGAAGATGAAGCCGAAAAGATCGCCCCGCATCGCGTCTTCACCGGCAACCGCCCCTCCGTCACGATGGTCTACGACAAGCTGACCCCCTTCGCGCTCGGCCGCCTCATCGCCCTCTACGAACACCGCGTCTTCGTCGAAGGCGTGATGTTCGGCATCAACTCGTTTGACCAATGGGGCGTGGAGCTGGGCAAGGAACTGGCGACAGGGCTGCTGCCCGTGGTGCAGGGGGCCAAGGGGACGGATGGGCTGGATTCCTCGACGGCGGGGCTGGTTGCGGCGCTGCGGTCGAAGGCTGAATAGCGGGGCGCAGATACCTCTCTTGCGATTTCTGATGTTTAGCCTTCGGCTAAGCCATCGAAATCGCTTTCTCCCCCACCAAGGGGGAGACTGGAGCGCGGGGGCTCGGCATCCTCCCCATCTCCCCCTTGGTGGGGGAGAAAGCAAAATCACGGTCTTAGCCAAAGGCTAAGTCGTAGATTTTGCAAGAGAGGGGGGCGTGCTTCTCCGAAAGAGCTCACCTCACTCCATCATCAGAATATGGTTCCGCACCACAGGATAGATCTCGTTGTTCCAGTGCCGCCCGTTGAACACGCCATAGTGGCCTACATTGGCCTGCAGGTGATGCCGCTTCAGATGCGGGCGCAGTGAATTACAGAGATCATGCGCCGCCGCCGTCTGGCCGAGTGCGCAGATGTCGTCGCGTCCGCCCTCTACTGTCAGAAGCGCCGTCTTGCGGATGGCGCCGGGATTGACTGGTCGGCCCATATAGGTGAAGTCGCCAGTGGCAAGCTCCGCCTTCTGGAAGATGCGGTCGATGGTCTCGATGTAGAATTCTTCCGTCAGATCCAGCACGGCGAAATACTCGTCGTAGAAAGTCTTGATCTTCTCGGCTTCCTTCAACTCGCCCTTGGCGAGATGGTCGTAGAGCTTGGCATGTGCCTTCTTGTGGCGCTCCATGTTCATCGACATGAAGGCAATGAGCTGCAGGAAGCCGGGATAGACCTTCCGCCCACCGCCGGCGTAGCGATAGGGCACCGTCGAGATCATCGAATTCTCGAACCACTCCAGCGACTTCTTGACCGCCAGCTCGTTGACCTCGGTCGGACTTTCGCGCGGATCGATGGGGCCGGCCATGAGCGTCATGGTCTTTGGCGTCGCCGGATGGTTTTCCTCCGACATGACGGAGACGGCGCAGAGCGCCTGCACGCAGGGCTGACAGACGGCGAGGATATGTGCGCCAGGCCCTATCTCTTCCATGAAGCGGATCAGATAGGTGATATAATCCTCGACGCCGAAATGCCCCTCGGAGAGTGGTACGTCACGCGCATTGGCCCAGTCGGTGATGTAGACGTCGTGGTCCTGCAGCAGGGTCCTCACGGTGCCGGCCAGCAGCGTCGGGAAGTGACCGGAGAGCGGTGCGACGACCAGCACGCGCGGCTGCAGAGCATCAATGTCCTTCACGAAATGCAGAAGCTTGCCGAAGGGCAGATCCAGCGCCACCTCTTCGCGCACGGAGACCACCTGATTGCCGGTTGAGACTTCCGTGATCCCGAAGTCCGGTCGCGTGTGGGTCAGCTCGAAGCGGGATACCATTTCAAGCGCAGCAAGGAACTGCTTGTTGACCTCGCGCGTCAGCGGTCCGAAGCCCCAGTTGCCCATGCGCATCCAGAATTTTGCTGCCTTGCGAAAGGGGCCGATCAAGTCGTCCTGAAACTGGTAGGCCTGATAAAGCATCGCCGGGCAATCTCCTTCTTGTGCAATGCAAAAAGCTAGTGCATTTTTGACCCTGTTGCCAGAAGATATTGTCAGGCGTTGCGAGGAGCGAAAATCATGTTGTCAGCCGAGTTGACCATTTCGTCGAAGAATTATTCCTCCTGGTCACTGCGCGGCTGGCTTCTTTGCAAGATGGCGGGTCTGGAGTTCACCGAGGTCATGGCCCCGCCGGACGAGAAGAACCGCAAGGAACTGCTGCTTCTCTCGCCTTCAGTTCTCGTGCCGCGCCTGACGCACGGCGTCGTGACCGTTTGGGACACGCTGGCGATCGCCGAGTACATGCATGAATGGAACTCGTCCGCCGGCCTGTTGCCCTATGATCAGGCCGCGCGCGCGCATTGTCGCGCCGTCTCCGGCGAAATGCATTCCGGCTTCCAGAACATGCGCTCGGCGCTGCCGATGAACATCCGCACGCGCTATCAGAGCTTCAAGATATTTTCGGGCGCGCGCCCCGATGTGGAGCGCGTCAAGGAAATCTGGGCGGAATGCCTTGACCAGTATGGTGGTCCCTGGCTGTTCGGTGAGCGCCCCACGATCGCCGACGCCATGTTCGCTCCCGTCTGCTCGCGCTTCGTCACCTATGCCGTCGAGCTCGATCCGAAGCTCAAGGCCTATTGTGACCACATCTTCGCCTGGCCGCTCATGCAGGAATGGATCGCGGGCGCCGAAGCCGAGCCGGACGAGATTGTCGAACTCGAGGTGGAGTTCTGATCAGAGCCCGACTTCCTTCGCCCAGGGCGGGTTCGCCCCCGCGCGTGACACCGTGACCGCCGCAACCTTGGACGCAAGCGCCAGCGCATCATGCACGTCGCCTTGGCTGAGCGCGGCGACCTGAGCCTTGCTGAGCAGGCCCTTCATCTTGAGCGAGGCAAGAACGCCGGCATCGAACGTGTCGCCCGCGCCGACCGTATCGATGACCGTCACTTTTTCGCTTGGCACCGTGACCTTGAAGTTCTGCGTATAGCCGTCGGCGCCGTCCGCCCCACGCGTGATGATCACCAGCTTTGCGCCATGGTTCAACCAATGTGCGGCAAGCGCCGCATGGTCATGGCCCATGCCGAACCATTCCAGGTCCTCGTCGGAAAACTTCACGATATCGGAAAGGGCGGCCATGCGCTTGATGCGCGCCATGTGGGCCGGCTTGTCCTTGATGAAGCCGGGGCGGATGTTGGGGTCGAGCGAGATGACGCGCTTGTTCGCCTCGCGCGTCAGCAGCGCCTCGTAGGCATCGCCGCAGGGGTCGGGGATCAGGCTGATCGCGCCGAAATGCATGGCCTCGCATTCGTCGCCGAGCTTCGGCAGATCTGCCCGCGTGATCATGCGGCCGGCGGTGTTCTCGTCGTAGAATGCATAGGTCGCGGACCCGTTGACCAGCTTGACGAAGGCGACCGTTGTCGGACGCGAGGAGATCGCGGCGGGCGAATAATCGACACCCGAAGCCGTCAGCGTCTCGCGCAGCACATCGCCCAGCATGTCGTCCGAGAGGCCCGTAAAGAAGGAGGTCGGGACACCGAGGCGGCCAAGCGCAATTGCCGTGTTGAAGATCGCGCCGCCCGCGTAAGGGGCATAGGCGCTCTCGCCGAGTGTCGTCGTGCGCGGCAACATGTCGATCAGCGCTTCGCCACAGCAAAGGATCATGGTGTCTCTCCCAGATTGTTCTTCAATCGATTTAATATAGGCCCGGCCACAAGCCAAGGCCTCCGAGATTAAATCCGGATGAAATCAGGCGGTCGGCAGTTCGGAAACGCCGCCATGAGCGGCCGACCACTTCACCGGCGCATTGAGGAATTCCTCGACGGAGGCCAGCTTTTCGTCGTCGAACAGCTTCTGTTCGCGGGCGATCTTCAGCACGTTACGCCAGGTGGCGATGTGGTGCATCTTTATCTTGCCATTGACGAAGCGGGCTTCGGCTTCCGGGAAGATGCCGTAGAAGAAGAGCGCCATGCCGTGATCGACCACGCCGCCGGCATTGCGCACGGCATTGATGAAGGTGAAGATCGAGGTGCCGGCCGAAGTCAGGTCCTCGATGACGAGCACCCGCGCACCCTCGGGCATGACGCCCTCGATCTGCGCGCCGCGGCCATGACCCTTCGGCTGCTTGCGCACATAGATCATCGGCAGCGCCAGACGGTCGGCCAGCAGCGCAGCAAAGGGAATACCGGCCGTTTCGCCGCCCGCGATGCAGTCGAACTGCTCGAAGCCGACTTCGGAAAGCAGGGTCGCGGCGGCAAAATCCATGATTGCAGAGCGGATGCGTGGGTAGGAGAGCAGCTTGCGGCAATCGATATAGACGGGGCTGTGCAGGCCGGAGGCCAGCTTGTAGGGCTCCTCCGGGCGGAAATGCACGGCCTTGCACTCCCACAGCATTTTCGCCATCAGATCGGCCATCACGGTCTTGTCGGGGAAGGTGTTCTGGAACATCGCGCGCTCTCCTGCCTGAACTTTGAGGCGCATAGCAGGCAGCAAGCGGAAATTCCAGTCCGTCAAGACCCTTTTCGCCCTTTCATATGAAGCCGAGCCGTGGTCATATCCGCCGCAAAAAGGAGGCCGCCATGCTCAATCTCATTACCGATATCGCCGGAATTTCCATCGGCCACGCGACCGATCTGAACCTGGGCTCGGGCGTCACGGCGATCGTCTTCGACAAGCCGGCCACGGCGTCGGGCACGGTTCTGGGCGGCGCGCCGGGTGGACGCGACACCGCGCTGCTCGATCCGTCGATGATGGTCGAGCAGGTCGATGCCTTCGTGCTCTCCGGCGGCTCGGCTTTCGGGCTCGATGCGGCGGGCGGCGTGCAGGCAGGGCTTCGCGCCGACGGACGTGGCTTTGAGGTCGGCAATGTCCGCGTGCCGATCGTGCCGCAGGCGATCCTGATGGATCTGCTCAATGGCGGCGACAAGGACTGGGGCCTGCAATCGCCCTATCGCGAGATGGGCTATGAGGCGTACAAGGCGGCGAAAGCCGGCGCATTCGATCTCGGCACCGTCGGGGCCGGCACAGGCGCAACGACCGGCACCCTGAAGGGCGGCCTTGGCTCGGCCTCCGTCAGGACGAAAGCCGGTCTGATGATCGGCGCGATCGTGGCGGTCAACGCGCTTGGCTCGGCAGTTGTCGGCGAGGGACCGCATTTCTGGGCAGCCCCGTTCGAGCGCGACGGCGAATTCGGCGGACGCGGCTTGCCTTCGGCCTTCTCCGAAAACGACGTTGCCATGCGGATCAAGGGGCTGAACCTCACGTCGACGACGATTGGCCTTGTGGCGACGGATGCACAACTCACCAAGGCACAGGCGCATCGCCTTTCCATCATGGCCCATGATGGTCTCGCCCGGGCGATCCTGCCGGCGCATCTTCCCGCAGATGGCGACACGGTCTTTTCCGCCGCCACGGGAGAAAAGCAGATGAACAGCGCCGGCGATTATTTCGAGCTTTGCCATCTGGCGACGCTTGTCATGGCCCGCGCCGTGGCGCGCGGCGTCTATGCCGCAACGGCACTGCCGCAGGCGGGAGCGCAGCCCGCCTGGCGGGATCGCTTCGGCTGACTGACAATTATCCATCACCCTCCTTTCACCCCGAAGTGATTTTGTGTTGAGGGAGGGATGGCCTATATTGCCGCGTGTAGAAGAGTGCCTGAGAACCCCACCGATGAACCGGCTTGCATTGCTGATCGCTGTCCTCCTTCTTCCGCTTGCGGCCGCGCAGGCGGAGGATTCGGTTGCGCCCAAGGGGGTGGTGGAGCTCTTCACGTCGCAGGGCTGCAGCTCGTGCCCGCCGGCCGATGCGGTGCTTAATTCGCTTGCCGGTCGCGGCGATGTTCTGGCGCTCTCCTATCACGTTGATTATTGGAACTACCTCGGCTGGGCCGATACGCTGGCCTCTAGACAGAACACCGGCCGGCAGTATGGCTACGCCTCGACCATGACCCGGTCGAACGTCTACACGCCGCAGGCGGTGCTCAATGGCCGGACCGACGTCAACGGCGCCGACCGCAACGCCATAGAAGCGGGGCTCAAGAAGCTTGACGGCGCAGGCCAGGGACTTTCGGTTCCGGTTCGGGCCGCGGTCAACGGCAAGGAAATGGACATTTCCGTCGGCGCCGGCAAAGGCACGGGCGACGTCGTGATCGCCTACTTCAAGCGGAAGCAAACCGTGCCCATCACCCGCGGCGAAAATAGCGGCAAGACGATCACCTATCTCAACAGCGTCACCGATGTCGAAACGGTGGGAATGTGGAAGGGCGATGCGCTGCAGTTGAAGTTGCCCATGTCGGTGATGGATGTGCGCGAATATGATGGATGCGCCGTGCTCCTGCAGCAAACCGGCCCCAATGGAGAGCCCGGCCCGATCCTCGGGGCGGCGGGCGTGATGGCGCAAACTCAGTAGCTGCCCGACCCTTCGCGCTTGCATTTTGATGTAAGTCAGGCAAACTGACATCGAAATGTCATCATGCGGAGTGCGACGTTGGACGACCAACCCGATTTGCAGCGGGAGCGAGCAAGGTCAACGAATTCGGCCGATGTCATAGACCTTCGCGAATACAGATACGCGAAGGATCCCCTCCCTGTTACCTTTCACCGACGCGAACTCGACATGATCCTCTGGATCTATGGCCGCATGGTCGGCGAGGGCGAATGGAAGGATTACGCGCTCGACCATATGCGCGACGTGGCTATCTTTTCCGTCTTCAAGCGCTCCGGCGAAATGCCGCTCTACCAGATCATCAAGGACCCAAGGCTTGCCAACAAGCAGGGCGCGTTCAGCGTCGTGAACACGGCCGGCAAAGTGCTGAAGCGCGGGCAGGATCTCAAACAGGTGCTGAAGGTTTTCGACAAGGTGCTGAAGCTGGTCGAGACCTGAGAATCCTCAGCCTGAAGTGACTGAACACACGCTCTACTTCAACGTCCCCGGATAGGCCGCAACATCCGGCTTCGTCTCCGCCCCTTCGCCCAGCGCAATCTGCATGAACACCGTGTCCAGCCATTGCCCGAGCTTGAAACCGGTTGCGTTCAGCGTACCGCACATCTGAAAGCCCGCGGCGCGGTGAACACCGATCGAGGCCGGACTGGAGCCGCCGATGACGGCGACCATCTGCCGGAAGCCCAGCGCGGTGCAGCGGGTCACGAGTTCGTCGACCAGGGCGCGGCCGATCCCCTGTCCGCGTGCAGCCGGCGAGAGGTAGATCGAGTCTTCGACCAGCCAGTTATAGGCCGGCCGTGTGCGGAAGGCGGAGGCATAGGCATAGCCGAGAATGGTCCCGTCTTCCCCCGCAGCGACCACGTATGGATAGCCCCGTCCGGTAATGGTTTCGAACCGCGTTGTCATCTCGGCCTGATCCGGCGGATCGAGCTCGTAGGTCGCCGTGCCGTTGAGGACGGATTCGCGGTAAATCTCTGTAATGGCGGGAAGATCGTGCGCCTCGGCGTCGCGGATTTGGAAGGGCATTCAAGGCAACTCCAGCGAAAGTGGGAACCGGTTTCGCGTCCGGTTTCGCGCGGAAAGGGAGACGCACGGCAACAAAAAAAGGCGGCCCGGAGGCCGCCTTTCCTTATAGCTCAAGTCCGTGCGCGATCAATTGCGGTTGTTGCCGAGGAAGCGCAGCAGGAACAGGAACAGGTTGATGAAGTCGAGGTAGAGCGTCAGCGCGCCCATCACGGCCTTGCGGCCATAGGTCACTTCATCGTCTGCATCGAAATACATTTCCTTGATCTTCTGCGTATCCCAGGCGGTCAGGCCGGCAAACACCAGCACGCCGATGATGGAGATGGCGAATTCAAGGCCCGACGACTTCAGGAAGATGTTGACGATCGAGGCCAGGATGATGCCGAAAAGGCCCATCACCAGGAACGAACCCATGCCCGACAGGTCACGCTTCGTCGTGTAGCCGTAGAGCGACAGCGCGCCGAAGGAAGCAGCGGTCACGAAGAAGGTCTGCGTGATGCTGGCAGCCGTGTAGACGAGCAGGATCGACGACAGCGAGACGCCGAGAAGGGCGGCATAGGCCCAGAACGTGCCCTGTGCAGCCGAAACACTCATCTTGTGAATGCGGAAGCTCAGGAAGAAGACGAGGGCCAGCGGGGCGAGCATGACAACCCACTGTAGGGGCGATGTGTAGAGTGCCACGCCAAGCTGCGTCAGCATGACACCGCCGCGCATAGTCGCAGCGGCCTGCGACGGATCATTTGTCGTGGTCAAAAGCGTGGTCACATAGGCGGCGACGCCCGTGATGCCGACGCCGAACATCATGAGGTTGTAGACCTTCAGCATGTAACTGCGAAGGCCCTGGTCAACCATCACGCCGGATTGGGTACCGGTTTGGAAGTTGCGAAGTTCAGCCATTGTTTCCTCTCAAAGGGGGCGAAGTGCCCGATTTGCATGTCGGAAAAAGCATTTTGAGGCGCAATCCCGCCATGTTGACTTAGAGCATTGTGCATCCATCTGGATGCGCAAAGGACGCCCTAATTCTCCAATCTGCGCATCGTATGTATGAAAATCTCAGTTGATCCTCACACCGATGCGCTGAATATGAGGTGCAAGCTCAAGTTCCGCAAGACTTCAGAATCTAAAATTCTCGTTACTTTTGTAGACTTAGCTTTGTTTACTATAGTTCTCTCAAGACCGGTGCGGCCTTCTGTCCCAGCACCCGCCAGGTCCCGATCAGTCCCACGCCGACCGTCACGATGAGGGAGAGGACAGCGGTCAAGACGGCTGTCATCGGGTCGAAACGCCAGGGTAGGGTCATGATCAGGTGCACCACGCCATAGGATGCTGCGGCCCCGACAATCAGCGCGAATATCGCAGTCGCTAGCCCCAGCAGCGCATATTCGAGCCCGAAGGCGGCGATCAGGGTCCGACGCGTTGCCCCCAGCGTCTTCAGAACGACAGCGTCGTGGATGCGGGCGCGGTTTCCGGCAGCCAGCGCGCCGGCCAGGACCAGCACGGAGGAAATGAGCGCCACGCTTGCCGCGACCCGAATCGCCAGCGCGATTTGGCTGGTGAGCTTGGTGACGGTGTCGATGGCATCCTTGATATTGATGGTCGTGACGCCTGGATAGGTGTTGGTCACGGCGTGCACGACGGAATTTTCCGCAGTCCGGTCGGCATCGGAGCCGGTCAGAGTCGCGAGCCAGGCATGGGGTGCGCCCTTGAAGGTCGAGGGCGTGAAGACCATGACGAAATTGATGCCCATCGAGCGCCAGTCGACCTTTCGCATATTGGCGATCCTGGCGGTGATCTGGCGGCCGAGCACGTTGACCGTCACGGTATCGCCGACCTTCAGGCCCAGTTCCTTGCCTTCCTCCTCCGAGAAGGAGACGAGCGGCTCGCCGGTATAGTCCTTCGGCCACCAGGCGCCTTCGGTGACGGTCGCATTCTCGGGGACCGTGTCCGAATAGGTGATGCCCCGGTCGCCATTCAAAACCCAGCGCACGCTTTCCGCCGCCTTGATCTGCGAAACATCGGTGCCGTTCAGGGCGGTCAACCGCCCGCGCAGCATCGGCGCTTCAACCAGCTTGGCATTGGGGGCGCTCTTTTTCACCACATCCTCGAAGCCCGCGAGATCGCGGCTCTGGATGTCGATGAAGAAATAGTCCGGCGCGCGCACCGCCATGTTGCCCTGCAATTCGCGCCGCATGTTGCCGTCGATCAGCGCGAGCGTCACGAGCAGCATGAGACCGAGACCGAGCGACAAGACCACGGGGCCGGTCAATGCACCGGGGCGATGAATATTGCCAAGCGCCAGCCGCACGACCGGCGACCGGAAGGAGGGGCTGCGGCGGGCAAGCGCTGCGATGCCGATGCCCACGAGCCGCAGAACGACAAAGGACACGATGATTGCGCCGAGGAAATAGAGCGCAATGCGCCGGTCCTGCGCGGTGAAAACCGCAAGCCCGCCGATGGCGAGGAAGACGATGCCGGCAGCAACCGTAAACGCTCGTGCCGGCCAGCGTGTCGGCTCGAAACCCTGCTCGCGGAAGAGCGCCGTTGCCGGCACTTCGCGGGCGCGTCCGAGCGGCAGGATGGCAAAGCCGGCCGCTGTCAGCAGGCCGAAGAGGGCGGCGATGAGAAGTGCGGCCGGAAACAGCGTCGGGGTCGGGTCGACCGGCAGATATGCAGCCAGGTACCCGTTTGCGATCATCGGTGCGATGGCCCCGAGAACGAGGCCCGCCAGAATCCCGACCGCCGCGATCATCAGGATCTGCAGCATGTAGATCAGCGTCACCGTCGAGGCCGGCGCGCCGAGGCATTTGAAGGTGGCGATCACACCGCGCTTGGAATCTAGATAGGCGCGCACGGCATTCGCGACGCCCGAACCGCCGACGATCAGGGCGGTGAGGCCGACCAGCGTCAGAAATTCGGTGAAACGGCTGATCGTGTCATTGAGCGCCGGCGCGGCATTCTTGCTGGTGGCGATTCGGATCCCGGAATTGGGGAAGGCAGCATCCGTCTTCTTCTTGAGCTCCGCCGGCAGCGGCGTGCCGGCCGGCAGCTTCACGCGGAAGACATGCTCGATCAGACTACCCGTCTGTACCAGCCCGGCGGCGTCGAGTGCCGCGCGGCTGACGATGAGGCGTGGCGCGAAGGCGAAGCCCTCCGAAAGCGAGTCCGGTTCCTTGACAAGCGAGCCGGTGATCTTCAGCTTCGCATTTCCGACGAGCAGGCCGTCACCCACCTTCAGCTTCAGACGGTCCAGCAGATCGGGGGCGGCAACGGCACCGAAGACGCCATCCTTTTCAGCCAGCGCGTCGCCGGGGCTTGCCTGCGGCTCGAACTGCAGCGTGCCGTAAAGCGGATAGGCGCCATCGACGGCTTTCACCTCCGAAAGGGTCTGGTCGCTTCCATCGGCCTTGCGTGCCATGGAGCGTATCGTGTCGGAGCGCGACACTTCCCCGAAGCTCTTGAAATAGGCCTCTTCTTCAGGTGTGACATCGCGGTTGTTGACCTGGAAGCGGATATCGCCCGCAAGGATCGTCTGCCCCTGTTCCTGCATCGCGCCGGTGACGGATCCAGCCACGGAATTGACGGCAGCAATGGCGCCCGTTCCGAGCGCAATGCAGGCAAGAAAGATATAAAAGCCACTGAGGCCCCCGCGCAACTCGCGCAAGGCCAGCTTCAGCGACAGGCGGAACTGCGCCGCCACACTCATGCCTGCACCGTTTCGCGGGGTGCAGCAGCTGCGCCCTCGATCTTGCCCGAGCGCATCCGCACCTGCTCGGTGCAACGCTCCGCAAGCGAGGGATCGTGGGTGACGAGCAGCATGGTCATGCCGCGTTCGGCCTGTTTGGCAAAGAGAAGATCGGCAATCTGCCGACCCGTCTCGCCGTCGAGATTGCCGGTCGGCTCGTCTGCGATGAGAAGGGCGGGTGAGGGAGCAAGCGCCCGGGCGATCGCCACGCGCTGCTGTTCACCGCCCGAAAGCTGACCCGGATAATGCGCCATGCGGGCGCCAAGGCCCACGGCCTCAAGTTCCTTGCGGGCAATATCGAAGGCCTTCGCCTCGCCGGCCAGCTCCAGCGGCACCGCGACGTTTTCCAGCGCCGTCATGTTGGGGATCAGATGGAAGGACTGGAAGACGATACCGATATTCCGGCCCCGGAATGCCGCCGTCTGGTCCTCGCTCATCTGATGGAATGGCGCGCCGTCGATCACGACCTCGCCGCTATCCACGCGCTCCAGCCCGGCCATCACCATGAGCAGCGTCGACTTGCCTGACCCGGACGGTCCAACGATGCCGACGGAACGGCCGCGGGCGATTTCGAGATCAACTTCCTTCAGCACATGGACCGAAGCGGCCGAGAGCCCGAGCGTCAGGTCGGCCTTTTTCAGGCGGATAATGGTTTCGGTCACGAAAATCTGCCCTATATCAATGCGACGTAGTCTTGCGGAAACGGGTCGGCGTGCTGCCGGTCGGAAAGCAATACGCAATTTAGGGTGACAAGGATGCGTTTTAAAGCGTCGATGGGAATATTGCTCGCCGCCACGCTGCTGATGGCGACGCAGGCAGCGGCCAAGACGACCCAACTCGTTGCCTTCGGTGACAGCCTCATGGCGGGCTATCAATTGCCGGCGGCAGACGCCTTTCCGGCCAAGCTGGAAGCTGCCTTGAAGGCGAAAGGCTACGACGTCTCGATTGCCAACGCGGCAGTCTCCGGCGACACGACGGGCGATGGCCTTGCTCGCGCCGACTGGTCGATCCCTGACGGCACCGATGGCGTCATCCTCGAACTCGGCGCCAACGATGCCCTGCGCGGACTCTCGCCGGAGGATACGAAGAAAAATCTCGACGCCATTCTCGCCCGTCTGAAGGAACGAAAGATCCCGGTTCTGCTCGCCGGTATGCAAGCGCCGCCGAACCTCGGCCCCGACTACGCTGCGCGCTTTAATCCGATTTATCCGGACCTCGCGAAAAGCTACGGGGTGCCGCTCTACCCCCTTTTCGTAGAGGCTTACGTGCTCAAGCCCGAACTGAAACTGGATGACGGTATGCATCCCAATGCGAAGGGCGTGGATGCCGCAGTTGCAGTATTTTTGCCCGCTGCAGAGGCCTTTCTGAAGTCGATTCCGGCAAAGTAAGTCAAATATGTCGCTTGCGTGAAACTATTCGTTCCACAGGGCATTTCCCTTTTGTCTTGCGCATTTCGCAATTGCGTGATTCGCTAGGATCGTTCGAGTAATAGATTCGGGGAGCTCGTCATGCCCAGACTGTTTACCGCCCTCGAAATTCCGCGCAGCGCGGCCATGAGCCTCTCACTGCTGCGCGGTGGTCTCCCCGGAGCCAGATGGATAGACGTCGAGAACTATCACATCACCTTACGCTTCATCGGGGATGTCGATAACCGCACCGCGGATGAAATCGTTGATCGGCTCGACCGCATCGACCGCCCCGAATTCTCCCTCCAGCTGTCCGGCATAGGGTCTTTCGGATCGAAGAAACCACATTCCGTCTATGCCGGCGTTTCTCCCAATGAGGAGATGACGGCCCTGCAAGGCGAAATCGAGCGCATCTGCCAGCGGATCGGCCTTCCGCCGGATCCACGCAAGTTCACGCCGCATGTGACACTGGCGAGGTTGCGCTCGTCACGGGTCGATGATGTCGTACACTATCTGTCAGGGCGCGGGAACTTCCACACCGCGCCCTTTGTCGTTCCACGCTTCGTGCTGCTCTCGTCGCGCGATTCCGTGGGCGGCGGTCCCTATCTGACCGAGGAAGTGTTCCCGCTCGCCGACATGTCGGATGATTTCAGCCTCTCGGCCAAGGACATGCAGCCCTCCGAGATCATGTGGTAGACGCGCTCGAAGTCCGAGGCGTCGCCGTAATAGGGATCGGGAACGTCCCAATTCTCGCCGAGCGTCAGCGTGGAGAAGAGATGCACGCGATCGTGCGTCTCGTTAGGCGCTATGCGGCGGATGTTTGAGACGTTTGAGGCATCCATGCCGAGGATGATGTCGAAGGCTTCGAAGTCTCGCGCCTTGATCTGGCGTGCCTTCAGCCTCGACAGGTCGATGCCGTCTTGCGCTGCGACCGCGATCGAGCGACGGTCGGGCGCCTCGCCGGTGTGCCAGCCACCAGTGCCAGCGGAATCCGTCGTGATCCGATTTGCCAGCCCCTGCTGCTCGACGATATGGCGGAAAACGCCCTCCGCGAGCGGAGACCGGCAGATATTGCCGAGGCACACAAAAAGAACCGAAACACCGTTCATGCCGTTATCCTGTGTGATTGAACAAGCGAGGAGTTGAAGATGGTAGACCGGGTTAAGTTGAATGAGAGCGAAGTGCAAGAGAAGCTGAAATCCCATGGCGGTTGGCGCCTCGAGGAAGACGGCAAGGCGATCTCGAAGACATTCGGCTTTTCCGGTTTCCGCGAAGCCTTCGCCTTCATGACGGAATGTGCCCTTGTCGCCGAGAAGCTCGATCATCATCCGGACTGGAAGAATTCCTGGTCGAAGGTCGAGGTGACGCTGTCCACCCATTCCGCCGGCGGCCTGACGGAACTGGATTTCCAGCTCGCGCTGGAAATGGACCGCGCCGAGGCGCACTACCGGATTTGAAACGGCACGCGCTGATCCTTACATAACGACTGCCCGCGTTTGGCGGGCGGCAAGAGGCTTCGCATGGACGACATCAAATATGGTGAAATCCTGATGCCGGGCGATCCGGACACGCAGGAAAAGCAGTCGGAAAAGGTCCGCAAGGGCTTCTGGCCGGCCTTCAAACGCGCCGTTCGTGTCCTGCCTTTCGGCGAGGATGTGGTCGCGGCCTATTATTGCGTGCTCGACCCGACGACTCCGACCCGTGTGCGCGGCATTCTGTTGGCCGCACTCGCCTATTTCGTGTCGCCGATCGATCTCGTGCCGGATTTTATTGCCGTCATCGGTTTCTCCGATGATCTTGCTGTGCTGACGATGGCCATTAGTTCGGTGCGCGCGCACATGAAGCCGGAGCATTACGACAAGGCGCGCGATGCGCTGGAAGACAGCAAAAAACGCTAGAACACGTCGCGCTCATGGGGGCGGCGCTTTTGCGATGAAGATCCGCGTTAAGCCGGAGTGCAATTCGCGCTTCGCGAATTGACGTTTGTCGCGACTCGCGAAAGATCCCCGTCACTTCGTTCATGTCCGTTTGAGAGAAGGCCGCAGTTCGACGATGACTGCGGTCAACGCAGAATGGCTGCGGCTCGATCCACCCTTAAAAACGGACCATCGTCATGGAATACGCTCTCAAATACGCTATCGGCATCGTCACGCACACGCCCCTGTGGGTCTGGCTCATCCTCGCAGGCCTCATCTATCTCGGTCTTCAGCGCACCAAGACCCGCGAGCTTTCCACCTCGCGCATCCTCATTCCGGCAGCCATTTTCGGCATCGTCGCGATCTCACGTCTTGTACTCGGCCGCTTTGCCGAGCCGGCCTTGCTGGGAACCTGTGCGGGCCTCGTCGTTGCGTTCGCCATGCTTATGCTGGTCAAGCCCGGCCGCGGCGCTCGGCGCACCGATGCCGGCACGGTGCTGATTGAAGGCGAGTGGTTTTCGCTGGGCCTGATCATGGCGATCTTCTGGGTCAACTACGGCATCGCCGTCGTCTCCGCCATCGAACCGGAACTCGCTACCAGCGACAACCTGCGCTTCCTCTATGGCTTCGTGAACGCCACCTCCGCCGGTTTCATGATCGGCCGCGCCTATGCGTATCTGAACGCCAGGGCGGCGTGAGCGATGAAGCTCGCCATCCGCCTGCTCACCATCCTGATCGCCGTGTTGGCGGCGATCCCCCTTGTCGCGCTGACCCTGATCTATTCGCAGTCTCCCTCCGCGGGGGCGAGCGACGACAAGACGCTGACCTTCTCCTCGGTCGTGCCACCGGAGTCGGTGGAGCTTCCGCTGGTGTCCTATGCCGCACAGGACGGCACGAAGCTCGGTTATCGCTACATCCCCGCAAAGACCGAGAACGCGCCGCTGGTCATCCTGATCCACGGCTCCGGCTGGCATGGCGGCAGCTATCAGTGGCTTGCCCGCCAGATTGCCGGCGATGGCGATATCGCGGTCGCCGTTCCAGACCTGCGCGGTCACGGGCCGTCTCCCGAGCGGCGCGGCGATGTCGCCTATATTGGCCAGCTGGAAGACGATGTGGCAGCGTTGGCCAGACAGCTTTTGAAACCCGGCCAGAAGCTGATCCTTGCCGGTCATTCCAGCGGTGGCGGCTTCGTCATTCGGTTCGCCGGCGGCAAGTATGGCAATATGCTCAGCGGTGCGGTCCTGCTGTCGCCCTATCTCAGCTACAAGGCACCAACCATGCGCGAAAACGCCGGCGGCTGGTCGGAGGCACTCGTTCGCCGCGCTATCGGCCTTTCGATTCTTAACGGCCTCGGCATACATGCGCTGGATGGACTGCCCGTCGTGACCTTCCATTTTCCGCGCGCCGTGCTGGATGGTCCGCAGGGCAAAACGGCAACGACCGCCTATTCCTGGCGGCTGAACCTCTCCTACGCGCCCCGCCGTGACTATCTCGGCGATGTGGCGAAGCTTCCCCCCTTCCTTCTTGTCGTCGGAAGGAACGATGAAGCCTTCCGCGCGGAGCAGTTCCAGCCGGTCCTCTCCGCGGCGAATCCGAAAGGCGAGTATCATGTCCTGGACGGCGTGGATCACCTCGGTCTCATCAACAATCAACCCTCTGCCGACCTTGTCCGCGACTATGTCCACCGGCAGATGGTGCGGTGAAGAAAAGGGCAGCAGAGAGCCATTTTCTCGCAAAACCGGTTGGGGCGGTGCGACCGCCCCAATGTCGCCCGATTTCGAAGGCCTTTCATCTGCCCAAGGGAAGCGCTTCGCGCCATTCCGGCACGACCTGTCGTGTGGAATTTGCCGCTCTCGTCCGATTTTGCCGCGAAGCAGTCCCTTGTTGACGGTTTGGTAACCCGAATTAAGCTAAATTAATTCAAATCGTCATAAACGGCCGGCATTGTTCGGCTTTTTCGCATGGACGGAAACAATCGGTAGGAAGTTATGTTCGCAGGCAAAACAGCACTCGCTCTTTCCATCATCCTGGCATCGGCATCGGCAGTCACGCTCTCTGCGACGTCTGTAGCGGCAAAGGAAGCTGAAAAGTCCGTAAAGAAGCCCGCAGCCGAAAAGAAGGAAGCCGGGAAGAAGGATTCCAAGAAGGAAGCTGCTGCTCCTTCCGGTCCGACCCGCATACAGCAGTTCAACGCCTGGGGCGCCTATTCCTACACGTCCGGCGCCAACAAGGTCTGCTACGTGCTCTCCGTTCCGGCTGAAAAGTCGCCGGCCAAGCTCGACCACGGCGACAACTTCTTCCTGGTCACCCAGCGCCCGGGCCAGAACATTTCCTACGAACCGCAGGTCATGGTCGGTTATCCGCTCAAAGCCGGCTCCAAGGTCAAGGTCACGGTCGACACCAAGTCCTACACGATGTTCATCAAGGACAAGTCGGCCTGGCTCGAAAACGCCGCCGAAGAGCCCGCACTCGTTGCCGCTCTGAAGTCCGGCCACAGCCTCAAGGTCGACGCCGTCTCCGCGCGCGGCACGCCGACCTCCTACACCTATTCGCTCTCCGGCATTTCGGCAGCGCTGAAGCAGATCGAAACCTGCAAGTAAGCTCGGCCTCCGGATCCACGCATTCAAAGCCGGCCTTCGCGCCGGCTTTGTCGTTTTCAGGGAAGGGGCTGACGCGGCGGCAAAATGATGATAGAGAGCCGGCCAAACGATGCGCAGGCCTTGTCGTTACCGTGCCGCGCGAAGGAAAAGTCTCTTATGGTCAGTCTCGATCTTGCCGCGCCGGCAGCCCCGGCGAAGCCCGTTTTTGAATTGTCCGAAAAGCCCTCGCTGATCGGCCTGTCGCGTGAAGAACTTGGCCGCGCCCTCGTCGAAAAGGGTGTTGCCGAGCGCCAGGTCAAGATGCGCGTCAGCCAGATCTGGCACTGGCTCTACATTCGCGGCATTTCCGATTTCGACGACATGACGAATGTCGCCAAGGACCTGCGCGCGCTTCTCAAAGAGCATTTCACCATCCAGCGCCCGGAAATCGCCGAAGAGCAGATTTCCAACGACGGCACCCGCAAATGGCTGTTGCGCTTCCCCGCGCGTGGTGCCGGCCGTCCTGTCGAGGTGGAAACGGTCTACATCCCGGAAGAGGGTCGCGGCACGCTCTGCATCTCCTCGCAGGTCGGCTGCACGCTCACCTGCTCCTTCTGCCACACCGGCACGCAGCGTCTCGTGCGCAACCTGACGGCCGAGGAAATCCTCTCCCAACTTCTGCTCGCCCGCGACCGGCTGGGCGACTTTCCCGACCGCGAAACGCCGCAGGGCGGCATCCTGCCCTCCTCCGACCGCAAGATCACCAATATCGTGATGATGGGCATGGGCGAGCCGCTCTACAATTTCGACGAGGTGAAGAAGGCCCTGCTGATCGCCACCGATGGCGATGGCCTGTCGCTGTCCCGCCGCCGTGTGACGCTCTCGACCTCCGGCGTCGTGCCGGAAATCTACCGCACGGGCGAGGAAATCGGCGTCATGCTGGCGATCTCGCTGCATGCCACGAACGATGCGCTGCGCGATGAGCTGGTGCCGATCAACAAGAAGTATCCGCTGAAGGAATTGATGGCGGCGTGCCGCGCCTATCCGGGTCTGTCGAACGCACGCCGCATCACCTTCGAATATGTGATGCTCAAGGGCGTCAATGACAGTCTGGAAGACGCCCGCGATCTGGTGAAGCTCCTGAAGGGCGTTCCCGCCAAGATCAATCTCATCCCGTTCAATCCCTGGCCGGGCACGAAATACGACTGTTCCGACTGGGAAACGATCGAGGCCTTCGCCGATTTCGTCAACGCCGCCGGTTATGCCTCCCCCATCCGCACCCCCCGCGGCCGCGACATCCTCGCCGCCTGCGGCCAGCTCAAGTCGGAGTCGGAGCGCATGAGGAAGACGGAACGGCTTGCCTTGCAGGCCATGATGATCGCCAATCACGGCGAGGATGATTGAGGTTCGTCCTCTCCCCTTGTGGGAGAGGAAGGAAAATCAGCATCTTAGCTTCAGCCAAGTGCCAGATTTTCCAGGTGAGGGGGCGAGTTTCTCGCGCCGTCGTATTCCCCCTCACCAAGCTCGCCACGCCAATCGCCTGCGGCTCTCGGGTAGCGAGCTATCCTCTCCCACCGGGGGAGAGGAGGGGCTTACGAAACCTTCCAGGCAATATAGACGCTTGCCAGTGCAATCACCCACATCGCCACGCGGCCCCAGCGCGAATGCTTGGCTTCCGACTTGCCGATCTCTTCCGCCGTGCTCTTGTCGAACCGGAACCCGTTCTCGGTCATGTGCATGACCTCGGCGTGGAATTTCTCCGTCTTGGCGGCGATTTCCGGCAGAGCTTCCGCCAGCCGCATGGCGGCGCTGATGCCACTCTTCAGGTCGCCGACAATCCGCTTCGGTCCGAGATTGTCGCGGATCCAGCCGCCGACCACCTCTTCCGAAGCCTTCCACATGTTGAATCGCGGATTGAGCGTTCGCGCCACGCCTTCGACCACGACCATGGTCTTCTGCAGCATCAGCAGTTCGGGCCGTGTTTCCATGTCGAAAAGCTCGGTAACTTCGAAGAGCAGCGTGAGCAGCTTCGCCATCGAGATCGTCTCGGCCGATTGGCCGTGGATCGGCTCGCCGATGGCGCGGATGGCCTGGGCGAAGCTCGCATGATCATGATGGGCGGGCACATAGCCCGCCTCGAAATGCACGTCGGCGACGCGCATATAGTCGCGGGTGATGAAGCCGTAGAGGATCTCGGCGAGGAACCGCCGTTCTTTCCGCCCCAGACGGCCCGTGATGCCGAAATCGACGGCGACGATGGTACCATCGGCCTCGACGAAGAGATTGCCCTGATGCATGTCGGCATGGAAGAAGCCGTCACGCAGCGTGTGGCGCAGGAAGGACTGGATCAGCGTGTCGGCGAGCTTCTCGAGATCGTGTCCTGCCGCGCGCAGCCCCTCGACATCCGACATCTTGACGCCGTCGATCCATTCCATGGTGACGACATCGCGGCCCGTGCGTTCCCAGTCGACAGACGGCACGCGGAAGCCGGGATCGTCCCTCGTGTTCTCTGCGATTTCCGACAGCGCGGCCGCTTCGAGCCGGAGATCCATTTCGATGCGCGTCGTCTGTTCCAGCGTGCGCGTGACTTCAATCGGGCGCAAGCGCTTGGATCTGGGCAAGAAACGCTCCTGCATCTCCGCCACCAGATACATGGCCTCCAGATCGGCGGCAAAGCGCTGGCGCACGCCCGGACGGATCACCTTGACTGCGACCTTGTGTGCCTCGCCATTCACCAGCACCTCCGCCGGATGCACCTGCGCAACGGAAGCAGCCGCGACCGGATTATAGAGATGGGCGAAAAGATCGTCTGCCTTGCGCCCGAGCGAACCTTCGATCTGCGCGACCGAAAGCTCCATGGGGAACGTCGCCATGCGATCCTGCAGAAGCGCGAGATCAGCGGCAAATTCCGGCCCGATCACATCGGGACGCGTCGCCAGAAACTGGCCCATCTTGACGTAGGACGGGCCCAGCCGCTCGACGGCACGGGCAAGATTGTCGGAGCGGGCGCTGCCGCGGGCGCGATTACGGGCGAAAAGCTCGAGGAACGCCTTCAGCGCGCGAACAGGGGCAGGGAGTCCTTCCGACGGAAACGCACCGACGACGCCTTCGCGAACCAGAACCCAGCCGACTCGTGCAAGCCGGCCATAAGCAGTCAGTCCGGCCATGGGATCAGAGCTTCCAGCCGGAATGAAGGGCCGCAATGCCGCCCGTGTAATTGGTGAAATTCACGCGCGAGAAGCCGGCTTGGGAAATCATGGTGGCGAAATCACGCTGGTTGGGGAACTTGCGGATCGATTCCACCAGATAGCGATAGGGTTCGGCATCGCCGGTGATCATCTTGCCGAATTGCGGGATCGCCTTGAACGACCACTGGTCATAGAACGTGTCGAGAAGCGGCATCTCGACTTCGGAAAATTCCAGCACGAGCAGCCGCCCGCCGCGCTTCAGCACGCGATAGGCTTCTTTCAGCGCCACATCGATATGCGGAACGTTCCGGATCCCGAAGGCGATCGTATAGGCGTCAAAGGAATTGGCCTCGAAAGGCAGGCTCTCTGCATTGGCCTCGACGAAATCGAGGTTCTGCGTCAGGCCTTTCTTCTCGGCGCGTTCTGCGCCCACGCCGAGCATCGAGCCGTTGATGTCGAGCACGGTCACATGCGCCTGCCGTCCGGAGGCCTCGACAATGCGGAACGCGATGTCGCCCGTGCCGCCGGCCACGTCCAGCGAGCGGTATGTCGGGTCGCGGCGCGGATTGAGGGCGGCCACCATGGCCTCTTTCCAGGCGCGGTGCAGGCCGGCCGACATGACATCGTTCATGATGTCATAGCGCTTGGCGACCTTGTGGAACACGTCGTTGACGAGGCCCTGCTTTTCGCCATCGGCCACTTCCCGAAAACCATAGGACGTTTCCATGCCACCATGGGCAGAGGTGCGGCTCTCGTTCATCGGTTCGGCTCCCGGTTTTCCGTTCGTCTGGATAAGGCTCTGGCGCATTCGCCTCTTGGGCGCTATTCGCTGGCACACCTATATATGGACATGCGGTTTTTGCACCGCAACGTGATGCGGCGTCTATAGACCAGATTGCCGCGCCGAGAAACAGGTTTGAACGAAAGAGGTTACCGTGCCCGAACTGCCCGAAGTGGAAACCGTGCGGCGCGGCCTTGCACCGACGATGGAAGGGGCAAGGCTGACGCGGCTGGAGCTGCGACGCCCGGACCTGCGCTTTCCCTTCACGCCCGGCATGGCTGATGCGCTCGCCGGCAGGCAGATAGAAAGTCTGAGCCGCAGGGCAAAATACCTGCTGATCCATTTCGAAGGTGGACTGACGGCGATTGCCCATCTCGGCATGTCCGGCTCTTTCCGCGTCGAGGCGGGCGACGAGCCTGCAACCCCTGGCGACTTTCACTACGCCCGCTCCAAGGACGAGAAGCACGACCATGTCGTATTTCACCTCGCTCGTGGGAATGAGCCTGCCCGGATCATCTACAACGACCCCCGTCGCTTCGGCTTTCTCCTGCTGGAGGAGACGGCGCGCCTTCACGACAATCCATTTCTCGCAAGTCTCGGACCGGAGCCCACCGGGAACAGCCTGAGCGCAGAGGTGTTGGCCGCTGCTTTCGCGGACAAGAAGGCGCCGCTCAAGGCAGCACTGCTCGACCAGACAATCATTGCAGGCCTCGGCAATATCTATGTCTGCGAGGCGCTCCACCGTTCAGGGCTCTCGCCCAAGCGGGCGGCGGGAACGCTGGTTGACAAGAAGGGCAGGGCAAAGCCGCAGCTCGGGCTTCTGGCCGAGTGTGTCCGCGACGTCATTGCGGAAGCGATCGTCGCCGGCGGTTCCTCGCTGCGAGACCATATTCAAACGGACGGGTCGTTGGGCTATTTCCAGCACACGTTCCGTGTCTATGACCGCGAGGGCGAGGCCTGCCCCAATCCCGGCTGCGGCCGACCGGTCGAGCGCATCGTGCAGTCGGGCCGCTCAACCTTCTTCTGCGCGGCCTGCCAGAAATAGGCGCAGCTTCGCATTTTGCGCGTTGACGGACGGCCGCTTTCCCGTTATATGCCCGCCAACCGTTTGGAAAGCCGCCGTTCTGGTGCTTTCCGTCAAACGCTTCCACTTGAGTTCTGACGAATGGTCTGGCGACCGAGCGCGGCAGGGTGGTAGCATATCGAGTTCGTAAGAGAGGCACATATGGCCAATACAGCTTCGGCGAAGAAGGCGACCCGCAAGATTGCTCGCCGTACCGACGTCAACAAGGCTCGTCGTTCGCGCGTCCGTTCCTTCCTCCGCAAGGTTGAAGAAGCAATCGCTTCCGGCGATGCAAAGCTCGCACAGGAAGCCCTGCGCGCTGCTCAGCCGGAACTGATGCGCGCTGCCGGTCGCGGCGTCGTTCATGCCAACACGGCATCGCGCAAGGTCTCGCGTCTGGCGAGCCGCGTGAAGGCGCTTTCGGCCTGATCATCTGATCGAAATTTCATCAATTGAAGAGCCTGGTCGTCAGACCGGGCTTTTTGTCGTTTGCGCCTCGCTTTCATCGTCACGTCGCATAGCTGTCACGCAGCGCCTCGCTACATGACAAGATGCTGACATGAAAACCATTTATTTTTCAGTATGTTGGCGAAGGTGACAAACGGCATCTCGACCTCACTTAACGGGAGGTTGGCCTATTTTTGAGTCAAGAAAAAAATAATTTTTTTTGCGTTCTGGACCCTTCCGCACCCTCTGAAAACGAATCTCCTTGATTCAAAAGCGATTCTTTTTCGGGGCCTTGGCGGGGACAGAAACTCGCCTTCTGAGTCAATGGTCGCGAGTTAAAATTGCGTAAAAAACGCGATTGATCTTTCCAGATGATCCTGCGTAAATGCGTCCAACAGAGGGCGGACAACGCCGGACAAAATGATCGGAACGTGTGGGGATAACCTGTCTACGAAACGGTTGAGTGCTCTGTAGCGGACCCTGTTTGGATCCGCGTTTTCACGGTTGGTCACGCATGAAAACCTGGCCCATGGTTTCGGGCCTGTTCTCTACGTGTGTCCAGCGGGCTGGAGCGGTGGAGGCGCATCCGGAGCGTGAAATGCGTGAGGCGGGTTGCCTGACCCGGCCTTGCCGAAGCAAGAGCCTTCTTGCTGCCGGAATAGGCAGTGAAGCTTGCGCCAGGCTGGGCTGAACCGGAAACGGAAGGTGTGTAACGAGTGCAATGCGTAATCGATCCGTTCGGGGCGGAGCAGATCGAGTTTTTGGAATGACAGCCCGGCCAAGAGAGATACGAGGCTCTGGTCGGTGTTAAAAGAGAAGTTAGAGAGGCGGCTCATGACGATGGCACAAGCATCGGTGCGCGCACGCGAAAGCGGCGCAGCGCCAGTGATCGGTTCGTCCGAAATTCAAGCGGCGGGGAACATTCAGACAATGGGAAATAACGCTTTGTTCGAGCGTTTCAGCGCCCGGCTCAAAGCCAAGGTTGGTGCTGACGTCTATGCAAGCTGGTTTGGCAGACTGAAGCTGCATTCCGTTTCGAAAAGCGTCGTCAGACTGACGGTTCCCACGACCTTTCTGAAGTCCTGGATCAACAACCGCTATCTCGACCTTATCACCGCGCTTTTCCAGGAAGAAGACGCGGAAATCATGAAGGTTGAAATCCTGGTCCGCACCGCGGCCCGCACTTCCAAGGTTGCCGTCGACGACGATGTTGCGGATGCCGCGCCGGTTCAGGCCGCGCAGCCGCAGAGCGCCCGCCGTGCTTCCGCCCAGCCGATCGCGCAGCTTGCGTCGTCCGTTGCGCCGTCCTCGTGGCAGGCTAGTGCCGCAACGCCGCTTTTCGGTTCGCCGCTCGATGCGCGCTACACCTTTGCGTCCTTTGTCGAAGGCAGCTCGAACCGGGTCGCGCTCGCCGCAGCCAAGACGATCGCCGAAGCCGGGGCCGGTGCCGTTCGCTTCAACCCGCTCTTCGTGCATTCGAGCGTGGGTCTCGGCAAGACGCATCTTCTGCAGGCGATTGCCGCCGCCGCCATCAACAGCCCGCGCAATCCGCGCGTCGTCTATCTGACGGCTGAATATTTCATGTGGCGGTTTGCCGCCGCCATCCGCGACAACGATGCGCTGTCGTTGAAGGAATCGCTGCGCAACATCGACCTCCTGATCATTGACGACATGCAGTTCCTGCAGGGCAAGTCGATCCAGAACGAGTTCTGCCATCTTCTCAACACGCTGCTCGACAGCGCCCGCCAGGTCGTCGTTGCCGCCGACCGTGCGCCGTGGGAACTGGAATCGCTCGATCCGCGCGTCCGTTCGCGCCTTCAGGGTGGCGTTGCCATCGAGATGGAAGCGCCCGACTATGAGATGCGCCTGGAAATCCTCAAGCGCCGCCTCGAAGTCGCCCGCATGGACGATCCGTCGCTGGACATTCCGGAAGGCGTGCTTGACCACGTCGCCCGCCGTGTCACCGCGAGCGGCCGCGAACTGGAAGGCGCGTTCAACCAGCTTCTGTTCCGCCGCTCCTTCGAGCCGGATCTGTCGATGGAACGCGTTGACGAACTTCTCGCCCATCTGGTCGGTGCTGGTGAACCCCGCCGCGTCCGCATCGAGGACATCCAGCGCGTCGTTGCCCGTCACTACAACGTCTCGCGTCAGGAACTCGTCTCCAACCGCCGCACCCGCGTCATCGTCAAGCCGCGCCAGATCGCGATGTATCTGTCGAAGACGCTCACGCCGCGCTCCTTCCCGGAAATCGGCCGCCGCTTCGGTGGCCGCGACCACACGACGGTTCTTCATGCCGTGCGCAAGATCGAGGAGCTGATCACCGGCGATCAGAAGCTCAGCCACGAAATCGAGCTGTTGAAGCGCCTGATCAACGAATAGTCGGTTAGGCTATCCAGTTCATGAGGCCGGCAGCGATGCCGGCCTTTTTTGGTTTGTACCTCCGCAAGGTCGCGCTATATTCTGGCTGATATAACGCTGGAGGTAGCATGGTTCGCGAAAACGAAATTCGTGAGAATGAGGTGGCCGTCAGCCCGCCCGCGGCACAGGATGCGGGTCTGGAATTCATCGGCCGCATTTCGACGCCTTGGGTCTCCCGCATGGAAACCCCGCGCCAGGGCCGTCATGATGGACCGATCTGCGTGATCGAGGTCTTCGAGCCGTGGGACCGGGCGCTGGAAGGCGTTGCAAAATTCGAGCGGCTGGAAGTGCTCTACTGGCTCGACCGTTCGCGCCGCGATCTCGTGCTGCAAAGTCCGGCCTCCAATGGCACGGTGCATGGCGCGTTTGCGCTGCGCACGCCCGTGCGGCCGAACCCGATCGGAACATCTATCGTCGTTCTGGAAAAGATCGAAGGCAACCGCTTGTTCGTGCGTGGGCTTGATTGCCTCGACGGCACGCCGCTTCTCGATCTCAAACCGGACCGCACGCTCTTCAAGCCCATCGCCCCGCCGCAGCCGGGCGACTTCCAAACCGGTGAGACGGGCACGGCGCATTATTGTCAGAAGGCGTGAAGTCCCTTTGCAGGGTCAGCAGGCCAGATCAGCCACGACGCTATCCAGGATCAGCATGCCCGACGGCGTGCAGCGCAGACGCGAATTGCCCAGCCGTTCAATGAAGCCGTGATCGAGCAGCATCTGCTCGCGCTTCGGGTCGGGATCGCGGCCGGAGAGCGCCTGCCAGCGGGCGAGATCGACGCCCTCGCGGAGCCTGAGGCCCATCAGCAGCAATTCGTCCGCCTGTTCTTCGTAGCCAAGCAGTTCATGATCGATCATTCCGTGCCCGCGCGCTTCGACGAGCGACAGCCAGGCTTCGGGATTACGCTCCGTAGCGGTGGCAATCTTCTGGCTGCCGCGCGAAATCCGCCCATGTGCACCGGGGCCGATGCCGGCATAGTCGCCATAGCGCCAGTAGGTGAGATTGTGCCGGCTTTCCGCGCCCGGAACGGCGTGGTTGGACACTTCATAGGCCGGCATGCCGTGGCGCGCGGTGATCTCCTGCGTCGCTTCGTAAAGCGCGGCCGACTGGTCGCCATCGGGCACGGTAAACTTGCCCGCCTTGTGCAAGCCGAAGAAGGGTGTGCCTTCCTCGATCGTCAGTTGATAGAGCGACAGGTGATCGACGGCGAGATTGATTGCCTCGACCAGTTCGCGGCTCCATTCCTCGACCGTCTGGCCTGGCCGGGCATAGATAAGGTCGAAGGACATGCGCGGGAAGATTTCGCGCGCCAGCCTGATTGCGGTGAGCGCCTCTTCGACATTGTGCAGCCGGCCGAGGAACTTGAGATCCTTGTCGTTCAGCGCCTGCACGCCCATGGAGACGCGGTTGACGCCTGCGGCGCGATAGCCGCGGAACCTCTCCGCCTCGACGCTCGACGGATTGGCTTCCAAGGTGATCTCGATTCCCGCCGGCACATGCCAGGTCTTCGCGACGCCGTTCAGGATCGCCTCGACGGTGGCGGGCTGCATCAGGGAGGGCGTGCCGCCGCCGACGAAGATGGACGTCACGGTGCGCGGGCCGGTGAGTTCGCGCGCAGCCGCCATTTCCTTCAGAAAGGCCTCGACAAAACGGGGCTGGTCCACCGGCTGGTGGCGCACATGGCTGTTGAAGTCGCAATAGGGGCATTTGGCCGCGCAGAAGGGCCAGTGCAGATAGACGCCGAAGCCCGGGTCGCCGGTGTCGGGCAGGATTTGGCCGTCAGCGGCGAGCATCATCACGCCTCAAGGCAGGTTTCGACGAAAAGCTTGAACGCGCGTGCCCGATGCGACAGCGCTGCTGCGTCGCCTGGCTTCCAGCCATGCTTTTCTTCCGCTGACATCTCGCCAAACGTCACGCCATAGCCTTCCGGCTGGAAGATCGGGTCGTAGCCAAAGCCTGCAGTCCCGCGCGGTGGCCAGGCAACGGTGCCTTCCACTTCGCCGCGGAACATTTCCGTATGTCCGTCGGGCCATGCGAGGCAAAGGACGGAGACGAAGCGGCAGGTCCGCTTTTCCGGGATGGTCGCGCCCTTTTCCTGCAGCGCGGTCTCGACCTTCTGCATGGCCATCTGGAAATCGCGCGTGCCATCGCCGGTTTCGGCCCAGTCAGCCGTGTAGACGCCCGGCGCACCATCCAGCGCGTCGACCACCAGCCCGGAATCATCCGAAAGCGCCGGGATGCCAGCGGCCTTGGCCGAGGCCAGCGCCTTGATCGCGGCATTTTCCTCGAATGTCGTGCCGGTCTCGTCGGGAACCGCAAAATTGAGTTCGGCGGCGGATGTGGCGGTAAAGCCCATCGGGCCGATCAGGTCGTTGATTTCCCGGATCTTGCCGGCATTGTGGCTGGCAACGACAATGGTGCGGGTATCGAGCTTGCGCATGGTTTTAAAGGTTCCAGAGTTTGGCTTCGGCGCATTCCAGGCTGTTTCCGGCCGGATCGCGAAAATAAAGGGACCGCGCGCCGTTCGGCCAGCGGAAATCGGCTTCGATGGCCACGCCTTCCATCTCAAGACGGCTGCGCATGGCATCCATCTCTTCGCCCGCAACGCGGAAACAGGCGTGTCCGGCTCCGCGTGCGCCATGCGGCGGAACCGGCATGTCGGGATTGTGCGGCGGCAGATCCGTCGCATCCGGATTGAAGATCAGCAGAACGCCTTGTCCGCAGCGGAAGAAGATATGCCGGCCTTCGACATGGGTGATCTCGACAAGTCCGAGAACCCTGCCGTAAAAATCCGCCACAGCGCGAAGGTCGGCGGCGTAGAGCGCCGTTTCAAGGATACCTTCGATGCGTGCGGCGCCGGCCATGCTCCTCCTCAAGCCGAGACGGCTTCCTTCTGCATGGTCACGAGATCGGCAATGCCCGCCTTGGCGAGGCCCATCAGGGTCGCAAATTCCTCTTCCGAGAAAGGCTTGCCCTCGGCCGTGCCCTGGATTTCAACGATACCGCCAGCACCCGTCATGACGAAGTTGGCGTCCGTTTCAGCCGAGGAGTCTTCCAGATAATCGAGATCGATGACCGGCTGGCTGGCAAAGATGCCGCAGGAGATGGCCGCGACGTGATCCTTGAGCACGCGGTCCATCTTGATCATGCCGCGCGTTTCCATCCATTTCAGGCAATCGCGCAGCGCGATCCAGCCGCCGGTGATCGAGGCCGTGCGCGTGCCGCCATCGGCCTGGATGACATCGCAGTCAACGGTGATCTGGCGTTCGCCGAGCGCTTCTAAATCGACGACGGCGCGCAGTGAGCGGCCGATCAGGCGCTGGATTTCCAGCGTTCGTCCGCCCTGCTTGCCGCTGGCGGCTTCGCGCTTCATGCGGTCACCGGTGGCGCGCGGCAGCATCCCGTATTCGGCCGTCACCCATCCCTTGCCGGAATTCCTGAGCCACGGCGGCGTCTTGTCTTCAAGGCTTGCGGTGCACAGCACGTGCGTGTCGCCGAACTTGACCAGGCAGGAGCCCTCGGCGTGCTTGGATACGCCGCGCTCGAACGTTACCTTGCGCATCTGGTCGGTCTTGCGTCCCGAAGGCCTCATGGGTGTCTCCTTATAGTGTGTTTGGAGCCTTCTAAGTCCGCACCCGGTCTTTTGCAAAGAAAAACGGCTTGCCGAATTCCAAATCCTGTTTGCTTGGCACGCGACGATGTCTATATTTCAAAGGGAAATGGCGATGGAGAGTATGCGAAGCACATGATCGGTTGGGATAGACGGATCGGTCAAACGCTGGACAAGGGACCGGAGAGGGGCCGCACGCTGGATGAGCGTTCGGGCGAGATCTTCCGGCGCATCGTGGAGACTTATCTGCAGAACGGCGAGCCGCTCGGCTCGCGCAATCTCTCCCGCCTTCTTCCCATGTCGCTCTCGCCCGCTTCCGTGCGCAATGTCATGAGCGATCTGGAGGAACTCGGCCTCATCTATTCTCCGCATATCAGTGCGGGCCGGCTTCCGACCCAGCTTGGCCTGCGCTTCTTCGTCGACGCGTTCATGCAGGTGGGTGATCTCTCGCCCGAAGAGCGCACGTCCATCGAGGCGCAAATGCGCGCGGCAGAACGCGGTCAGCAGGCCGACAATCTCCTGAGCGAGGCAAGCCGAATGTTGTCCGGTATGTCGCGCGGGGCGGGGCTGGTGGTGACCACAAAGAACGATCCGGTCTTGCGGCATGTCGAATTCGTTCGGCTCGGACCGACCAAGGCGCTGGCCGTCCTGGTCGGCGAGCATGACGAGGTGGAAAACCGCATCATCGAACTCCCCGCCGGTACGACCAGTTCGCAGTTGACCGAGGCGGCCAATTTCCTGAACGCCCATCTCTCCGGCCATACGCTTGCGGAAATCCGCAGCCAGACGGAAGTCATCCGCAAGACGATCCAGACGGAGCTGGATACGCTGTCGCAGGATCTTGTCGAGCGGGGCTTGGCCGTCTGGGCGGGTACGAGCGACCTGGAACAGACGTCTCAGCTGATTGTGCGCGGGCAGTCGAACCTCATCGAAGGCCTCGACGATCAGGCCGATATCGACCGGTTGCGGATGCTCTTCGACGATCTGGAGCGCAAGGAAAGCCTCATCGATTTGCTGAATCTCGCCGAAGCAGGGCCGGGGGTACGGATTTTCATCGGTTCGGAAAACAAACTCTTTTCCCTTTCGGGTTCCTCGCTCATCGTCGCGCCCTATCGCGACAGCGAGCAGAAGATCGTCGGTGCCGTCGGCGTCATCGGTCCAACAAGATTGAACTATGCGCGCATCGTGCCGATGGTGGATTACACCGCGCAGCTCATATCGAAGCTCAGTTCACCCGGCTGACATCGAACGAAGCGCCCGATTGTCAACATCTGGGCTTTGAAGCCTTGATTTTTTGAGCCCGAACATCGATATCGGGCGCAACCCCTTAAAACTTCAATCTGGAGACCGTCATGACCGACGACACGAAGAAGAACGGACCTGACGAAGCGGCAACGGATCTCGGCGCAGATGCAGAAGCCGTGATTGCCGAGGCCGCTGAGGCTGAAGCAAAGGCTGCCGAACAGGAACCGGATCCGATCGAATTTCTGAAGGCGGAAAACGCCGATCTGCGCGACCGCTATCTGCGCCTCGCCGCCGAAATGGACAATCTGCGCCGCCGCACCGAGCGCGACGTCAAGGACGCCAAGTCCTATGCGATTGCCAGCTTCGCCCGCGACATGCTCGGCGTATCCGACAACCTGCGCCGCGCGCTCGATGCCATTCCGGCCGAGGCCAAGGAAGCCGGTGAAGCAGGACTCATGGCGCTGATCGAAGGCGTGGAGCTCACCGAACGTTCGATGCTCGCCGCCATGGAACGGCACGGCGTGAAAAAGCTGGAGCCCGAAGGCCAGAAGTTCGACCCGAACTTCCATCAGGCCATGTTCGAAATCCCGAATACTGAAGTTCCCAACAACACGGTCCTTCAGGTGGTCCAGGCGGGCTACGTCATCGGCGAACGTATGCTGCGCCCGGCTATGGTCGGCGTATCCAAGGGCGGCCCGAAGGTGGTTGCAACTGACGCAGCAGATGCAGAAAAGACGGCCTGAGGCCGCCTATCTTTCCAAATATCGAGACGTCCGATCTTGCGGCCTGACCCTCCGGGTTCAGGCCGCATTCGTTCCGGCATCCTGGTTGAGGCAGGCGAAGATGGCAGCAGCCGTTTCGCAGGCGCGCAGGCGCGCAGTCAGGTCCTGGTCGCGCAGGACGCGGGCGACGCGCGACAGTGCCTTCAGGTGGTCGGCACCGGCCCCCTCGGGCGCGAGCAGCAGAAAGACGAGATCGACCGGCTGGTCGTCCAGCGCCTCGAATGCGACAGGCGTCTCGAGCCGCGCAAACACGCCAGCGATCTTTTTGATGGAATTGAGCTTTCCATGCGGAATAGCGATGCCGTTGCCGACGCCGGTGGAGCCTAGGCGCTCACGCTGGAGAATCACATCGAAAATTTCCCGCTCGGGCAGGCCGGTGACATCGGCCGCCTTTTCCGCGAGTTCCTGAAGCAGCTGCTTTTTGGAATTGGCCTTCAGAGCCGGAATAATCGCATCCTGTTGCAGCAAATCTGCCAATGCCATTCGATGTTCCCCGTTCTGAAGCTGAAAGGAGGCGGGCGCGCGGCTTTGGCGCGCCCGTCCGGCTGTTCAGCCCTTTACGCCGGCCGGATCAATCCAGCCGATGTTGCCGTCGTGGCGGCGATACACAATGTTCAGTTGTTCGTTACCCGCATTGCGGAACACGAAAACCGGTTCGTCGGTCATGTCGAGCGCCATCACGGCGCCGGCGACAGTCATGGTTCTGAGCCGTTTCGTGCTCTCTGCGATAATGGCCGGTGCATAATCTTCCGGCACTTCCTCGACCTCATCCGAGATCGAATCGATCACGGAATAGGGCATTTCGGTGTGCTGTCCGTTTCCGGCATGGTGGTCGCGCAGGCGACGCTTGTAGCGCCGAAGCCGCTTCTCGATTCGCTCGGCCGCCGCATCATAGGCCGCCTGCGGATCGTTTGCCTCGCCGGCCGCGTGAAAAACAACGCCCGTGTCGAGGTGAATCTTGCAATCCGCCGCATAGCGCGACGAACCCGACTTTTCGACCGTTACCTGGCCGGAATAGCCTCCATCGAAATATTTCCCCACCGCGTCTCCGACATGGCTCTCGATCCGCTGGCGGAACGTTTCACCGACTTCCATATGTTTTCCGGAAACTCGCACACTCATGGTTTTACCCTTCTTGTGTATTGATTTGCGAGAAACAGTCTATTCCAAGCTGCCCTCGCATCCAAGCGATTCCGACAATACTTTCGGCCTTCCATGGGGTGCGGCGCGCTTCTACTCCGGGGCATGGGGCAAGTCAACATGACGTGCAGTCAGCGCAAGCACTTGCCCACCGATTGTTATGGACGGATTTGACAGAACGCATTACGAGGCAATGCGCGCGATCGCCTTCTTCTCCCGCCGCCGCTGAACGGAGGAAGGGATGTTCATCGCATCCCTGTATTTTGCGACCGTGCGCCGGGCGATATCGACGCCGGCGGCCTTGAGAATATCCACGATATCGTCATCGGAGAGCACTGTGTCTGCTGTTTCCTCGTTGATCATCGAGCGGATCCGGTTGCGCACCGCTTCCGCCGAATGTCCGTCGCCGCCCTCGGCGGACGAGATCGAGACTGTGAAGAAGTATTTCAGCTCGTACACGCCGCGCGGAGTCATCATGAACTTGTTGGAGGTCACGCGACTGACGGTCGATTCATGCATCTTGATGGCATCCGCCACGGTCTTGAGGTTCAAGGGCTTCAGTCCATCGACACCCTTGCGCAGAAATCCGTCCTGTCGGCGGACGATTTCCGTCGCGACCTTCAGGATGGTCCGCGCCCGCTGGTCCAGGCTGCGCGTCAGCCAGTTGGCATTCTGCATACACTCGCTCAGGAATGCCTGATCGGCGCTGTCGCGGGGCGCGTGGCGAGAGACCTCAGCATAGTAGGACTGGTTGACGAGCACCCGCGGCAGCGTGTCGGGATTGAGTTCGACATTCCATCCGCCATCTGAAGCCGGCGAAACGACGATATCGGGCACGATCGTTTCCGAGGCGGAACGCAGGAAACCGCTTCCCGGTTTCGGATCCAGACGCCGGATTTCCGCCAGCATGTCGAGAAGATCATCTTCGTCCACGCCGCAGAGCTTCTTCAGCGACTGGAAATCCCGTCGCGCCAGCAGTTCCAGGTTGGCGACGAAGGCGGACATGGCCGGATCGAGTCGATTTTTCTGCCTGAGCTGTATCGCCAGGCATTCGCTGAGCGAACGGGCGAAGATGCCCGCGGGTTCGAGCGTCTGCAGGATGGCAAGCACGCGTTCGATATCGGCAATAGGCCGGCCAACCCGTTCCGCAACGATATCAAGCTCGGGCAGAATGTAGCCGCTGTCATCGAGAAGGTCGACGAGATGCTGGGCAATTAGTCGGTCGGCTGCGGTGGTGACTGCGAAGGGGAGCTGCTGGCTTACGAACTCGCGCAGCGAGACGCCTGCCGCTGCGAAATCGTCCATGTCGAAATCGCTGCCGTCGTCGCCCTGGCCGCCGGGCATGGATTTCCACTGCCCCATGAGTTCGGGAGAATCCGGCCGGCGTTCGGCCTGGTCGGTGTCGAATTCCGGTTCAAAGTTGGCGTCGAGTTCCTTGGTCAGGCGTTCTGCCTGACCCGTGTTGCCGGCCTCGAACCAGTCCCCCTCGGCCCGGGCGGCCATGGCCGGCTCTGGGCCCCCATCCGGCGCGTCGTCGCCAAGGGAGACGCTCGGTCCCTCACCTGTGGCGATTTCCAGCAACGGGTTCTTCTGGACTTCCTGTTCGATGAACTGATTGAGCTCAAGATGGGTCATCTGCAGCAGCTGGATCGACTGCATCAGCTGCGGTGTCATCACCAGCGATTGCGATTGCTTGAGGTGCAGGCTGGCGGACATGGCCATGATGAACGCAGAACTCCCGACATTGCATTCGACAGTTTCGGCGCGCTCCCGGCGGTAGATCTGTCTGGCCCGAAAATTGCTTGGTTTCCCTTTCGCGGTCAAGGGGCAAGCGGAGATTCGGTTAAAATCGGTGTCGGTTATGTGACAGGCGCGAGGTGATCTGGCCCTAAAGGCTGAAATTGTCGCCGAGATAGAGGCGACGTACATCGGCGTTGTTCACAATGTCGTCGGCTCGGCCGTGCGTCAGCACTTCGCCGGCATGAATGATGTAGGCGCGATCAATGAGGCCGAGCGTCTCGCGCACATTGTGGTCGGTGATCAGGACGCCGATACCGCGCCGGGTCAGATGCCTGACGAGGTTCTGGATTTCCGACACGGAGATCGGGTCGACGCCTGCGAAAGGCTCGTCCAGCAACATGAAGGCGGGCTCGGTCGCAAGCGCACGGGCAATTTCCAGGCGCCGCCGCTCGCCGCCAGACAGCGCCACGGCCGGCGATTTGCGCAGGTGCTCGATCGAGAACTCCTCGAGCAGTTCTGTGATCTTGCTCTCTCGCTTGGCGCGGTTCTTCTCCCGCACCTCGAGAACCGCCCGAATGTTTTCCTCGACCGTCAGGCCGCGGAAAATGGAGGCTTCCTGGGGGAGGTAGCCGACGCCAAGCCGCGCGCGGCGATACATGGGCATCGAGCTCACATCGTGGCCGTCGAGCTCGATCGCACCGGAATCAACCGGGACGAGACCTGTGATCATGTAGAAGCAGGTTGTCTTTCCGGCGCCGTTCGGGCCAAGCAGGCCAACGGCTTCGCCGCGCTTCAGGATCAGCGAGACGCCGTTCACGACGCGTCGCGAACCATATGTTTTCGTCAGATTGCGGGCAACCAGCGTGCCTTCATAGCGTGCGGCATGGCTGTCAGTCTGCTGTTCGCCGGCGTTTTTCCGGGAAGACTGTTCGGCGTTCCTGTTCAGCAAGGAGGTCACCGCTTATTTGCCGCGCGATTTGGGATCGAGCTGGATCTGGACGCGGCCGCCGCAGCTGTCGAGCTGAGCCTGTCCGGTATCCATGTGAACGGTAAGACGGCATCCGGTGAACACATTGTTGCCGTCGGAGAGCACGACCTGCTTGCCTTCAAGCACGATGAGCTGTTGCGCCATCTCGAAGTGGCCGCTATCCGCCGTCGCCGTCTGCTTGTCGGAATTCAGCACCACGCCGCCATTGACCAGAATGCGGTCGATGTCGCCATTGCCGGCATTGCTCATCGCACCGCCAGCCGCAGGGGCTCCATCCTTGCCTGAGGACTTGTAATAGACCGTCATTGTCTTGGACTTCAGCATGGTCGTGCCCTGGGTGGCGACGACATTGCCGGTAAAGTCCGCACGGTTTTCCTTGTCCTTGATTTCCAGCTTGTCGCTTTCGATGTGGATGGGTTTGTCGTTGGAAAGCGCAATGCCGTCCATCTTGCTGGCGGTGGCCTGCGAAAATGCAACGGAGGCGGGCCCAAGCGCGAGTGCAGCAGTCACCAGACACAGCGTGAAATTGGCTTTGGCGGGCATGACTTATTTGCCTTTATCATGAATGGCGTCGGCCGTCAGGTTCACCTGCACGCGGCCGTCGAATACGATCGTCTCGCCCTTATCTTCGATCTTGATGCTTTGCGCAACCACGGTTGCCCTGGACGCGGTGATCGACACCACATCGTCGGATGACATCGTGCCGTTTTTCACGTCGAGTTTTGCCGAGCGGAAGTTGGCGACCAGACCGCTGGAAAGATGCAACGAAAAGGGTTGCGTCATGTCGAGCGTATTGGCGGACCGGTCATAGATGCCGCCCTTGGCCTTGACCTTGGCGATCAACTGGTCGTTAACCGGCATCTGCGCGGCGATATCTTCCAGCGTCATCAGATTGGGAGACACGATGCTCTGCAGCGCGCGGGCGGCCGTCATCGAATAGAAGATGCCATCGGCATTACGGCCCGAGATCGCCGGTTTTTCCATGACGATCTGACCGTTCTCTATGGTCGCGCCCTTCACTTCGATATTGTCTGGAAGGTAGCTGCGGACCACGGACACGACCGCGAAAAGAAGCGAGACAACCACGGCGGCAACCGGAAGAAGGATCTTGAGACGTCGCACGCGCTTCGAATGACGCACCGCCTGGGAATAGGCCGCGCGCCGCATACTCACATCGCCTGCGTCCGTGCTGTTCATCTCCAAGCTTGCCATCGAATTCCCGTGTTGGACTGGCTGTCACATTAGCCGAAGCGGCTGCTACGCAATATGGTTATTTTCCTGCGGTAAACAATCTCGTAAGCGTCAAAAACATCGGCCACCTTACGTTTTCGCTGTCTAAGGTGGTGATGGCCTCTCGTGGCGATTTTACGGCCTCGCGCGACTTCCGGATTTGGCAAAGAGGCTTTATGGCTATCTCGCCAGATGTTGCTTGCCCGTCGACGCGCCCTTGTACAGCGTCGATTGCCTGGCGGCCCGACCTTGGAGGACACTTGCATGGACAACGGAATTGCCGATCGCCGGGCGCTTCGCCGAAAGGTCACTTTCTGGCGCAGTCTCGCCATCATCATTCTCGTCTTCATTCTGGCAACCGTGTGGTTCCAGTGGCCGGGCGCGCAGGGCTCCAGTGTCAACCAGATCGCCCGCGTCTCCATCAGTGGCCTGATTCAGGACGATCAGGATCTGACGGCGCGGCTCGATCGCATCGCCAAGGCCGACAATGTCAAGGCGCTGATCGTCGATATTTCCTCGCCCGGCGGCACGACCTATGGCGGCGAGACCATCTACAAGGCGTTGCGCCGCGTCGCAGGCAAGAAGCCCGTCGTCTCCGACATCCGCACGCTTGCCGCATCCGCCGGCTACATGATCGCGCTTGGTGGCGACCGCATCGTGGCGGGCGACATGTCGATTACGGGTTCGATCGGCGTACTCTTCCAGTATCCGCAGGCCAAGGAACTGCTCGACAAGATCGGCGTCTCGCTCGAATCGATTAAGTCCGCGCCGATGAAGGCGGAGCCATCGCCTTTCAACCCGCCAAGCGACCAGACCAAGGCGATGATCAACGCGATGGTGCAGGACAGTTTTCACTGGTTTGTTGACCTGGTGGCCGAGCGCCGCAAGATGTCACCGGAACAGGCAATGGCGCTTTCCGACGGCTCCATCTTTACCGGTCGCCAGGCTCTGAAAAATGGTCTGGTCGATGAGCTGGGTGGCATGGTCGAGATCAAGGCCTATCTCAAGTCGCGTTCGGTCGATCCCGAACTGCCAGTCATCGACTGGAAGCCGGCGCCGCAAGGTTGGGCGTCGATGCTTCCGGGCGCCCTGATCCACGCTGCGGAATGGTCGGGCCTCGGTCAGGATTTTCAGGCAAGCGCCTTGAAAATGCTAGGTATCCAGCACTTGTTCCTTGACGGCCTTGTTTCCGTTTGGCAGGTTGAGCGCGGCTAAGGTACCCCCGGCGACATTCGCCGGGACAACAAGACTATACAGAATTCACTCCGGCGGTCGGGCTTCGGCAGGCATACATGCCTTGCGGGTCCGGAAATCGGAAATGATCGAGGGGGAAGACGTGATAAAGTCCGAATTGGTGCAGATCGTTGCTGCGCGCAATCCACATCTCTATCACCGCGACGTGGAAAACATCGTCAACGCCGTGCTCGACGAAATCACTGATGCGCTGGCGGGCGGCAACCGCGTCGAGCTCCGGGGTTTCGGCGCCTTCTCGGTCAAGAACCGTCCGTCACGTTCGGGCCGCAACCCGCGCACAGGCGACGCCGTTTTTGTCGAGGAGAAGTGGGTTCCCTTCTTCAAGACCGGCAAGGAACTGCGCGAGCGCCTGAATCCAGGCCAAGCCGACGAAGACGATTGATCCGCTGGCCGCGATGCGACCGGCTTCGGATTGCAGGCTTGAAAGCGCCACATATCCTTCTATTCTAATAGGGCTGAACGGGCGATTTCGCCCGTCGTGATCTTTTTGCCTGCCGGAGCCTGTGCATGACGAAGAAGCTGATCAATGTGGTGATCCTCCTGCCGGTCGCCATTATCCTCATCGTGCTTTCGGTCGCCAATCGCCAGGCGGTCACACTCGCGTTCAACCCCTTCGATCCGTCGGACTCGCTGCTTTCCATCACGGCGCCCTTCTTCGTCTACCTCTTTCTTGCGGTTGTCCTTGGTGCCCTGATGGGTGCGGCGCTCACCTGGTTTGCGCAGGGCAAGCATCGCAAGCGTGCGCGCCATCAGGCGCAGGAAACCGCGCGCTGGCAGGGCGAGGCGCGGCGTAACCAGAAGCGGGCCGAGGAGCTGGCGCAGCAGGTTATCCTGCCGGTTTCAGCCTCGAAATAAGTCCCGGTGAAGCATTGAGCGGTCAGGTTCCGCTGACGGCCTTGTTGAAATCGGCGAAGAACTGCCCGGCCAGCTTCTTGGCCGAGGAATCGATGAGCCGGGAACCGAGCTGCGCCAGCTTGCCGCCGATCTGTGCATCGACGGTATAGGCGAGGATGGTTTCATCGCCATCTTCAGTGAGCTTCACTTCCGCACCGCCCTTGGCAAACCCTGCGATGCCACCCTTGCCTTCGCCGGAGATCTTGTAGCCGGCCGGTGGGTTGAGATCGGAGAGCGTGACTTCGCCTGCGAATGTTGCCGAGACAGGGCCGATCTTGATCTTGACGCTCGCCGACATTTCAGTCGGAGAAGTCATTTCCAGGTTCTGGCAGCCAGGAATGCAGGCCTTCAGGATCTCGGGATTGTTCAATGCCGCCCAGACAACCTCGCGCTTGGCTGCAATGCGTTCTTCGCCGCTCATATCCATCGTGATCGCTCCTCCCAATGCGTGGCCCCTGGGCCGTTCTTGATGAATGCTATAATATCACTTGAGGGATAAGTCTTTGCCAAGAGAGCGCTTAATGTTATTTCGTGCCGATAGAGCCGTTTTTGCGACAGTCGCGAATTTGGCCCCTCGGGAATTGTGAATTTTGACCAAGACGACAAAGATGCGACGCGGTGGTCCGCCGCCCGGTGCTGCCCGCAGTGAGCGGCCTCAGAAGCCCCGCGATCAGGAGCCCCGCGCGAGCGAGATGAGGGCAAAGCCCGAACGCGGCGCCACTGCCGCCCCCGAGCGCCCGCTGATGGTGCGCACGGGCGAGAAGCCGGCTGAGCGCATTCCGGTCATCCTTGAGAACCAGTCCTCGGCAGGTTTCCGCCTGATTGACAGCGGCGCCGGCGAAAAGCTCGAGCAGTATGGAGATTACCGAATCGTGCGTCCGGAAGCGCAGGCGCTGTGGCAGCGCTCGCTTGCGGCAAAGCACTGGGACCATGTCGACGCCGTCTTCACCGGCGACACCGATGAGGACGGCATGGGCCGCTGGCGCTTTCCCAAGGGCGCGCTCGGCGAAACCTGGCCGATGCAGCTTCTGGGCGTTGATTTCCATGGCCGCTTCACCAGCTTCCGCCATGTCGGCGTCTTCCCCGAACAGCAGGTTCACTGGGACTGGATGCGCCACGAGATCGAAAGAGCGAAGCGCCCGGTCAAGGTGCTGAACCTGTTCGGCTACACCGGCGTCGCCTCGCTGATTGCCGCTGCCGCCGGGGCCGAAGTGACCCATGTCGATGCCTCCAAGAAGGCGATCGGCTGGGGTCGCGAGAACCAGGCGCTTGCCCGGCTCGACAAGGCGCCAATTCGCTGGATCTGCGACGATGCCATGAAGTTCATCGCGCGCGAGGAGCGCCGCGGCAATCGCTACGACATCATCCTCACCGACCCGCCGAAATTCGGTCGCGGTCCGAATGGCGAGGTTTGGCATCTCTTCGACCATCTGCCGCTCATGCTGGACATCGGTCGCGAACTCCTGAGCGAAAAGGCGCTGGGCTTCGTGCTGACCGCCTATTCTATCCGTGCCAGCTTCTATTCGATCCACGAGCTGATGCGCGAGACGATGCGCGGCGCCGGCGGCGTCGTCGAATCCGGCGAACTCATCATCCGGGAAAGCGGGCTCGACGGTTCGGAGCCGGGCAGGGCGCTTTCCACATCCCTCTTTTCGCGTTGGGTACCCGCATGAGCGACGCCACTAAGGGCGGCCCCGGCCGCGTCGGACAGGTCAAGGAAGTCACGAGCCTTGCCAATCCGATCATAAAGGACATCAAGGCGCTCTCCCAGAAGAAGGGGCGCGAGGAAACCGGCACCTTCATGGCCGAGGGCCTTAAACTGGTCATCGACGCGCTGGAACTCGGCTGGGCGATCAGCACGCTCATCTATGCCAAGAACGCCAAGGACAAGCCGCTCGTCACGAAGGTGGCCGCCCGAACGGTGGCAGCCGGCGGCCTCGTTCTGGAGGTGAGCGAGAAGGTGCTTTCCGCCATCACCCGCCGCGACAATCCGCAGATGGTGGTCGGCGTCTTCAAGACGAAATGGCGGCCGCTTTCCGAGATTCGTCCAGCGGCCGACGAGACCTATATCGCGCTTGACCGCGTGCGCGATCCCGGTAATCTCGGAACGATCATTCGCACGGCCGATGCTGCAGGAGCCTCGGGCGTGATCCTCGTTGGCGAGTGCACCGATCCCTTCTCGCTGGAAACCGTGCGAGCCACCATGGGCTCCGTCTTCGCGCTGCCGGTCACACGTGCCACGCCGGAAGAATTTCTTGCCTGGAAGAAGGGTGCCGGTGTCTCTGTCGTCGCCACGCATCTTGCCGGTGCCGTCGACTACCGGACGGTCGATTACAAGAAGAAGCCGGTCGTCGTCCTCATGGGGAACGAGCAGCAGGGCTTGCCCGACCTGCTGGCGAAGGAAGCCGACCAGCTTGCGCGCATCCCGCAGGCTGGCCTTGCCGATTCGCTGAACCTTGCCGTTGCCACGGCCGTCATGCTCTTCGAGGCGCGCCGGCATCTTCTGACGCTGGAGCCGCGCTGATGGACAAGGTCTCGCTGTTCTCGCGCGCCCGCCCGGCTATCCTCTTCATCATCGCGCTGCTGATCGTCGACCAGCTGACAAAGATCGCTGTCGACCATTATCTGCCGTTGCAGGAGCCGGTTCATCTCCTGCCGGTTCTGGCGCTCTATCGCACCTATAACACCGGAGTCGCCTTCTCCTGGTTTGACCAGATGCCCGGTGTCTTCATCGTCGGCCTGCGGCTCGCCATCGTCGCCTTCGTCACCTGGCTCTGGCTGCGCACGCCGGCATCGCGCTGGATCGCCCATATGGGCTTCGCGCTCGTCATTGCCGGCGCCTTCGGCAATCTCATCGATCGCTTCCTTTACGGTCATGTCATCGACTTCGTGCTCTTTCATATCGGCACGTCATGGTCGTTTGCCGTCTTCAATCTGGCGGACAGTTTCATCACGGTCGGTGCTGTCCTGATCGGTTTTGATGAAATCTTCGGAAGCGGCGAAAAATCGAAATAGAAGATTAACGAAGCCCGGAAACACTTCTGTAGCTTTCGCGTGCTAGCTCTCAGGTATGCGAGATATTGAAGATATGGACCTCGACAACGGACATGCGCCCAATGTGGATAAGGGCGCAAGCCCCCTTGTGACCTGGTTCCGGCGCATGGTCTCAGGCAGACGGACTTCGTCTTCCGACCATGTCCCCAGCCTCAATCTGACCCGCGAAGCGCTGGCCCGCGCCGAACGTGAAAGTGCGATGAAGAGCCGGATCCTCGCGACTGTCAGCCATGACATCCGCACGCCGCTTTCCGGTATTGCCGGGATGAGCCATCTGCTGAGCCAGACGCGGCTGACACCCGAGCAGGCGAATTATCTGTCGGGCATCGGCCAGTCCGTTCAGGCCCTCTCGCAGCTTGTCGACGACCTTCTGGACTTTTCCTCCATAGAAGCCGGACGCTTCCAGCTCCATCCGCGCGAGGACGACCTGCGTCAGCTGATCGAAAGCGTTGTCGAGATGCTCGCGCACCGGGCCCATGAAAAAGGCATCGAGATCGCAAGCTGGGTGGCCGCCGACGTCCCCGGCCTCCTCTCCTTCGACCCGGAGCGTCTGCGCCAGATCCTCTTCAATCTCGTCGGCAATGCCGTGAAATTTACCAGCGAAGGCGGTGTTCTCGTCTCGGCCTGCATGGTCGAGGGGGAGCTTGAGATCCGCGTTCGGGACACCGGTCCCGGCATGTCGGCGCGCGGCCAGGAAAAGCTTTTCCGCGAATTCGAACAGGTGGGCGAAGAAAAAAGCAGGATCGGCGGCACCGGTCTGGGGCTCGCCATTTCCCGCCGCATCGTTCTGGAAGCCGGCGGCAGCATCAATGTCGAAAGTCAGCCCGGCGTCGGCAGCACGTTCATCGTCCGTCTGCCGGTCCGTCAAGCGTCCGATTCCCGCCTGCGCCAGGCGCGCGCCACGATGCTGTCGAGCACGCATATGCTGATCATTGCGCCGGACGGAATGTGCCGCGAAGCGCTTTCGGCTGCCGTTTCAAGTCTCGGCGGAAAGGTGCAGCACGCCTCCTCTCCTGCGGATGTCGTCGCGTGCCTGGATGCCGCCGCCGACGCCTTTACCGATATCGTCGTCGATCGACGGCTCGCCGATCTCCTGTCGGACGAGCTGCGCAAGCACGCGGCTTTCCGCAACCCGGCGACACGACGCATTCTGCTCATCGATCCCGAAAGCCGCAGCGGCTCGCGCTTCTTTGGCGCAGGATACGATTCCTGGCTCGTACGCCCCTTGCGCGAACGGTCGCTCATCGGCGTTCTGCAGGGTCGCATGAAGGGCATAGAGCTTCGCGATCCGATCAACGACAACCGCTCCAACACCCGCTGGACGCAGACGGAAGGCAGCGGCCTTGATGTGATCGTCGCCGAGGATGATCCGGTCAATCGCCTGCTTCTCAAGACGGTGCTCAAGAAAAGCGGCCACCGTGTCGCCGAGGTCGAAACCTTCCGCGACCTGATCGCTGCGGCCACGCAAACGACCGGTCGGCCCGGCGCGATCGTCACGGACCTGTCCATGCCCGGCGGCAACGGGCTTGATGCGCTTTCGGCCATTCGTGATTTCGAACGCGCCAACCGGCTTTCCGAGGTCCCGGTGATCGTCGTCACCGGCTCGTCCAGTCCGGAGACGCGCAAGGCCGCGATCGACGCGGGTGCGACGGAGCTTTTCATCAAGCCTGCCGATCCGGCCAAGCTCGCCGATCTCCTGGCATCTTACGCTGCCCGTCGCGCCGGCTAACAATCCTAGGGACGCCATCGACCGGGACACGGTTCTGTCCTATTAATGTCACCCGCATGTCGTATATTCGTGTTTAATCGCCCTCAACCGAACGAGGCTCGAATCGCGATGACGACAGAAACGCTCAACCCCGACATCATTGCAGGACAGGACGCGACGCTGGCGCGCCTGACCGCTGACAAGAGTGGCGTTCTCGGCCGCATTGGCACGCTGGAAACGCGCATTGCCCGCACGGCTTCGGAAATCGATGCGGCGCAGGCGATCCGTTACCGCGTTTTTGTTGAGGAAATGCACGCACAGGTGCCTCCGATGGCGCAGCTCAAGCGCCGCGACATCGACGCCTGGGATGCGATCTGCGACCATCTTCTGGTCCTCGACACGGCCATCGAAGGCGATGCGGAAGACCAGATCGTCGGCACCTATCGCCTGCTGCGCCAGGACGTGGCGATGGCCAATGGCGGCTTCTATTCCTCGTCCGAGTTTGAAGTGGCAGACCTTGTCGCCCGCCATCCGGACAAGCGCTTCATGGAACTCGGCCGCTCCTGCGTGCTGCCGCAATACCGCACCAAGCGCACCGTCGAACTGCTCTGGCAGGGCAACTGGGCCTATGCGTTGAAGCATCGCATAGACGTCATGTTCGGCTGCGCCTCCTTCCCCGGTGCAGTTCCGGAGGAACATGCGCTGGCGCTGTCCTACCTGCACCACAACGCGCTCGCCAAGGGGCGATGGCGCGTCGAGGCCCTGCCGGAACTGGAACATTCCATGGACCTGATGCCGGCCGAAGCGATCAACATGCGCAAGGCGCTCGCTGCCCTTCCTCCGCTCATCAAGGGCTATCTCCGCCTCGGCGCCATGATCGGCGAAGGCGCCGTCGTCGACCGCGCCTTCCGCACGACCGACGTTCTTATCGTGCTGCCCATCCACACGATTTCCGAGCGGTATCGGAACTATTACGGGAATGATGCTGGCCGGTTTGCGGGTTGAGCCGTTAGCTCAACCCTCAAGGTGTCAAGGGTTTAAGCCCACTCACCCTTCCGGAACACAGGCACCTTGGACCCATCCGCGGCGACGCCGTCGATATCGATCTCGCCGGAACCGATCATCCAGTCGATATGGATCAGCGAAGAGTTGCCGCCCTGCGCCTTGATCTGGTCCTGGCTGAGGTTCGCTCCGTCTACGAAGCACTTCGAATAGCACTGACCGAGCGCGATGTGGCAGGCGGCGTTCTCGTCGAAGAGCGTGTTGTAGAAGAGCAGGCCCGAGGCGGAGATCGGCGAGGAATGCGGCACGAGCGCCACTTCGCCGATACGACGTGCGCCCTCGTCCGTGTCGAGCACCTTCAGCAGGACGGCTTCACCCTTTGTAGCTTTCGCTTCGACGATGCGGCCCTGCTCGAACCGTACCTCGATATTGTCGATCAGTGTGCCCTGATGGCTCAGCGGCTTGGTTGAACGGACGTAGCCCTCCACCTTGCGCGCATGTGGCGTTGTGAAGACCTCTTCTGTCGGAATGTTGGGATTGCAGGTCACGCCGTTCTTGGCGACGGATGCGCCGCCATGCCATTCGTGGCCATCGGCCAGACCCACCGTCAGATCGGTTCCTGGCCCGGTGAAGTGCAGCGCCGAGAAGCGCTTGTCGTTCAGCCACTTCGAGCGCTTGGCCAGATTGGCATTATGCTCCTTCCAGGCTGCTACCGGATCGTCGCGATCAACGCGTGAGGCGGCGAAGATCGCATCGGCCAGCTTCCTGACTGCCTCGTCTTCGGGGATGCCGGGGAACATCTGCTTGGCCCAGGACGGGTTGGGATAGGAGACGATGTTCCAGTTGATGTCGAAATTGGAGATCTTCTCAAGCGCCGGCTTGTAGGCGATGGACATGGCCCGGTTGGCGCGGGCCACCTTGGCGGGGTCTTCGTTCGCAAGCAGCATCGGGTTGTCGCCGGAAATGGCGAGCCGCGCCGTGCCGGCTTCATAGGCCTTGGCCATGCCCTCGTAGAGCCAGGTCGCGGCCTTGTCGAAATTCCTGTCGCTGCCATAGCGATAGCGCGCCAGCGTCGCCTCTTCGTCGTTATAGAAGGCCGACACGAGACCGCCGCCGGCCAGATAGGCGTGCTTGGTGATGAGACGGACAAGCGGTGCGGCCGCAAACGGCGCGGTGATCACCAGATCCTGGTCTTCTTTCAGTTGCAAGCCGACCTTCACGGCGACTTCAGCCAGCTTTTCCAGTTTGATCGGGTCGATGGGCGTCTGGGTCATGATCATGTCTTCCGATGATTTGAATATCTTGAATGGTAGGGTGCCGTTGCGGCGATTTGAAGAGGACGGAGTATGTTCAGGCGATGACGGCTGCCGCCTTCGCGCCGATCGCAGACAACGCGTCGGCTGGCGCAAGCCGCACCTGAAGTCCGCGCTGGCCGCCGTTCATAAAAACGTAGGGCTCTGCCATGGCGCTTTCCTCGATCACCGTGGGGACCGGCTTGCGCTGGCCGAAGGGCGAAATGCCACCTACGACATATCCCGTGTGTTTTTCCGCTGCCGCCGGCTTCATCATGTTCGCGGATTTGCCGCCAAAGGCTGCAGCCAGCTTCTTCATCGAAACCTCGTGGTCGGAAGGCAGCACGACGCAGACGGCCTTGCCGTCAACCTCGGCCATCAAGGTCTTCAAGACGCGCGAAGCCGGCTCGCCGATCGCTTCTGCCGCCGCCATGCCGATGCGGTCTGCATCGGGATCGTAATCATAGGAAACCACGGTGTAGGCCACCTTTGCCCTGTCCAGCGCCTGCGTCGCCCGCGTCGTCTTCGCCATTCGTCAGGCCCCGAAAAAGTCCGCGTACTGATCCGGCTTGAAACCGAGCAGCAGCTTGCCGTCCCGATCCAGGACCGGCCGCTTGATCATTGAAGGTTGCTCCAGCATCAACCGGATGGCTTTCGCCTCGTCCAGATTGGTCTTGTCTGCCTCGTCCAGCTTCTTGAAGGTCGTTCCGGCGCGGTTCAGCACCTTTTCCCAGCCGAGCGTGGCGCACCACAGCTGGAGGGTTGTCTGATCGATTCCGGCACTCTTGTAGTCGTGAAAATCGTAGGCGCGACCGTTTGCTTTCAGCCAGTCGAACGCCTTTTTCATCGTGTCGCAGTTCTTGATGCCATAAATTCTTGTCGTCACGCGCTCGATCCCGTTCTTCGGCCTATAAGTCGGCGATCCGCCGGCAGGCGTCAAGGGTCAAGAGGCCTTCCGGCTGCCGCGTACGCCGCTGCAGGGCACCGAAAGAGACACGTGCAAATAACTCAATTTTTAGACTTTGTTGCTACACCACCGGCATGAATATCAGGGGTCTGTACCCTTTTCCGGTTGTCGCCATGATGAGCGTCATGAAATTGACAGGAGCTATCCTCCGCCTTGCCCGCCAGCGCGCCGGGACAGCGGCGGTTGAGTTTGCCATCATCTTCCCGGTCATGCTTCTCATCCTGGCCGCCACAGTCGATCTCGGCTTTGCCTACTACCAGAAATCACGTGTCGGCTCGGCCATATCCGCGGCCGCCTATTACGCCGTGCGCAACGGCAGCAGTCTGTCGAGCGCCAATGCCGACACAATGCGTGCGACGCTTGAAAGCATCATTCGCAGCACGCTCGGAACGTCGACCAACATCACGGTCTCGATCCTCATCAACAATTCGACGACAGCAAGTGATGCGTCCAACTATTTCTGCGTCACCGGTTATCCCCCGACCTATACCAGCACGGGTTCAAGCTCCGCGACGTGCTCGGCGAACCTGACATCCGGCAAGTTTGTGACCATCCACGTCACGGAGCAGCTCCAGCCGCTGATCCTTTCGACCGGCTTCCTCGCCAACGTCTATGGGCTCGACAGGTCCATCATCGCGAGGGTGAGCTGATGCGGCTGCGTTTGAAGCCAGGTCAATTGCTCCGGCGGAGCGATGGAGCGGCCGCCGTTGAGTTCGCCATCGTTTTCCCGCTTTTTGTCCTCGTCATCTTCGGTGGCCTGAGCTTCGGCATCGCGATGCTCAACCTCAATGCGCTGCAGGCGGTCGCTACCCAGGGTGCGCGCTGCATCGCCATTTCCGGCTCCGCCTGCACGACAGCCAGCGGCAGCTGCACGGACACGCCCCAGCAGTGCTACATCGAGCAGCTTGCGGTCACTCAGGGTTTGGCACGCCCGGCGGCCAGCCAGATCACGATCAACACGGCCTATCTCGTCGGAGCGGCAAGCTTCGTTCGCGTTCAGATCGCCTATCCCATGAGCCTTGCAGGCTACAGTTTCTCCCTCAGCGCCACGGCGCAATTTCCGAACGGATAGGGCCATGTTGAGGATGCGCGTGGTGTCATCTCTCATTGCTGGAGCCCTGCGAGAACTCCGTCGTTTTTTGGCGGCGCGCGAGGGATCGATGGGGATCGTCGGCGCCTTTACCGTTGTCGTTCTGATTGCCGTCGCCACGCTTGCGCTCGAGGCCTCGCTTCTCTTCGTCAAGAAAGGTGACATGCAGCGGGTGGCCGACCTTGCCAACCTGGCCGCCGCAGGCACCAGCGGCGCCATCGTCAACGGGTCGCCCAGCGCTCAGGCGGTGGCGACTGCGCAGCAGATCGCGACCATCAATGGCTATCCCTCGAGCATTCTGAGCACCAGTGTTACCACCTCGTCCACGCAGGGCCAGCTGCTGACAACGACCGTTGTCGATCCTGTCTCGCTGACGCTGGCGCAGATGATCACCAAGACGGCCTCGGTCTCCGTCACGGCCCTTTCCAGCGCCTCGATCGCCTCCGGTGCGACCAGCGGCGACTGTCTGCGCACGCTGAGCGGGGCGCTCAACATCTTCAGCAGCGCATCGGTGTCCGGAACAGGCTGTACGGTGGCCTCCGCCACCTATCTCTACTATTGCAGCAATGCGGCCAGCACCGTCTCGACCATCGAGATCGCGTATTCGAAGGCACTTGAACAATACAGCATCTGCTACAACGCGCAGCTGACGCCGGCGCTGAGCAGCTTCACCTTCAACAAGGCCAGTGTCGACCCCCTCGCTTCCGACAGCCGCATCGCGACGATGAAGAAGCGCCTGCAGGCCATGTCAAGCTGGCCCTATAGCGGAACCTTCAAGACAGCACTGACGCCGGCCGCCGTTTCCGGAGGGTCGAACCTAAACTACACCAGCACCACGGCGAAGGTTTCGGGAAACAAATACGCCTCGCTCACGGCACAGAATTCCACGGTCACCTTCACAGGCACCGGCGTTGCCGACACCACCTGCGCCAATCCGATTACGATCTCCGGCAACGTCACATTGTCGGGCAATACGACGCTCGTGCTGGGCAGCGGCTGCTATGCGATCCGCGGCGTGTTCAGCATCTCGAATGGCGCCACGGTCAACGTGGTACCGGCGGCGGGGGCCAGTGTCACCATGGCCCTTCAGCAATATCTCTACAACGGCACCGGCTCGATCACATTCGGCAACATGCTGTTTTCCGCCGTCGGCATCATCAACAACGGCAACGGCGGCACGGTGGCCTTCGGCAACGGTCCGTTCTATCTCGGCGGCGGCGTCTATAACACCAGCGGCACGGTAACCTTCGGCAACGGCCCGTTCTATTTCAATACCGGCTCGGTGAACAACAACGGTACCGGCACCATCACCTTCGGCAACGGTCCCTTCTACTTCTACTACTGCTCGCTTCTGAATTCGAACGGTAACGTGACGCTCGGCAACGGCGATTTCGAATTCTACAATACCAGCCTCTCGACCTTCAACAGCTCGACGACCACGTTCGGCAGCGGGAATATGGACCTCTACACCACGCCGCTTTACATCGCCGGCGCGCAATTTACGCTGGGCGGTGCCGGCGATGCCGTCAACGGCGCGAGCTCCATGTTCTTCTATTGGTCCGGCCTGCAGATCGCTTCCGGAAAGTTCACGGCGAACGGAACCTCACTCGGCTTCTGGTACGGCAGTTTCACGCTTTCAAGCTCCGGCGCCGCCACCATCACCGCGCCGACCTCTGCAAGTCCCACCTACGGCTATCAGAACATTTTCGCCTATCTCTATGGCGCGAATTTCTCGATCTACCAGGGCAGTGCAACCGACAGTCTTTCCGGCGTCGTCTATAACCCCGGCAATGATGTCAGCCTCTTCGGCCAGCAGACCAGCACGATCCCCAAGGGCGGCTGCTTTGCCGTCATTGCCGCGACCATCAGCATTTACAACAATTCCAAAGCGGCGCTGGGGGCGTGTGGATCAGGCACCACCAACACGCAGGCCGTGATGGCGAATTGAGTAAACGCGGGAATATTGAACTTGCGCTGGGAAAAATGGTGCCGCTTACGTGACTCGAACACGTGACCCCATCATTACGAATGATGTGCTCTACCGACTGAGCTAAAGCGGCTCACCAAGCGCAGGGCAACCTACTATCGCCCTACTATTTTATTCCTTCATCCGCCAAGCCATTGGCTTCGAACATCATTCCCGAGCGGACCCGGTAATTACGAATGATGTGCTCTACCGACTGAGCTAAAGCGGCATTCCAGGCCGGGAGACGGGTCGCTTCCGGCGTTTCGTGAGGCGCTGATACAGGCAACGCCCTGCAATTTCAAGCCGGTTTTTGACGCTCGCGAGAATTTTCGTGGGTAGCCTTTGGCAAAGGCGGTCGCCTCGTTCCGTTTCCCTTTCACCGTGTCCGCCATGCGGTGGCGCCGCGGCGCGGTTGGGGGTTCAGCGTTTCGCCTTCGACTTCTGACCTGCAGGACCGGTTTGCGGCCATGCCTGGGCCCAGCTCTCCGGGCCGTCGCCATATTTGCCGTCGCAATCGTCCTTGTCGGTCTGCTTGACGAGGATGAGCGCGCGGCCGGCGCCGCCTTCGGAAATTTTCCATTTGTAGAAGGAGCCGCAGTCGCCAAGTCCACGGCCTTTGAAGAAGGAGGCCATGGTGTCGTTCTTCTCGTCGTAATCGAGATTGTAGCCGGTCGTCGCGACGCTCGGGCCTTCCTTCGCCATGACCGGAAATTGCACCTGCTCCAGCATCGATTCCAGCTGGTAGTACGCGACGAAGGGGACGTTGTAGGCGCCCGGCGCGCCGCAGGGGACGACGTAGAGCGCTTCCGTTTCGGCGTAGCGGCGGGTGAAACCGCCAAGAGCCGAGAGCGTGCTTTCGTCCACGCCGCCGCAGGTCGCGTCCTCGTTGGTGAAATTGGCGCGAATTGCAGACGGCACGTCGGCGAAGGTGCGAATATCGGTGACCGGCGGCAATGCCGTCGGCGGCTTGTCGCCCTTCGAGACAAGCGCGTCGGTGTGACCGACGCGGTTCTGCGTGTCGTCGAGGAAGAGCAGGCTCGCCGCCATGCCGTCGAGCGGAATGCTCGCCTTCGCCGTCTGGCCGCCGGCGTGCGCGGTGACCGCGATCACCTTACCCTTGCGCAGCGCCTCGATCAGCCCGTCGGTCGCGATATCTCCGGCGAGCCGCCAGGCAGAGGCGTTGCCGTCATAGGTGAGCTTCTCGGGTCCGAAGCTCTGTTCTGCCGCGCCATCGATGGAAATCGCGATCGTCAGGTCCTTCGCCGCTTCGCCAAAGACATCGCCCGGAAGGCCGATCGCCAGGGCAGTCGGCGTACCCGGCCCGATGTCGCGCGTGAGGAAGGCGCTGGCGCCTGCCTTGTTGTCGGTATCGAAGAAGCGCAGCTCGCAATTGCGACCATTGGTGCAGGAGACTTCCCATTTGCCGAAGCTCTTGTAGGCGCCCGCAGAGGCAGACGAAAAAGGCGCGACTGCAAGCGCCGCGCCAATCAGTATTCCTGCCTTCCAGCTCAAATTCCGCATGGCGTCCTCCCGGTTGTGGAGGCACCATAGCAGCGTGCGTCTCAGCCGCAAATGGACTTCTTCGCCGCGAGATATTCGCGCTCCAGCCGGTCGACAAGGGCTGCCGTGGAGGTGATTTCCTTGACCGCGCCGATCCCCTGGCCGCAGCCCCATATATCCTTCCAGGCCTTGGCTCCGCCCGTTGCGGCCTGGCTGAAATCCATTTTCGACGGATCCGCTTCGGGCAGATTGTCCGGGTCCATGCCGGCTGCGGCAATGGAAGGCTTCAGATAGTTGCCATGCACGCCGGTGAAATAATTCGAGTAGACGATGTCATCGGCCTTGCTGTCGACGATCATCTGCTTGTAGCCGTCCACGGCGCGCGCTTCGTGCGTGGCAATGAAGGGCGAGCCGATATAGGCCATGTCCGCGCCCATGGCCTGCGCGGCGAGGATCGCTCCGCCATTGGCGATTGCGCCAGAGAGAAGCAGTGGGCCGTCGAACCATTCGCGAATTTCCTGGATCAGCGCAAAGGGCGAAAGTTTCCCGGCATGTCCACCGGCGCCCGTGGCCACCGCGATCAGTCCGTTGGCGCCCTTGCGGATGGCGGAATTGGCATGGCGGTTGTTGATGACGTCATGCAGCACAATCCCGCCATAGGACTGGATCGCCTGGTTGACTTCCGGCACGGCACCGAGCGACGAAATGACGATTGGCACCTTGTATTTGACGCACATCATGAGGTCGTGCTCGAGACGCTTGTTCGAGGTGTGGACAATCTGGTTGACGGCGAAGGGGGCAGCCGGGCGCGCGGGGTTCTTGGCGTTATGGTCAGCCAGTTCCTCGGTAATTTTCGCGAGCCACTCGTCAAGCTGGGCTTCCGGCCGGGCATTCAGCGCGGGGAACGAGCCGACCACACCGGCCTTGCACTGGGCGAGCGTCAGGTCGGGATGCGATATGATGAAGAGGGGTGAAGCGACGACCGGCAGGCGCAGGTTGTCTTTCAAGATCGGCGGCAGAGCCATGGTTCCTCCCGGCTGAGCAATTATGACGTTTACGCAAACGTCAATCATCTAGCAGGTTTTCGGGCGGATGAAAATTGAAATATCCGGTTCGCCAGGCCGGCTCGCCCATCGACGTAGTGGATAAGATGGGACTTGCTATTTTCGCTGCAGGGCGTTGTTTAGTAGAGCTTCGGGATTGAAAGCGCTTCCGGCATTCGTTAGGGGCGCTTCATCAGGCCGGGCCACTTACGCTGGACTGTATTCCCGGCTATGGAATTTCAGGCGGGCGGGGGCTGCCGCACACCGAAGGCATGTCCTGCGGCACGGATAATGGTCTCGTGTCAGGGGTCGTGTCGGAACAGACAACGACGGCGCGTAAACGATCGGCAAGGATCGCGGCGCTTCAGGAGCAGAAGCATTTGAGTCTGGAAACGGCCATCAGAAAGGCTCTTGAGCGGGTAGGCCCGGGTGCCGATCCCGAACAGCGCGCCCGCGTCTATCAATCCGCCCGCGTGGCGCTGGAAAACGGTCTGCGTCAGCAGAACATCACCGACCCCGCAACAGCGTCGCAACAGCGGCGACAGCTTGAGGCAGCGATCAACCGCGTCGAACGCGACGCAAAGCTCGATTACATGGAGCATGAGGCCCGCCAGCGCGCTGCCCGCGAGGCAGCCGAGCGCGAGGACCGGCGAAAGCGCGAAATCGAGATGGCCGAGCAGGCGCGGATGCAGGCGGAACAGGCGCGTGAGCAGGCCGAGCGTGACGCCGAAATGCGCCGCCGTCGCGAGGAGATCGATCGCGAGCGCATCAC
>DATMTA010000114.1:0-28305 GCA_035565055.1 Ensifer sp.
CTATTGGTATGATAAGAGCAACATCACGGATCCCAAGATTGCTGCTGTCCTTTACGATTGATATTTGACGACAGAAATCCAAGGGCCCGGCGTTTTTTTGACGCCGGGCCTGTTCCATTTCAAACAGGAGAATGAAATCCATGAAATTTCTGCGCTACGGTTCTGCCGGACAGGAAAAGCCTGGCCTCTTGGACGACGAGGGCCAGATCCGAAACCTGTCAGCTGTCATCCCGGACCTGGCCGGATCGTCCCTGATGCCGGAAACGATGGAACGTCTGATGACGCTCGACGTCGAGTCCTTGCCCGTGGTGGCCGGGACTCCTCAGAAGGATATCCGATTGGGACCCTGCGTAGGACAAGTGGGCAAATTCATCTGCATTGGTCTCAACTATGCGGACCATGCGGCCGAGACCGGGGCAACGGTTCCGCCTGAACCGGTTGTCTTTAACAAGTGGACCTCTGCAATCATTGGCCCTGATGATGATGTGAATATCCCCCGTGGTTCGGTCAAGACCGACTGGGAGGTGGAGCTCGGTGTGGTGATCGGTAAAGGCGGCGCATATATCGAGGAAGCAGACGCCATGGCGCATGTCGCCGGCTTCTGCGTCATCAACGACGTATCCGAGCGCGAATATCAGATCGAGCGGTCCGGAACCTGGGACAAGGGCAAGGGCTGCGATACGTTTGGTCCGCTCGGCCCCTGGCTCGTCACGCCGGACGAAGTTGGTGACTTTGACGATCTTAAGATGTGGCTCGATGTCGATGGGCACCGCTATCAGAACGGCTCCACAAGGACCATGGTCTACAAGGTCCCGTTTCTGGTCTCCTACCTCAGCCGCTTCATGAGCCTGCAGCCCGGCGATGTCATTTCGACCGGCACACCGCCGGGCGTCGGCATGGGACAAAAACCGCCGAAATTCCTCAAAGGCGGAGAAGTGATGTCGCTCGGCATCGAACGCCTTGGCGTCCAGACCCAACGGGTGATCGCCTAAGCCCGTCTCCAGACCTTTCGCAGTCCTGCCAAACATCTCCCCGCCGCGGTCCATGATCGCGGCGTTTTTCATGCGCGCTTTCCTCCGATTTCGCCGTTCGTACGCAACTGCGCCATCAGCATCGGTCCGAGAGAGAATTCACCCCGCTCGGCGCGCCGTGTCAGATCTCGAAGATAACCGCCGGCCGAATTGATGTGGCCGGCCCTTTCGAGGATGCAGGCGACAGCGGTCGCAGCGTTCTCAGGACCCATGACGGTGCAGGCTTCCTCGAAGGCGCTCGGAGAAATCCCGAGCATGGACCTCACCACGACCGCAGCGCCGAGGAACTCGCGCCAGCTGCCTATAGCGCCGCTGGGACCGTAGTTGCCGATTTCCGGACATGCTGACAGGACCATCCCCAACGGGAACGGCTTCATCATGACATCGGTTGGAAGGGAAGCGGCCTGGTAGGTGACAGGTATTTCCCGCGAATGCTGGCTTGAGGGTGGCGAGGCAAGATTGGCTGCAGCGCGCATCTCGTCATTCGCGACATCGCGATTTTGCCCCTGCTTCTTTTCGAAGCTAGGTTCAGATTCATTTAAGGGTTGTGTATTTGAATTCTGTTTGTGCCGCTCAGAATGACCTTCATTGCCGCTTATATCTTGGTCATTTTCTTGTTGGGCCATGAAGTTGACGAGGTTTTCTCGAAGCGCTTCAAGAACGAGGAGGATTGCGTCGAGTTCAGCCGTATCCGCATTGCGCGGAAGTCTCGCCATGATGTCACGGTAGAGCGTCTGCATTTTCATGATCTCGCCGTCCTCGGGGATCGCGTCATCGTCGATCGCCGCCTGAAGCAGCTTGACGATATCGCGCCTGCAGATCGTCAGCCTTTCACGCAGTCCCTGGTGATGAAGTCGCTCTGCCACGACTTCAGACGCCAGCGCTTCGAACTCCTGGGCACGCTGGAGGAGAGGGGCGAGGGAGAAGCCGAAGGCCTGCCCGATATCGCCCTCGCTATCGCGTCTTGCAAATCGTTTTCCGTTGGCACTGTCCCTGCGGATTAGCAAGCCTGCGTCAACCAGCGAGGCAATGTGACGACGGATCGTCGCTTCCGCCATTCCATGTGCTCGTAGTGACAGCTGCGCATTGGACGGGAAGACGATAAGGCTATCGCTCCCCTGCAACTCTTTCTTCGGGTAGAAACTGAGGAGCGCATTGAGGAGTGACAGCGCGCGGTCGGATATCCCGAGCCGAGGCTTGGCCTCACAAAGCCAGCGATAAAGCTTCCACTTGTCCACACATGCGTTTTCGTCGATGGCCTGGGCCGCAAGCTGATCAGCAAGCATGGCATAGGTCATCGGCCGCCGCCCGAAGGGCGTCGTCACATTTCCCGCGATCATCTTTTCACCTTTCAAGAAGGCAAAAGAAGGCTACCGCCACGAATGGCGCCAAAAACTCTTGACTGTGATTCGGGGAAATGCGATTCTCAAGCTGCGACACTTAGAGAGAGGCTTCCACGACGGCGACGTTTTGGGAGCTTTTCTTTTACCGGATTGATTTCCTTTCAGTGTTTTCACGTTGGCCCATCATGCGGGCCTTCTTTTATGTCGGATCACTGTCAGCTGACAGGTTTTTAGGCGTCACGATATCGAGCGCGCTGAATTCGTCGATCAGGCGCGGCAACTCTGTTCGTACAAAGTCGGCAAATGCCTTTCCACGTTCATTGGCGGCCACGATACGCAGCTCTTTACTCGTGTACTTGATCTCACCCAGTCCAAACCCGTCGGCTTCGCGCAAAGGCGAGTTTCCGGTCCCCAACGATCTGGATTCCGCAATCAGTTCATGCACCCAGGAGAAGCGGGCGTCTGAACCCATCTTGCGAATCCGTTCGGACTGCAGCATGTCGCGAATGTTTTGAACCGCATTCGTATTTTTTGCAAAGGATTTCGCCAGAGCAACCCAGCGCGGCCGGCCGATCTTCGGGGCCCGCCCGATCGCTTCAATGATATCGATGGGCACATGCCGGCAAACGCTGCGCATCCGGGCCAGTTCGGCATCATCAATGGAGAGCGCCGTGTAGATATCGCGTGGCCGGAATTTCGCCTCGTCCATACGACGAGCAAACAGTGCGCGCTCGATCCATGAGAGATCCTGGCGCGCGCTGTTTTCGATGCCCTGCGCAACAGCCAGCGCGCGGTCATCAATTTCGACGACATGCGCCTTGATGGATATTTTCAAGTGTCTGGCAGCCGCCAGGCGCCGGTGTCCGTAGACAACCTGAAAATGGCCAGGCTTGTGTGGGTGCTGCCGCACGCGGATCGGAACCTGCTGTCCATGTTCAGCTATTGTTTGCGCAAACGCATCAAAACGCTCATGGTCGTCATCCTTTAGCCTGTCCGCAAAAGGAGACGGTTCAACCAGTGCAGGATCAAGCTCAACAAGTTCCTCGCCATCAGTCTGACCGCGGGCAGGGGGGACGACAACCGAAGGCGATGCTGTCGTCGCCTTCTTCGGCTCAACGATCTCATCTGAGGTGGCTGCAGACGGCGGGACAAGCGTGAATGCGGAGCCCGCCAGTTTTCGACGGCTCATGAGGCACCTCGCATAAGCGACCCAACACGATCAACCCTGCAGAGGACACGACTGTAGGATTGCATCCGCGACGCGCGGCCAAAGGCCGTCGTCCAGAACTTCCTCAATTTCCCGCGTTTCCCCAGCATGGTCTTCATGTAGCCTGATCCTGACAAGCACCCAAGAAAGGCACAACTCACAGATAGGCCACGATTCTTCTCGCGCGTCCAGTCCATTGGTCCAGATCCGTCGAGATGACGCGAAGCATAACTTCCGCAGTCACTGTGGCAGTCGACCTCCTGATCTTCGAGACGGACGAATATCTCTCAGCGTCAATGCCCCCATGCCGCTTTCCATAGACCGCTTGAAATGCTCCGTTCGGCAGACGATTTCAGCATCTCGATGAAACGGCGAGCCGCAAGCGAACGCTCGACATTTTCCAGCGATGCAATGAGCCATTGCACATGCAGATCGCCGATCGGAGCCCAGGAAAACTGGGTCAGGGGTGAATTGATCATGCCGCAATAGGGCATGATCGCGTAGCCAACGTGCCGACGTATCAAGTCATCCATCGGCGCATACTCCGTCTCGACTGCGATCCTGGCGCGTCGACCGATGCGGGCGAATTCAGTTTCGATCAGGGTTCTGAGACCATCCGGTCTCGGCGTCAGGATCAGCGGCTTGTCGGCAACGTCCTCCAGCGTCACAGCAACGTCCGGCGACAGGCCGCTCTCGGCTGGCCCTACCAGATAAAGCTGCTCGCGGAGCAGGGGCTCGGTTTGCAGGTCGGGTTCGGTGAGGGGGGCTGCCAAGATACCTATGTCGATGTCGCGGAAGAAGATCGCCTCACGCAGCTGAAAGGAGTGCGCTCCGCGTACACGCAGACGGACATGCGGATAGGTCTTCACGTAGTTCGCGACCAGCTCGCCGGTCAGAATACGGCCCATGAAGGGCGGAGCGCCGAAGGCAAGGCGGCCGGATGGCGTATCGGCAGCATATGTCACCTCTCCGGGAACACGGGCTATTTCATCGAGGATGGCTTCGGCCCTTGCTCGAAACACCTCGCCAGCAGGCGTCAGGGAGAGACCACGGCCGGTCCTGAAGAAGAGGGGTACTCCCACCTCCTGCTCAAGCGCCGAAATCTGCCGAGACAGCGCCGGCTGGGATATGTCGAGCTTTTCAGCCACGCGCGACAAGTTGCCGAATTCGGCGGCCTTCAGAAAATACTCCCACTTCCGCAGATTCATGGTCCAAGCCCTCAAGATATAATTCCATGGTTATATCTGAACTGCCGCCCTGTCTATTGATGATCGTCAAGCCGGAGGGAATGATGCGCTCAGGGTTGAGGAGCCCATAAGGAGAGGAAAACAATGTTCAAGCGCACCATTCTGCTTGCCGGCATGCTTGCCGCAAGCGCAGTAAACTCATGGGCAGACACGAAGATCGCGGTGGGAACTCCCCCGATCGCCGAAGTGGAGGCCGCCTTCATTGCCAAGGACGAAGGGCTGTTCGGCAAGAACGGCCTGGATGTCGAATTCCTGCCAACGGGTTCCAATCAGACCCTGGTGGCATCGCTTGTGGCCGGCTCTCACCAGATCGTTGCCGTTTCTCCAACTGTTCTTCTGCAGGCCGTCGACAGTGGCATCGATCTCGTCGTTGTCTCCAATTGCGGCGTCACCGCTGCCCGCACCGCGAAAAATGTGGGCCTCGCCGTCCGTGGCGGCGTCGACCTCACCAAGCCCGAGGATCTCAAGGGCAAGAAGATCGGCACCCCCAGCATCGGCGGAACGCTCGATATTCTGTTCCGGCAGTGGTTGAAGCAGAAGAATCTGTCGGACAAGGCCATGACCTTTATCGAGGTCCCGATCCCCAACACCGCCGACGTGCTGAAGGGCGGCACGATCGATGGCATCATCGCAGGCGAACCTTCTCTTGGCCGCGCGGTCAACCTGTCGAACGGGAAGGTCGCCTTCAATTTCATGGCAGACCTGCCGGAAAACCTTCCCTACACGACCTTCGTGGCCACACGCGAATGGGCGAAGGCCAATCCGGAGGCGATCAAGTCCTTCCGCGCGTCCATGGCGCAGGCCGCAGACTTCATCCCCGGCAACATGGCGAAGACCCGCGAAATCATCTCCAAATACACGAAGCTTCCGGTCGAAGTCCTGAACAAGATCGAATTGCCGGAGTGCCGCACGGTGCCGACCGTTGCAGCGCTCGACTATTTTGAAAAGGCAATGCGAGAGGGCGGAATGCTGACGTCGAAGATCGACACGGCAGGCTTGATCGCGCCCTGATCCACGAGACGGAATGGCAGAGGCTCCAGACCACTGCAAGATGACAGGTGAAACCATGACCCAGATGACTGGCGCCGAGGCGCTGACCCGTTTGCTCGTTTCTGAAGGCGTGCCTTACGTCTTCGGGATTGCGGGAGGCAAGCTCAACGCACTGCTTCACGCGGTTTCGCGAGAACCCTCGCTTCGTTATCTGGGGGTTCGCCATGAAGCATGCGGCCCGCTGATGGGCGCGGCAGTTGCCGCAGCAAGCGGTCGCATGTGCGTGGCGCTCGGTGAAATGGGCCCCGGGTCCTCCAATCTGATCGGAGGGCTCGGCGGCGCCTTCAACAATAGCCTGCCCCTGTTGCTGGTCACCTCCAACAACCATCATGCCGCAGCCTATCCCAATCGCGGCATGTTCATGGACCTGGATACTCTTGCCCTGATGAAACCGCTCACCAAGTGGAACGCAGTGGTGCATGACGCCCGGCGCCTGCCTGAACTGGTACGAGAGGCGTTTCGGCAGGCGCTGACCGGCCGGCGCGGGCCGGTGCATCTGGATATCCCGCAGGAAATCTTCACCACCCGCATCGACATCGATGAAGAGGCGCTTTCCCTTCCGCCAGCTGCCTACCGGGCGATCGAAGGACCTCGAGCGCAGGCGCAGGACATCGAGCGTGCGGCCGGGATGTTGGTCGCAGCCAAACGACCTGTCCTGATTGCCGGTGGCGGTGTCGTTTCCGCCGATGGCGGCGACCTGTTCCGTCAGCTTCTCGCCCTGATGCAGGCGCCCGCGCTGACGACGCAAATGGGCATCGGAACGGTGCCGTCAAACTCGCCCTTCTTCATCGGCCAGGGCGGCATCATCGGCGGCGATGCGATTACGGCCGCCCTTGCAGAGGCCGATCTCGTGCTGGCGGTCGGCTGCCGGTTTTCCTCCTGGATGTGGAACGAGAAGGGTGCCCTGACCAATGGGGTCGCGGATCTCATCAACATCAATATCGATCCGATGAGCCTCGGCGCCAATGCCCGGCACGCGCTCGGCATCTGGGCAGATGCAAGGAGTGCGCTGGCCGATCTCGTTTCCGCATTGAAGGGAATGCCGATGCCCGATCGGTCCGGTTGGCTGTCCCGCACGCGCGATGTCTATATGAACTATCGCCAAAAGCTGGAGCGGATGAGTGAGGATGAGGGCGAGGTCATGCATCCTGCGCGTCTCGGCAAGGCGCTCGGACACCTCCTGCCGGACGACGCCTTGGTCGCCTATGACGGCGGGCATACATCCTTCTGGAGCAACGACCTGACGCCCGCTGTCGTCGAGCGCACCCGCTTCCATGAACCCGGCATGTGCCAGCTCGGCTTCGGAACGCCCTATGCGGTCGCGTTGAAGCTCCTGCACCCCGATCGCCCTGTCTTCAACATCTGCGGCGACGGCGCCTTCGGCTTCACCCTTTCCGAACTGGATACCGCGCGGCGCTACGGCTTGCCGATCATCAACATCATCCACAACAACGCCTCCTGGGGCGTGATCAAGATGGGCCAGATGAAGACCTTTGATTTCTCCTTTGGCGCGGATCTGGACGGCATAGACTATGCGCAAGTTGCGCGGGGCTTCGGCTGCTTCGGCGAAGTTGTCAGGCGCGAAAGCGAACTCGCACCGGCGCTGGAACGGGCAGTCGCGTCCGGGCTTCCCTCCGTGATCGATTGCCGTGTGCGGTTTGAGGCGCATCCCAGTATGCCCTATTTTGCGAAGATGAACGCTTACGGCTTCCAAAGTGGCTCAGGCGGTCCCCACGCGGCAATGGTGAAGGGAGCCTGAAGATGATGATCGCGTCTCCCTTGTCATCCATGCCGACGGGCTTGCCTGAAAATCAAGGCCGGGCAGGGGACTTCGCCCGTATCGGCCTTCGTGATGTGACATTGTCGTATGGAGCGCTGCAGATCATCGGCGGCATCAGTCTCGACATTCAGCCAGGCGAAGCTGTCTCCATCATCGGGCCATCAGGCTGCGGCAAGACCACGCTCCTGCGGATGATGGCGGGCCTCGCCCGCCCGACGTCCGGACAAATCTTGCTGGACGGGCAGGGGGTGCAAGGTCCCAACCGCTCTGTCGCCATCGTCTTTCAGGATTACGGCAAGGCGCTGCTCCCCTGGCGCACGGCGGCGGGCAATGTGTCGCTGGCGCTGGAGGCACGTGGTTGCCCCGCAAAGGACCGCCCTGACATCATTCGTGACCTGCTCGCCAAGATCGGCCTGTCGAAGCACGGTGACAAATATCCATCCGAAATGTCGGGCGGAATGCAGCAACGTCTGCAGATTGCGCGGTGTCTTGCCCAGGAGCCCAAGGTGCTTCTGATGGACGAGCCCTTCGGCGCGCTGGATGCCATGACACGGCAGGCGCTGCAGGACGAGGTTCTGGAGCTGGTCGCCTCGACCGGTGCCACCATGGTCTTCGTAACCCATGATCTCGAAGAGGCGATCTATCTCGGCGACCGGATCATCTGCCTGCAGCCCAATCCGGGCCGGATCGGCAGGATCGTCGACGTTTGCCTCGAGCGGCCGCGCGACCAACTCCTCACACGCGAGGATCCGGAATTTCTGCGCCTGCGCCGGGAACTCTACGATCTGATCAAGGACGATCACCAATGAAAGCGGCGCGGCTTTTTCAGGGTGGCTGGCGGGCAGCACTGCTGCCAGCCTGCATCATCGTCTTTGCACAGGTCGCTGCGGTCGTAACCCATCTGCAGAGCGACAGCCTTGCCAGCCCTTCGGATATTGCGATCGCCTTTGCGGCTGTGCTGTTCGACGGCTCGCTGGCCGGCGCGACGCTGGAAACGCTGAAAGCCGCCGCCGCCGGTTGCGCGCTCGGCGTGGGTGCCGGATCGTTCATCGGAATCCTGCTTGGCCTGTTCCGGATCGCAGACGATCTCCTGGACCTGACCATCGAGCTGTTGCGGCCGGTTCCGGTCGTGGCTCTCATTCCGGTCACGATGATGCTGCTGGGGTTCGGCAACAGCATGGAGGTCGTGATCATCGCGATCGGGATGCTCTGGCCCTCGATCGTTCTCGCACGTGCCGCCGTCAAGGATGTCGAACCGCGGCTGATGGAAGTTTCGCTGGTGCTGCAGCTGGGATTTCTGGCGAGGCTCAAGAAGATCGTGCTACCGGCCATCATGCCGCAGCTTTTCATGTCGTTGAAACTGGCAGCCGGCTATGCGCTGGTCGTTGCCGTGACCGTGGAAATCACCGCCAATCCCCAGGGGCTCGGCTATGGCATCATGATGGCGCAGCAGGCGCTGCGGCCGGCAGAAATGTTTGCTTATCTGATCTGGATCGGCGCAGTCGGCTGGATGCTCAGTCTCTTGCTCAATGGCATTCAGCGTCAGTTGTTTCCCGTTCACAATCAGAAGGGGACGCAATGATGCGCCTGCATTTACGCAAACTGGCACTCGGGACCCTCACGCTTTGCGTGTTCATCTTCGCCTGGAAACTGGTGACGGATGCCAAGCTGATTTCGCCCGTCTTTTTCCCCGGTCCCGAGCGAACCTACGCCTCTCTCGTGAAAGGCTTGTTCGGAGGACCCATGCTCGGCCAAACGCTGGCGACCGTACAAAGGATGGTATTGGGCTGGCTTCTCGCTTCGGCGGTGGGCGTCCTGCTGGGGGCGCTCGTCGGGGTCTCGCGCCGCGCCCGCGACTTCATCGCGCCGACCCTCGAACTGCTACGTCCACTGCCGGCCTCCGCCATGATCCCGATCGCGATCGCATTTCTGGGTTTCTCCGACAACATGGTGCTGGTGGTGATCGCCTTCGGCGCGCTTTGGCCGATGCTGCTTGCGACGATCCATGGTTTTGCCGCGATGGAACCCCGGCTCTACGAGGTCAGCGTCGTTCTGGGCCTCAGCCGCTGGCAGGTCATCTGGAAACTGGCATTGCCAAGCGCCATGCCCCTTATCCTGGCAAGCCTGCGGCTTGGCCTGACCATTTCGCTGGTGCTCGCGGTCGTGGGCGAGATGCTTGCCAGCAGAGACGGGCTTGGGCAGAGCATCCTGGCGGCAAGCCGCAATTTTCGCTCGGCGGACCTGTTCGCCGGGATCGTCGTCCTGGGCGCCATCGGCCTTTGCGGCAGTCGCCTTCTCTCCTACGCTGAACGGCGCCTGCTTCGCTGGCAGGCCGCGCAGCGGTGAACCACCTCATCCACCATCATCAGGAACTGAAACATGCTGAAATTGTCCGACGCCAATCTCATTGTCGATACCGCGCTGTCGGAAGCGCGCGCCCGATCCTTTGCACCACTCGCCGTTGCCGTTCTTGATGCCGGCGGCCATCTGGTCGCCTTCAAGCGTGAGGATGGGGCAGGGATCGTCCGCTTTGACATTGCCTATGGAAAGGCCTGGGGCTCGCTCGGCATGGGCTTCGGAAGCCGCGAACTCACCGAGCGCGCCGCCAAGAGCCCGACCTTCATCTCCATTCTGGCGACGGTCAGCGGCGGTCGCATTGTGCCCTCACCGGGCGGGGTGCTGATACGCGCTACGTCCGGCGAGGTCATCGGCGCGGTCGGCATTTCGGGCGATACTGGCGACAATGACGAGATCTGCGCAATTGCCGGGATCGAAAAGGCGGGCTTCCGGGCCGCGACCAACATGCCGTCCTGATTTCGGCGCTCGGCATTGGCCGCCAGGAAGACCCTAGGAGGAGCCCCGGCGGCCCCCATCATTGTGGAGGAGAAAATGATGAAGCCAATGCAGACATGGAGGCTTCTGGCCAGCGCGCTGATGATGAATGCGCCAGTGGCAAACGCCCAGATGGCGAACAATCCGCCATCGATCGGGGAGGGGGTGCGCGCCTTCGGCGACCGTCTGGGCCCGGACGTGGTCAAGGTCGTCACTGAACTCTATAAGCCGCTCCATCAGGCCGCACCAAAAGATGGGGTGACGGTCGTGAAAGACATCGCCTATGGCGAGGGGGAACGCCAGAGGCTTGATCTCTACATGCCCGACAAGCTGCCGGAAGGGCGCAAGCCGCCGATCCTCGTCTTCGCCCATGGCGGCGGTTTTGTACGAGGAGACAAGGCGGATGTCGCGCATTTCGGCTATTATTTTGCCCGACACGGCATCGTCACCGTTCTCATCGATTACGGCTTCGCGCCGAAATCGAGGTTCCCGTCCGGCGGGGAGGACATGGGCAAAGCAGTCCAGTGGCTGAGGGATCATCCGGACAAACATCCGGGAGATATCTCGTCCATCTTTGTCTCCGGAAACTCTGCCGGCGCAACGCACGCGGCCACCTATGGCTTCATGACATCTGCCTCCAAACCGGACGATGGCGTTCGAGGCCTCATCCTGATATCGATCCCGACAGCCGATACCGAGGACCTTGCGCCAAGTGACAAGGCCTATTACGGGGATGACGCAGGTCAATATCCGGCGATGTCGCTCCTGCGCCATGTGCCAGACCGGAAGCTCCCGACATTCATCGCGGTCGCGGAATACGACATGCCGCAAATCCAGCGGCAGACCAAACACCTGATTGATGCGCTTTTCGCCCGGGACGGCAAACTGCCCGAGATCAAGACGGCGCTGGGGCACAACCATATTTCGATCATCGAGCATTTCGGGACCGCCGACGAAAGCCTGGGACCAGACATCCTGCAATTCATCCAGGAAAACAGGTCGCACTAGATCCGAAGAACACAGGCAACTGCGGCGGCCAATGGAGATGTTGGAAGATGTGAGAGGTGAAGCTGGGACACCTATAGCGGAGTTCCATAAGATACCTTATCAGATCAGAATGTGTAGCCGGGCAGATTCCATTTTCAAATGCAACGAAGACAATAGAGGCCGCACCTGCAGGCCGAGCTTGGCGCCCGCACGTGGTTCTGCGACCCGCAATCACCATGGCAGAAAGGTAGTATCGAAAATGCCAACACGCGGCTCAGGCGCTTTATCTGCCGCGACACCGATCCCGAGATGTTCACGCAAGATGACCTCCGCGTCCGCTAGCGTCCGCCGAAAACGGACTTGAGCTCTGCCACGTCTTCCTGCGACAACATCCGAGTTGGCAGGCCGCGCAGCATGAGGAGCAGTTTCGCGGTCTCCTCCAGCTCCTCGGCCGCGTAGACAGCCGACAAGATATCATTGCCGGTGACAACTGGGCCGTGATTTGCGAGGAGCACTGCAGCATACCCTCCCCCAAGCGCACGGATCAAATCTGCCGCCCTCTCATCTCCCGGCCGCACATATTCCAGGAGCTTGACCCGGCCCACGCGCATCACAACGTATGGAGTCAGCGGCGGGATGCAGTTGTCAGGGTCGGTGTCTGTCAAACACGAGAGCGCCGTTGCATAGGTCGAATGAAGATGAACCACCGCTCCGGTCTCGCGCCGGGTTTCATAAAATGCCGTGTGCAGGAAAATTTCCTTGGATGGTTTATCCCCTGAAAGGTGCCGGCCATCGCGCGAAACTTTGCTGATCCTGGCGGGATCCAGAAAGCCGAGACAGGAATTCGTGGGTGTCATGAGGATGGCGTCATCAATGGCAACGCTGATATTGCCGGCGGAGCCGACCGAGAAACCACGTTCATAAAGCGACCGCGACAAGCGAACGATATCCTCGCGGAGTCTGTTTTCAGAACTACTCACCTTGCATTCAACCTTTCCAGCGCCTTGACGAAGAAGTCTGCAGACCCGAAATTGCCTGACTTCAGGGCAAGAGCGATCGGATTGTCGCCACCGGAAAGGAGGACCGGCACGCCCGGATCGATTTCCTGCCCAATCGTCAGTGCGCCAAGATTGAGAGCCGATGCAACTGCACCGGACGTTTCGCCGCCGGCAACGACCAACCGTTTCACGCCGGATTGAACCAGCTTCACAGCGATGTCAGCGAAGAGGCCGTCGAGCTTGGCTGCAACCTCCGCACGGCCATGCCTCCCCTGAACGGCCGCGACGTCTTCAGGTGTCCCGGATGAGTATGCAAGCGGGGCTCTGCCGTGATTGGCTGTGATAAACTCCACGACCTGATCGGAGGTGGTTTCGCCGCTCATCACCTTCTCGGCTTCGATGGCCATCGTTGGATGAGTTTGCCGATGGACGTCAATCTGGCAGCGCGTCGCACCAGAGCAACTTCCCGCCAGGATCGCTTCCGGCCCGTCCGTTCCGATCAACCGGCCCGAGTTTCCTTTGGCGAGGCCGCGCCGGATGAAGTTTTCCGCCAGGCCAATCGCTATTCCAGATCCACCCGTAACCAGCCTGTGGCCGGCAACCGCCGACCCGATCGTGACCAGATCCTGATCGGATGTCGCATCGACGATCACCAACGGATCATCCTTCGCGGCAAGTGCAGCGGCGACCTTTTCGGCTCCCTCGCGAACGGTATCCAGCGGAACATGCCCCACGGTCGCCCGGGTCTGGTATCGCAGCCATCGGCGAATGTCGGGTTCCGTCATGGGTGTCAGCGGATGGTTCTCCATGCCGGACTGGCTCAGGAGCCGATCATGGACGAACAGGTGTCCCATATAGACAGTGCGTCCGGCTCCAGGGAAAGCCGGGCAAGCGACAACGCCTTTTACGTCAAGCGCGGCCGCAAGCGCTTCGCCCACGGGCCCAATGTTTCCTTCACGCGTGGAATCGAATGTCGAGCAATATTTGAAGACGATCTGCTCACAGCCTTGAGCCAGAAGCCAGGTCAAGGCCTCAAGGGCTTGTGCCACCGCCTCATCGACCGGAACGGTTCGGCTTTTGAGGGCAACCACTCCCGCCTCGACATCGGCGGGTGCGCCGGTTTTCGGGACGCCGAGAAACTGGGCGGTGTGCAGTCCACCGTTCGGCGCCAAGCCCTTTGAAATCGTGTTTGCAATGTCGCTTGCGCCGGTAAAATCATCGGCGATCACTCCAAGAAGCACGTCTTTTCCTTTCTCCGAAACCATTGTTTTCAGGCGATGCCGCAACGGGTGATGCTTTGTTCGATCACGGCCTTGCGACCCGAGCGGCAACCTCAGGACGGCTGTTCAGGCTTACTGAACCCTTGAAACCGCCAGCCTAAGCTTGACCACTCTTCAGGGCACGGGAGTGCGCCTCCAGCTTCGATGACATGTGAAGCACGCCGAGTTCAGGGCTGGTCAGTACCGGCACCGATACCTCGCTCATCTCCTTGAGGGCGTTTGCCATGGATGCTTGTGCAAGAACGATCACATCGACACTGCCCACGAGGGAACCATGGCCCTCGCGTATGATCGCATCATGCCCTGCCCTATCCCCGTTTCGCAGTTTCTCAAACGCGCCTTCACAAAGATGACTGGTGAGGGACACGTTGTGGCCCGTTGTTCGGGCATGGCATTCGATCAAGCGGGTTGTCGGCTCCATTGTTGTTGCAAGCGTTGCGAGGACCCCTATCCGCTTTCCCTGGCGGATTGCCTCAATCGCCATCCCATCATCGATGCGAAACAGGGGCACCGGGCAGAGCGGCATTGCCGCATCCACTGCGGGGCCGAGAGAAGAGCAGGTGACAAGGACTGCTGACGCGCCCGCATCCACCGCCGACCAGATGTGCATCGCAAGCCGCCGCTTGGTCTGGCCTGACAGCGAGCCTTCGCGGATCGTGTTGCCCAGCAAGCTCTCATCCAGCATGTTGAACGGGCGCCAATCGGGCAGATGGCGGCCAACGAGCTCGTTGAACACGGGGATGATCCCGGGCACCGTATGGATCATGGCAAGCGCAGGAAACGCATGAATGTCAGTCGTCACTGCTTAAAACCCTGTCTTGATTGTGAACGTTGTTCCATTCGAGCCTGTGACAAGGGCGGTGGGCTTCGACCGGACAATGGCCAGGACGACTGTCTTGGAACTATGCTCCGTAACCTAGGCGTTGGACTGCCGAAGCTGTGACCGTTGCGGTCCCGAAAACGGAATTTCCTGCCATGAATCCATTGGGATTCGATGCATGCTGCCTCAAAGGCTGAAACAAAACCATTTTCGAGATTTCGGGTTTGGGCAGACTTGCCGGCGAACACTGAAGATGGATATTAATGCTGATGGAAACTTAGTTCACGGCTGCCTTAATGCTGACATCCGACGATCTCGCCTTTTTCTCGGTGCTGGCCGGCTCGCGGTCGCTGGCCGAAAGTGCGCGCAAGCTCAACGTGACGCCGCCGGCGGTCACGCAGCGGCTGCGCGCGCTCGAAGAGAAGGTCGGTGTCAGGCTGATTGACCGCACTGGCAAAAGCCTGTTCCTGACCGAGGAAGGCTCGCTTGTCGCCTCACACAGCGTTCTCGTCAGCAATGCTATCGACCAGCTGACGGAAGCCCTTTCCGACCGCCGGGGCGTCGTGCGGGGGCATCTGAGGATCGCAGCACCTCACGGGTTCGGCAGGCAATATGTCGCTCCCGTCGTGGAGGCGTTTGCACGCGAGCATCAGAGCGCACTCGCCACATTGGAACTGTCCGACCACCCCTCGGCGCTGCTCATGGAGAGTTTCGAGGTGATCATTCACATCGGCGCGCGCGGTCATCTCGATCAGGTGGTCACGACGCTGGCGCCGAACCGTCGAATTCTCTGCGCCAGCCCCCACTACCTCGCGTCGGCCCCACCCATTGCCGAACCTTCAGACCTCGTGAAGCATCGCTGCCTCGCCGTCCGGGAGAATGATGAAGACGTGACGCTCTGGCGTTTCACCGGGCCTAAGCAGGAGACGGCAACGGTGCGCGTCAATCCGGTCATGTCGAGCAATGACGGATCGGTCATCCGGGACTGGGCGCTTGCAGGTCAGGGCGTGATGATGCGCTCGGAATGGAGCGTGGCGGAAGACCTCGCCGCCGGCCGTTTGCAGGAAGTGCTGCCCGACTGGCAGCTTCCATCGGCCGATATCGTGGCCATGCTGGGATCACGACACGGACGAAGCGCCCGCTCCACCGCTTTCCTAAAGCTCCTGCGTCAATCGCTCAAGCCGCCGCCATGGCGCGGCGGCGGCGTGGTGTCGGACGGTCAGTAGCCGAGGATCGACTTCGTCTCCAGATATTCCTCGAGCCCGTGAACGCCGTATTCGCGGCCATTGCCCGACTGCTTGTATCCGCCGAATGCGGCTGCACCGTTCCAGGCCGGATAATTGATGTGAACCTGACCGGCGCGGATGCGGCCCGCCACGCGTCGCGCCCGCTCGATATCGCCTGACTGCACATGCGAACCGAGCCCGTAGACCGTATCGTTGGCGATGGCGATGGCCTCTTCCTCGTCCTTGTAGGGCATGATCGCCAGAACCGGGCCGAAGATTTCCTCGCGCGCGATGCGCATATCGGTCGTGACGCCGGAAAACACCGTCGGCTGGGCGAAGAGGCCGGTCTCGATCCCGCCCGCCCGGCCGAGGCCACCGACGACGAGCTTCGCGCCTTCCTCAATGCCGGCCCGGATCATGGTCTGGACGCGATCGAACTGGGCGCGGTTGGCGATCGGACCCATCGTGGTCGCGGGCTCGCGCGGATCGCCGACCACCATGGCATTTACGGCCGCGCGTGCCAGTTCCTCCACCTCGGCCAGCCGATGCGCCGGCACGAGCATCCGTGTGGGCGCGCTGCAGGACTGGCCGGCATTGCGCATTCCAGCCTGGAGGCCCTTCGGGACCGCAACTTCGAAATCGGCATCGTCGAGCAATATGTTGGGCGATTTCCCGCCAAGCTCCTGAACGACCCGCTTGATGGTCGGCGCCGCGGCTTGCGCGACCAGAACGCCTGCGCGCGTCGAGCCGGTGATGGAGATCATGTCGACATCCGGATGGCTGGAGAGCGCCGCCCCCACGGCCTCGCCTGTTCCGGTCACGAGATTGAAGACGCCGGGTGGCGTGCCGGCGTCATGCATGAGCTCGGCAAACAGAAGCGCGCTGTAGGGCGACAGCTCGCTGGGCTTCAGGACGATCGTGCAGCCGGCGGCAATGGCCGGCGCCACCTTCGCGGTGATCTGGTAAAGAGGCCAGTTCCAGGGGGTGATGAGAGCGCAGACGCCGATGGCCTCCTTCGCCGTGGCCAGTCCGTCCTTGACCGACAGGAACGGATAGGTCTGCAGCGTCTCCATCTGGACCCGGATATGTTCGGCGGCAAAGAAGACCTGCGAGGAACGCGCAAAGCTGATCGGCGTTCCCATTTCGCTCACCATAGCCTCGGCGAACTGCTCGGCACGCTCCATGACGAGTACATGCATACGCTTCAGGAGCGCCACCCGCTCGGAAACGGAGGATTGGGCAAAGGCGGGGAAAGCCTTGCGCGCGGCGGCCACGGCCAGATCGACATGGCGGGCGCTACCGGCAGCGACATGGCCGGTGACCTGTTCCGTCGCCGGATCGACGACCGGCAGCAGGTTCACATCGTCAAAGGCCTGCCATTCGCCGTTGATGTAAAACTGGTTCTCTCGTTTCATCGCTGCGCTTTCTGATGGGTCCTGCACACCGCAATCCGTGCGCGTTAAGCAGGATGACTGAAAGGGTACGAGACCGGCAATCGATCTCTCCTGAATGTCCGGTTAAGGGTGGGCTTAATGGCGTTCAGCCAAGCGTCTGGCTGACGAGTGAGTAGGTCACCGGCGCATCCGGTTCACCTGTCGCAAAATCCGCCAGCCGTTTGCCGCGCGACATGGTCAGCACGGTATCGAAGACGGCCAGCCCGCTGCGCACCACGAAGAGGGCGAAGTCACCGGTTTCGAAATGCGTATCGAGGCGCAGGAAGCGGCCTTCATGTTCGCGGATATGCGGCGACACGACCGCAATGGCGTCCTCATCGTCGGCGGCCACCACCGGCCCGACGACGTGGCCGCGCCCGAACGGGCGACAAAGCGCGAAGGCCTTCAGCACGCCATCGCGGAAAAGACCGTAGCCGCGCGAATGCGCCATGACCTTTTCCATGACACCTGTGCGCGCGACACCGAAGGCCAACGCATCCAACGCGACAATTGCCGCAAAATCATCATCGCCCAGGATCCGCAGGTCACCGGAAGTCGTCTGTCCGTCCGGAGCATCAGTGACGATACCCTGGCACTGGTACACCTTCTTCTCCGGCACGAAGTCGAGGGACAGGTAAAGTCTCTGGGCAGCCCGTGTCGCATTAAGACGCAGGTCGACGCCCTCAAGATCCTGAAGCGCGTATTCCATCAGCCAGAGACCGGTGCCCTGCGTCTGCAGACGCGGCGAGGTGATGACCATGCCGATCGTCGCAAGGTCGGGCGATTGCCGGAACCACATGGCCGAACTCATGATGCGGCCGATATCGTCGGTCGCAACGACGCCCTTGCCGACATCGCGCAGGAACTGCCAATCCTCGGCGCGGTGCGGCCAGCCGACCGAAATCGACAGGGCATGAAGCTGCTCAAGGTCTGCCCCCGCCACATCGCCGATCTGCATGGCGAAGGCGTCAATCTGGTTTCTTTCGCCGGGTTTCACGATCGCACCCACACGCATGTCCTCGATCAATTTCTCAACATCCTGCACCACCCGGTGCGGACACGCTCTCGATCATAATCCTACCGTTCCGCAGATTTTGCTCGAAATCCATCGCGCTGCGCAACTTTTCACCGAAACAGCGGCGCGTTCGGCATCCCATCCCGCAGAAACAGGCCATGCTCCATAGGCGTCGAACCATGCCAAATCTGGCCATACGCTGCACCGGGGAAGTGATGAACGCGACCGACATTCTGGAAAAGCTGGTCTCCTTTGACAGCGTCGTGGGCACGCCGAATGCCGCGATCGCCGAATGGATTGTCGCCTATCTCGACAGACATGGCGTTGGCGCAATGGTGCTGCCCGGCCCCGAGGGCGACCGCAGCAATCTGTTCGCAACGATCGGACCGGCGGATGTTCCGGGCTATATCGTCTCCGGTCACATGGATGTCGTACCGGCCGATGCGAGCGAATGGACCTCCTCGCCCTTCACACTCCGCCGCGACGGCGACAGGCTGTTCGGACGCGGCACGACCGACATGAAGGGCTATCTCGCCGCCGCACTTGCCGCCGTGCCGCACCTGGTCAAGGCAGGACTGAAGCGCCCAATCCACCTTGCCTTCTCTTATGACGAGGAAGCAGGCTGCCGCGGCGTGCCGCATCTCATAGCCCGGCTTCCGCAGCTCTGCACCCCGCCGCTGGGAGCCTTTATCGGCGAGCCGAGCAACATGCGTGCCGTGCTCGCCCACAAGGGCAAGGCCGCAGCGCGGATCACAGTGCGCGGTCGAGCCGGCCATTCGTCGCGGCCCGATCTCGGGCTGAACGCCATTCACGGCATGGCAAAAGTCCTCAACGCCGTGGCCGAAGAAGCCGCGCGTCTCACCAGGGGCCCCTTCGATGCCGCCTTCGAGCCCGCCTATTCCACGCTGCAGGCCGGCCTGATTGCGGGTGGCAAGGCAATCAACATCATCCCGGACCTGTGCAGCCTGGAGCTTGAGGCCCGTGCGATTGCGGGTGTTGCCCCGCATGACCTGCTCGCGCCAATCCGCGCAACCGTCGAAGCGCTCGGCGCAGACGGGTTCACAGTCGCTTGGGAGGAGTTGAGCGCCTATCCGGCGCTGGCGCTGTCGCCGCAAAGTGCGCTCGCTGACCTTGTGGCGGACCTGACCGGCGAGGCCCCGCTTGGCGCGGTCAGCTACGGCACCGAGGCGGGGCTCTACCAGGCCGCCGGCGTCGATGCAGTCATCTGCGGGCCCGGCGACATCGGTCGGGCACACAAGCCGGACGAATTCATCCTCGAAAGCGAACTTGCCGCCTGCCAGCGCTTCATCGAAGCGCTTGGCGCGCGCTGTGCCGTGTGACGGAGAAGGCGCAGATGACTTTTCTCTTCAACTCCGATGCCGCACGCGGGGCGATCTTCGCGGACGCCTTTGCGCGGGAATTGCCCGGCATTCCGTTCAGTACGGACGCCACGGACGTCGATCCGAACGAGGTCCGCTACCTCATCACCTGGACTGCGCCAAACGACCTCAACCGCTATCGCAATCTTGAGATCCTCTTCTCGATCGGAGCAGGCGTCGACCAGCTCGATCTGGCCGCCATTCCCGGCCATGTGAAGGTCGTGCGCATGGTCGAGGACGGGATCGTGCGGATGATGCAGGAATATGTGCTTCTGGCCGCACTCGCGCTCCACCGCAACCTGCCCGCCTATCTCGACCGCCAGCGAAACCGGCGATGGGCGCCCCTCCCCCAGAGACAGGCAACGGAACGGCGGATCGGCATTCTCGGCCTCGGCATGCTGGCGCAGGCCGTTGTCGAACGCCTGAAGCCGCTCGGCTTTCCGCTCGCAGCCTGGAGCCGCAGTCCGCGCAACCTCGGTGGCGTGACCTGCCACCACGGGGCAGCCGGGCTTGGCGCGATGCTGGCCGAAACCGACATTCTCGTCTGTCTTCTGCCGCTGACCGCCGAGACCCGCGGCGTCCTCAATGCAGACCTGTTCGGCAAACTGCCGAAGGGCGCGCAGTTGATCCACGCCGGGCGCGGTCCCCAACTCGATCACGCGGCCCTGCTTGCAGCGCTCGATCGCGGCCATCTGGGCGGCGCGATGATTGACGTCACCGATCCCGAACCGCTGCCGGAGGATCATCCTTTCTGGCTGCACCCGAAGATTATCCTGACACCGCATGTCGCCAGCGTCACGCAGCCTGCCAGTGCCGCGCGTGCGGTCATCGAAAACATCCGGCTGCATCTGGCCGGCCGCGATCCGATCGGCCTCGTCGACCGGACCCGCGGTTACTGAACACAAGAAACCTCTCCCGAAAGGAAACATCATGTCTCTGCTGAAAACACTCGATCCGAACCCGACTTTTGCTCCGCGTGAATCCGGTCCCCTGCCGGAACGGCTGATTGCGGGTTCGCCGACCTTCAAGACCTGGGCGATGGATGATGCCAAGGACGGCAAGGTTCTCTCAGGCGTGTGGGAAGCAACGCCCGGCGAGACAAAGTCCATCAAGGGCGAGGTTTTCGAGTTCTGCCACATCCTCTCCGGCGTCGTCGAACTCACCCCGGAAGGCGGTGAGCCGGTCATCTACAAGGCGGGCGACAGCTTTGTCATGAAGCCCGGTTTTGTCGGTGTCTGGAAGACGATCGAGACCGTTCGCAAGATTTACGTCTTCGTCAACTGACAACGGCGCCCGCGTCACCGTCCCGGCCCATCGAAGAAGAGCCCCATTCTTCTACCCTTATGAGAAAGTATCCGCCATGAAGACCCACAGGATCGCCCTGATCCCCGGCGATGGGATCGGCCGCGACGTTGTCGATGCCGCCTGGAGCGTGTTGCAGACACTCGCCGCGGGCTCGGGCTTCGCGCTGTCAGGCACGGAATTCCCGTGGTCCTGCGCCTTTTACAAGGAAACCGGCCGGATGATGCCGGAAGACGGGATCGAGACGCTCCGTGCCTTCGATGCCATCCTGCTCGGCGCGGTCGGCTGGCCCGCGGAAGTTCCGGATTCGGTTTCTCTGCATGGACTGCTGCTGCCGATCCGCAAGGCCTTCGTGCAATATGCCAATATCCGCCCACACCGGCTTCTGCCCGGTGTGCAGGGTCCGCTCAAGGCGGAGGCCTTCGACATCCTCTGCATTCGTGAAAACACAGAGGGCGAATATTCGGGCGCCGGCGGGCGTGTCCATCAGGGGCTCGACAATGAAGTCGCCGTCGAAACCTCGATCTTCACCCGCAAGGGCGTGGAGCGCATCATCCGCTTCGGCTTCGAGCAGGCACGGGCGCGGCGCGGCAAGCTTGCTTCCGTTACCAAATCCAATGCGCAGAAATACTCGATGGTTTTCTGGGACGAGATCACGAAGGAACTCGCCACCGAATACCCGGATGTCGAGGTCACGAGCTATCACGTCGATGCGCTCGCCGCCCGCATGGTCATGGCGCCGGAAAGTCTCGACGTCATCGTCGCTTCCAACCTCTTCGGCGATATCCTGACCGATCTGGGGGCTGCGATCCAGGGCGGCCTCGGCTTTGCGGCCTCGGCCAACATCAACCCCGACCGCTCAGCCCCCTCCATGTTCGAGCCCGTCCACGGCTCGGCCCCGGACATTGCAGGCCAAGGCATCGCAAACCCGATCGCCACCATCTGGTCCGGCGCGATGATGCTCGATCACTTAGGAGAAAGGGACGCTGCCGCCCGCCTCCTGAAAGCCCTTTCCGCCGTCACCGCGAAGGGCATCGGGACTGTTCCGGGCAAGGACACGACCGACGCCATCACCGCTGCGGTCATTGCCGCGCTCACCACCTGACAAGGAGAAAGCCATGTTGAACCTCAAGGATCCGAGCCTTCTCCGCCAGGTCGGCCTCATCAATGGCGAATGGATCGCCGCCCGCTCCGGCAAGACTGTCGATGTCATCGACCCGGCCACGCAAGGCTCCATCGGCACCGTTCCCGACATGGGCGGCGAAGAAACCCGCGCAGCCATCGTCGCGGCAGACGCCGCCTTCAAGGTCTGGAAAGCCAAGACCAATGCCGAGCGCGCCCTGATCATCGAAAAGTGGTTCGATCTGATGATCGAGAATGTCGAGGATCTCGCCCTGATCCTCACCTCCGAACAAGGCAAGCCGCTGGACGAGGCGCGCGGCGAAATCCGCTATGGCGCGTCCTTCGTCAAATGGTTTGCCGAAGAGGCCCGCCGCATCAACGGCCACACCATCCCCGCCCCCATGCGCGACCGCCGCATCATCGTGATGAAGGAGCCGGTCGGCGTCTGCGGCATCATCACACCGTGGAACTTTCCCAACGCGATGATCACCCGCAAGGTGGCGCCCGCGCTCGCCGCCGGCTGCACGGTCGTCATCAAGCCTTCCGAATTCACGCCCTATTCGGCGCTGGCGCTCGGCGTTCTCGCCGAACGCGCTGGCATTCCGGCGGGTGTCATCAATATCGTCACCGGCATGCCGACGGAGATCGGTAACGAACTTATGGCCAACGAGACGGTGCGCAAGATCTCCTTCACCGGCTCAACCCGCGTCGGTTCGCTGCTGATGCGCGGGGCCGCCGACAGCGTCAAACGGCTCAGCCTCGAACTCGGTGGCAACGCGCCTTTCATCGTCTTCGATGACGCCGATCTGGATCTGGCGATCGAAGGGGCGCTCGCCTCCAAGTTCCGCAATGGCGGCCAGACCTGCGTCTGCGCCAATCGCATCCTCGTGCAGTCAGGCGTCTACGATGCTTTCGCCGCCAAGCTGAAGGCCCGCGTCGATGCGATGAAGGTCGGACCGGGCACCGAGGCCGGCGTGTACATCGGTCCGATGATCAACGCCGCCGCCATCGACAAGATCGAACGCCACGTGGCCGATGCGCTGGCGAAGGGCGCCAAGATCATCACCGAGACGCCCGTCCTGCCGGACGGCGCGCAGTATACCGCCCCGCTCGTGCTGACGGGCGCGACGACCGAAATGGAACTCGCAACGGAAGAAACCTTCGGCCCTGTCGCACCGCTCTTCCGCTTCGAGACGGAAGAAGAGGCGATCGCGATTGCCAACGGAACACCCTTCGGTCTCGCCTCCTATTTCTACACCGAGAGCATGAAGCGCGCCTGGCGCGTCGGCGAGGCGCTGGAATTCGGCATGGTGGCGCTCAACACCGGCCTGATCTCCATGGAAGTCGCCCCCTTCGGCGGCGTCAAGCAATCGGGCCTCGGCCGCGAGGGCGCGCAGATGGGGATCGAGGAATATCTGGAAACCAAGAGCTTCCATATGGGCGGTCTGGGTTGAGGAAATAGAGGGGCGGTCCCGAGGCCCGCCCTTTTCCATTCCTGCTGTGAATACGAAGAAGGCGCGGATTGTCTCCAATCCGCGCCTTCTGTTTGTCCTGGGAGGACGATCACTGAAACTTGTCGAGCATCTTGTAATACTGCCCCACCAGCGGCAGGAACCAGGGCTTGCCGAAATGGCCCGGCACTGCGGGCCAGGGGTAGTCGCGCATGGGGTTGCGATCCGCTCTTCCGAGAATGGCATCGGCAACGGTCATGCCGAGATGCGTGGAGAGCTGCGCGCCGTGGCCGGAATAGCCCATCGCATACCACAGACCGTCATGGAAACCGGCGCGCGGATATCGGTCGGCGGTCATGTCGACGAGCCCGCCCCAGCAATAGTCGATATCGATGCCCTTCAGTTGCGGGAAGATGCGTTCCATGCTCGCCCGAAGGATCGCGCCGCTCTTGGAATCCGAGCGCTGGTCTGACGTCGCCGAAAAGCGCGCGCGGCCGCCGAAGATCAGGCGATTGTCGGGCGCCAGCCGCCAGTAATTGCCGATATTCATCGTGTTGACGCAGGTGCGGTTGCCTGGCATCACCGCATGAACTTCCACATCGGTCAGGGGTCGCGTGGCGATCAGGAAGCTCCCGACGGCGATGATGCGGCGGCGGAACCAGCTGAAGTTCTTCGTCGTGTAAGCCCCGGTCGCCATGACGACATTGGCGGCCGTGACAGTGCCGCGCGACGTTTGCAGCGTATGGGTTCCATTGACTTCGTGATGCTCGGTGACGGTCGTGCCTTCGAAAATCGTTGCGCCATGGCGCGCGGCGGCCTGCGCCAGCCCGACGACATAGCGGCCCATATGCATCATGGCGCTCTTCTTCGACAGCATCGCCCCATGGAATGGCGAGCCAACTTCGCCCTTCAGCTGCTCAGGCGACAGAAGCGCGGTGTCCGGATCGCATTCCTTGTTCAGCGCCTCGAAATTGCGGGCAATGGCATCGAAATGCTTGGGCTTGGAGGCAAGCTTCAGCTTGCCGGAGCGGCGGAAATTGCAGTCGATGCCCTCTTCGGCAATCAGTGTCTCGATCGTGTCGATGGATGCGTCCAGCGCGTGATAGAGCGCGATGGCGCGTTCCTTGCCGAGCTCGGCCTTGGCGCCGAGATAGCTATGGGCCAGCCCGTTGTTCAGATGTCCGCCATTGCGCCCCGAGGCGCCGAAACCGACGCGCTCCGCCTCCAGCACGACGACTTTCGCCCCCCCTTTCGCCAGCTGGCGTGCCGCCGCGAGCCCGGTAAAGCCCCCGCCGATGACGGCCACATCATAGTGACCGCTGACTTGACCCTGAGCCGCACCGGCAAAAGCCGGTGCCGTATCATGCCAATAGGAGACGAATTTCATCGGCCTTGCCTTTACTGGTTTGTTATCTTCTGCAGGTGTCGGCTCAGAGCCCGACTACACCCGGCAGGCCGGAAATGTCAGCGATCTCGGTATAGCCGTAATACGGGTTGGCCGGCTCGTGGCCGCGATTGACCCAGACCTTGTTCTTGATGCCGAGATCATGCGCCGACATCAGGTCGTAGCGGAAGGACGAGGAGACGTGCAGCATGTCCTCCGGGCCGCAGCCAAGCATGTCGAACATATATTCAAAAGCCTGGAAGCGCGGCTTGTAGGCCTGCGCCTGCTCGGCGGTGTAGACCTTGTGGAAGGGGGCGCCGAGCTTTTCAACATTCGACATGATCTGCGAGTTCATGGCGTTGGAAAGGATGACCAGCGGGATTTCCGTTGCCACCTTGGCGAGACCTGCCGGAACGTCGGCATGCGGACCCCAGGTCGGCACGCGCTCGTAGACCACCTTTGCGTCTTCATCCTTGAAGGTCACGCCATTGGCCTTGCAGGTCCGCGACAGGGAATTATGCACGACTTCTGCATAAGGCTTCCAGGCACCCATGATCTCATCGAGGCGATAGGCGGAGAAGTTGCGGATGAACTTGTCCATGGCCTGAGCATCGAGACGGTCGCCATAAAGATTGCGCGCCGCACCTGCCATGTCGAAATTGATCAGCGTGCCGTAGCAGTCGAAGGAGATGTATTTCGGGCGAAAGGGGGCCATGACGTTCTTCCTCTGGCTTTCGTGTTTCATTGCCCTGATCATAAGCGGTCTCATCCCGCCTCGATTGCGCGAATTCACCCGTCCGGGAAGCACAATGTTTTTAATCCGCCGTCCCGTTTGGCACACAATTGCTGAAAGCGACCTCTCTTGACGCCGCCATGCACACCCCGGAGCCAAGCCCCGCATGGGTCGCAGCATAAGATGCGGCATCGGCCTCAGGCTTCGGCGGAAGATGATGCGCCAGCGCAGCCTTTTAGACGAATAGCTTCCGCATCCTGTCCGAAACTTCTGCATATGAAAGGAAATGTCCATGCAGAAGCAGATCGAACTCGTCACTTTCGGGCCCGAGCATCTTGACGGTGCCGTTGCCCTGTCGCGCGCCGAAAGCTGGCCGCATCGCCCCGAGGACTGGGCGATGGTGCAGCAGCTGAGTGCCGGTGTTGCCGTGGTGGACGGCGACGGTCGGGTGACCGGCACGACATTCATGACGCCGTTTGGCGATGCCTACGCCACGATCAACATGGTGATCGTCGACAAGTCGATGCGCGGTCTCGGCATGGGCCGCAAGCTCATGGAGCGCGCCTTCGAACTCGCTGGAGAAACGCCGCTGCGTCTCATAGCGACGAAAGAAGGCCTGCCCCTCTACGAAAAGCTCGGCTTCGTCGCCACCGGCACGATCCGCCAGCATCAGGGCCAGGTGGCCGCGGTCGACCGTCCCGATGGCGTCGAAGACATGCAGGCCAGCGATATCGATGCTGTCCGGGCGCTCGACCGGCAGGCTTATGCAGCCGACCGTACGGCCCTGATCGATGCCCTGCTGGAACGCGGGCAGTTCGCCGTCGTGCGCAAGGGCGGCAAGGTCGATGCCTGGGCCGTCATCCGTCCCTTCGGACGCGGCGAGGTTATCGGCCCCATCATCGCACCCGATCTCGAAACCGCACGTGCCCTGATTTCCTATTTCGCCTCATCGCGTGAAGGCGCCTTCCTGCGTGTCGACACGGGCAGCGAAACCGGGCTCGCACCCTGGCTGTCGGAGATCGGCCTCGCCCATGCCGGCGGCGGCGTAACGATGCGGCGGCCGCTGACAGAAGACGCGGGACGGCCGCGGCTGAAGGCCTATGCACTTGCTAGCCAGGCACTTGGCTGAACCCACAGGAGATTTGAAAAATGCTCGCCAATTCGCTGATCGAACTCGATCGCGCCCATCTGATCCACCCCGTCTCCTCCTATCGCGGTCATGAGCGGCAGGGCGTGCGCGTGCTGAGATCCGCCTCCGGCGCGACCGTCACCGAAGCCAATGGCCATCAACTGGTCGATGGATTTGCCGGTCTGTGGTGCGTCAATGCCGGTTATGGGCACGAGAGCATCATAGAGGCCGCGACGAAGCAATTGCGCGAGCTTCCCTACGCGACCGGCTATTTCGATCTGGGCTCCGAACCCGCTATCCGGCTCGCCGCAGAACTGGCCGAGCGGGCGCCGGGCGATCTCAACCGTGTCTACTTCACCCTCGGCGGCTCGGACGCAGTAGACTCCACCATCCGCTTCGTCCGCTATTACTGGAACGCCAAGGGTCAGCCGCAGCGCGATCAGTTCATCTCGATCCAGCAGGGCTATCATGGTTCCACGACCGTTGGCGCGGGCCTGACGGCGCTTCCCGCCTTCCATGCCGGCTTCGGCCTGCCCTTCGACTGGCAGCACAAGATCCCCTCGCCCTATCCCTACCGCAACCCGGTGGGCGACGACGATGCGGCGATCATTGCCGCCTCGCTTGCCAGCCTGAAGGCCAAGATCGAGGAAATCGGCGCGGATCGCGTGGCAGCATTTTATGCCGAACCGATTCAAGGATCGGGGGGCGTCATCGTCCCGCCCAGGGGCTGGATCAAGGCCATGCGCGAGCTTTGCAAGGAATATGGCATTCTCTTCATCGCCGACGAGGTCATCACCGGCTTCGGCCGCACCGGCCCGCTCTTTGCGTGCGCCGACGAAGGCATCGTGCCGGACATGATGACGGTCGCCAAGGGCCTGACCTCCGGCTACGTGCCCATGGGCGCGGTCTTCATGGCCGATCATGTCTATGACGTAATTGCCGATGGCGCCGGCGAAGCGGCTGTGGGGCATGGATTCACCTATTCCGCCCATCCGGTGAGTGCTGCCGTCGCGCTCGAAGTCCTGAAGCTCTATGAAGGCGGTCTGCTGGAAAACGGGGTCAAGGCTGGCGCGCGCCTCTTGGCGGGGCTCCAGAGCCTCGGCGATCACCCTCTGGTCGGCGACATTCGCGGCCGCGGAATGCTCTACGGCGTGGAGCTCGTGACCGACAAGGCGAAGAAAACGCCACTTCCGGCAGCAGCGCAGCCGGCCCGCCGCATTTTCGACCGCGCCTGGGACAATGGTCTCGTCATCCGCGCCTTCCCGCAAGGGGTGCTGGGTTATGCCCCGCCGCTCTGCTGCACGGATGCCGATATCGACGCCATCGTCGAGCGCACCCGCAAGACGCTCGATCAGACGCTGGAAGACCCGGATATCCGGGCCTCGCTCGCCTGAACTGCCGAAACAGACTGCGGCGGCATTTCGCCGAAATAGCGCCGCAGGAAGCAAGTTCGCAATTTTATGCTGTCGCCCCGGACCAAAGCGAACGATACACCCCGGCGGACATGACAGACTGATAAACATCAAGCCCGAGGACGATAGCAGTCTTCGGCAAAC
>DATMTA010000115.1:0-12119 GCA_035565055.1 Ensifer sp.
GGCGACCGGGCGGGGTGCCCAGGCCGGCGTGCTCATCCGCAACGCGGCAGCGCTGGAGCGGCTGGCGGCGGCCGATGTGCTGGTGATCGACAAGACGGGGACGATCACGGAAGGCAAGCCGGTTTTGTCCGGCGTGACGGCTTTCGACGGCTTCTCGGAAGACGAGGTTCTGGCGCTGGCCGCCTCGCTCGAAAAGGGCTCGGGCCACCCGCTCGCTGCCGCGATCCTGAAGGGTGCAGAGGAGAAGGTACTTGCTCTTCGCGATGTGGAGAATTTCGACTCGGTCACGGGCAAGGGTGTCCGGGGCCTGATCAATGGACGCGCGGTCGCGCTCGGCAATTCGGCCATGATGTGCCACATCGATCTCGGTGTTTCCGATCTCAAGGCGGACGCGGACCGTCTGGCTGCAGAGGGTGCGACGGTGATGTATCTCGCCGTGGACGGCAAGCCCGCCGGTCTGGTCGCGGCAGCCGATCCGGTGAAGGCAACGGCGAAGGGGGCGGTTGCCGCACTCAGAGAATCGGGCTTCCGCGTGATCATGGCCACGGGCGACCAGGAGGCCGCCGCCCGCGCTGTTGCCGGTCGCGTTGGCATTGAGGAGTTCCGAGCCGGCCTGCTGCCGGAGGGCAAGAAGGCGCTGATCGACGGGTTGCAGGCGGAAGGTCGCTCCGTCGCGATGGCCGGCGACGGCGTCAACGACGCGCCGGCGCTGGCCGCTGCCGATACGGGCATTGCCATGGGCACAGGCGCGGATGTGGCCATCGAAAGCGCCGGGATCACGCTGGTGAAGGGCGATCTGCAGGGCGTGGTGAAGGCAAGGCAGCTCGCCACGGCGACGATCCGCAACATCAAGCAGAACCTCTTCTTCGCCTTTATATATAACGTGGTTGGCGTGCCAATTGCGGCGGGCGTGCTTTATCCGATCACCGGGTCGATGCTCTCGCCCATGCTGGCGGCGGCGGCGATGAGCCTGTCTTCCGTCTCGGTGATCACGAATGCGCTGCGGCTGCGGCAGTTGAAGCTTTAGTTTTTGGAAAGGCAGTGTGCGACATCGACGGTTCTCGGCCTTGGCGGCCCCCTCATCTGCCTGCCGGCATCTTCTCCCCGATGGGGAGAAGAGGAAGCACCGGAACGTCTCGGACATCCTCGCCCCATCGGGGAGAGGTCCGCCGAGCGAAGCGGAGGCGGGGTGAGGGGGAGCCGCGTATGCAGAAAGACAATGTCATGCGCAGTGAAATAGACACACGAAAACAGGATGCTGACCCATGAACATCGGTGAAGCCTCGGAACGTTCCGGCCTGCCAGCCAAGACGATCCGCTATTACGAGGACATTGCGCTCGTCGCGCCCGACCGGGCCGACAATGGCTATCGCGATTACAGCCTCAACGACGTGCACCGCCTGCGCTTCCTGCATCGCGCCCGCAATCTCGGCTTTTCCATCGACGAATGCCGGTTGCTGCTGTCGCTCTATTCCGATCGCAACCGGGCGAGTAGCGATGTCAAGGCGGTGGCCGAGCAGAAGCTTTCCGAGATCGACGCCAAGATTGCCGAACTGCAGTCGCTGAAAAGCGCCCTCCAGCCGCTGGTCGATTGCTGCCATGGCGACGACCGGCCGGATTGCCCCATTCTCGACGATCTTGCGGGTCTTAGCCTGCATCGGGGAAAAGCGCAGGCGTGACGAGGCGGCAAGGCGGTGCTATAGCCGGCTCATGAAAGAGGCGGCAGGGTAGCATGCGCAAGATAACGGTTCTCGGGTCGACGGGGTCGATCGGTGTTTCGACGCTGGATGTGATCGGGCAATTGGGCGGACGCGAGGCATTCGAGGTGCTGGCGCTGACCGGCAATGGCAATATCCCGCTGCTCGCCGAACAGGCGATAGCCTGCGGCGCGAAGCTCGCCGTCACCGCCAGCGAAGAGCTCTATTCCGAACTGAAGGATGCGCTTTCCGGCACCGGCATTCAGGTCGCCGCCGGCAAGTCGGGCCTCATCGAGGCCGCCGAGATGGAGGCGAGCCTTGTCATGGCGGCCATCGTCGGCACGGCCGGCCTTGCGCCCACGCTGGCCGCTGCGCGACGTGGTGCGGATATCGCGCTCGCCAACAAGGAATGCCTCGTCTCCGCCGGCGCGCTCTTTGTCGAGGCGGTCGAGAGAGGCGGCGGCAAGCTGCTGCCGGTCGACAGCGAACACAATGCCATCTTCCAGGTGCTGGAAGAGAACCAGCGCCACGCGCTGGAGCGCATCGTGCTCACGGCCTCGGGCGGGCCGTTCCGCACTTGGACGCGCGAGCAGATGGCGGGCGTCACCGCCGCAATTGCCCGCGTGCATCCCAACTGGTCGATGGGCCTGAAGATTTCCGTCGGTAGCGCTTCGATGTTCAACAAGGCGCTGGAGATGATCGAGGCGAAGCATCTCTTCCGCGTCGCGCCCGAACAGATCGAAGTCATCGTCCACCCGCAAAGCGTCATCCATTCCATGGTCGGCTACACGGATGGCTCGGTGCTCGCCCAGCTCGGCTGCCCGGATATGCGCACGGCCATCGGCTATGCGCTCGCCCACCCCGCGCGCCCCAAGCTCAATGTCGAACGCCTCGACTTCGCCAAACTCGCCCGCCTCGACTTCGAAGCCCCCGACGAAACCCGCTTCCCCGCACTCCGCCTCGCCCGCCTCGCCATGACCCGCGGCGGCCAGCAAAGCGCCATCATGAACGCAGCGGAAGAAACCGCGTTCGAGGCCTTTGTGGAGGAGAAGATCGGGTTCCTGGAGATGGCCGATGTGGCCGAGGCGGTCATGGAGGAGATGACCGGCTGGGGAGCGGCCGCGACGGTCGAGGATGTGTTTGCGTGTGATGCGGAGGCAAGGTTGAGGGCTGGAGAGTGGGTGAGGGGGAAGCGGGCGGCTTGAGATCAGCCTGCCTCCGCTGCGGCTTCTCGCGGAACGATCAGTTCATCAGGAGACTTGTCACCTTCGTAGTATTGAATGACGTCTCTGAGGGAATGCAACGCCATGCTCCGAAATGGCTCTTTCCATTCATCAAGCTTTACTGAGATCGCAGTATAGACGTTCCGCGCCCAATCAATTTCGGCAAATAGCGCGTCTCCAGCTCGTACTTTGTGGTACCGATAGGCCAACAGCCTTGCTCCGGCGCTCAAAGCCGGCATGTCCTGCGCCATAAACTTTACCAAGCGATCAACAGGGACATGCAACAAAACCGGCCGTGCTGATAGCTCCGAATCATGAGATTGTATTAACTGAAACAACGCTTCCGGATGGCCGGATTCTGCATCACGGAGGATCGCATCGACGCGGGCCTCGAGCTTCCTGTCTGACAGCCTGCCCGAAACCTCTTTTATGTAATCAACAATTTCCCGAAACTCGCTCGTTTCACGAGAGATATAGCCCAATCCACTATCGCTGTCGGGGACGCCGTAGATGCGGTTGAAATTCGAGGATTCAAGCCGGCCATCCTCCGCAAGGTCATCGATATAGCGCTTGAAGAATGAGACTACGTCCTCTCCATTGGTAAGGGTTTGATCGCCCATTAAATTCTGCCGGATAGCGAGGCCGGCTGCATGAAGGATAGATCCATTCGCTGTATATTTACGATCTATCAGTTCTTTTCTTAATTCCGCTAGGGCTTGTTCTGTCTCGATTATCTTTCTCTCGGAGCTGTGCCACAATCTTCGCCAAGAGGCCTCTCGATGCGTCTCTCCAAACCCGAATTGAGATTTGGTCCACAAAATGACTTCAGCGTTATCAAGCACTCCGGTTTCTTCGAACGATCGTACAAAGTCGTAGCTTACGGGAGGCTTTTCGACAGAGATCGAGGCAAAAGTCGTGGAAAATTCTTTTGCCTTTTCCACTTTTGGATCCACTGGTTCATTATCACTTGGCTTGTTGACCGCCCGCACGGCCTGCGCCAACGTGATCCTGCGGAGATTTTTTAAGGTCCCCAAATCTATCAGTTCTGATCTCAGCCACAGTGTTGTCGCTGCGACCACTAGTATCGTTCTGACGATGTGCGCTTTCGGAATGTCAGGATCATTTGCTAGACATTCGGCGAATGCCGCTGCGTTATGTATCGCCCAATTTAGATTACGCAGGTTCTCAACTTTCGAAATCCTCGCGATATGAAGCAACCGTTCAACATTCTCTCTGAGAAGTGTTTTCGCTTCGCCGTTGGGTAATCTATCGATTGAGACGCGAATGACGCTCTCAAAGTCAGCCTCAATGTGGGCTCTCCTTCCGACGAATTTTTCATTTTGCTCCTTCCATCTTTGGCCGCCGACAAGGGCTTTTAGCTTTTCCTCATCCGTTACCAAGATGACGCGACGACCGTGCTCAGCGACCAGAGAGTTTATTAGTCCCATAATTTCGCCGAAAGCGTCGTTCTCGACGCGCTCAAGATCGTCAAATACGAAGACAAAGTCGTTTAGCCGCCTAATTGCCTTTTTGCCTAACTTGTCCAGAGCGCCCTTTGCCGTTTCCTTCACCTGGAAAAACTCTCCGATACCAAGCGCGATGGTACCTGCGATGCTCCCAGCAATGGCCTCTGCGGGGCAAGCACTCTTATAAATTCGAAGTTCGACGTCGCTGGCTGAGGTCGCACCAAATAGGCTAATGAAAAGAAACGGGACGTGATGAAGGCGATCGTTATTTAATCTCTTTTTGCGAGCGGGCTCATATACATTCTGTAAGAAGTAGGTTTTGCCGCTTCCCCACTTTCCCTCGATCAGAATGGCATGGGGTACAGGCATGTTCTCTGTATCGAGATAGTTGTCGAGGACCTTGGATGCGTGCTCATTCATCGGAATTTGATCCTGTGCTATCATGATTGTTGCCGATTGAACGCCAGCAGCATAACTATCAGTGGTGGAGCATATAAAGCAAATCTTGTTAGCCTTTCGAAGTACCTGGCGGTCTCCAATTACGCCCCATAAAACACCCGCCGCAGCGCATCCGGGAACGCGACGATCCCCCAGCGCGTTAACCCGCCGCCTCTAACGCCTCTCCCAAACGCGAAAGCCCCCCACCTTGCTCGAAACCCTCATCGCCAAATACGGCCTTCTCGCCATCCTGATCGGGTCCGGGATCGAGGGGGAGACGGTGGTGTTTTTTGGGGGTGTTTCGGCGCATCGGCATCTTCTGCCGTTCTGGGGCGTCGCCGCAGCGGCGGCGATCGGGTCGTTCGTGGCGGACCAGATCTTCTTTTTCCTCGGGCGCCGTGCAAGTTCGCTGGCGTTTGTGCAGAGGCTCACGTCGCATGCGGTTGCGGCGCGCGGCAAGGCGCTTCTGGAGCGCTATCCGACCGGGTTCATCCTGGCTTTCCGCTTCATTTATGGGATGCGCACCGTCAGTCCGGTCATCATCGGTCTATCTTCCGTGTCCGCCCGCAGGTTCGTGGTGCTGAATGCGGTCGCGGCCGTTGTGTGGGGCGTTATCATTTCCGCCGCCGGCTATCTGTTCAGCAATGCGATCGAGGCCGTGCTCGGCCGGCTGCATCTGCATGTCCACCTGATCATCGGCTTGGTGTTTGCGGTTGCCTTCGGCGGTATCCTGCTGATCTGGAGCCGCTGGGGGCTGGGCAAGGCCCCCTGATGGTCCGTCGCGGTATGTCGGTCGCGCGGATGGGAGGCGTCTGGCGTTGCCTCAGACGCCGTATACCGCCCGGCGTAGATTGTCCGGAAACGCCCCCATGCAGCCCTCCAGCGCGGTATTGCTCAGCGACACCATCGTGATTCCCGCCGCGCGGTCGACCAGCCAGGTGTTGCCGTAAACGCCGCCCCATTGCACCGCGCCCTTGGCCATGGTGGCGAGCGCTGTGCTGGGGTCTTCGCAGACGGAGCCGAAGAAGCCGAAGCGCATTCCGGGTTCGCAGGTGATGTCGCCGACCTGGTTTGCGAAGCCGGCATCAGTGAGGTTGCGGCTGAGGATCTTGCTGCCGCCGTTTGCCAGCGTGTCGAGGAGCGTCATAACCTCGCCCGCCGTGCCGGCCATGCCCGCGCCGCCGGACTGGAAGGCTTTCGCGTTGAAGATGCGGTCGGGCGAGAAGCCGGCGGTCCAACCGGACTCGCGGGGCGGATAGTAAGGGCTCGGCATTCGGATCGCGCCTTTCGGGCCGTCCGCATAGGCGGCGGCCAGCCGTTCGCGGTCGGTGACGTGGAAGCGGCTGTCCTTCAGGCCGAGCGGGCCTGTGATATAGTGGTTCACCACCTCTTCCAGCGTGCCGCCATGGACGCGGGCGATCAGCGCGCCGAGAATGTCCAGCGCCACGGAATAGGCCCAGGCGGTGCCGGGCTCGAAGGCGAGCGGGATATTGTTCAGCGGGCGGAAATTCGTCTCGGCGTCGCGGTCGGTGTCGAGAATGCCGACCGTCACGCGGTTTTCGGGATCGCGCTCCTCCAGCGTCGGGTCATAGGTGAGGCCCGAGGTATGCGTCAGCAGGTGGCGGATGGTGATAGGGGCCTGTTGGCCGTTCGGCCCCTTGGGGTGGAACCAGGGCAGGTGGTCTACTGCGAGGTCGTCGAGGCCGAGCTTGCCCTTGTCGATCATCGCGAGCGTTGCCGCTGCGACAAATGGTTTGGTAACGGAGGCGAAGCGGAAGATCGTGTCTTCGCGCGTGCGCCTCTCCGCCTCGCGGTCCGCATAGCCCGCGGCGCGGCTGTAGATTTCCTTGCCGTTCTTGCGGACCTTGACGACGCAGCCGACGATGGTCTTGCGGGCAACGGCGGTGTCGATGACGCGGTCTAGGCGGTCCTGCATGGACATGGGCGATTCCTGATTTTGATGCGCAATAATGAAAACGGAGCATGTCGCCATGCTCCGTTCAATTCAGAAATATTGATGTTTGGTTAAGCGGTGGGCGTTGCCTGCGATAGGCGATCTTTGCTTTCGCGGCTGCCCCTCACCCCGCCTCCGCTTTCGCTCGGCGGACCTCTCCCCGAGGGGAGAGGAGGTTCTCAGGCGTTGCGGCATTTTCCCTCTTCTCCCCTTGGGGAGAAGATGTCCGAAGGACAGATGAGGGGTCTTCCTGCCGACTGCGAGATCAGGCCACAGCGCGCGCCAGTGCACAACGCGACCACAGGCTATGCAGCGCGCCGACGAAGTGGCGCATGTCGTCATCCGTGTGGAACGGGCTCGGCGTGATGCGCAGGCGCTCGGTCTTCTTCGGCACGGTCGGATAGTTGATCGGCTGGACGTAGATGCCGTAATTGTCGAGCAGCAGGTCGGAGATCCACTTGCACTTGGCGGCGTCGCCCACCAGAACCGGCACGATGTGGCTGGGGTTCGGCATATGCGGGATGCCTGCGGCGTTGAGCATGTTGCGGAGCGTGCGCACACGCTCCTGATGACAGAGCCGTTCTTGCTGGCTTGCCTTCAGATGCTTGATCGAGGCGAGAGCGCCTGCGGCGATTGCCGGCGGCAGCGAGGTGGTGAAGATGAAACCGGAGGCAAAGGAGCGGACGAAGTCGATCAGCGCTTCCGAGCCGGTGATATAGCCGCCCATGACGCCGAAGGCCTTGCCGAGCGTGCCTTCGATGACGGTGATGCGGTCCATCACGCCGTCGCGTTCCGCAATGCCGCCGCCGCGCGGGCCGTAGAGGCCGACGGCGTGGACTTCATCGAGATAGGTCATCGCACCATACTTGTCGGCGATGTCGCAGATGTCCTTGATGGGGGCGATGTCGCCATCCATGGAATAGACGGATTCGAAGGCGATGAGCTTGGGCGCTGCCGGGTCGGCGGCGCGCAGCTTGGCTTCGAGGTCCTTGAGATCGTTGTGCTTCCAGATCACGCGTTCGCACTTGGAGTGGCGAATGCCTTCGATCATCGAGGCGTGGTTGCCGGCATCCGAGAAGATGATCAGGCCGGGGATTTTTGCACCGAGCGTGCCGAGCGAAGCCCAGTTGGACATGTAGCCGGAATTGAAGAGGAGGGCGGCTTCCTTGCCATGCAGGTCCGCGAGCTCGCGCTCCAGCAGGACGTGGTAATGATTGGTGCCGGAAATGTTGCGGGTGCCGCCGGCGCCGGTGCCGCATTCGTCGATGGCCTGCTTCATAGCGGACATGACGGCTTCGTTCTGGCCCATGCCGAGATAGTCGTTGGAACACCAGACGGTCACATCCTGCGGGCCGTTTTCAGTGTGGCGGATCGCCTTCGGGAAGTTGCCGCGCTGACGCTCGAGATCGGCGAATACGCGATAGCGGCCTTCCTGGTGCAACCCGTCCAGCTCGTTCTTGAAAAAGGCCTCGAAATCCATTCTCGTCTCCACACCTGTACTGGCGTTTTCAGGTTTCACGCGATCCCCGTCAAGTCCCGACAGTTAGATTCCTTCTAAACTGCGGCAATTCGCGCATCACGTTTTCGTAAGGCCCTTCGATCCGACGTCCGCGGCCCTCATCCATTTAGCTAGCATCGGGAAACGCTCTGCCAATTGATGTATGTCAACAGCCCACCGTTTCGCGTGCCCAGGTGCAGCGGGCCCTGAGGCAAATCCTTGCCGGAAAGGTTTAAGGATTTTTTACCATGCGCACCCAGCCTTCAGGGGGCGGGAAAAAGCGCGGCCGACTTGCCGGTCAGCCAGTAGCCGAGCAGACCGATCCATTCGTGGGCAGCCAGGTCGACCAGCTGGAAGCCGTTCGCGACGCTATCGGGGAAGTCGGAAAGATCCTTCAGCCCGAAAGTCCGGTAGTCCACGGGGTATGGAATGACCTCGAAACCGACGGCTCGGAAGGCCCCGACTGCACGCGGCATGTGGCTGGCGGAGGTAACGAGCAGCCAGCGTTCGCCGGGCTTCGGCTTCAGCGCTTCAAGGCTGTAGCGGGCGTTTTCCGCCGTCGTGCGCGACTTTTCCTCCATTTCGATCTGCTCTGCGGGAATTCCCAGCTGCACCAGCAGCTTCTTCGTCAGCGCCGATTCGGTATTCGCGCCCGGATCGCCGAAACGTCCGGAACCGCCGGAGAGGAAAATGCGCGCCTGCGGGAATCGCCGCGCCAGGACGCCCGTCTCGGTGATGCGCTCGGCGGCGCCGCTCAGCGTTACGGTGTTGCGCGCGGGTGAGAGATCAACATCGACCGGCCCGCCCAGCATGATCACGCCGGTCGGGGGTTCGTTTACGACGGCCTGCGGGAAGCGGTCCTCGAGGATCGCCTGCGGGATATTGGCAAGCGGTGTCATGCCGAGAAGCAATGTCAGAACGACCGAGGCGACGCAGAGCGCCTTGCCAACGCGGCGTCTGTGGAAGATCAGCAGCAGAACACCAAGGAGGCCCAGGAGAAACACGGCCGTGGAGGGTGTGGTGGCAAACCCGACGAGCTTGGAAATGACGAAGAACATGAGGTCTCGTGAAAGCGGGCGAAGCGGAAATGGTGATCCCGACGCGATTCGAACGCGTGGCCTACAGATTAGGAATCTGTCGCTCTATCCTGCTGAGCTACGGGACCATCGGCACTTTCAATACTAAAGCGGGCGGGAGAAGCCAAGGTTTTTCTCCCGGCAGACAACAGTTTGAAAAGGTTCCGCCGGCCAGTTGAATACTGCTGATTTGGTTAAGCATTCCGAAACACGCGCCTGCGATACTTCATGCGGCTGAAAAGCCGGATGTGTATCTCGTTGAACGGCAGATGTAGGTCTTCTTGGTCAAGATCCCGAAGAAGGTGGTCATTATCGCGTCCGGTGTGGTCGTTCTCACCGGCGCCTCAGGTGCGACTGCGTTCTTCATCGGTAAGGACAGGATTCTCGGGCCTTCTGCGAAAGAACTCGGCGGTGTGGAATGCACCGACGTGATCCGCGTTGCCGACATGCGCAAGGATCGCGCGCCATGGCTGCGCAAATATGTGCGCGTGCCGCCCGGCACAGACGGGATTACGCGCGTCAAGACAGCGCTCCGCGTCGCCCGGAAGGTGCAGGAGACCCTTCCCGCCGACCTCATCGAAATTGCGGTCCTCGACCAGGCCGGCCCTGACAAACGCGCCCAGATGCGCGGCCGGGCGATCGGTGCCGAGGTGATCGTCGTGAAAGATGCGGCGAAGGTTCCCGGGATCACCGCGCCCATCACCATCCAGTATTATCAGGGCGCCGCCAGCGGCACCGGCATGTTCTACGGCGAAGAAGCCACGATGACTTCGCAGGAGGCGGAAGAGCTTCTGTCGAAGATGAAGGAGTTGACCGACTGCGCGCCGCCTCCGGGCAAGGAGGAGGCCGGTGAGAAAAAGAAAGAAACCAAGCACGAGAAGAAGCCGGAAAAGAAGGAAAAGAAGAAGGAAGGCGAAGGCCACGAGGCCAAGAAGGAGGGTGGCGGCCACGAGGCCCCGGCCAAGGAGGGCGAGGGCCACGAGGCCGGCAAGGAAGAGGCCAAGAAGGAAGAGCCGAAGAAGGAAGAAAAGCCGGAAGTGATCTTCCCGAACGATGTCTTCGGCAAGATGCAGAAGGCTGCCTTCCAGAAGGCCGAGGCCGCCAAGGACGCCGAGGAAGAGGCCAAGAAGGAAGAGGAAGCCAAGAAGCCCGGCATGTTCGGCAAGATGCTGGGGATAGTCGGCCTTGGCTCCAAGGACGAAGCTGAGGGCGAGCACGGTGCGGCCGAAGAGGGTGGCGAACATGCGGCCCCCGCAGAAGAGGGGGGCGGCGAACATGCAGCGCCTGCCGAGGCCGGTAATGCAGATCATGCGCCGGAGGCGTCGAAACCGGCCTCCGGGCACGAGCCCAAGAGCGATGCCAAGTCAGCCGCCCAGCACGAGAGCAAATCCGATGCGAAGCACGAGAGCGGCAAGCCGGATAAATCCGGCAAGGAAGCTGCGGCGGAGTCTGAGCAGAAGAGCGGCGGCCTCATGTCGAAGATGCTCGGCATGGTCGGCCTCGGTGGCGAGAAGCCGAAGGATACGATCGAGCATTCCGGCGGTCCCGCCATCTTCAGCGGCAAGAGCGTGACGAAGGACGAGGCCGGCAAGGCGCCTGCGGGCGAACAGCCGGCGCATGGCGAGGAGAAGGCATCCGCCCACGGCGAGGCGCCTGCCCCTGCCGATCATGGCGCGGAGCCTGCAAAGCCGGCTGGCGACGAACATTCAGCGCCGGCGGAGCATGGTGCTTCCGCCGAACCCGCCACAGAGGTAACTGACTTCAAGCCCGAAGCGAAAGCCGATCAGCCGGCTGCAGCCGATCACGGCGCGGTTACGCCCTCCATTGATGCCCCTCCGGCTCACGACAAGCCCGCGGGGCACGAGGCGTCCGCCCATAGCGATCCGGTTCTGGAGACGGTAAATGCCGCGGACCACAAGCCGGCGGAGGCCGACGGCGAGCATCCCCCGGCGGAGCCGAAGAAGGACGATCATGCGCCTGCGACGCACGGTGGGTGAGGACTGGCCACCTTCGTTGCAGTCCCCGTGTCGCGGGCAACTGCTCAAGGTTCGCCGGATGCACGTTGAGATGCTTGCCCGGTTACGCTGAAAGCCCGCGCCGACGGCGGCGCACGGGATGTTCCGGATCTTCGATCTGGCGCATTGCCGCACTGGCCAGGAATCCTGACCGCGTTAGGCCGTGAGCCTGGGCATAGGCGTCGATTTCGACAAGCACATCTTCGGGCAAGGTGATGTTGAGGCGAACGACCTTCCGGTTCTGTGTCTTCAACGGGATCAGAACCGCGACGGCATCCTTGTTTTCAGGATTGCTCATGATGGCTTCAAGGGTCGAAGGTTCGGGAATGGCCTCGCCATCCTCGATCAGCCCGTCAACATGAAGCGCAAGCGCTTCCTGTGCCATGGCGCGCGCATCATCGAGATCCGGGCCAGCCGTCACAACGCCGGGGAAGTCGGGAAAGGAAACGCCGTAATCGCTATCAGCGTCCTTGTGGATCAGTCCGATATAATTCCTCATCGCTTCACCCCAGTTTCAGCCCGGATTGCTTTTCGATGCTCTTCAAGGTTCCAATCGGAATATCCCGCTTGGGATGCGGGACAGTCACGCGACCTTTCTTGTCGGGATGCTTGAACTGGACATGGCTGCCTCGGGTGGCGACTTCAAACCAGCCGTCGGCTTTCAGAGCTGAGATCACATCCGCGCTGCGCATGAGCTATTTATACACATCGAATGTGTATTGCGCAACAACCGGTGCCCCGCTGCTTTCAGC
>DATMTA010000116.1:0-7298 GCA_035565055.1 Ensifer sp.
TGGGAAAAAAAGGGAAATCAGACATTCACCCATTCGAAAATCTATAAGACTAAGAAATTAGGATTTTCATTAATTAATGAAATTAAGGCGAATGGCGGAAAGATAATTTATCAGGGGATCGAAAAATATGCTGATCCAGAAAAAGCGAATGGTCCAGGCCTATATAAAAATGTCTTAAGCAGGACAATTAGAGCGGTAGAAAAAAGATTTCACGCTGAAAATGAGACTTATGCCATTATTATGGACCAGCATAATGACCGCGCAAAATTAATGGTGAGTGCCCAACAGACTATGTTTTCTCGTGTAGACGGGGCCTACGGGCTGATGGAGCCGCCATATCAGGTTGAAAGTCACCTTTATCCATCGGTTCAAATGGCAGACTGGATCGCTTCGATTATAGGATCAATGTGGAATTATAAGACGCATCCTGAGCAATTTCCGGATGATGAATGGGCTGAAAAATATTACGAGGCTCGCATAACTTCAGCTGCAACGCACAGTTCGCTTCAGAGAGCCGGAACCGGTCAAAAAAACTCGGCCTTTAAAAGCACTATATAAGATATGTAAACATAATATCTGACGATGTCGGATCGATAATGCCGAACATTTTCGGCAGCGCCTTCATCCCGTCCCCCCCCTTGTTGGAGAGCAGCGTTACCCCTTGCCGCCCAGCGCCTTCTCTACCGCCGGCATCAACTCGTTCTGAATGCTGGCCGCATCGAAAGGGCCGACCTTCTTGAAGACGATCTTTCCCGTCTGGTCGACGAGATAGCTTTCCGGGATGCCGTAGACGCCCCAGTCGATCGCGGCGGCCCCGTTCGGATCGACGCCGATCGCCGCAAAGGGGTTGCCGAAATCGCCGAGGAAGGCGAGCGCGTTGTCGGTCTTGTCCTTGTAGTTGATGCCGACGACATTGAGCCGCGGGTCCCTGGACAGCGCCATGATTTCCGGCGCTTCGTCGCGGCAGGGAATGCACCAGGAGGCCCAGACATTGACGAGCGTCAGCTTGCCTTTCACTTGCGCGTCAATGAGCGGCGGGCGGTTCGAGCCTTCCAGCGCATTGAGGTTCAGCGAGGGAGCCTGCCGGCCGATGAGGGCGGAGGGCAGCGTCGCGGGATTGCCGCCGCTGGTGAGCTGCTTCCAGAAGATGCCGGCCAGCGCCAGAAAGGTGACGATCGGCAGGAAGGCGATGATGACGCCGATGCGCGAGAGCTTCGGGCGGACGGGCTCTTCCGTTTGCTGTTCGGTCATGCGTCCACTGTCTTTTCTGTTGAGGTCTCGCCCGCGGTCCTGCTCGCCGAGCGGCGGCGGATGCCGGTTTCTTCCAGGCGCTTCAATTCGCGCTGGCGGCCGCGGCTGTCGAGCAGCACCCAGCCGATGATGATGATCATTGCGATCAGTGTGAGCGCGTAGGAGGCGAGTACATAGCCTTCGTTATGGGCGAGTTCCATTCTCTCAGCCCTCCTGACCGCGGGCGGCAGAACGGGCGGCGATCCGGCGCATGGCGGCGACGCGGCGGCGCCAGATTTCGGTGCGCATCGCCATCATGTGCAGCGTGAAGAAGAGCATGGTGAAGGCCAGCGCCATGATCAGCAGCGGCCGCAGGAACTCGCTGTCGACCGCCGGTCCGCCCATGCGCACGACCGATGCCGGCTGGTGTAGGGTGTTGAACCAGTCGACCGAGAACTTGATGATCGGGATGTTGACGAAGCCGATCAGGATCATCACCGCCGATACGCGCGCCGCGCGCGACGGATCATCCATGGCGCGATTGAAGGCGATCAGGCCGAGATACATGAGGAAAAGGATGAAGACGGAGGTGAGCCGCGCATCCCAGACCCACCATGTGCCCCACATGGGCTTGCCCCAGAGCGAGCCGGTGACGAGCGCGACGAAGGTGAAGGCTGCTCCGAGGGGTGCCGCGACGCGTGCGGACACATCGGCCAGCGGATGCCGCCAGACCAGCGTTCCGACGGCAGACGCCGCCATGATCGTGTAGCACATCATCGACAGCCACGCGGCCGGCACATGGATATACATGATGCGGACGGTTTCGCCCTGCTGGTAGTCGCCGTCCGTCGTGAAGGAGAGCCAGAGACCGACGGCGAACAGGAGCGCAGTGACACCCGCCATCCAGGGAATGAGCTTCCCCGCCAGCGCAATGAACTTGGCCGGATTGGCGAGGTCTGAAAAACTTCTGATCGCAAGGCTCGTGTCTGTCATGGCGCCCTTTTACCGCCTGGCCTGGCAAGCTGCAATTGATCTTGGTCAACTCAAGAAGTTTTGATCAGTCCGAGGAGGCCCGAAGCGCGAGCGCTGCGGCGAGCGGTCCGATGACGGCGAAGATGAGGGTGAGCGCGATCAGGTAGAGAAACGGCGGCAGGAATGGCGAGGGGTCCTGTGTCGCCGCATAGGCCGCCCCCGCGCCGAAGATCAGCACCGGGATGGTCAGCGGCAGGACGAGGATCGACACGAGCAGCCCGCCGCGCGGCAGCGAGACGGCGACCGCCGCCCCTGCTGCTCCGATGAAGGTGATGGCGGGCGTCCCGACCAGCAGCGTCAGCGCGGTCGCGCCGACCGACAGTGCGTCCATGTTCATGAAGAGAGCGAGCAGTGGCGAGGCGATCACCAGCGGCAGGCTGTGGGACAGCCAATGCGCCAGGCATTTGACGAAGACGGTCAACACCAGCGGCGTCTCCTGCATCAGCATCAGATCCAGCGACCCGTCCTCGCGATCGGCTTGGAACAGCCGGTCGAGACCGAGCAGGGAGGCGAGCAGCGCGCCGATCCAGAGGATGGGCGGCCCGATGCGGGACAAGAGATTGAGATCCGGGCCGACGCCGAAGGGAATGACGGCAACGACCGCCATGAAGAACAGCACGCCGATCAGCGCACCGCCGCCGGCGCGGATGGAGAGACGAAGATCGCGGAGGAGGAGGGCGGTCATGGGTGGGGGCTCCTCTGGTTTCCGGCTGCGCACCCCCCTCTGCCCTGCCGTGCATCTCCCCCGCAAGGGGGGAGATTGGATGTGGCGCGCGCCTGCCACCCTCTCCAGCCGTCATCCTCGGGCTTGTCCCGAGGATCTGCTGTGCGGGCAGCGTATTTCGGCGGTGCTGAATGTTTGGCGATGTGGTCAGATCCTCGGGACAGGCCCGAGGATGACGTCGCGTTTTGGTTTGGGCGTCGGAAAAAACCCTCCGCGTCCTTGAGGCGAGCGCGTCCGAGCCTATTCTCCATACTCAAACCCCTTCATCACCAGCGTCTTCACATCCTCAATCCCCAGCGGTTGGTGCGTGGCCGCAACCAGCATCCCGCCCCCGGCCAGATGCGCCTGGCACAGCCCCGCAAACATCGCATCCGCCTTCACATCCAGCGCGGCAGTCGGCTCGTCCAGGATCCACACCGGCCGATGCGCCACGAGCAGCTTCGCCATGGCCATGCGGCGTTGCTGGCCGGCGGAGAGGTAACCGAAGGGGAGGTGGGTGATGCCGGCGAGACCAACCGCTTCGGCGGCTTCGTCGATGTCGAGGCCGGGGGTGGCGCCCTCCTTCGCCATGAAGTCGGCCCAGAAAGTGAGGTTCTCCTCGACCGTCAGTTCGCGCTTCATCGCGTTGCGGTGGCCGAGATAGTGGCAGGCTTCGCGGGCGGGGCGGTCTTCCGTGCCGTCGGCGAATCGCACCGTGCCCTCTTCCTGTGGCAGGAGACCGGCGAGCACGCGCAGCAGCGTCGACTTGCCGGAGCCGTTCGGGCCGGTCACGACCAGCGCCTCGCCATCCGAAAGCGTGAAGGAAATGTCGCGGAAAAGCAGGTCTTCGCCCCGCCTTGCCGAAAGCGCGTCCGCCTCGAACCGCATGTCCCACCGCCTCAACCGCAAGTGCTTCACCGCACTGCAAAAAAATTACACGCTTGGACCTTCGCAGGTCTGGAACCTTCTTTAGAAAACATCTATAACGCCCGCAACACGCCAGCGGCCGGCGTGATCATTATCCTTGCGCCGAACGTGAATTCTTGAGGAAGATATTCTCGTGCGGACAGCGGAAATGGCCGTACCCGCATCCCATTTGCGCGAATTTCAAGCGCTCGGGCGTCCGCACGTCAAATTTGGCGAACAGACGAAACGGGGTTCTATCCGTGGCTACATCTCTTGACAGTTTCAAATGCCGCTCGACGCTTACCGTCAACGGCAAGGACTATGTCTACTACAGCCTTCCCACCGCCGAGAAGAACGGTCTCGCCGGCATTTCCAAGCTGCCCTATTCGATGAAGGTGGTTCTGGAAAACCTGCTGCGCAACGAAGACGGCCGCTCCGTCACCAAGGCCGATATCGAAGCCTGCGCCGCATGGCTCGTCAACAAGGGCAAGGAAGAGGCTGAAATCGCCTACCGCCCCGCCCGCGTTCTCATGCAGGACTTCACCGGCGTTCCCGCCGTCGTTGACCTCGCCGCCATGCGTGACGGCATCAAGGCGCTCGGTGGCGATCCGGAAAAGATCAACCCGCTCGTTCCCGTCGACCTCGTCATCGACCACTCGGTCATCGTCGACGAATTCGGCACGGCCCGCGCCTTCGCCCGTAACGTGGAACTCGAATATGAGCGCAACGAAGAGCGCTACAAGTTCCTCAAGTGGGGCCAGCAGGCGTTCAAGAACTTCCGAGTCGTGCCGCCCGGCACCGGCATCTGTCACCAGGTGAACCTGGAATATCTTGGCCAGACGGTCTGGACCAAGGAAGAAGGCGGCGAAACCATCGCCTATCCCGACACCTGCGTCGGCACCGACTCGCACACCACGATGATCAACGGTCTCGGCGTTCTCGGCTGGGGCGTGGGCGGTATCGAAGCCGAAGCCGCCATGCTCGGCCAGCCGGTTTCCATGCTGCTGCCGGAAGTCATCGGCTTCAAGCTGACCGGCAAGCTCAAGGAAGGCGTCACCGCGACCGACCTCGTTCTCACCGTCGTGCAGATGCTGCGCAAGAAGGGCGTTGTTTCCAAGTTCGTCGAATTCTTCGGCCCCGGCCTCGACGCCATGTCGCTCGCCGACCGTGCGACGATCGGCAACATGGGTCCGGAATATGGCGCGACCTGCGGCTTCTTCCCCGTCGACGGCGAAACCATCAACTACCTCACCATGTCCGGCCGCGAAACCGACCGCATCGCGCTCGTTGAAGCCTATTCGAAGGCTCAAGGCATGTGGCGCGACGGCGACGGTTCCGACCTCGTCTTCACCGACACGCTGGAACTCGATCTCGGCGACGTCGTGCCCTCCATGGCCGGCCCGAAGCGTCCGGAAGGCCGCCTGCCGCTCGAAACGATCGCGCCGAACTTCGCCGCCGCGCTCGAAAACGACTACAAGAAGCCCGGCCAGCTTTCCAACCGTTACGCGGTTGAAGGCACCGACTACGATCTCGGCCATGGCGACGTGGCGATTGCCGCCATCACGTCCTGCACCAACACGTCCAACCCGTCCGTGCTGATCGCCGCCGGCCTTTTGGCCCGCAACGCGGTCGCCAAGGGCCTGAAGACGAAGCCGTGGGTGAAGACGTCGCTGGCGCCCGGATCGCAGGTCGTTGCCGAATATCTCAACAATTCGGGTCTCCAGAAGGATCTCGATGCGCTGGGCTTCAACCTCGTCGGCTTCGGCTGCACGACCTGCATCGGCAACTCGGGTCCGCTGCCGGCCCCGATCTCCAAGACGATCAACGACAAGGGCCTGATTGCTGCCGGCGTTCTTTCCGGCAACCGCAACTTCGAAGGCCGCGTGTCGCCCGACGTGCAGGCAAACTACCTTGCCTCGCCGCCGCTCGTCGTCGCCTACGCGCTTGCTGGTTCGGTCCAGAAGGACCTCACCAAGGAGCCGATCGGCGAAGGCAAGGACGGTCCGGTTTACCTGAAGGACATCTGGCCTTCGACGAAGGAAATCCAGGAATACATCATGAAATACGTGACCCGCGAAATCTACGCGGCGAAGTATGCCGATGTGTTCAAGGGCGACGCCAACTGGCAGGCCGTTCAGGCCCCGACCGGGCAGACCTATGCCTGGGACGACAATTCGACCTATGTCCAGAACCCGCCGTACTTCGTCGGCATGGGCATGAAGCTCTCCGGCATTTCCGACATCAAGGGCGCTCGTGTGCTCGGTCTCTTCGGCGACAAGATCACCACCGACCACATCTCGCCGGCCGGCTCCATCAAGGCGGCGTCGCCGGCTGGTGCCTACCTCACGGGTCATGGCGTGGCGGTTGCCGACTTCAACCAGTATGGCACGCGTCGCGGCAACCATGAGGTCATGATGCGCGGCACCTTCGCCAATATCCGCATCCGCAACCACATGCTCGGCCCGAACGGCAAGGAGGGTGGCTACACCATCCACTATCCGTCCAAGGAAGAGATGTCGATCTACGATGCGGCCATGCAGTACAAGGCCGAGGGCGTTCCGCTCGTCATCTTCGCCGGCGTCGAATATGGCAACGGCTCGTCGCGCGACTGGGCTGCCAAGGGCACCAACCTGCTCGGCGTCAAGGCTGTGATCGCACAGTCCTTCGAGCGCATCCACCGCTCCAACCTCGTTGGCATGGGCATCGTGCCCTTCGTCTTCGAGGATGGCACGACCTGGGAGAGCCTCGGCCTCAAGGGCGACGAACTCGTCACGATCGAAGGCCTCGCCGACGTCAAGCCGCGCGAGAAGAAGATCGCCAAGGTCACCTATGGCGACGGCACGGTGAAGGACATCCCGATCATCTGCCGCATCGATACGCTCGACGAAGTCACCTACATGAACAACGGCGGCATCCTTCAGACGGTGCTGCGCCAGTTGGCCGCATGAGGTTTGTCCTCTCCCCTTGTGGGAGAGGAAGCGATTTCAAGATCTTAGCCAAAGGCTAAGTGTTAGAAATCGCAGGTGAGGGGGCTGTCAGGCTCCAGAGTTTGAACCGCCGGATGAGAGATCGTCCGGCGGTTTTTTGTTGGCTTGCGCTTACGCTTCTCTTCCTGGTGCGGAGATTGGGGGAAGCGTGGCCACAGACTCCGCCGTCATCCTCGGGCCTGTCCCGAGGATCTGCGACGGAAGAGATTCTGCTGCACCGTCAATTGCTTGGCTTCGTCAGTAGATGGTCGGGACAGGCCCGACCATGACGCAAAGTGTGGTTGCGCCGAGCTGCCCAACCCCCTCACTTGCGATTTCTGATGTTTAGCCTTCGGCTAAGCCATCGAAATCGCTTTCTTCCCCACGAGGGGGGAGATTGGAGGATGACGCGACCGCTTGCTCCCATCTCCCCCTTGGTGGGGGAGAAAGGAATTTCAGCA
>DATMTA010000117.1:0-102249 GCA_035565055.1 Ensifer sp.
GCAGAATGCGTTGCACGCCTTCACGCCGCAGGCCGGCCAGCATGTCCGCCACCTCCTCCCGCACGGGGTCGGCCATCACGATATAGCCGGCGATCCGGCCAGCGGTTGCGACAGCAACCACGACGGACCCGGCCTCGGCCGCCGGAAGCTGCAAAAGCGCTGTGTCCGCATGTCTTGCAACAAAACCGTGGCCGCCGACCACAACCGGTGTGCCATCGACCAGGCCAGTCACCCCCTCCCCCGGGAATTCGCGCGTCTCGGTCGGAACCGAAAGGGTCAGCCCCCGCGCGCCGGCGGCAACAACGATGGCCTGCGCGATCGGATGCTTGGACGCCTGATCGAGCGAGGCCGCGAGGCGTATGATCTCGTTCTCCGTCTGACCGGCAGCGCTGCGGATGGCCGCGATCTGCGGCCTCCCATCCGTCAGCGTGCCCGTCTTGTCCAGAATAATCGAACGGATGCGCGCCATGTTTTCGAGTGGACGCGCGCCCTTGATCAGAATGCCGAAATGGGCCGCACGCGACAGGCCTGCCACCAGCGCCACCGGCACCGCGAGGATAAGCGGACAGGGCGTTGCGACCACAAGAACCGCCACTGCCCGGATGGGATCGCCGGTGAACCACCAGGCCGCGGCGGACAGGATCAGCGTCAGGACGAGGAAAGCGACGGACCAGCGATCGGCAAGGCGCGACATGGGCGCCTTGGACGCCTGCGCGGCCTCCACCAGACGGACAATGCCGGCGTAGGTGCTGTCGCGCGCCTCATGCGTGGCGACAAGATCGAAGGCATCGCCGGCATTGGTCGCGCCGCTGAGCACCGCATCATCTATCGTGACGGAGACCGGCAGGGACTCACCTGTCAGCGCCGCCATGTTGAGAACCGCATGGGACGAAGCCACCGTGCCGTCGACGGGCACGACATCGCCCTGCCGGATCAGGAGGCGATCGCCAGGAAGCACGTCGTCAACGGGAATCTCCTTCAGGCCACCATCGATATGGCGCGTCGCCATGCGCGGCACACGGGCAAGAAGCGCGTGCATCTCGCGCCGCGCGCGGCCTTCCGCGAAGCTTTCGAGGAACGAGCCCCCCGTGTACATTACGGCGACAATGCTGGCGGCGAGCGTTTCGTGAAAGACCAGCGCGGCGGTCATCGACAGGACGGCAACGATATCGAGGCCGACCTCGCCCAGGATCAGGCTGCGAACGATTTGCACGAGCAAGGCGATCAAGACCGGCACGGTCGCCCCGGCCCAGGCGATGCGCGCAAGATCCGGTTGGCCCACAAGATGGAGGAGCAGCCCGCATACGAGGCCCGCACAAGCGACTGCGAGCAGCGCGATCTTCAGGCGATCTTCGTTCGTGTGGTTCATCGCGTCCCCCGAGCTCACATGCGCCACCTTTGCCAGAGGCGCCGTGTCAGTCTGGCCAAAGCCGCTCCGGCGGCCTTGTTCTGGATCAAAAGAGCGTTCCTCTGCCCATCGCATGAACGCGGCCCGGTCTGTCAGGGAAATGCCAAGTGATCACACGGCGACGCCTACCACCTTGCCGATACCTGCCGTCAGCGCCATGGCGAGTGCGCCCCAGAAGGTCACTCGAACCGTCGCCTTCACGATGTCGGCGCCGCCGGCCCTGGCCCCGACCGCACCGAGAAGCGCGAGGAAGATCAGCGACGCAATGGCGACGACATAGACGAGGCTGGCGGCCGGTGCGAGAAAGACCATCAGCAGCGGCAGCGCCGCACCTACGGCAAAGGTTGCCGCAGAGGTCAAGGCTGCCTCGACCGGTCGCGCCGCCAGATGCTCTACAATGCCGAGCTCGTCGCGGGCATGAGACGCCAGCGCATCATGGGCCGTCAACTGCTCGGCGACCGTCTTCGCCAGATCAGGCGTCAGCCCGCGCGCGACGTAGATCTGCGCCAACTCGTCGAGCTCCGCCGCCGGCTGCGTTTCCAGCTCCTCGCGTTCGCGCGCGAGGTCGGCGCCCTCCGTATCGGATTGCGAACTGACGGAAACATATTCGCCGGCCGCCATGGACATCGCGCCCGCCACAAGCCCGGCCACGCCGGCCACGAGAATTTCCGATCGCCCCCCGGACGCAGACGCCACCCCCATGATCAGGCTCGCCGTCGAAACGATCCCGTCATTGGCCCCCAGAACGGCCGCACGCAACCAGCCGATGCGTGAGACGAGGTGATTTTCGGAATGCAATCTGCTCATGGTCCGCCCTTCCCCACAAAGAATATCGATCCGAGGATATGAGCCGGGGATGACGGTTGTGCAACAGGACTTTGGTTGGGGGGGAACCCGTTGATCGAACCGACCAGCCTTACCGGGATACGTGCAAGTACCGCTGGCCAAGATGTATCAAAACTGACGCTTTCACTCAGGATCACGTTCTGTTGCTGCACGCTTTCCAGATAAGACGCAGGCGATACCCAAGAAAGAACTCAGTCAATTTCGTGTGCAATGGGAGCGCTTTAATGGCAGAGCTATGCCGCGTCGAGACCAAAGTCAGCGGGCTCAAACCGCGCCGCTCACTCCCCCAGCAACCCCGATACAAACCCGAACAGCCCCGGCCGCCGATCGCGGCGCAGCCTCTCCGCCTCGACAATCGCCTTCACCGAGCCAAACGCTCGTTCCAAGTCGTCGTTCACCACGACGTAGTCATATTCATGCCAGTGCTCGATTTCGGCCTTGGCGTTGGCGAGACGCGTCGCAATCACCTCTTCGCTATCCTCCGCCCGGCGATGCAGGCGGGCGCGGAGTTCGGCGATGGAAGGGGGGAGGATGAAGATGGAGACGACGTCGCCGCGCATCTTGTCCTGGAGTTGCTGTGCGCCCTGCCAGTCGATGTCGAAGAGCATGTCGCGGCCCTCCGCCATGGCCTTTTCCACCTCGGCGCGCGGCGTGCCGTAATAGTTGCCGTGTACGGCGGCCCATTCGAGGAGCGCGTCGCCGTCGCGCATCAGTTCGAATTCGCGCTGGCTCTTGAAGTGATAATGGATGCCCTCGATCTCGCTGCCGCGCTTTGCGCGCGTCGTTACGGAGACGGAGAGCGAGAGATTGCGGTCGCTTTCCAGCAGGTTCCGCGAGATGGTGGATTTGCCCGCGCCTGAAGGCGAAGAAATGACCACCATCAGGCCACGCCGTTCGATATTTTTCTGATTGGCGTTGTCGGCCATGTCTTACTCCAGATTCTGGACCTGCTCGCGGAACTGGTCGATGACGACCTTCAGTTCCAGTCCATGCGCCGTGACGCTCGCGGCATTGGATTTAGAGCATATCGTGTTTGATTCCCGGTTAAATTCCTGTGCGAGGAAGTCGAGCTTGCGGCCGATCGGCCCGCCTTGCATGATGAGTTCGCGGGCGGCGACAACATGCGCCTTCAACCGATCGATCTCTTCGCGCAGGTCCGCCTTGGTGGCAATGAGGGCTGCTTCCGCATGAAGGCGGTCTCGATCGAGCGATTGCGTCGCCCCCAGCAGCGCGTCGACCTGCCCCTGCAGGCGCCTGGCGATTTCGGCTGGCTGACGTGACGGATCGGCCTCAACCTTCAGCGCCAGATCCTCGATCTTCGCGACATGACCGAGCAGCACGTCGGCGAGCGCTGAGCCCTCGCGCTCACGCATGATCCGCAGCGCCTCGACGGCTTCGCGGAAGCTCGCCAGCAGGGCTTCCGCGCGCGCCTCCACCGCTTCCGGCGCTTCCGATGGCTCGCGGAAATCGATGATGCCGCGCATCCCGAGAAGGGCCGAGAGTGTCAGCGGCGCGGGGTCGATGGCATCGCCGAGACGTGTCTTCAGCGCCAGAAGCGCGGCCAGCGCCTCCTCGTTGATCACGGCTTCTAGCCGCTCGTCGGTTGTTGAGAGCGTCAACGCGATCTGGATATTGCCGCGGGTGAAGACGGCACCTGCGGCGGCGCGACAGTCGGCCTCCAATGCCTCCTGGCCGGAGGGCAGGCGGAAGCGCAGGTCGAGCCCCTTGCCGTTGACAGAGCGCAATTCCCAAACCCAGCGAAAGCGCCCGCTCTCACCTTCCGAACGGGCAAACCCCGTCATCGATTGCAATGCCATCAGGCCGTGCCCCCACATCGTGCAGATCCGGCGCCCAATCTTTCAGATTCGCGCCGTCCGCTTCAAGTCTTTGTTCGGATCCATGCCGCGACGGAAAGGCTGCCCTCAGCCCTGGAGCGGCATGTTACTGCTGGGTTGCCGGCGTCGGCGCCGTCGCGCCCGCGTCGGTCCCCGTCGGATTGGTCTGCTGGTCCTCGACCTGCCGCCACTTCTTCACGTTGGCGTTGTGTTCATCGAGCGTCGTGGCAAAGACATGCCCGCCAGTTCCGTCAGCAACGAAGTAGAGGTAGCTTGTCTTGGACGGATTGGCGACCGCTTCCAGCGCCGCGCGGCCCGGATTGCAGATCGGCCCCGGTGGCAGGCCGTCGATGACATAGGTGTTGTAGGGCGTCATCTTCTTCAGGTCCGACTGGAAGATCGGGCGATCGGAGGGTTTGCCCGCGCCGCCAAAGATGCCGTAGATGATCGTCGGGTCGGATTGCAGGCGCATCTTCTTCTCAAGCCGGTTGAGGAAGACAGAGGCAACCAGCGTCCGTTCGTCCGCCTTGCCGGTCTCCTTCTCGACGATGGAGGCAAGCGTAACAAACTGTTCCTTCGACTTGAGGAACAGGTCGGGAGAGCGGTGCGCCCATAGATCATCCACCAGCTTCGACTGCGCCGCCTTCATCTGGGCGACGATCTCCGCGCGCTTGGCGCCGCGTGTGAATTTGTAGGTGTCCGGACGCAGGGTCCCCTCGTCCGGCATCTTGGCCGGCAGATCGCCTTCCAGAACCGGGTCGGCACGCAGCCGGTCGAAGATCTGCTGCACCGTCAGACCTTCGGGCAGGGTAACGGAATAGAGGATCGACTTGCCGGACTCCATCAGCTCGACGATTTCCTTCATCGAGGCGCCGGCCTTGATCTCGTATTCGCCGGCCTTGAGCGTGCGATTGCGCAGGAAGCTCTTCGTCACATACTGGAAGACGCGGGCGTCGGAGATAAGGTTGGACGCCTCAAGGCCGCGCGAGATGTCACCCAGGCCCCAGCCCGGTTTGACGATGAAGTTGGAGTTGACAGTCGACGGGCCCTGTTCGGAGAAAGTCGACAGACCGTAATAGATCGCTCCCCCGAGCGCCACCGTCAGGAAAACCAGAACGGTCATCACGAAATTGAGGAAGACGACGACCTGGCTGCGCGACCCGCGGGACTTGCGCAGCTTCGGTGGCGGCGCGGGCACAGGCGTCGGGCGCAACGCTTCCTTGGCGGAAACGGGAATGATGATCGGCCCCTGGCTCGGCTGCGGCGCAGATGGCGGAACAGGCTGAGCGGTCGACTGGGCAGATGGTGCGGCAGGCTGGACAGGCTCCCGCAGGGGCTCGATGACCGGTTCTGAGGGTGCTGCGGGCGCCTTCGCCTCGGCGTCCACCGGAGGCTCGACCTCGACAGCGTAAGCCGCCTGCACAGACTCGACCGGCGTTGCGGCAGCTTCTGGTGCGGACGCTTCGGCTTCAACGGCGGCCTGAGAGGCCGGTGTCGGCGCGATAGGACCGAGATCGCCAGGCGTGATTTCTGCAGGGCTCGGAATGGCCGCGGCCGCCGTGGGGGGCACGGCTGCAGACGTGGGCTCGACCGGCTCGGGCTTGGCGGTTTCCGGGTCCGCAGGCGCAGCCGGTTTCGGAGCCGCCTTGCCCGCGTCAACACTGGCATCGACCGGATGGGTCGGGCGCTGCTCGTCGCCGGGCTGCTGCTCGCTTTTCGGGTCCAGTTCGTTCACGGGCATTCCTCGAATATTCTCATGAGTACCATCATGTCCTCATGGCCGTTCAATGCGGCGAAAGCTGGGTCCGCACGGGACCGTGCCCCAGCTCTCGCTATCGAAGATGGACGGCCAGCGCGGGGGCGAAGGCCGTATGCGGTGCCTCAGTCTGCGAAGCGCTTCAGCACGAGCGATGCGTTGGTGCCGCCGAAGCCGAAGGAGTTCGACAGCGCGACATCAACCTTGCGGGCGCGGGCCTTGTGGGGCACGAGATCAACCGGCGTTTCGACATCGGGGTTGTCCAGGTTCAGCGTCGGCGGTGCGACGTTGTCACGGATGGCGAGCGTCGCGAAGATCGCCTCGATGGCACCCGCAGCGCCAAGAAGGTGGCCGGTCGCCGACTTGGTCGAGGACATCGAAACCTTCGACGCATGGTTGCCAAGCAGGCGCTCGACGGCGCCGAGCTCGATCGTGTCGGCCATGGTCGACGTGCCGTGCGCGTTGATATAGTCGATATCGGCGGGCGTCAGACCCGCGCGCTTCAGCGCCATGGTCATGCAGCGGAATGCGCCGTCGCCGTCTTCCGACGGCGCGGTGATGTGGAAGGCATCGCCGGAAAGACCATAGCCGACGACTTCGGCATAGATCTTGGCGCCCCGCGCCTTGGCGTGTTCGAGTTCTTCCAGAACGACGACGCCGGCGCCCTCGCCCATGACGAAACCGTCGCGGTCGCGGTCATAGGGCCGGGAAGCCTTTTCCGGGTTGTCGTTGTGCTGTGTCGAAAGCGCCTTGCAGGCAGCGAAACCGGCGAGCGAAATGCGGCTGACCGGGCTTTCCGTGCCGCCGGCGACCATGACGTCCGCGTCGCCCAGCGCGATCAGGCGCGAAGCATCGCCAATGGCGTGCGCGCCGGTCGAGCAGGCGGTAACGACGGCGTGGTTCGGGCCGCGCAGCTTGTGCTTGATGGAAACGTGACCCGAAGCCAGGTTGATCAGGCGGCCGGGAATGAAGAAGGGTGAAATGCGGCGGGGGCCCTTGTCGCGTAGCGTGAGACCAGCTTCCACGATGCCCTCGATGCCGCCAATGCCGGAGCCGATGAGAACGCCGGTTGCACACTGGTCGTCGTCGCTCTCCGGATGCCAGTCGGCATCAGCAAGCGCCATATCGGCGGCAGCCACGGCGTAGACGATGAAGGGATCGACCTTGCGCTGTTCCTTCGGCTCCATCCAGTCGTCGGCATTGTAGGTGCCGTTGGTGCCGTCGCCGAAGGGGATTCGGCAGGCGATCTTGGCCGGAAGATCCTCGACCTCGAATTCGGTCACCTTGCGGGCGCCGCTCTTGCCGGCCAGCAGGTTCTTCCAGGTCTCGTCAACGCCACAGCCCAGCGGCGTCACCATGCCAAGACCGGTGATTACAACTCGTCTCATCGCCCGCAATGCTCCCCATGATCGGCTGTAGCGCGCCTCATCGGTCTACGCCACGCCTACCACCCGGTCTCATTACCGGCTCTGCCTTGCGGCTTCAGCTCATTGCAATGACCGGGATCACTGTTTTTACATTAAAAAAGGTCCGGAAAAACCGGACCTGAAGCGGGCCGGCAAGCCCGCCCCATGTCACTGGACAGAAGCTGGGATCAGCCCTGTGCCTTTTCGATGAACTTGACAGCATCGCCGACCGTCAGGATCGAGTCAGCAGCGTCGTCCGGGATTTCAATGCCGAACTCTTCTTCGAAAGCCATGACCAGCTCGACCGTGTCGAGGGAGTCCGCGCCGAGATCGTCGATGAAGCTTGCGCCTTCAACAACCTTGTCGGCGTCAACGCCAAGATGATCAACAACAATTTTCTTCACGCGTTCTGCGATATCGCTCATGTCGGTACCTCGACCCTATTGTCTTTTACAAAGATGCCTTTCGGCGTCCCTACCCTGTTCAACCTAACGCAGCCTATGCTGCGAAGGCATCTGATCATTGCCCCGCCCGCGCTGAATGATTGCACGAGACTGGCCAATTGCGTTCAGTCATGGCCCGCTTAACACGGTTTAAGTCCGCCGCAAAGCCATAAAAGTTCTTGTGTCGACGCTCTCAACATCAAAAGCCGGAGCGGTCGAACCTGCATTTCGAGGCTCGCGCCTCAGATCATGGCCATCCCGCCATTGACGTGGATCGTCTGGCCCGTGACATAGCTGGCCTCGTTGGAGGCAAGGTAAGCCACGGCAGACGCAACCTCGGCGCCCGTGCCCATGCGACGCATCGGGATCGCGCCCATGATGGCGTCCTTCTGCTTGTCGTTGAGCTTGTGCGTCATGGCGCTTTCGATGAAGCCCGGAGCCACGCAGTTGACCGTGACGTTGCGCGAGGCGATTTCCTGCGCCAGCGACTTCGAAAAGCCGATCATGCCCGCCTTTGACGCGCAGTAGTTGGCTTGGCCCGGGTTGCCGGTGACGCCGACGACGGATGTGATGTTGATGATGCGGCCGAAGCGGCGGCGCATCATCGGATGCGTCAACTCGCGCGTCAGGCGGAACACGGAGGTCAGGTTCACTTCGAGAACGCTGTCCCAGTCCTCGTCGCTCATGCGCACGAAGAGGCCATCCTTGGTGATACCGGCATTGTTGACGAGAATGTCGACGCCGCCGAGATCGGCTTCGGCCTTCTCGCCCAGCGCCTTGACGGAGTCTCGGTCGGACAGGTTAGCCGGGAAGACGAAAGTGCGTTCGCCAAGCTCACTGGCAAGCGCTTCCAGCTTTTCGGCGCGCGTGCCGTGCAGGCCGACGATCGCGCCCTGCTTGTGCAGAATGCGGGCGATTTCCTCGCCAATGCCACCGGAGGCCCCGGTGACGAGGGCCTTACGACCAGACAGATCCAACATGTGTAATAAACCCCATTTCAGACTGGTGATTACACCAGCAGCGCTTCCAGCGTCTTTTGGATATCGTCAGGCGTGTTGACAGCGACGCCGGTCACGGCCTTGTCGATGCGGCGGGCGAGACCCGTCAGCACCTTGCCGGAGCCGATTTCATAAAGCGTCATCACGTCATTCTTGCCGAACCATTCGACCGTTTCGCGCCAGCGGACCTGGCCCGTCACCTGCTCGACCAGCAGGTCGGCGATGATCGCGGCATCGGCCACCGGGGCGGCACGCACGTTGGCGATCAACGGAATGTTCGGATTGTGCTTCTCGACCTTGGCCAGCGCCTCGCGCATGGCATCCGCCGCCGGCGTCATCAACGCAGAGTGAAAGGGCGCGGAAACGGAAAGCATCAACGCACGCTTGGCGCCCTTGGCGGTCGCGATCTCGGCGGCCTTTTCAACGGCTGCCTTCTCGCCGGAAATGACGAGCTGACCGCCGCCATTGTCGTTGGCGATCTGGACGGGCCCGAGTGCGGAGGCTTCCGCGCAGGTGGCCTCGACATCGGCGTGCTCGAGGCCGATGATGGCGGCCATGGCGCCCTTGCCGGCGGGCACCGCTGCCTGCATGGCATTGCCGCGAATGCGCAGAAGGCGCGCCGTATCGGCGATCGAGAACATGCCGGCGGCGCAAAGCGCGGAATATTCGCCCAGCGAATGGCCGGCGACGAAGCCGACCTTGTCCTTGAGCACAAGACCCTTGGCTTCCATGACACGGATCGCGGCCATGGAGACTGCCATCAGCGCCGGCTGGGCATTGGCCGTCAGCGTCAGCGTTTCTTCCGGACCATTCCACATGATGTCGGAGAGCTTTTCGCCCAGCGCATCATCGACTTCCTGAAAGACCGCACGAGCCTCGGGAAAGGCGTCAGCGAGGTCCTTGCCCATGCCGACGGCCTGGCTGCCCTGGCCTGGAAAGGTGAATGCGAGTGCCATGGATGTTTCCCTGAATTCCTTGTTTTCGGGCTTCTCCATTCACATTCTTGGCTCGCAAGTCAAGTGTTCGGCGAAAACCCACACATTGCAATATATGCGATTGGCATTGAAATTCGCGCGATTTTAAGATTTCTTGCGCGCCGTCTTCACCCCCGGCACCCCCTCCCTCCCCGCCGGCCAAAAGGAATTTCCCGCGATGAAATACAACCAGCTTGGCGCAAGCGACCTCAACGTTTCCGAAATCTGCCTCGGGACCATGACCTGGGGCACACAGAACACGGAAGCCGAAGCGCATGAACAGATGGACTATGCGTTCGAGCAAGGCGTGAACTTCTTCGACACCGCGGAGCTTTACCCGACCACGCCAGCGGGCCCGGAGACGCAGGGCGATACGGAGAAATTCATCGGCTCGTGGTTCCGGAAGACCGGCAAGCGCGACAAGGTCATCCTCGCCAGCAAGATTTCCGGTCGTGGCCGCAGCTACATCCGTGGCGGTGTTCCCATCAGCGCGGGCGAGATCGAAAAGGCGCTGGACCTCAGCCTGAGCCGCCTCGGCACCGACCATCTAGACCTCTATCAGCTTCACTGGCCGAACCGCGGCACCTACGGCTTCCGTGCCAACTGGTCCTTCACCCCCTCGAAACAAGACACGGCGCAGGCCACAGCAGAGCTGCTCGAAGCTCTGGAAGCGCTGGACAAGGCCAAGAAGGCCGGCAAGATCCGCTACTGGGGCGTATCGAACGAGACCTCCTGGGGCGTCATGAAATACCAGCAGCTGGCAGACGCTCACGGCCTGCCGCGCATGGTCTCGATCCAGAACGAATATAATCTGCTCGACCGCAAGTTCGATACCGACCTCGCCGAAGTCTGCCACCACGAGAAAGTGGGTCTCATGGCCTATTCGCCTCTCGCGGCGGGCCTGCTCAGCGGCAAGTATCTCGATGGCGCCCGCCCCTCGGGCACACGTGGGACCATCAATACCGATCTCGGCGGCCGCTTCGGCGGATATGAAGACCCGGCTGTCCGCGCCTATGTGGAACTTGCCCGCAAGCACGGTCTCGATCCGTCCGCCATGGCCCTCGCCTTCTGCCTGACGCGCCCCTTCATGGCCTCCGTCATCATCGGCGCCACGACGATGGAACAGCTGAAGACGGATATCGGCTCGAAGGATCTGACGCTTTCAGACGAGGTTCTGAAGGAGATCCAGCATATCCATCGCACCTGGACGCTGCCGATCTGAGCAAACTGCCGCAACGCATTGATGCTGAATCAAAAAAGGCGGCCGTCGAGGCCGCCTTTTGCATTCCAAGAGGCAAGACTGAAAGATCAGCCCTTGCCCTTGAGAGCCGTGTTGCACAGGCTCCAGAAACCGCCGCCCTTCTGGATCCACTTCAGGTCGCCGAGCGTGCCGGCATCCTTGTTGGCATGGTAGCTGTCGGCGCAGGTATGGAGGCGCTGCTTGCCGGGGGTCTCGGAGGCGTATTTCTTGTCGACGGCGGCCGGGAACTTCACGCCCTTCGGAGCCTTGATGGTCGGCGCTTCCGGTTCTTTGTCAGCCGTGGTCTTGGCGACGGCTTCGTCGTCCTTCTTGTCTTCGGCGGCAGCATCGGCGCCGCAGAACTTCGCGCGGTAGTCGTTCCACTTCATGTCCTTGGCAGAACCATCGGCCTTGGCCGCCTGATACTTGGCGCCGCATTCCTTCATGCTCATGGCATTCGCCGAGGAGGAGAACGCAACACCTGCGAGAAGGACACCTGCTGCAGTGATAATAAGTTTGTAAGACATGATCGCCTGTTCCACTGGTTGATTTAAGAGGTCTTCCATCCGCCGTCCGGTATCATTCGATATCAGGACGGTAGAACTCCGTTCGGGCTCGCCTGATCGACTGCCTTGGGAAGATGTTCAGCAAGCAATTGCGGCAGATTTCCGATATCTATACCGAGAGCACTGGCAAGAGACGCCATCTGTTCTGACGAGAGCGCCGACTTGATCTGGTCGGCGGAAACCGGAAGGTTGGAGCCGGTGCCGATCCAGGAAGCAACCTGATCGCCGAGGCCCGCGGCCTGCAACTGGGAAAGGATGCCGTTGACACCACCGGCATTGGCGAAGACCTGCTCGGCGATTGACATCAGGTTCACCGGCTTGCCGCTGAGGACGTCGCCCAGAACCGATCCGAGACCGTCGAAAAGACCCATCTGAAACTCTCCCCCGCGAGCTGACCGGTACATTCTGGAAATGAATAACAGCTTGCAGTTTCATTGTCATCAGGAACTGTTAACCCTTGTCATCCGTTCGACCGGTTGATCTCGTTCGGTCTGTTTTGCCGCATCGCCCGCGACATGTTATCGATCAGACGGGACAGATATGGGGAATCGGATGGCAGGCATGGTGCGCAATGAGTGGAGGATCTGGCTCGCCATCCTCGGGCTGATCGCTCTCTTCTTCACAGAGCACGATCTGCTAGCCGCCGGCCAAGCCGTTTCACTTGCCGTCACCGCCGCGATCGTCGTCGTCATCGTGATGGTCTCGACGCGTGTTGCGCATCATGCGGAGGAGATCGCCCGGAAAGTGCGCGATCCCTACGGCTCCATGGTGCTGACGCTGTCGGCGGTGCTGGTCGAGGTTGTGATCCTCGGCATCGTCATGCAGGCGGAGGACGCCTCTCCGACGCTGGTGCGCGATACGATCTATTCGGCCGTCATGCTGGACATCAACGGGCTGATCGGTCTTGCTGCCTTGCTGGGCGGGCTTCGGCACGGAGAGCAATCCTATAATGACGACTCTGGGCGCACCTACGCCGTGATGATTCTGACCGCGATGGGCATATCGATGATCGTCCCGGAATTCATTCCGAACGACAAGCGGATGATCTATTCCTTCTTCACCATCGGCGTCATGGCAGTGCTTTACGCACTCTTCCTGCGGATGCAGGTCGGACGCCACAGCTATTTCTTTTCCTATACCTACCCGCGCGGCGAGCGCGCCGGCGCGCCGCGCGCAGTGGCGCAAGAGGCAGCCTCAGAAGAACATGCAGACGACGGCGGTTCCTTCTTCATCGCGGCCATCATCGTGGGCGGCGGCGTCGTGCTGATCGGCTTGCTGGCAGAAGTGATGAACCCGTTCATGAGCGCGGGCCTGAAGAATTCCGGTGCGCCTGTCGGGCTTGTGGCCGTGACGGTTGCGGCCATCTCGGCGGCGCCGGAGATCCTGACGGCGTTGCGGGCCGCACTCGGCAATCGAATGCAAGTCGTCGTCAACATCGCCATGGGCGCGTCACTCTCCACCGTCATCCTCACCGTTCCGGTGATGGAAGCGCTCGCGATCTATACCGGCCAGCCGTTCGTAATGGCCATGACCGTGCCGCAAACCGTCATGGTGGCAATCACGATTGTCGTGGCCGCCATCAACTTTTCCGACGGCGAGACGAATGCCATCGAGGGAATGACGCATTTCGTGCTGTTCGCAACCTTTGCAATGCTGACGATCATGGGACTTTGAGACACGGTCCGTGCCGATCCCTTTTTATTACAGCAATGTTAGGTGACAGTCGCGGGGCACCCATTATATGACAAAGTCAAACGATTTTCTCGAGGCGGTTTTCTGATGCGCAGCTTTTGGACCTTTTTGATCATACTGTGTTGCTTGGGAGCGGCGGGCTATTACTATCGCGCCGAGCTTGTACCCTATCTGCCCGCTCAGGTCGCGGCCTACATTCCGCAAACCAAGGGAGATGGTGCAGGCAAGTCTGCAGACGCATCCGGCAAACCGGCCGACGCAAGCAAGGGTCAGGGTCAGTCCGGCAAGCGCGGCGGCGGTCCGACCAGCGTCAAGGTCGTCACCGCAAAGGCCGGCGACCTGCCGATGTTGCGCGACAGCTTCGGCTATATCGCAGCGCGCGACACGACATCTCTGGCAAGTCCGATCGCGGGCGTCGTGACCGAAGTCAAGGTGCAGAATGGCGCGGAAGTGAAAGCCGGCGACATCCTCGTGACCTATGACACACGTTCGCTGGAGGCGACGCTTGCCAAGGACCAGGCAACACTTGCCAAGGACCAGTCGGTTTACGACAACGCGAAGATCACCCTCGACCGCGCCATGAACCTCGGTGAAAAAGGCGCCTCCACGCAGCAGACGACGGACAACGCAAAGGCTGCATTTCAGCAGGCTGAAGCCGCACTCGCGCTCGACCGTGCGCAGATCCTGGCCGATCAGGTGGCCATTTCGAACGCCCAGATCGTCGCTCCCTATGATGGCAAGCTCGGCGTGATCTCCGTTTCCAAGGGCGCCTATGTGGCGGCCGGCACGGCTGTGGGCACGATCGTCGACAACAAGAATGTCTACGCGGTCTTCACCCTTTCCGAAGCCGATCTGAAGCTGGCACGCGATGCTCTGGCGAAAAAGGAGTTGGCCGTTTCCGTGCAGCCGACGAATGCCAGTGACGGCACGCAGTCGCTCTCCATCCCCGTCTCCTTCATCGACAACTCGGTTGACCAGACTTCTGGTACATTCCGGCTCTGGGCCTTGATCGACAACTCGTCCAAGGTCTTCTGGCCCGGTGAATCCGTGAGCGCGAAAGCGACCATCGGAATTGCCCACAATCTCGTTCTTGTTCCGAACGTTGCGATAGCGCCGCAGCAGAATGGCATGGTTGCCTATGTGGTCGGCGACGACAACAAGGTGCAGGCCCGTTCGGTCAAGCTCGCCTTCCGCTCCGACGGCACCGCTGGCGTGACCGATGGGATCAAGCCGGGCGAAAAGGTCGTGGTCGAAGGCCAGCAGTCGCTGACGGGCGGCTCGATGGTCAAGATCGACGACGGCACCGCCAAGCCCGCTGGCGACAAGGCCAAGGGTGCAGGCGGGAAGAACAAGGACAAGCAGTCCAGCGCTGCCGACAAGAGCGCATCGGCTGCTGAGCTGGCGCAGGCCAACCAGAAGGCGGACTGATCGTGAATTTTTCCGAAATCTTCATCCGCCGCCCCGTCGCGACGATCCTTCTGATCGTCGGTGTTCTCATGGCGGGCATCGGGGCGTTTCGCCAGCTGCCCGTGGCCGCGCTGCCGCAGGCCGACTTCCCGACGATCAGTGTCTCGGCCCAGCTGGCCGGTGCATCTCCGGATACGATGGCCGCGGCCGTCGCAACGCCGCTGATCAAGCAGTTCCAGACGATCGCCGGCATCGACTCGATCACGGCGCGCTCGTCGCTCGGCAGTACCAGCATCACGCTGCAGTTTGTTCTGACACGCAACATCGATGCGGCGGCGGCAGACGTTCAGGCGGCCATTGCGCGTTCGCAGCGCGCCCTGCCCTCGAACCTCACCAGCACGCCGAGCTACCGAAAGGTCAACCCGGCCGACAGCCCGATCATCTTTCTGGCACTGACCAGCGACACCGCCCCGGTGACGCAGATGGACGACATCGCCCAGAACGTTCTCTCTCCTGCCCTTTCGACGGTTGACGGTGTTGCGCAGGCACAGGTCTTCGGCTCCAAGACCTATGCGGTCCGCGTCGAGGCCGATCCGAACAAGCTTGCCGCCCGCGGTCTCAGCCTGACGTCCGTCGCCAATGCGCTCAAGAACGCCAACGACCAGACGCCGCTTGGCACGCTGCAGAACTCCTCGCAGGCGCTTGCCGTCAATGCCGACACGCAGCGTACCAATGCGGACGAATTCCGCACCTTGATCATTGCGACGACTAACGGACGATTCGTTCGCCTTGGCGACGTCGCCGACGTGCAGGACAGTATCGAGAACAAGCAACAGGGCAGCTGGCTCGACGGAAAGCCGACCATCGCCGTGGCCGTCTACCGTCAGCCGGACGCCAATACGGTCGACGTGGTGGACCGCGTAAATGCGCAGATCCCGCAGCTTGAGGCGAACCTTCCGGCCGGGATGCATCTGAAGATCGTCAACGACGCCTCCAATTCGATCCGCGAAGCCGTGTGGGACGTTCAGAAGACGCTCGCAATCACCATCGCGCTCGTCGTCCTCGTGATCTACCTGTTCCTGCGTCGCTTCTGGGCGACGATGATCCCGGCGCTTGCCGTGCCGCTGTCGATCGTCGCGACCTTCGGCTTCATGTACTGGCTGAATCTTTCCATCGACAATATCTCGCTGCTCGGCCTCACGCTTGCCGTGGGTCTTGTGGTCGACGACGCAATCGTCATGCTGGAAAATATCGTGCGCTATGTCGAAGAGGGCATGAGCCCCTTCGAGGCGGCGATCAAGGGCAGTAGCGAAGTCACCGCGACGATCATCTCGATGTCGCTGTCTCTCGTGGCCGTGTTCCTGCCCATCCTGCTCATGGGCGGCGTGGTCGGCCGCGTGCTGAACGAGTTCGGCGTCGTGGTTTCGCTGTCGATCATGGCCTCGGCTGTCGTGTCTCTGACCGTGACGCCCATGCTGACGGCCCGGCTTCCCGACACAGGTCATCACCATGGGGACAAGAAGACCCTTTTTGATCGCATCAATGACGGCTACGGCCGTTCTGTCGGCTGGTGCCTGAATCACAAGGTGCTCATCACGTTCGTCTTCCTCCTTTCCTTCGTCGGTTCTGCCTGGCTTTTCGCGACGCTGCCGCGCAGCTTCTTCCCCAGCGAAGACAACGGGCTTCTGACCGTCTCGACCCAGGCGCGCCAGGACATTTCCTATGAGGCCATGGTAAAGCTGCAACAGCAAGCGGCGGCCGTCATGTCTGACAATCCGGCAGTCCTGCACGTGACGTCGTCGCTCGGGAGCGGCCCCGGCGGCTCGACCTTCAACTCCGGTTCGATGTTCGTGCAGCTGAAGGAACGCGACCAGCGTCCGCCGCTTGAGGTGACGCTCGCCCAGATGCGGCGCGCGCTGAGCGACGTCGCTGGCCTGAAGACCTTCATCGTGCCGGTGCAGAGCCTGCGCTTTGGTGGCCGCAGCACGCAGAGCCAGTATCAGGTCGTGCTGAAATCGCTGAACGCCGACGACACGCGCCAATGGTCGACCAAGCTGCAGGATGCGATGGCCGCGGACAGCGCCCATTACATCGACGTGGCGACCGACCTACAGAACAACGCGCTGCAGGCGGACATCAAGATCGACAACGACCGCGCCAATGCGCTCGGCATTACGTCGGCCGCGATCCGCAACATCCTGGAGGCCGCCTTCGGCACGCTGGACGTGACCCAGATCCAGACGACCGGCAACAGCTACAACGTCATCCTGGAGCTGGACCAGAGCCGCCAATGGGACGAAACCGATCTCGGCGCACTCCTGGTGCCGACAGCGTCGGGTACGCAGGTTCCGCTTTCGAGCATCGCGACGATCAGCCGGACGGCCGGCCCGGTGACCGTGAACCAGACGGGACAGCTCACCGCCGTCACGCTTTCCTTCAACCTGCCGCAGGGGGTATCGCTGGGCACCTCGACGGACCGGCTGAACGAGCTGCGCCGCGAGATCGGGATGCCGGAGACAGTGACGACGGAGCTTGCGGGTTCGGCGCAGATCTTCGCACAATCGACCGGCAATACCGGCCTGCTGATCGCCACGGCCATCCTGACGATCTATGTGGTGCTCGGCGTGCTTTATGAAAGCTTCGCCCATCCGCTGACCATCCTTTCGGGCCTGCCTTCCGCCGCGCTCGGCGCCCTCCTGGCGCTGAAGCTCTGGGGGCTCGACTTCTCCATTGTGGCGCTGATCGGCCTGCTGATGCTGATCGGCATCGTGAAGAAGAACGCAATCATGATGATCGACGTCGCCCTGACGCTGATGCGCGAGGAGGGAATGGACCCTGGCGAGGCGATGCATATCGCCGCCGTCCGGCGCTTCCGTCCGATCATGATGACGACCTTCTGCGCGCTTCTGGCGGCAGTCCCCGTCGCCCTCGGGACCGGACCCGGTTCGGAGCTGCGCCAGCCGCTCGGCGTCGCCGTGGTGGGCGGCCTGCTGATTTCGCAGGTGCTGACGCTGTTCATCACACCGGTGATCTTCACCCAGGTCGAATGGATCTCTCGCAAGCTCAGCCGGCGCAAGCCCCCACGCTCCGTCGTGGTTCCGGCCGAGTAAGCCGCGGCCTGGCCTATGAGTGATTAACCTGTCCGGACCACGCGTTCGGGCAGGCTGTCAAATTCCTCGGTGGTCATCGGCCTCGCGAAGTAATAGCCCTGCATGAACTGGCAACCCAGCTGGCGTATGTAAGCGGCCTGGTCGGCGGTCTCCACGCCCTCGACGATCACGGGAATGGCAAGCGCCTCCGCCAGCGAGACCGTTGCGCCGAGCACGGCCCTGCCCCGCTCGCTTTCGGCCCCCTGGATCAGGGACCGGTCCAGCTTGAGACGATCGAAGGTGAAGTGGCTGAGCGTGCCGATGCTCGCGTAGCCAGTCCCGAAATCATCGAGCGCAAAACGGATGCCGGTCGCCCTCAGCGCGTCCATCGCGCGCCGGGCCTGCAAGGGACTGTCGAACAGGACACTTTCGGTCACCTCGAGGATCAGACGTCGCGGGTCGAACGTCTCACGTTCGAGCGTTGCGGCAACGACCTCCGCGAAATCCGGCGCACAGAGCTGCGTCGGTGACACGTTGACCGCGATATCGATCCCGGGTCGGGTCTGGGCAAAACGGATGGACTCTTCAAGAACGAGCTGGCCCAACTTCACGATGAGGCCGGATTGTTCGGCGATCGGGATGAAGACGTCGGGTGACACCGGCCCCTGGGGCGTCGCCCAGCGCGCCAGTGCTTCGACACCAGTAACCGCGCCAGTCGCAGCCGAGACGACGGGCTGGAAGGCCACGCCCAGCCCGCCCGTATCCAGAGTCTCGCGCAATTGTTCTTCCAGGCCGGCAAGCACCTCGCGGTCCCTGTCCATTTCCGGCGTATAGGCGATGCTGCGACTGCGACCCGCCTTCTTGGCGCTGTAGAGCGCCATGTCGGCCCGCCGGATCAGCTCGAAGGCGTCCATCTGGCCGCTGTGGCTCGCATACCCGATGCTGGCGCCGACTTCCGCTGTGTGACCGGCAACAAGGAAGGGCGCCTTGAGCGCCTGCAATGCAGCCTCCGCGATCTCTCGAGGATCAGCGCCCGACCGGCTGGCGAGAGCAAATTCGTCACCGCCAAAGCGGGCGGCGAATTCCAGCCGCGGATCGCAGGCGGCGAGCCTTTCCGCGACCGCACCGATCAGCTTGTCACCGACAAGATGGCCCCAGGTATCGTTCACCGCCTTGAACCCATCGAGATCGATGAGATGCAGCGTCAGCCCGGTGTTGCCGTCGAGGAGATTGGCCTGCAGCGCCCTTATCATGCCGCTGCGGTTCAGCAGCCCCGTCAACGGGTCCCGAGTGGCCTCATGGTCTGCAGTCGCCGCGAACCGCCGAAGCGCCATCATTTCCGCGTAACCGGCCAGCACGGCCGTGGCCAGCAGGACGGCGAGCACGATGGCCGCCCCCATGAGGGCCGGACGCACCTCCTCATAAATTCGCGTACCGAGATGACGACCGGGCCATGCCAGATAGGCAAGAGTCTGACCATCGCTGCCAGCCACTGGAAGGTTCAGCTCGTCCTTCGGCGGGGCGAATGTCAGATGCAGGCCTGGAAGGTAGTAATCCGACGCAACGGAGTCGATCATGCCCGGCGTGACGATCTTGAACATCGTCAGTACATTCAAGCGTGTGGCCGACGACATATCGCGGACAGGCTGGATGGCGCGCGATGCCACGATGGCAATCGTGCTGTTCAGGCGGAACGCGTTGACAATCGCGGTTTGGTTGGGGCTTGAGGCGGCGACGACCTGACTGACAAAAGCCGGACCAAATGCGGCGATAGCGTCGAATTCAGCGCCCTTGAGATAAGCGGCAATCACCCGGCCCTCCGGATCCGTCACCGTCACACCGTCGTAAAGCTGATAATCTGTCGAGGTGACACCCCAGTTATTCCATATCCATTCGTGTCGCTTTTCCGACTGAAGCGCCAGGAACCCCTCCTGCCAGACGGCATTGTCCTCCAGCGTTCCCGACATCCGCCGGCGAATGGACTTGAAGGCGGTTTCCGCTGCGCTCGTGGCGCGGGAATCATCGATCGCGTTGGCTTTGTCGCCCATGGACTGCAGAACGAGGACGACGAGAAATGCCAGAAAGAGCGCAACAACCAGCGTGCCGGCGATGGCCGCCGGCGCAATCCAGTTCCGCCAGTCCCGAACATATTTCTCAGGCACTTATGTCAATCCGTCCCCAAAACGCTCCGTCGCGACACACCGGGATCCCTTCGAACCCTGAATGCCAGATAGTACAACGGCGCTCCAAAAAACACATTTGCTTTCATATATATTCGTGGATAAATGTTTGAAGATGCTGCGGATCGATCTGTTCCACCACCATCGCGAGCCTATATTCGCGCAAAGGTTCTGCTTGTGCTTTGCGCTAACGCAAATCCGGTCCGAATTCGGCAACGATCGTTGAAGATCGGCTGCAGCCCTTGCATTCCCAGCCGAAATGCGTATAAGCCGCGCTTGATCGTTTAACCCGGTCTTATGGCTGGTGGCTGAACGGAGGGTCCGGACCGAAAAGTCCGACATGGAAGCAGAAGCTTTCCGGCCTCCCGTGTCTCCGCTCTCGACCGTATGAGACAAAACGCTTTTCTTGCCGCTCTTCTCGCGAAGGGCTCACTGAACAGTCGTTGAGGCTTGGCGCCATGCCCGGGTTTTGATCGAAACGCAAGAAAGGCAAAATACAATGGCACTTTACGAACATGTATTCCTTGCCCGCCAGGACGTGACCCCGCAGCAGGTCGAAGGCCTTGTAGAAAACTACAAGGGCGTGATCGAAGCAAACGGTGGCAAGGTCGGCCGGGTTGAGAACTGGGGCCTCAAGTCCCTCACCTACCGCATCAAGAAGAACCGCAAGGCTCACTACGTCCTCATGGACATCACGGCTCCGGCAGCAGCGATCCAGGAAATGGAACGCCAGATGCGCATTTCGGAAGACGTTCTTCGTTACATGACCGTTTCGGTCGAAGCACACGAAGAAGGCCCGTCTGCCATGATGCAGAAGCGCGACCGTGACGACCGTCCGCGCCGCGATGGCGACCGTCCGGACCGTGGCCCGCGCGAAGGCGGCTTCAACCGCGATCGCGGTGACCGCGACGACCGTCCGCGCCGTCCGCGCGAAGACCGTGCATAAGGAGATATGACCATGGCTGATGCATCTTCCCCGGCACGTCGCCCGTTCCACCGCCGTCGCAAGACGTGCCCCTTCTCCGGAGCAAACGCTCCGAAGATCGACTACAAGGACGTTCGTCTCCTGCAGCGCTACATTTCCGAGCGCGGCAAGATCGTTCCGTCCCGCATCACGGCTGTTTCGCAGAAGAAGCAGCGCGAGCTGGCCAAGGCCATCAAGCGCGCCCGCTTCCTCGGCCTGCTGCCCTACGTTCTGGCCTAAGCCAGTTTGAATTCGACGGAGGCTTCATCCGAGGCCTCCGTCGATCCCTTCCGCGATGGGCGCGGATCGGAACGACGCAAAACCCATGTTGGGATTGAACGGCTCAAGCCGCGTCCCTAACTGCCAGCGGAACCCCAACGGCAGGACAGCGAGATGAAGATGAACCTGGACTTTAAATCGATCGCGATCGGCGCACTCGCCGGATTGACGTCAGCGCTTCTGGTGCTGGCCGCGACGACGCATTTGTCCGCCTCCATCGTTTTCCTGATTCTCGCCGGAATGCCCGTTTTCATTGCCGGCCTCGGCTTCGGGATCGTTGCCGCCGGGGCAGCGCTTGCCGCCAGCTTCGTCGTGCTGGCGTTTACCGTTTCCCCCATCTTCGCCTTGTCCATTCTGGCGCTCCCGCAGTTCCCGGCCGCGTTCATGTCGCGATTGGCCAATTTTGCGCGCCCTGCGGAAGAGCTCGGTGGCCCGGCCAATGTCATGGCCTGGTATCCGCTGGCCGACATGATGATGCGGTTGTGCGCGCTGGTTGCCGTCGCTGTGGCTCTCACGCTTCTGGCGTCGGGATATAGCCGCGGCACCGCAAGCGACATCATCAACGCTGCGACCAAGGCGCTCAGCGCGCAGGACCCGACCTTCAGCATGGATGCGGCGGTTCTCGCGCAGGTCACCGCCTTCTACTACTATCTCCTGCCGCTCAATCAGGCTGTGATGTCGGTCATCACGATCTTCGCGGCCTATTATTTCTCGGCCATTATCGTGCGCACCACGACGCAGGCGCTGCGTCCGCGTGAGGACATGCCTTCGGCACTGCGCATGAACCGCGACAGCGTCTATGTTCTCGGCCTGGGCCTTGCCCTGCTGATTGCCGGCATGGTCTCCCACAACAACGTGCTGACGATCGTCGGCTCCTCGATTTCGGGCGCCTTTGGTGGCGGGTTCCTGCTGGCGGGTCTTGCCGCTTTCCATCTGAAGAGCCGCGGCAAGTCCTGGCGGATGCCCGCACTGATCCTCGCCTATCTCACCATTTCGTTGACTGGCATCGTCTTCCTGATCGTCGGTCTTCTCGATACCCGCCGCGCCATCGCGCTCACGCCCGTGGCCGGCAAACCCACAGACAAGAATACAACAGACACCTCGAACACCTGAAAGGAACATCACGATGGAAGTCATTCTTCTTGAGCGTATCACCAAGCTCGGCCAGATGGGCGAAACCGTAAAGGTTCGTGACGGCTACGCCCGTAACTACCTGCTGCCGCTCGGCAAGGCGCTGCGCGCCAACGCCGCCAACAAGGCCCGTTTCGAATCCGAGCGCGCAACGCTTGAAGCCCGCAACCTCGAGCGCAAGTCGGAAGCCCAGAAGGTTGCCGAAAAGCTCGACGGCAAGTCCTTCATCGTCGTTCGCTCCGCTGGCGAAACCGGCCAGATGTACGGCTCGGTTGCTGCCCGCGACATCGTTGAAATCCTCGGCAACGAAGGCTTCACGATCGCCCGCAACCAGGTCGAACTGAACAACCCGATCAAGGCCATCGGCCTGCACAAGGTCGAACTGCACCTGCACGCCGAAGTCGCCGTTTCGATCGAGCTGAACGTTGCCCGTTCGGCTGAAGAAGCAGAACGTCAGGCCAAGGGTGAAGACCTCACCTCTGCAGAAGCCATCTACGGCGTCGACGAAGACGCACTGCGTCCAGAAGACTTCTTCAATCCGGAAGCTGAATACGAAGACGAAGACGAAAACGCATAAATCGTTTTCTCCTTCGAGATTTTGCGAGGCCCGGGTGGAACCACCCGGGCCTTTCTGCGTTTTGGTACCCGCTCGACCGTCTGCCTTTTAGGCATCAGGAGGAGCCGGCGCAAATTTAATCATTTGGTAAGAAATGCTGTTGATTCGCGCTGGAAAGTTTGTAATCCTTAGTATCGATACCGGTGACTATTTTGGATTGCGTGTTTCTGATCCGCGCTGGTGAGAGCGTCTCCCGCTCTTCGGTCAGGCGTCTGCCGTCCGGCAGACAACTCCCCTCAAGCGCTGCAGCGGCCGAGCCCTCTGCAAAAGGACGGACCTTCGCAAGCCGGTATGGCGGTCGATCTCAATGGCCGCTGAACTAGGGTGTATGGGTTTCTGAGCGGGATTTCGACGAAACAGGCATTCGCTTTCGCCGACCCGCTACCGCGCGGAGAGGCAAGCATGTACCGATTTCTCGATAAATTTCTTTCCCGATCTATTCTCAAGGGCAACCTTTCCATCACGGCGGCGGACGGGAAGACCTATCGCTATGGCGACGGCACCGGCGAACCGGTCCACGCCCACCTGACGGACGCCGCAACCGAAAACCTGCTGCTGCTCGACCCGGCGCTGAGGCTGGGCGAATGCTACATGCAGGGCTCGTTGAAGATGCTGGAAGGAACGATCTACGACTTCCTGAAGGTCACGCTCTCCAACATGCCCGGAAGCGTGGAGACGAAGAACTCCTTCGCGAAGCTCGCTCTATCCATGCGCAATTTCGGTGCGCTGGTTGGGCGCGGCAACAATTTCATGCGCGCCCGGAAGAACGTGCAGCACCATTACGACCTGTCGGGTGCGCTCTACGATCTCTTCCTCGATGACGACCGGCAATATTCCTGCGCCTATTTCCCGACGCCGGAAACGACGCTCGAAGAGGCTCAGTTCGCGAAGAAGCGACACATTGCTTCCAAGCTCAACTTCAATCGGCCTGATCTTTCGACGCTGGACATCGGCTGTGGCTGGGGGGGCATGGGGCTCTATCTCGCCAGCACCTTCGGCGCAAAGGTGACAGGCGTGACACTGTCTGACGAGCAATTGGCAATTGCAAACAAGCGCGCAGTGGCCAACGGGCTTTCGGGCCGCGCCGAATTCCTGCTCAAGGACTATCGCCATCTCGACCGCAAGTTCGACCGCATCGTTTCGGTCGGCATGTTCGAGCATGTCGGGAAGAAGGGCTTCAACGAGTATTTCGAGAAAGCCGCCGCCCTCCTCAACGACGATGGCGTCATGCTGATGCACACGATCGGTCAGGCCTCACCGCCCTCGGCGACCAACCCGTTCATCGAGAAGTACATCTTCCCGGGCGGTTACATTCCGTCGATGTCGGAAGTTCTGCCGGCCATCGAACGCTCGGGCCTGATGCTGACTGACATTGAAATCCTTCGCTACCATTATGCCGAGACGCTGAAGCATTGGCGCGCCCGTTTCGTTGCCCACTGGGACGATGCCGCGACGCTCTATGACGAGGAATTCTGCCGGATGTGGGAATTCTACCTTGCATCGTCCGAAGCCGCCTTCCGCTTCCTCGACCTCAACGTCTTCCAGTTCCAGCTCGTCAAGCGTCGCGACGCGCTGCCGATGACGCGCGACTACATGGTCGACACCGAGCGGGCGCTGATTGCGTCTGAGCAGACCGACATGAAGCTGGCGGCCGAGTAGATCGCCACTATCCTAGCAAATGGGAAGGAGGCCTCGCGGCCTCCTTATCTCGTTGGACCGTTACACTTTTCATGGAAACACCCAAACGGTCCACCGCGTTGTTTATCAACCAATCCGCACGCAAAACCGGTCACCGCTTTTGCTGGAATTGCTCTCGTCAGAACGGCGCGTCGATATCGACCACGCACACCAGTTTGTGGTTGACGAACTCCTTGATGCCGAGGCCGATGAGCTCGCGACCATAGCCGGAGCGGCGGATCCCGCCGAAGGGCAGATCGGCTTTGACCATGGTCGGGTGGTTAACGAAGACCATGCCGGTCGAAATCTGCCGGGCCACGGCCTCACCTCGCTTGCGATCGCCGGTGAAGACCGAGCCGCCGAGGCCGAAGGGTGAGTCGTTGGCGATCTCGATCGCCTCCTGCTCGTTGCGGGCGCGGAAGAGCATGGAGACCGGGCCGAAGAACTCCCAATAGCGCGCCGGATTGTCCTTGCCTATATCGGTGAGGATCGTCGGCTGAACGAAGGCGCCCTGATTGGGGACCGGAGGGCCGACTTCCAGCGCAGTTGCGCCATGTTCGACCGCCTGGCGGATCTTGTCCTTCACCTCATCCGCCGCTCCTTGCGAAGAGAGGGGCGCCAGCGTGGTCGCGGGATCAAAGGGATCGCCGGCGCGCAAGCCCGCGACCCCCTGCTTGTACTGGTCGAAGAAGCGGTCATAGATCCCTTCCTCGATGATCATGCGCTTGGAAGAGACGCAGACCTGCCCTCCATTCCAGTGGCGGCCGAAGACGGCCCATCTGACCGTCTTTTCAAGCTCCGCATCGTTGAGCACGATGAAGGCATCGGCGCCGCCGAGTTCCATGGTCGACTTCTTGAGCGCGTTGCCGGCGGCGGCGGCCACCGTTGCGCCCGCCCCTTCCGATCCGGTAAGCGCTACGCCGTGGACACGCGGATCGCTGATGATCATCTCCACCTGCGAGCGGGTGGCATACAGGTTCCTGAACGCGCCATGCGGCAGGCCTGCTTCCGCCATCAGCCGTTCGAACATGGCCGCCGATTGCGGGACGTTCGACGCATGTTTCAGGAGCATCGTGTTGCCGGCACAAAGCTGCGGGGCGATGATGCGGGCGATCTGGTAGTAGGGGAAGTTCCAGGGTTCGATTGCGAGAAGGACGCCAAGCGGTTCGCAGACCAGCATAGCCTCACCCTCGTCGGGGCTTGCGACGGGCAGCTTTTCCGGCGCCAGCAAACGCTCCGCGTTGTGATAATAATAATCGAAAATGTCGGCCGAGAGCGTCACTTCGGCCTTCGCCTCCGAAAAGAGCTTGCCCATTTCGAGCGTCAGGAACTTGGCATACGCGTCGATGTCGCGGCGCAGGATGTTGGCAGCGACATGCATGATGTTGGCCCGCTCCGCCACCGGCAGCAGACGCCACTTGAGGAAGGCGGCGTGCGCCTCCTCGATGGCAATGGTGACTTCGGCATCGGTGGCATCGGGGAAGGTTTTCAGAAGTTCGCCCGTATAGGGATTTGTCGTGGCATAGGCCATGGGAGCCATTCCTCTTGTCTGGCGGCGGCACGCTCGATCGAGCGCTGGAGGGCCGCGTTAAACCTTTGAGTATGCTTCTTCTCTTGTCTGCGCTCCGCTCGATCGGACCGCCCAACCGGTACGTCGACGAAGATCGCTACAGACACTGCCATTCTTGCAGATGTGGAGGACGCGCAATTGATCACGATCAAGCGGGCGAGCGACAGATCACCGCGCCGTGCGCGCAGTGGATCGCGGATGCGACAGAGGCGCTTATCAAAACTCAGACGGGGAAAGACATCTCACTGGGCCGATTGCGGCAGACCGAAGATCCCGTCGAAGGCGAGATTGAAGAGATAGGTGTAGCAGAGGAAATAGAGCGCAAAGGAAATCTGATAGACGAGCGCTTCGGCCAGCGGGATCGCAAGCCACCAGCTCATGAACGGAATGAAAAGCGCCAGAAGCCCTGCCTCGAAGCCGATCGCATGGGCGGCACGACGGCGCTTCGAGCGGCCCTTGACCGTCTGGCGAGCTTCCCACCATTCGAAGCAGGTCGTGTAGACATAGTTCCAGCCGACCGCGATCAGCGACGTCATCATCGCAAAGCTGCCAGTGTCGAAGAAGGGCTTTCCGAGCAGGACCGACAGTGCAAAGCCGACCGAGAGAATGGCGAAGAACTCGTAAGCGGCGACATAGACCACGCGTCTCACTCTCGGTGCCATGAATTGCCTGCTCCATGCTCGTTCAACCGCCCCTTGTCTACATGAGCAAACTCTTCGGAGAAAGGCGCTCGGCGGAGAAATTCCAACAGCGGCGCAAATGGAATAGCCAACCACGGCAAAGCATCCTATAGAAGCCCAATCCAGTCTGGCCTTCGCGCCATTTCCACCAGTCGGTGCTTTCATGTATCTCGGCATTCTTGCGGGCCTGACGACCTGTGCGCTCTGGGGCCTGACCTTCGTTGCGCCGCGGGCCATCGCGCCCTTTTCCGCCTTCGATCTGGCGGCGACGCGCTATGGCGTCTTCGGCCTGACCTGCATCCTCCTGATGCTGAACCGCCGGTTCCGCCCGACCGGCGTTCCACTCCGTCTGTGGATCTTCGGCATCCTGCTCGGAAGCGTGGGCTATGCCGGCTATTTCCTTCTGGTTTCCTTCGCCGTGAACGACGCCGGCGCGGTGATCCCGCCACTGATCACCGGACTCATGCCCGTCCTCCTGCCAATCATCGCCAATGCGCGGGAAAGTGCCCTGCCCTGGCGCGCGCTCGCCCTTCCGCTCGGTCTCGTCGTCATCGGTCTTGTTGTCGCCAATGCTTCTACGCTCGCACATCTCAACCTTGAGAACTCGTCCGTGGTGAGCGGAGCCCTCTGGGCGACCGTCGCGCTGGTCGTCTGGATTGGCTACGGCATCGGCAATGCCTCCGTCATGCGCCGTCCGGACGCGCCGGACGGGTTGCATTGGACCGGCATCCAGGGCGTCGGCTCGGCGCTCTCGGCCCTGCTTCTGCTGCCAAAACTATCCTATGGGCTGTTTGCCACAGCCTCGAGCGGCGAGATCGTCAACTTTGCCATCTGGTCGATCTCCATGGCTCTGGCCGCATCCTGGATTGCAACATGGTGCTGGGTCTATGCGGCGAAGCATGTCCCGCTTGCGCTGACGTCACAGCTTGTCATCGCTGAAACTGTCTTCGGTCTCGCCTTCGGGCTTCTTTACGAACAACGCTTCCCCACGATCACAGAGGGCGCCGGAGCCGCTCTCCAGGTGCTGGGCGTCGCCATGGCCGTCTATGTCTTCGGTCGCAACCAGCGGGTTGAGGTGGCAGCGCTATAGGTTCTCGACACCTTCGGAGCACCGAGAATACGCTTATGCAGCCGAGGAAACGACGCCGAGAGCCACGGTCGCTGGGACTTCCCGATCGATGCCGCCACCCTGGCGTTTCACGCGGTAGGAGGCCGCATCCGCCAGCCGCATCATGGTGCTCAGATCGGCGTTGGACGACCGCTCGACCGTGTAGCCCAGGCTGATGCCGACGGTCGTCGGTACGCCAGATACGATGTATGGCAAGCGCAGGGCGTTGAGTATCCGGGCCGCCATCACCTCGGCCTCGGCGGCACTCGTCATGGAAGTCTGAAGGACGACAAACTCGTCGCCCCCCATGCGGACGGGGATCATGTCTGCACCCTGCAGCTCCCGCAGTCTGCCGCCGATGGCAGCCAGAAGCTCGTCGCCCGCCATGTGACCGAAGCGGTCGTTGACAATCTTGAAGCCGTCGAGGTCAAAGCAATGGAGGCAGGTGAGCGAGGTCTCCCCGCGCTTCAGAGCCGCGAATGCCTCCGCAAGTGCTATGCGGTTGCGCAGCCCCGTCAGCGGATCGTGGCGGGCCTGATGCTCCATTTCCAGCCGCAGGCCAATCTGCCTGGTCGAAAGATGATAGGCGTGCCAGATGCTCTGCATGGCCGCAGCCAGGAAGACGAGGAACACGCCGGTGAGAAGCCAGTGGGCGGGGTCGTCGTTCAGCGCAGCGCACATGATCGCCGGCACCGCGGCGATAGTAATTGTCGCTGCGGCGAGATAGGGCCGAACGGCGATCCGGCTCGAAACGCCCGCGCAATATCCGAAGAGCATCCCGGTAGCCAGCAGCTGCACGGAGAGCTCGCGCGACAGAAAGATCTGGGAGGCCAGCCAGCCGACCGACGCGGCGACCACGAAGGTGAGCAGGCCGTGCGCTAGCTCCCATTGGGCCGCCTGCTCTACCGTTGCCTGTTTCTTGTCGTTGAAGCGCTGATGCGCAAGCATCAGGATGATCTTGCCGGCGGACGCAACGCCGCCGAGAACGACACTCAGCAAAAGCCCGATGTTTCCGAGAGCCTTATAGGCAAAGAGGCCCGTCGTTGCGATCGTCACCCCCATCACCGTTGTCGGCATCAGGGTATAGGCCAGCTGCGACACAAGGATCTTGAAAAGCTCGTCCGTCTCTCTCAGCCGCATACCGAACCTCTTGGCGAAAAATCGATGCTCGCTCCCAACCCGTACGGCATAGTAGAGGCAACTCATTAATGTTCTGTCGTTCGCTCCACGCAAAAAACGAGGTGTACCGCGTCAACGACTCCTGCCGTCGCGCCCCATTCGACACTGTCAACCGGAAAACGCGATTTTTCCACCCATGTTCGCGGTCTCTGTGGGAATCAACTATGATCGCGACTCCGCCGCGAAGACGGCGTAAGAGAAAAAGATTCCGCTGAACGATACGCATTGGATGCCGACAATGAACGAAGCCGCGCGCAAGCTTGAAATGGTCAAACCGGGCGAGCCGCAGTACCGCGAGGCCCCGAACAACGTGGAGGCCGAGCAGGCGCTGCTGGGCGCCATTCTCGTCAACAACGATGCCTTCTATCGCGTTTCGGACTTCCTGAAGCCCGCGCATTTCTATGAAGCGCTGCACCGCCGGATTTTCGAAGTGGCGGGCGACATCATCCGCATGGGCAAGACGGCCAATCCCGTCACCATCAAGACCTTCCTCTCCGCCGACGACCGCGTTGGCGACATGACTGTCTCGCAATATGTCGCGCGTCTCGCCGTCGAGGCCGTGTCGATCATCAACGCGGAAGACTACGGCCGGGCTATCTATGATCTGGCGCTGCGCCGCTCGCTGATCGGCATCGGCGAGGAAATCGTCAATGTCGCCTATGACGCGCCGCTGGACATGCCGCCGCAGAAGCAGATCGAGGACACCGAACGCCGCCTCTTCGAACTCGCCGAAACCGGCCGCTACGACGGCGGTTTCCAGTCGTTCAACGACGCCGTGGCGCTTGCCATCGACATGGCGGGCGCCGCCTTCGAGCGCGACGGGCATCTGTCCGGCATCTCGACCGGCATCATGTCGCTGGACAGCAAGATGGGCGGCTTGCAGCGCTCGGACTTGATCGTGCTTGCAGGACGTCCCGGCATGGGCAAGACATCGCTTGCCACCAACATTGCCTACAACATCGCCGCGGCCTATGAGCCGGAAGTTCTCCCCGATGGTTCGTTCAAGGCGAAGAATGGCGGCGTCGTCGGCTTCTACTCGCTCGAAATGTCCGCCGAACAGCTCGCCACCCGTATCATCTCCGAGCAGACCGAAGTCTCATCCTCGAAGATCCGCCGCGGCGACATTACCGAGGCCGATTTCGAGAAGCTGGTCGCCTGCTCCCAGATGATGCAGAAGGTGCCGCTCTTCATCGACCAGACCGGTGGTATCTCGATTGCGCAGCTGGCTGCGCGCGCGCGTCGTCTCAAGCGCCAGCGCGGGCTTGATGTTCTGGTGGTCGACTATATCCAGCTCATGACGGGCGCGAAGAAGTCGGGCGAGAACCGCGTGCAGGAAATCACCGAAATCACCACGGGTCTGAAGGCGCTCGGCAAGGAACTCAATGTTCCGATAATCGCGCTCTCCCAGCTTTCGCGTCAGGTGGAAAGCCGCGACGACAAGCGTCCGCAGCTCTCCGACCTTCGCGAATCGGGCTCGATCGAGCAGGACGCCGACGTCGTGCTTTTCGTGTTCCGCGAGGAATATTACGTGAAGAACCAGGAGCCGCGCGACATGGCGGACCCGAAATATCCGGAATGGGAAGCCCTGATGGACAAGGTCAAGGGTACCGCCGACGTCATCATCGCCAAGCAGCGCCACGGACCGACGGGCACGGTGAAGCTCGCGTTCCAGTCGGAATATACCCGCTTCACCGATCTCGCCGATCCGAGCTTCATGCAGTACGAAGAGCATTGAGGGATCAGGTTTTCTAAGGCAGGGCCCATCGGGGCTCTGCCTTTTTCATCGCCCTCACGCGCCGGCAGGCGCCGCATCATAGGCCGTGCGGCCGGCAACCCAAGTGCGGCGGACCACAGGCGTGCCCGCCTCCGGCCAGTCAATGAGCACGAGATCGGCGCGGTTGCCCACGGCGATCTCACCGCGATCGAGGAGGCCAAGCGCGCGCGCCGGATTGCCGGAGACGAGCGGCCAAAGCGCCTCCGCCGGGCCAACGCCATCGGCCACCAGCCGCGCCAGGCCGATCAGCATGGCGGGATAATAGTAGTCGGATGCGAGAATATCGCAGAGGCCTTCGCGCACCATCTGGGCCACACCGGGCGAACTGCCGAGATGGCTGCCGCCACGCGCGGCATTCGGTGCGCCGAAGACGATCATGTCGCCGCCTTCGCGGGCGGCTAGCGCCACGCGGCGGTTCATCGGGAACTCGCTGATCCGTGCCCCCTGCCCGCGGAAATAGTCGCGCGTCTCGATCTGGCTGTCGTCATGGGAAAGCATCGGGGCTCCGGCCGCACGGCCGAGTGACGCGACGATATCGATGACGCCGGGCACCTGCGGGCGCCGCTCCCACATCGCGGCAATCATCGCAACCATCGCCTCGCTCGACATCTTGGCGCGCTTGGCCCGCTCCCCCATCTTCTCGATGAAGGCCGGGTTCTGCATATCGACCACCGGAAAGTCCGGCGAAAATTCGAAGGGGCGCTCCTGCATGGTCACGGAGGGGTGCAGCATCGCCATCGAGGTATGATCGTTGAAGGCGACCGCTGGAGTGAGTTCGCCTTGAAGCGCCTCGCGAATGAGATCAACGGCCTCGAAGCAGAAGCTTTCCCAGCGCAATTGCAGCCGGTTTTCGACAAGAAGACGCGGCTGTAGCCGGTTGAGCGCCTCGAAGATCGCGCGGCCCATCTCGACCGAGCGCAGGCCTGGCTCCCAGCTCAAGGTGAGCGCATGATAGGTCGTGCCGATGCCATTGGCGGCGAGCTGCCGGTCCGTTTCCAGAAGTGCAGCATCGACGGGGAACATCGTGCCCGGGCGCGGCATGATCTGGCGCTCGAAGGCGTCGCCATGGATATCGACAAAGGCCGGCCCGAGCAAGAAACCGCTTCCGTCGATCACGCTTGCCCCGTCGCGGGCACCGTCTATCGCGGTAATCCGACCCGCCTCGAAACGAAGGCTGGCGCGGTGGAGCCCGCCGGGGAGAACCAGCGTCGCTCCTTCGATGACGGTAGCCACATTCTTTCCCATCGCACGATCCCTTTGCACCTGAAGCATGACGGACGCCGCCGGTTTTCAGAATCCCTCCTGCGTCCGCGCCGGTCCTAGGCTGGTGATATGACATTTTGACGAAGTCGGCAGACGATGTTGATCCGTCGCCTCATGACCCAAGACGTGGCGCCGCAAAACCCGGCCAGAAGGCCACACCTCGCGAGTTCAGGGCGGACAGAACCGCGACCGACGGGGCCGGCGTGAGGACCCGGCAGGCCGTCGTCGCGGCCAATTGAAGAGGGGCGCCATAACCTTCGTGGGTCCAAGCAAAGGTCTCCCGCTCCCAGAGGAGCAAAGGGCTTTCGGGCGCATTCTCCAAGGTCACGATGACGCCATCGGGCAGGTCTGCGAGGCGCGCCTGCGTGGTGATCTTGCACCCGTTCCGATCGATGCGCGCCTGATGCAGGGCAGCATCCAGGTCATTGGCGCTGGCGCTGCTTCCAAACGCCATCCGCCAGCCTTCACGCCAGACATTGTAGTCCGCGCGCCTGCATTCTGCACAGGGACGATGGCCGGCAGCCAGCGCCGTGGGTTCGTCTGCAAAGAAGAGCGGCGTGTAACGGCCTGACGTATCGAAAACGGCCCTGGAACCGGACGGATGGACCAGCGCGCAGGCAATCCAGCGCTTGACCTTCCATTCCCGGCTGATGACGCCCGTGCTGTCATGGAGATCGCCGCGATTGCCCATCAACTGACCGCGCGCGGGAACCGCCTCCAGCCGGCCGAAGGGCGTGACACGGTTTCGTCTGGGAGTCGTCATGGTGCCTTTTTCCTCAGTCCAAGCGTTCAAGTTTATCGGGGCTTGCGGCAATCGTCAGTTCCCCAGCAGACTATTACCGGAGCACCGATCACTCCGCGGCAGCACAGGAGGCCGCCCAACCAAAGCCGGTATCAATGATTATTTAACCATACTCGACCTAAGACTTTGGCAGTATAATTTGTTTTGGGGGGCCATCATGTCGTTTGCGGATCTTTTTCTCGGCAACAGACTTCCCAGGCAGATCGGTGACTTCAGCAATGCGGCAGCACTGGCGCTTGTCGATCCCCAGGGACAGGTGCTCTGGTCAAATGGTGCATTCCAGGATCTCGTCGGTCAGCAGAGCGCTGGCAAGGCTTTGCCGCAGCTTGTGACAGGTGGCAACGCCGAGGTCGCCGACGCGATGAAGCCAGGCGTTTCGGGCTCGGTCGCCGCAAAAATCAACGGCAGGCCAGTCAAGCTGACGGTCTCCGCAGGCAGCGGCGGTCAGAAACTGGTGATCGCCGAACCTGCGCAACAGGGTGATCCGGGCCAAAGCGACACATTCGACGTCATCTGGGACCTGCAGGCAATCGCGGTCTATGGCAAGGATGGCGCCATCATCGACGCAAGCCCCCTCTTCTGCGAACTTGCCGGCTACAGCCGCGCCGAACTGAAGGGAATGGCGTCTGCACGTCTGGCAGACCCGCAGGATGTGCAGACAGGCGCGCATTCGCAACTCTGGCAGCGCCTGCAGACCGAAGCCAAGGTGTCTCAGGTCGTCAAGCAGGTGAGCAAGAGCGGGCAACCGCAATTCCTGCAGAGCAGCTTCTACCGCATCCCGGGCATCGGCGCCGCACCGGACCGGATCATCCAGTTCGCCGACGATGCGACACATCGGATCAGCTCGATTGCCAAGATCGACGCCGGCGTCCGCCAGCTTTCAGATGGCAATCTGATGGCGGATATCAAGGAGACGCTGTTTCCGACGGTCGATGGCACACGCCAGCTGTTCAATCAGGCGCTGCAGAAGTTTCGGGACGCATTCCAATCGGTTCATGCCACGGCGGACGCCATCAGTGCGGCTACCGGCGAAATTACCGACGCGGCGCGGAACTTCTCCCAGCGTGCCGAGCAGCAGGCCGCGGCCATCGAGGAGACCGCGAATTCGCTGAACCAGGTGACGGAGGCCGCCTCCTCGGCATCGCTGCGCGCCGAGGAAGCCGGACGCATCGTCAATTCCACGCGCGAACATGCCGAACAATCATCGACCATCGTGAGCCGCGCCGTCGAGGCCATGGGGCGCATCGAGAAGTCGTCTGCCGAAATCGGCAGCATTATCGGCGTGATCGACGAAATTGCCTTCCAGACGAACCTCCTTGCGCTGAATGCAGGGGTAGAGGCGGCGCGCGCAGGTGACGCCGGAAAGGGCTTCGCAGTCGTCGCGCAGGAAGTGCGCGAGCTGGCACAGCGTTCGGCCAGCGCCGCCAAGGAAATCAAGTGCCTCGTCAGCGCCTCCGGAGAGAATGTCCGCACCGGTGTATCGCTCGTCGACGAAGCCGGCCGCGCGCTGACCCACATTGCCAGCCAGATCGCCATCATTGATGACCATGTCAGCGCAATTGCGTCCGCGACCGGCGAGCAGGCCAGAAGCATTCGCGATATCAACAGTGTCGTCGATCGGATGGAGGGCGGCACACAGCAGAATGCGGCGGTGGCGGAAGAGACAAGCGCGTCGATCCAGTGCCTGAACGACGAGATCGCCAAGCTGGTGACGATGCTGTCGCAGTTCAAGGCAGGCGACCGCGCACCCGTCCAACGTGTCGCACCCCCTGCCCGCCCGGCAGCCCCATCTCGGATCACGCAGCCGGCACCGATGCAGCGCGCTGTCCGGCAGCAGCCGTCCCGCTCCGCCGCAGCTGCGCGCTCCAGCGCCGCACTGAAGCAGGAAGGCTGGGAAGAGTTCTGAGTGCGCATTGCCTGTATACGTCAAAGGCAACACCTGCCGCATAATTCGGCATCTGCCGAAGGTAACGTTTCGCGGCAACCCCTGCGGCCCCAACTGGAGCGATGGCACGAACCTTGCTTGATGATTGTCATCTAAGCCAAGGGAGTAACCATGCTCAGAAGACAATTCATGGCCGTTGCGGCCGCCACCATCGCCGCGTCGGTCATTTTTGCGGGTGCCGCAAAGGCAGATGCGCTTGCAGACATCACCAAGAGCGGCACGCTCAAGGTCGCCGTACCACAGGATTTTCCTCCGTTCGGCAGCGTCGGGGTCGACATGGCGCCGCAGGGTTACGACATCGACATGGCGAAGCTGATCGCCGACAAGCTCGGCGTAAAGGTCGAGCTTGTTCCGGTCACCAGCGCGAACCGCATTCCCTATCTGCAGACCAAGAAGGTCGATCTGGTTATTTCCAGCCTGGGCAAAAATCCCGACCGTGAAAAGGTCATCGATTTCTCGACAGCCTATGCGCCCTTCTTCAACGGCGTCTTCGCGCCGGCCGATGCCGCCATCAAGTCCGCAGCAGACCTCTCGGGCAAGACGATCGCCGTCACGCGCGGCGCCGTCGAAGATCTGGAGCTGACCAAGGTCGCGCCGGCCGATGCGACGATCAAACGCTACGAGGACAATAACGGCACGATCTCGGCCTTCCTCTCCGGCCAGGTCGACTCGGTCGCCACCGGCAACGTGGTTGCCGCCGCAATCATCGCCAAGAACCCTCCCAAGAAGCCGGAAATGAAGTTCCTCATCAAGAACTCGCCCTGCTTCGTCGGCCTCAACAAGGATGAGCCGGCGCTTCTTGAAAAGCTCAACGCGATCATCGCGGACGCGAAGAAGGACGGCTCGCTCAACAAGATCGCAGAGAAGTGGCTGAACGCTCCCCTGCCCGCCGACCTCTGACAGGCATCGCGGGCCGGCCCCTTTGGTGTGCCGGCCCGATCTGATTTCGTTTCTGACCGCCGGTTCTCCATCGGCATGAGGTGAGGCTTGGCCTACCAGTTCGATTTTTCCTGGCTCCCCGAGTATTCCGGCGTGATCACCAAGGGTCTCGCGATTACCCTGGAGCTGACCGTTGTCGGCGGCCTTGTCGGCGTTTCGCTCGGCATCTTCTGCGCCTGGGCGCGTGCACTCGGACCGCGCTGGCTCAAGCCGGTGGTGGGAGCCTATGTGGAGCTGATCCGCAACACGCCCTTCATGATCCAGCTTTTCTTCATCTTCTTCGGACTGCCGTCGATCGGCGTGCATTTGAACGAGTTGCTTGCCGCCAATATCGCCATGGTCATCAACCTGGGAGCCTATAGCGCCGAGATCATTCGCGCCGGCATTCAGGCCACACCGCGCGGGCAGTTCGAGGCGGGGGCGAGCCTTGCCATGTCGCCGATCCAGACCTTCCGGCATGTGATCCTGGTGCCCGCCCTGCAGCGCATCTGGCCGGCACTGTCCTCGCAGGTCATCATCGTCATGCTGGGCTCTTCGGTGGTCTCGCAGATCGCAGCCGAAGACCTGACCTTCGCGTCCAACTTCATCCAGTCGCGCACCTTCCGCGCATTCGAGGCCTATCTGCTGACCACGGTCGTCTATCTCGCGCTTGCCGTGCTGCTACGCGCAGCCATGCGTGGCGTCGGCACGATCATCTTTCCGAGAGGACGCCGCGGATGAGCGACTTTTCCACCTGGGACATCGTCCGCAACCTTCTGCTCGCCGCGCGCTGGACGGTCGTGCTGTCGCTTGTCTCCTTCATCGGCGGCGGGCTTCTGGGCGTGCTGCTTCTCTTCCTGCGCATCGGCAAGTTCTCCGCCGCGCGGACCTTTGCCCGCTATTACGTGGAGCTCTTCCAGGGAACGCCGCTGCTCATGCAGCTCTTCCTGGCGTTCTTCGGCCTCGGCCTGTTCGGCGTCAACGTGCCGGCTTGGCTTGCCGCAGGTCTTGCCCTGATCCTGTGGAGCGCCGCCTTCCTGATGGAGATCTGGCGCGGCTGCGTTGACGCCATCGCCAAGGGCCAGTGGGAAGCTTCCGCCAGTCTCGGCATGGGCTACCTGCAGCAGATGCGCTACATCATATTGCCGCAGGCGATCCGCATCGCCGTCCCACCGACGGTCGGATTCTCCGTGCAGGTCGTGAAGGGCACGGCGCTTACCTCCATCATCGGCTTCGTCGAACTGTCGAAGGCCGGGACCATCGTCACCAATGCCACCTTCCAGCCCTTCACGGTCTACGGCTTCGTGGCGCTGATCTATTTCGCCCTGTGCTGGCCGCTGTCGAAAAGCGCCCAGGTGCTCGAAAGGAAACTGAATGTCGCTCATCGAAATCACTGAGGTCCGCAAAGCCTTCGGCGACAACGAGGTGCTGAAGGGCATCAATCTCGATGTCGAACCCGGCGAGGTCATCGCCATCATCGGCAAGAGCGGCTCGGGCAAGTCCACGTTGCTCCGCTGCATCAACGGGCTCGAGACGATCAATGCCGGGTCGATTTCGGTCGCCGGCGCACAGCTCCTGCCGGACGAGCTTCATCTGCGCGCGCTCAGGCTCAAGGTCGGAATGATCTTCCAGCAGTTCAATCTCTTCCCTCACCTGACCGTCGGCGGCAATGTCATGGTCTCGCACACGGTGGTGAAGAAGACCGGCAAGGCGGGAGCGGAGACGATGGCGCGCAAGATGCTCGACCGCGTCGGCCTGGGCCACAAGTTCGATGCCTATCCGGACGAGCTTTCGGGCGGACAGCAGCAGCGCGTGGCCATTGCGCGCGCTCTTGCCATGGAGCCGATCGCGTTGCTCTGCGACGAGATCACATCCGCACTCGATCCGGAACTGGTGCAGGAGGTGCTGGCCGTGGTGCGGGAACTTGCGGCCGAAGGCATGACGCTGATCATGGTGACGCATGAAATGAAATTTGCACGCGACGTCTGCTCACGGGTCGTCTTCATGCATCAGGGCCGCGTGCATGAGATCGGTCCGCCGGACGATGTGTTCTCCAACCCGCAGACAACAGAGCTCAAGCAATTTCTCGGGATGCTTTGATGCCGCTTGCGATTGCCTTCGCATATGCGAAAGGCTAGACCATGCTGCATGGAAGATGAATTCGAAGACGACCTCACGTTCACGCCTTTCGAGGCGGCCCCATCGCGGCTGACGATCGACCTCGGCGCGCTTGCCGAAAACTGGCGGATGCTGAAAAAGGCCTCCGGCAAGGCGCGTACCGGCGCCGCCGTGAAGGGTGACGGCTATGGGCTTGGGATCGAGGCCGTCGTTCCGGCGCTTTACGACGCGGGCTGCCGTGACATGTTTGTCGCAACCCCCGACGAAGGGATGCTGGCGCGGCAGTTTGCGCCAGAGGCGCGCATCTTCGTGCTCGCCGGCGTCTGGCCAGGGGTCGAGGGCCAGTTCTTCAGCCACGATCTGGTGCCGGTCCTGGTTTCGGAGGAGCAGATCGCCTGCTGGACCAATGCCGTCGCCTTCGATGAGGAGCGGCCCTGCGCGCTGATGGTCGATACCGGCATGAACCGGCTCGGCCTGTCGGTTGAGGAAGCGCTGGCGCTGGCGGATGATCCGACGCGGCCGGCAAGCTTCTCGCCGGTTTTGATGCTCAGCCATCTGGCCTGCGCAAGCGACCCCTCTCATCCGCTGAACCGCAAGCAGCTTGAATCTTTTCAAACGCTTGCGAAGGCCTATGAAGGCGTCGATTCAAGTCTGGCCAATTCGCCCGGCATCTATATGGGGCCGGAATACCATTTCGACGTGACGCGTCCGGGCATCGCCATCTATGGCGGCGAGGCCTCAGATGGCGTGAGAAACCCTTCACTGCCTGTCGTGACGGCGGAAACACGCATCCTGCAGATCCGTCCGGCCAAGGCCGGAGAGCCCGTCTCGTATGGCGCGTCACACGTCCTGACCCGCGACAGCAGGCTGGCGATCGTTTCGACCGGTTATGCCGACGGCTATCACCGTTCTCTCTCTGGAGCGGGCGTTCCGCTGCGTCAGACAGTTCACCAGGGTGGCTTTGGTTTCATCGCCGGTCATCGCGTTCCGGTCGCCGGACGCATCACGATGGATCTGACGATTTTCGACGTCACCGATGTTCCGGAAGGCGAGATCCGCGTCGGGGACTATATCGAGCTCTTCGGCGAAAACATTCTTCTGGATGACGTCGCGCGCGCAGCCGGAACGATTGGCTACGAACTGCTCACCAGCCTCGGAAATCGCTATCAAAGGGCCTATATCGGCGGCTGAAAACGGCAGAAGCACACCGCTTCAAGTGAGCCAAGGCTCTAATATTGCTGGCAATATTCCTTCCTGAACCGTTTTCGAAAGACATTCTCAATATATATGTGTTGAAATAGATATCACACGATATCTATGGCGAATTGCTGCACGAAACGACACGCCGATGGACTCCGAAGACAAGACGCCGCCCTCGCAGATAGACGATCCCCTGGAACGTCCCCGTCGCATGCGCGTCTTCAAGGGTGCTCATGCAGCCTTCAACCAAGAGCACAGCGCCGTTCCCTGTGTCGTCCGTGACCTCAGTGAGACCGGTGCCAAGGTCGAATTCAATCTTGGCTGGATCGTACCGACGCATTTCACGCTTTTCGTCGAACTGGACGGGTTCAAGGTCGAATGCGAAAAGGTCTGGCATCGTGGCGACCTCTACGGCGTCCGGTTCACCGGCCCGAGGATCCCGACCGAAATCGTCCGCAAGCAACGGGTCGATTTGTACGACGCACGGGATCAGGTCGAGGAAACGCAAGACACCTCGGCTCCTGCCCCCTCGCTCCGGCGCGTTCCCAAGAAGCCCGTCTTCGGCAAGTTCAAGTGAGGCCGCTTGATCTCATTCCGCAGCCTCGATGATCGGCAGGGCGGCAGCCTTTAGCGAAATCGCCACCCCGTTCAACACCGAATTGCCTGAGAGCGGATCGCGCGTGCCTTCCGTTATCAGCGCATTGACGTTTACGCCGGGATTGCGGGCGGCAACACCCTGCCTTGTCGCCTCAAGATCATGGCCCCACCCGTGCGGCAGACTGACGACGCCGGGCATCATGTCCTCGCTGATTTCGACAGGAACCAGAAGGCTGGTGCCATTGCCGGAGATCTCGGCCAGCGCGCCGTTGCTTAATCCATATCGGGCAGCATCCGCTGGATGGACGAGCAGCTTGCAGCGGTTCGGCCCCTTGGCGAGCGTCGGCAGATTGTGCATCCAGCTGTTGTTGGTGCGGACATCGCGGCGGCCGATGAGCACGAGATCGCCGGCTGGTTCGCCAAGAACCGTATCGACGCGGGCGAGATCGGCGATGAAATCCGGCGGTGCGAGTTCGATCTTGCCGGATGGCGTACGCAGGATTTCCGGAACGCGTGGCTCGTGCAGGCCAAGATCGACCCCGTGGCGCTCGGCCTTCACCTTGGCGAGCGTCAGGCCGTTTGGATTGCGGCCAAAGCCGTCTCCATAGGGGCCGCTGCGGAGTTCCAGTTCGACGAGGCGCTCGGGGCCCTTGAGGCCGGCGACCATGTCCATCAGCCGGTCTGTCATCGGCCCGGCGAGCTTTTCCACCTCGGCACGCGTCATCTCATCATCCAGCGCTTCCGGATCGACATTTGGTCCCCTGCCCTGAACGAGGCCGGTGAATCGCATGATCGCCTGCCATTCGCTCAACCGTCCCTCCTCCATCGGGAAAGTGGCGGGGGAATAGCGCGCGGTGTTGCGCCAGGCGAACTGGTTGAACAACACGTCCCAGTGGCTGTCTTCCAACGGTGAGGTGCCGGGCAGAATGACATTGGCGTGGCGGGTCGTCTCGTTGATGTAGATGTCGAGGCTGACCATGAAGTCGAGCGTTTCCAGCGCCTTCGCCAGCTTCCCGCCATTCGGCGCGGAGAGAACGGGATTGGCGGCAACGGAGATCATCGCGCGGATGCCATGGTCGCCCGCTCCCGTGATCTCGTCGGCGATGGCGCTGACGGGGAACTCGCTCATGATTTCCGGAACCGGAGCGGATTTCATGGTTCGGCGGCCGACCTTGACGCCACGCCCGGAACCCGGCGTGCCTTTGGTATTCGCGGCAAAGGCAGCGGCCTTGGGGAACATCATGCCGCCCGGCTCGTCCAGATGACCGGTCAGGATGTTGACGACATCGATGAGCCATGAGTTCAGCGTGCCGAATTCCTGCACGCAGGTGCCGATACGGCCGTAAAGTGCAGCGCGCTCCGTCGTCGCGAGATCTCGGGCGAGCCGGCGGATATCGGTGGCGGCGATGCCGCAGCGCGGGGCCATCAACTCGGCATCATAGGGCGCAACCGCCACCTTGAGCCCATCGAGGCCATTAAGGTGATCGCCCAGCCGGCCGGTCCTGACCAGCCCTTCGGCAAACAGCGTGTTGACCAGGCCGAGCAGCAGGAAGACGTCTCCGCCCGGGCGGATGAAGAGATGTTCGTCGGAAACCTTCGCCGTTTCGGTGCGGCGCGGGTCGATGGTGATCATGCGCCCGCCGCGCGCCTTGAGCGCGCGCGCCTTGCCGCGAAAATCCGGCACCGTCCAGAGGCTGCCGTTGGAGGCCATGGGGTTGGCGCCGAGGATCACAAGCAGGTCGGTGCGGGTGATGTCGGGCACGGAAATGCTCATCCAGTTGCCGAACATCTCACCCACCGCGCGGTGCTTGGGCATCTGATCGACGGTGGAAGAGGAAAAGATGTTGGGCGTGCCGAGCGCCCTGAGCAGCCGCTGCGAGAAGAGGTTGATGCCGTAGCGATGCGACACGGGGTTGCCGAGTACGGCACCCACGGCGTCGCGCCCGTGCTTCTCGATGACCGGCATCAGGCCACGCTCGATCTCTGCGAAGGCCTCGTCCCAGCTCGCCTCCTCGAAGCGTCCATTGCGCCTGATCATCGGCGAGCGCAGGCGGTCGGGATCATCGTGCAGATCGGCAAGCGCCACGCCCTTCGGACAGATATAGCCTTCCGAGAACAGGTCGTTCTCCGCACCCCGCACCGAGACGACCTTGCCATTCTCGTGCGCGACCTCGAGGCCGCAGCAGGCCTCACAGAGCGGACAGATGCGGTAGCTTGTTTCGACGGCCATGGTTCTCCTCCCGGGCTGGCGACATACTCATGAGTATGTGACAAATGGCAGGTTTGTACAAGCCTGAACGGATCGCGATTGATCGTGATGAAAAAGGCGCGCGGCGATTGCGGGCGCGGCGCGGGATGGCTAGATAGAGCGCTTGATTCTCTTTTTGTTCCGGGGTGAGTCCGCCACATGGCCAAAGCACGCGCACAATTTGTCTGCCAGAACTGCGGCACCGTTCACTCGCGTTGGGCCGGCAAGTGCGAGGGCTGCGGCGAGTGGAACACGATCGTCGAGGAAGATCCAACGGGCGGCATCGGCGGCGGTCCCGGCAAGGTGCCGAAGAAGGGTCGCGCGGTGGCGCTCACCTCTCTCTCCGGCGAGATCGAGGAAGCGCCGCGCATCCAGACCGGAATTTCGGAGCTCGACCGCGTCACCGGCGGCGGCTTTGTGCGCGGCTCGGCTGTGCTGGTCGGCGGCGATCCGGGGATCGGCAAATCGACGGTGCTGATGCAGGCAGCGGCGGCTCTGTCACGGCGCGGCCAGAAGGTCATCTATGTCTCGGGCGAAGAGGCTGTCGCTCAGATCCGGCTGCGCGCCCAGCGCCTGGGTGCCGACAAGACGGACGTACTGCTCGCCGCCGAAACCAATGTCGAGGATATTCTCGCCACGCTCGCCGACAGCGGCAAGCGGCCGGATCTGACCATCATTGATTCGATCCAGACGCTCTGGTCGGACACGGCCGATTCGGCTCCGGGCACAGTGACGCAGGTGCGCGTCGGTGCGCAGGCGATGATCCGCTTTGCCAAGCAGACGGGCGCTGCCGTCGTTCTCGTCGGTCATGTGACGAAGGAAGGCCAGATTGCCGGCCCTCGTGTCGTCGAGCACATGGTGGATGCGGTTCTCTATTTCGAAGGCGATCGCGGCCATGACTATCGCATCCTCCGCACGGTGAAGAACCGCTTCGGACCGACCGACGAGATCGGCGTTTTCGAGATGTCGGACAAGGGTTTGCGCGAGGTCTCCAATCCTTCTGCGCTTTTCCTGAGCGAGCGCAACGCCAAATCGCCAGGTGCCGCTGTCTTTGCCGGCATGGAAGGCACGCGTCCGGTTCTAGTGGAAATCCAGGCACTCGTCGCGCCCACCTCGCTCGGTACGGCGCGGCGTGCCGTCGTTGGCTGGGATTCGGCTAGGCTTTCGATGATTCTCGCCGTACTGGAAGCGCATTGCGGTGTGCGGCTCGGACAGCATGACGTCTATCTCAATGTCGCCGGCGGATACCGGATTTCCGAGCCCGCAGCCGACTTGGCTGTGGCTTCCGCACTGGTTTCGTCGCTTGCCGGTATTGCCCTTCCCGCCGATTGCGTCTATTTCGGCGAAGTCAGCCTCTCCGGCGCCGTGAGACCCGTTGCGCAGGCCGCGCAGCGCCTCAAAGAAGCCGAGAAGTTGGGTTTTACGAAGGCCGTTCTGCCGGTCTCGGGCGACGCGCTGAAGGGCGCGGGCGGCCAGTGGACGGAAATCGAAAGCCTGCCGGACCTCGTGGCGCGCATAGCGGGCTCGAAGCTGAAGGCCAGGCAGAACCAGGACGAAGAATAAGACCGCCGGAAGCGGTCTCATGGGGAAATGAACCGTGGCGGCATGGCTTGTTGCCCATGGTTCTTAAGAAGGTGGAGTGACACTCAATGCCCATTACGCTTCTTGACGGCATCGTGCTTGGCGTGGCGCTGTTTTCAGCAGTGCTGGCCATGGTGCGCGGCTTTTCCCGCGAGGTGCTGTCTGTCGCCAGCTGGGCGGGTTCGGCCTATGCCGCCTACAAGCTCTATCCGTTCGTGCTGCCCTATGCGCAGCAATACACGAGCTCCAAGACGGTGGCTCTCGCTGGATCTGCGGGTGTCGTCTTCCTTGTCGCGCTCATCCTGCTTTCCTATATCACGATGAAGATTGCAGACTTCATCATCGACAGCCGCATAGGTGCACTCGATCGCACGCTCGGCTTCCTCTTCGGGGCTGCGCGCGGCGTTCTGATCGTCGTGGTTGCGATGATGTTCTTCAACTGGCTTGTAGAGCCGACGAAGCGTCCGGATTGGATCTCCAATGCCAAGTCCAAGCCGCTGATCGACAATCTGGGCAACCGGCTGATCGCCATGATGCCCGACAATATCGATGCGACGCTTCTTGAACGCCTGAAGGGTGTCATGCCGCAGAAGGCCAATGAAGAAGCGCCGGATGATGGTGCCGCCAATGATGACGGCACAGCGCCCGAGACGACGGCGCCGAATGATGCAAAGACGCCCGATGCAACAAAGGCGCCTGACACAACCAAGGCGCCGAAGAAAACCGGCACAAACGGATAAATCTGCCTGCGGCCCCCGAACGGGGCCGCAAATGATTTTGCCGAGGAGCAAACGCAATGAACCATCTTGAACATGAGGCCATGACCGACGACGACAGCCCCGAGGCTGATGCATTCCGCGACGAATGCGGCGTGTTCGGCATTTTCGGTAAGTCGGAAGCGGCCTCGCTCTGCACGCTAGGTCTTCACGCGCTCCAGCATCGCGGCCAGGAAGCGGCAGGCATCGTCTCCTATGATGGCAAGCAGTTCTATGTCGAACGCCATGCCGGTCTGATCGGCGACACGTTCACCAAGACGTCCGTGCTGGAGCGCCTCCCCGGCTCGCGCGCCATCGGCCACACCCGCTATGCGACGACCGGCGGCGGCGGGATGCGCAACGTGCAGCCCTTCTATGCCGAATATGATGGCGGCGGCTTTGCCATTGCGCACAACGGCAATCTCACCAATGCTTTGACGGTGCAGAAGGCGCTGCAGAAGCGCGGCGCGATCTTCTCCTCGACCTCCGACACCGAGACCTTCCTGCACCTCATCGCCATGAGCGAAGGCAAGGATTTCCTCGACCGCTTCATTGACGCGCTGAAGCAGGTGGAAGGCGCGTATTCGCTCGTCGGCTTGTCTGAAAAGAAGCTGATCGGCGCGCGCGACCCGCTCGGCATTCGTCCACTTGTGCTCGGCGATCTCGACGGCTCCTATATCCTCGCCTCCGAGACATGCGCGCTCGACATCATCGGGGCGCGCTACGTCCGCGACATCAAGGCCGGCGAAGTCGTCGTCATCACCGAGAAGGGTGTGGAAAGCCATTTCCCCTTTACGCCGACGCCGACCCGCTTCTGCATCTTCGAATATGTCTATTTCGCCCGCCCGGATTCCAACCTGGAAGGCCGCAATGTCTATGACGTGCGCAAGAAGATCGGCGAGGAACTGGCGGTCGAGAGCCCCTGCGAGGCCGATATCGTCGTGCCCGTGCCGGATTCCGGCGTGCCGGCGGCGATCGGCTTTGCGCAGGCCTCGGGCATTCCATTCGAACTGGGCATCATTCGCAACCACTATGTCGGCCGGACCTTCATCCAGCCGTCGCAGTCGATCCGACACATGGGCGTGAAGCTGAAGCACAATCCGAACCGCAAGATGATCGAAGGCAAGCGCGTCGTGCTGGTCGACGATTCGATCGTGCGTGGCACGACCTCGCAGAAGATCGTGCAGCTCGTGCGCGATGCAGGCGCCAAGGAAGTGCATATGCGCATTGCCTCGCCGCCGACCATGTCGCCCTGCTTCTATGGCGTCGACACGCCGGAAAAGGCGAAGCTTCTGGCATCACGCATGTCGATCGAGGACATGGCCGATTTCATCAAGGTGGATTCGCTCGGCTTCCTGTCCATCGACGGGCTGTACCGCGCGGTGCGTGAGCCGCAGCGCAATGGCGAATGTCCGCAGTTCTGCGACGCCTGCTTCACCGGCGAATATCCGACCCGCCTGATGGACCAGGAAGGCGTTTCCAACATCCGCAGCCTCTCGCTGCTGGCCAGCAACGGGTAAGGACGGGCGATCATGGGGGGAATTCTGGACGGTCGTGTGGCCCTCGTCACGGGTGCGTCGCGCGGGATCGGCTACTTCACGGCCATCGAGTTGGCAAAAGCCGGCGCGCATGTGATCGCCTGCGCCCGCACGACCGGCGGGCTTGAAGAGCTCGACGACGCCATCAAGAAGGAAACAGGCGAAGGTGCGACACTCGTGCCCTTCGACCTCGCCGACATGAACGCCATCGACGCACTTGGACAGGCGATCCATGACCGCTGGGGCAAGCTCGACGTACTGGTGGCGAATGCCGGCATTCTCGGTGTTATCTCGCCGATCGGGCATGTCGAGGCGAAGGTATTCGAGAAGGTCATGCTGCTCAACGTCACGGCCACGTGGCGGCTGATCCGCTCGGTCGAGCCGCTCATGACCAAGTCGGATGCCGGCCGTGCAGTTATCCTGTCCTCGGGCGCGGCCCATCGCTGCCGTCCGTTCTGGGGTCCCTACTCTGCATCCAAAGCCGCCGTCGAGGCGCTGGCGCGCACCTGGGCGGGTGAGCAACAGAACTTCACGCTGCGCGTCAACGCCGTCGATCCGGGTGCGACCCGCACCGCCATGCGCGCACAGGCCATGCCCGGCGAAGACCCCGATACGCTGCCGCATCCCCGCGATGTCGCCCAGGCAATCCTGCCGCTGACCTATCCCGATATGAACGAGACGGGGCGGCTTTATTCGGTGCGCGAGAAGCGCTTTCTGACCTATCACATGCCGGATTGAAGGCCCGCTCTCGCCAACCTCCGGTTCGTCACCATGTTCTGGCGCGTCCGCACAACGGGCGCGCTTTTTCTTGTTCGCACTTGCGTTAAGTCAAGGACAGAAAGCCCGAAAATCGATTTTTCCTTGTCCTGACGCGCACTTAACCCGCGCGACCGATTTTTGTTGATTCGTCATGTGCTGCAAGGCGCTGGACAAGGAGCATACATGTCTCTCAAGGGCCGAATTCAGGATCCCACCCTCTCCAACCGCATCATGAGCGCTGAGGACGCTGCTGCCCTCATTCCCTCGGGCGCCACGGTCGGCATGAGCGGATTTACCGGTTCGGGCTATCCGAAGAGCGTGCCGCTGGCACTCGCCAAGAGGATCGAAGCCGCGCACGCCGCGGGCAAGCCTTTCAAGATCAATGTCTGGAGTGGGGCCTCGACGGGTCCCGAGCTTGACGGCGCACTTGCCAAGGCCGACGCCATCGAGTTCCGCCTGCCCTACAATTCGGATCCCGTCGCCCGCGACAAGATCAACAAGGGTCAGATGGATTACTTCGACATCCATCTGAGTCAGGTGGCGCCGCTCGTATGGGAAGGCTTCCTGGGCAATCTCGACATCGCGTTGATCGAAGTCTCGGGCATCACCGCCGAAGGGGCGCTCATCCCCTCCTCCTCCATCGGCAACAACAAAACCTGGCTCGACCGCGCCGACAAGATCATCCTGGAGGTCAATCGCTGGCAGAGCGAGGCGCTGAACGGGATGCACGACATCTATTACGGCACTGCACTGCCGCCGCATCGCGTGCCGATCCCGCTGGTACGTCCGGACGACCGCATCGGGCAACCGCATTTCCGGGTTGACCGCGAGAAGATCATTGCCATCGTTGAGACCGATGCACCCGACCGCAACGCGCCCTTTGCCGCACCGGACGATGTGGCGCGCGCCATCGCGGGCCATCTGCTCGACTTCTTCGCCCATGAGGTGAAGATGGGGCGGCTGACGAAGAACCTGCTGCCGCTGCAATCGGGCGTCGGCAATGTCACCAATGCCGTGCTGGCGGGCCTGATCGATGCGCCTTACGAGAACCTCACCTCCTTCACCGAGGTGATCCAGGACGGTATGCTCGACATGCTCGACGCCGGCAAGCTGCGCATGGCGTCAGCCACCGCCTTTTCGCTGAGCCCGGAGGCTGCCGAGCGCCTGAATAACGACGCCGAGCGCTACCGGCACAAGCTGATCCTTCGCCCGCAGGAAATCTCCAACCATCCCGAACTCGTGCGCCGCCTTGGCTGCATCGCCATGAACGGGCTGATCGAGGCGGATATCTACGGGAATGTGAACTCGACACACGTCATGGGCTCGCGCATCCAGAACGGCATCGGCGGCTCGGGCGACTTCGCCCGCAACGCCTATCTGTCAATCTTCATGACGCATTCGACCGCCAAGAAGGGCGCGATTTCCGCCATTGTCCCGCAGGCCTCCCATGTCGACCACATCACGCAGGACGTCCATGTCATCGTGACGGAACAGGGATTGGCGGATCTGCGGGGCTTGAGCCCCAAGCAGCGCGCCAAGGTCATTATCGAGAACTGCTCGCATCCGACCTACCGTCCGATGCTGGAGGATTATTACGCGCGAGCGCTGAAGACGGCTTATGGCCTACATGCGCCGAACATCCTGGCCGAGGCGCTGTCGTGGCACCAGCGGTTTGTGGAGACGGGGTCGATGTTGCCGAAGTGAGGGGCGGACCCCCTCTCTTGCAAAATCTACGACTTAGCCTTCGGCTAAGACCGTGATTTTGCTTTCTCCCCCACCAGGGGGGAGATGGGGAGGATGCCGAAGCCGCAAACTCCAGTCTCCCCCTTGGTGGGGGAGAAAGCGATTTCAACATCTTAGCTTCAGCTAAGTGTTAGAAATCGCAAGAGAGGGGGTGCGACGCGGAAGCATCCCTCACTCCTTGTGATCATCCTGCGGATAGTAGGCGTGAATGTCGCCCTCTTCCGGTGCCGAAAACGCCCCGTCGCCATACTTCCGCTGCCAAGCGCGAGCGCCGAAGGGCAGGCTGAGGAGATAGGCGACCACGGCGGCGGACAGCGTTTGCCATGGATAGACGCTGAGCGTCGCGACCAGCAGAACGACGCCAAGGATGATGGGCATCATGTAGTTGCGGGGCACGCGGCTGCCGGACTTGCCGGACCAGACCGGAACGCGGCTGATCAGGAGCGCCGCGATCAGCAGCGTGTAGGCGGCGGAAAACAGCGCCATCGTGTTGTTGGGCGCGACGCCGAGGAAGCTGAGATAGACCGGCAGCAGGACCAGGAACGCACCTGCTGGTGCCGGCACGCCGACAAAATAGGACGACTGCCAGGGCGCCTTGACGTCGTTGTCAGTCATGACGTTGAAGCGGGCAAGGCGCAGGCCGGCGGCGATCGTATAGATCAGGGCCGCAATCCAGCCGAGCGAACGGGCCTGGTCGAGCACGAAGATGTAGAGCACCATGGCCGGGGCCACACCGAAATTGATGATGTCGGCGAGCGAGTCCATCTGCGCGCCGAATTTCGACGTCGCCTTCATCATCCGCGCAATACGTCCGTCGATGCCGTCGAGGAAGGCGGCGATCAGCACCATCTGCACCGCCATCTCGTAGCGGAATTCGATGGCATAGCGGATGCCGGTGAGACCTGCGCAGATGGCGAGAACCGTGATCAGGTTCGGCACCATCAGGCGCAGCGGGATTTCCTTGAGCCGCGGGCCGCGAGCCGCGTCCGATTTCTTGGGCGTGTTCACGTCCGGCGCATGGTCCGCCATCGCTTGGTCCTTACGTGCGACGGCTGACGACCGGGCCGCGGCCCGTGCCGAATTCGGCCAGAACCGTTTCACCGGCAATCGCCGTCTGGCCGAGCGAGACGCGGGCAACCGCACCTTCCGGCAGGAAAACATCGAGCCGCGAGCCGAAGCGGATGAGGCCGAAGCGCTCGCCGGCTTCCAGGCTTTCGCCGGGCGTCGACCAGCAGAGAATGCGGCGCGCGACGAGGCCGGCGATCTGCACGACGCCGAGATCACCATGCTTCGTCTCGATGATCAGGCTGTTGCGCTCGTTGTCTTCGCTGGCCTTGTCGAGTTCCGCATTGAGGAATTCGCCCTCGCGATAGACGATCTCGCGGATGCGGCCGCGCATCGGCGCGCGGTTCACATGGCAGTTGAAGACATTCATGAACACGGTGATGCGCAGGCGTGGCTCGGAACCGAGGCCGAGTTCGACCGGCGGCGAATACATGCCGATCGAGGAGACGCGGCCATCCGCGGGCGAAATCACCAGATCCTCGTCCTGCGGCGTGACGCGCTCCGGATCGCGGAAGAAATAGGCACACCAGAGCGTCAACACAAAGCCGACCCAGAAGAGCGGCTCCCAGATCCAGCCGAGGATCAGCGAGGCCACGAAGAAGGCGATGACGAAGGGATAGCCTTCCTTATGCACCGGGACGATCGTTCTGCGGATCGTGTCGAACAAGTTCATGGGTCTCAACCTCTGTGTCTTTCGCGGTTTTGATTAGCCCTATCGGTCCAAAAGGGCAACTGCCAGCGCGCGCAACGGCCGGGCTATGCCCCGGTTTCGGAACCTGCGGGGCCATATAGGCGTTGCAAGTATCAGATGCAGTCGTTCGCGACAGCATGTCACATCTCAGACTTCAACCAGGGAGGCTCGCATGAACCGCCAGGAAGAAAATCTGGAAATCCGCCGCATGGCACAGGATGCCAATCTCGATCAGGACCTGGAATCGATGGTTCCGCCGACGTCCTCTACGACGGGGACCATCATCATGGTCGCGCTGCTGTGCGTGCTCATTGTTGCCGGTCTCGCGGTGGCTTTCACCACGTTTTGACGGACAGGACCGGCGCGCTCAGCGCGCCGGCTCCTTGCGAATGACGACGCCCAGATCGTCGCTTTCGCGAACTTCCTTGAGCTTGGCTTCGGCCTGGACGGCCTCGCGCTGGCGGTTCCACATCCGCTCATAGAGGCCCTTCTGCTCCAGAAGCTCGGAATGCGTGCCGCGCTCGGCAATCGTGCCGTCCTTGAGCACGATGATCTCGTCGGCATTGATGACGGTCGAAAGACGGTGCGCGATGATGAGCGTGGTGCGGTTCTTCGCCACTTCGTCAAGAGCTGCCTGGATTTCCTGCTCGGTGCCGGTGTCCAGTGCCGAGGTCGCTTCGTCCAGCATCAGGATCGGCGGGCTCTTGAGGATCGTGCGGGCGATCGCCACACGCTGCTTCTCGCCGCCTGAGAGTTTCAGGCCGCGCTCGCCGACCATGGTCTTGAAGCCTTCGGGCAACGATCGGATGAAGTTGCCGACCTGGGCGATTTCCGCCGCCTGCTCGACCTCGGCTTCGCTCGCCGAGGGGCGGCCATAGCGGATGTTGTAGGCGATCGTGTCGTTGAAGAGCACAGTGTCCTGCGGAACCATGCCGATGACGGCGCGGAGCGACGTCTGCGTGACATCGCGCACATCCTGCCCGTCGATCTTCACCGAACCGCCCTGCACGTCATAGAATCGATAGAGCAGCCGCGAGATCGTGGATTTCCCTGCGCCGGAAGGACCGACCACCGCAATCGTCTTGCCGGCCGGAACCTTGAAGGAAATGCCCTTCAGGATCGGGCGCTGCGGATCGTAGGCGAAGTGGACGTTATCGAACTCGATCTCGCCGCGTGCAATCTTGAGGTCCACCGCGCCCGGTTTGTCGACCACTTCGGCTTTCACGTCGATAAGCTCGAACATCTGCTCGATATCGGTCAGCCCCTGGCGGATTTCGCGGTAAACGAAACCGATGAAGTTGAGCGGTACGGAGAGCTGCATCAGCATCGCATTGATGAAAACGAAATCGCCGAGCGTATGGGTGCCGTTCTTCACCGAGATCGCCGACATGACCATCATGATCGCGGTGCCGACGCCGAAGATGACGGCCTGGCCGAAGTTCAGCCAGCCAAGCGAGGTCCAGACTTCCGTCGCGGCCTTCTCGTAACGTTCCATCGAGGCATCGAAGCGCTTGGCCTCCATCTCCTCGTTGCCGAAATATTTCACCGTCTCGAAGTTCAGGAGCGAGTCGATTGCCTTGGTGTTCGCCTCGGTGTCGGAATTGTTCATCGTGCGGCGGATGGCGATGCGCCAGTCGCTGGCCCGCACGGTGAACCAGATATAGAGCCAGACCGTCATTGCCGTGACGAAGAGATAGGAGAAGCCGTAGCCCCACCAGAAGATGATGGCGGTCAGCAGGAACTCGATCACCGTCGGGACCGAATTGAGGATGGTGAAGCGGACGATCGTCTCGATGCCCTTCGTGCCCCGCTCGATGATGCGCGACAGGCCGCCGGTGCGGCGCTCAAGATGGAAGCGCAGGGACAGTTCGTGCATGTGGACGAAGGTGCGGTAGGCGAGCTGGCGCACGGCATATTGGCCAACGCTGGCAAAGAGTGCGTCACGAAGCTGGTTGAGACCAGCCTGGACTAGCCGGAACAGATTGTAGGCCAGAACCAGCATGACCGCGCCAAGCAGGATTTCCGGCAGGTAGTTTGGCGCCGAGTTCTTGCCGTTCAGTGCATCGGTCGTCCACTTGAAGAGATAGGGCACCATGATCAGCACCGCCTTGGAGACGATGAGAAACACCGTCGCCCAGACCACCCGCATCTTCAGGTCCGGACGCTCGGAAGGCCACATGTAGGGCCAGAGATTGCGGATCGTGCCCAGCGGATTGCTGTCATCCGCCGAAACGGTTTTCTGTTCGCCTGCCATGCAGCGCCCTGCCCTGTAGAAGATTCTTGCTTGTTGAGATGCGAAAGGCGCAGCTTCCATCCCCGGAAGCCGCGCCTCTCAAATAAGATTAACCATCACAGCCCGCAATCCCGCAAAGCGAGATAAATCAGACCGCCATAGAATTAGTGCTTCTTGCGAAGCTCGCGGTTGGCCTTTTCTGCCTCCTCGTCCGACTGCGTGACCTTGCCCGGCACGTCGAAGACCTGGCCGGGCGCAATCCGGTTCGGATTGTCGATCATCTCCTGGTTGGCCAGATAGATCGTCGTGTAGCGCACACCGCGGCCGTAAACACGGCGGGAGATCTGCCACAGCGTGTCGCCCTTGCGGATGATGACGCTGTCCTTGCTCTCCTTCAGCGGCGCCTGCTCGATCGACTTCGGCGCATCGGCAGCAGGGGTCGCCGTGCTCGATGCCTGCTGTGTGTCGCCGGCAGGTGCCGTGCCCGACGGCGTGGCCGACGATGTAGCGGGCGCAGACGGCGCCGGTTTGGCGACATCCGGCATGGCATCGCGGGCGGCGGCCTCAATGGAAGCGATGGCTGCACCCACGGCCTTCGGATCGTCGTCTGCGGCCTGCAGCAGCTTCAGTGCGTCGGAGGCCGACTTGCCGACCTTGGCAGCGAGCGCCGCGATGTCCGGGCCGGCATCAGCGGCGGGCTTGAAATCGGCCAGCGCCTTGAGCGCGATCTGGGTGGCCGATCGCGCAGCCGCCAATTGATCCTTGGTCGGTGTCTTGTCGTTAGCGAACAAACCCTTGAGAAGAACCAGCGCCTTGGCGGCCTCCTCGCGAAGCTGTTCGATCTGCCCCACGGCAGGCTGTGTGGCCGCGTTGGCGTTTGCAGCAGCCGCAGCCTTGCTCGTGTCGGCAACGACCGAGACCTGATCACCGGCAGGCCGGTTGAACGGGACCGAGGCGCGGACTACGACCTTGGCGCCGGTCTGATCCATCAGGTCGGCGCGGATGATATGGTTGCCGGTAGCCAGCGGCATGGTGTTTTCGGCTTCGAAATGACCGCTGTCGGACGATTTGGTCGTCTCGATCAGCTTGTCGTCAGCAAAGACCTGAACGGTCGCCTGCGGACGGGTGCTGCCTGCCACGAAGATCTTGTCGCCCTCGATTTCGACGGCGTCGATCCGGATTGCGGCGGCCTCCGACGGCTTCTGCGCTGCATCGGCTGAGGCAGAAGACGCCGGGGCCTGCGTCGTCGGGACGGCCGGTGCGCTGTTCGCCAACGTCTTGGAGGCATCGGGAAGCGGCGGAAGGGTGTTGGCCGGGGCATTTGAGCCAGACGCTTGCGTACCCGTGGCCGGTGTCGGAGGCGTTGCAGACTGGGCAACCTGCGTTCCTGCGTCAGGCTTGGTCAGGATGCGGCTTGCCTCGCCAGGTTTGGTGACCATGGCGAGCAGCTTGCCATCCTTGCCGTTCGGCACCGAAACGGTGGCGACTTCGGCGGATGTGACGGCCTTGCCGTCGGCACCCGTCGCCTTCAGCACCAGCGAGTGGTCGCCCGGCTCCAGCGGCTTGTCGAGCGCGATGGCAAAATCGCCGCTCGAACCGGCAACGGCAGAACCGATAACCTTGTCGCCATCGAGAACCTCAACCTTTGCCTTGGGCGACGCACCGCCAGCAATCACGGTCGAGCCATCCTTCTCGACGCGCAGCACATCGAAATTCGGGAGCGTCGCTTCAATCGCATCCGGCTTTGCCTGTGCATTCGCGGCGGGAGCAGCAGGAGCCGCGCCATTGCGCGCGGTCTTGTCACTGAACAGGGCGGCAATCTGGGCGGCGGCATCTGCGGCCTTGCCAGCATCCGCGGGCATCGCCTTGAGCGCAGAAAGCGCCTTCGTGGCGCTGGCCGAAAGACCGGTTACCAGACCGCCCACAGTCACATCAGCGCCTTCCGGAGCCTTGAAATCGGCAATCGCCTGAAGGGCGGCCTGAAGCTTCGCCTTCGCGTCGGCGAGTTCGGCGTCGGTCGGCATCTTGCCGTTGGCATAGAGCGCGCGCAGGCTTTCGGAAGCGGCGCTCGCGTCGGCTTTCAGCCAGTTCATCTTCTGCAGGAGTTCAGCGCCCGAGGCGGCACCCGTCGGCTTGGTGACCGTCTCCGCAGCAGTGTCCGTAGCAGACTTCGCAGTATCGGTCGCGGTCTTCGCCGCTTCGCTCGCAACGTTCTTGCCGCCATTGATCTGCGGCAGGACGAAAAAGATCATGACGGCCGATGCGATGACAAGCACCAGGATCGCGAGCCAGACGGCGCGATTGTTCTGCATTTCTGTCTCCAAACGAGCGCCAGCGCCGACGTTGCGGGCGGCTTATCCCCATCGTTAAAGAGCTAAACTTTTCTCCCCGGTTTCACAAGGTATTTCAACGAAATCCGGTTAACGCGACGGGCCCGTTGGCGGCCGACGCGGGCTTGACGGGCGTGGGCGCCGGAGGCCATGGTCAGGGCATGACAGAACACAGATCCGAGATTCGAAACATCTGCGTCTACTGCGGCTCCCAGCCCGGACGCGATCCTTCCCACATGCAGGCCGGTCGCACGCTCGGCAAAGCAATCGCCGAAAACGGCCTGCGCCTCGTCTATGGCGGCGGAATGCGCGGCATCATGGGCGCGGTCGCTTCGGGCGTAATGTCGCATGGCGGTAAAGTGCTTGGCATCATTCCGGAATTCCTGATGGACAAGGAAGCCTCCAAGCACGAGCTCACCTCACTGACCGAAGTCGTCGTGACTGCGGACATGCATCAGCGCAAGCATCGCATGTTCGAGGAGGCAGACGCCTTCGTGACGCTGCCGGGCGGCATTGGCACGCTTGAGGAGATCGTCGAGATCATGACCTGGGCTCAGCTCGGCCGTCACCGAAAGCCGATGGTTTTCGCCAATATCAACAGCTTCTGGGACCCGATGCTCTCGCTGCTCGACCATATGCGTGGGCAAGGCTTTATCCACACCGGGCACCTTGTCCAGCCGCTGGTGATCGACCGCGCAGAGGACATTGTGCCTGCCATTCTGGCGGCGGGCGTGGCGAACGGGGCGGATCAGGCCGTCATCGAGAAGATGTAACCACCTCGGCTCTTCGGACGGAGAGCCCGGCTTCTTCAAACACCGCCAGTTCGCGTTCCGGCACGGATCCATCCACCACGATGCCCGTGGCCTCCGCCAGCGGCATGATGGTCACGGGGGACTGCAGTGCCAGCTTCCCGGCGGTCAGAAGCACCCACACATTACGCGATTGCCGCGCGATCAGGCGCTTGATAGCGGCCTCTTCCACATCGCCAGTGGAAAAGCCCGCATCTGCGTTCGCAGCCGTCGCGCCCAGGAAAAACAGATCGGGCCTGATGCGACCAATCGCCAGCGCCGCATCGGCCCCCACGGCCACCATGGAATGGCGATAGAGCCGGCCGCCAATCAGGTTCACTTCGACATTTTTCAGACGTTCGAATTCGGAAGCAATGGTCGGGCTGTGTGTGATGGCGGTAAAGGGGATGGTTTCGGGCAAGGCCCGGATCAGCTCCGCATTGGTCGTCCCCCCGTCGAAGAAGACCGTGCTGCCCGGTTCGATGAGCGACGCGGCGGCGCGACCGAGCGTCCGTTTCTCCGATGCGGCCAGCCCCGTTCTCGCTGCAAAATCCGGCAACGGGCTGGAAAGAGGCAGCGCGCCGCCATGAACACGCGCCAGAAGCCCCTCCGCGGCCATCTCCCGCAAGTCCTTTCGGATCGTGTCTTCCGACAATGAAAGGTCCACGGCGAAGGTCTTGGCCACCAGCCTCCCCTCGCGGCGGAGCGTTTCGAGGATGAGGCCTTTTCTTTCCGTCGTCAGCATGGCTCTTGACTATTCACGAATTATCACGATTTATCGTTTTTATTCCTGATTGCTGGATATTTCAATCTTAATCAGGATTTTTCGTGATATGAGTTCAAGGAGTAAAATGTGCTGATCCTCATTGCCGGCCCTTATCGTTCCGGAACCGGAGACGACCCGCAGAAGATGGCGGAGAATCTGAAAAGGCTGGAGGCGCCTTCCCACGCGCTCTTCAAGGCAGGCCACATCCCGATGATCGGAGAATGGGTTGCGCTGCCGGTCTGGCGCGCTGCCGGCGGAACAGCGGTCGGCGATGCTCTGTACGAGGAGATTTTCCACCCGGTGGCGCACCGGCTGTTGCAACTGTGCGAGGGTGTCTTGCGGCTTCCGGGTGACTCCAAGGGTGCCGACAACGACGTCCGGATTGCGCGCGAACGCGGCATTCCGGTCTGGTTCGATCTGAAGGACGTGCCGGGCGTCAGCGGCTGAAGATCAGGGCACTACCGATCACCACCAGAAGCGCCCCAACCCAGGCCCCGGGCGCAGGCGCTTCCTTCGTCTTGAACCAGATGAGTGGGAGCTGCAGCGCCGGTGCCGTCGCGGCGAGCGTGGACACGATGCCGACCTTGCCACCGGCCAGCGCATAAAGGATCAGCGTCATGCCCAACATCATGCCGACGAAGCCGACAAAGGCCGTATAGGCAGCAATCTTCGGCGTGAGCGGCCCCTTTGGCACGACCATGTCCAGCGGTGCGAACCGGAAGAGATTGAAAGCGATGATGGAAATACCGACGCGGTAGAAGGAGATGAGGAACGGGTCGATGCCCGTTTCCATCACAGGGCGTGCGAGGATGGACCCCGCGGCCTGCCCGACAGCCGCCAGAAGACCCAGCGCCACGCCCTGCCAGAGCGGTCCCTTGATGCTTTCCCATTGATGCAATTGCGAGCGGCGCTTGCCGAAGACGATGGCGAGCAGAACACCGGCGAAGGCGACGCCGGCGCCGGTCAGCGCGAGCGGGGTCAGCGCCTCGCCGAGAAAGAGCCAGCCAAGCAGGATGGAGAGCGGCGCGTGCATGGCGAAAAGAATGGAGGTGCGGCGCGGACCCATGCGGGCAAGCGTGGCAAAGAGCACGACATCGCCGATGAATATGCCGGCGAGGCCTGACAGAAGAACGGGGGCAAACTGCCAACCTTCCAGCCAGTGCCATTTGCCTGTCGCCGTCAGGTAGACGACGAGCATGACGAGCACCGCCGTCATGCGATAGCGCGAGAACGTGTAGGCCCCGAGATGGTTGACGGGAACGGTAGCGATTATGCCGGTAATCGCCCAGAGAAGAGCGCCCGCGAGCGCGGCAGCTTCGTGGATCGGCATCGGCTCAGGCCCGTGCTGCCGGCTTGCGCGACGAGGCGAGCGCCCGCAGCATTGGCCATGTGAAGACGAGAAGCGCTGCCCAGATGAAGGCGAAGGCCACCAGCTTCGACAGGCCGAAGGGCTCCTTGAAGATAAAAACGGCGATGACGAAAATCATCGTGGGCGCGATGTACTGCATGATCCCGATCGTCGACAGCCGCAGGAGCTTGGCGCCGTTGGCATAGAGGATCAAGGGCACGGCCGTCACCAGACCGCAGGCGAGCAGCCAGAGCACGTCCCCATAGCCCGTGTCACCAAAATGACCCTGCCCCTGCGTCTCGACATAGCCGATATAGGCCATGGCAGGAACGGACAGCAGGATGACCTCCAGGAGGAAGCCCTGGTTGGGACCGACAGGCAGCGTCTTGCGAAAGAAGGCATAGAAGCCCCAGGAGACGGCTAGACCGAGCGACACCCAGGGCAGGCCTCCCGCCTCAACGCTCAGGATCGCCACCGCGCAAACGGCAAGACCGATGGCAACCCATTGCGAGGGCGAAAGCTTCTCGCGCAGCAGGACCGAGCCCAGGAAAACAGAGAAAAGCGGGTTGATATAGTAGCCGAGCGCCGATTCCAGCGCCCTGCCCGCCGCGATCGACCAGACATAGATGCCCCAGTTGATCGTGATGATGGAGGCCGTCAGCGCCGCCATGGCGAGCGTGCGCGGTGATTTCAGCGCGACCTTCAGATCCGCCGTGCGGCCCGTGGCGATCAGCACGGCACCGGCAACGGGGATCGACCAGATGATGCGATGCGCGATGATCTCGGGTGCCGGAATATGCGCAATCGCCTTCATGAAGAGCGGCAGGAAGCCCCACAGGAAATAGGCCGCAAGAGCAAAGGCAAAGCCCCTGGGGCTGTCGCCGGACTGGAGACCGGAGGCGGGGGAAGAAGACATGCACAGCGCTCGTATTTAAGTGGGCGTTTACTTTTTCTAGACCGATGGATCGCAATCGACCAATTCATTCTGTTGAAGTGTCATGCAGCCCTCTGGTCTCGGAGGGTGGAAAGCGGCACCGCGCGGCCCCATATGCACTTTTGACAAAACGCAGGAGGATGGCATGAAGACGACAAGGACTGCCGCAGCGATCACACTGACGGCGCTCGCCGCCTTGGTGACCACCTCACCCGCCTTTGCGCAGGTCAATGGCGCGACGGTCAAGGAAAGTTCCGACCTGCCATTTCGGCTGACGAAGATCGCCCAGTTCGACTATCCCTGGAAAATCGCCTTCCTGCCCGATGGGCGGATGCTGGTGACGGAAAAGCCGGGCAGGCTCTGGATCGCGACTCAGAAGGGGCAAAAAGTCGAGGTCACCGGCGTGCCCAAGGTTCTTTATGAAGGTCAGGGCGGTCTGCTTGGCGTCTATCTTTCGCCGACCTTCGCCACTGATCGCGGCGTCTATCTCACCTATTCCGAACCGGGCGACGGGGGCTCAAGCCTGGCGCTTGCCCGCGCCACGCTCTCAGAAGGGGATCGGCCGGCGCTGCAGGACCTGGATGTCATCTGGCGCGACATGCCGAAGGGCCAGGGCGGGCAATTCGGCGGCGCCGTCGCCTTCTCGCCGGACGGGAAATACCTGTTTCTGGCAGTTGGCGACCGGCAGCGCATGACACCGGCGCAGGACATGGATCAGGCGCTCGGCAAGGTTCTGCGGCTGACGCTGGATGGGAAAGCCGCGCCGGGCAATCCCTTCGCTGACAAGGAAGGTGCCAAGACCGTGCCGCTCATCGCCCCGCCGCGCGACACCGAAGCGGCAAAGAAAGCGCCCGTTGTCAGCCGCTACACCTTCAAGGACAAGAACCCCTACCCCGCCGAAATCTGGACGCTCGGCCACCGCAACCCCTATGGGCTTGCCTTCTCGCCCGATGGCCGACTCTGGGACTTGGAAAACGGGCCTCGCGGCGGCGACGAACTGAACCTGATCGAACCGGGGAAAAACTACGGCTGGCCGCTCGTCTCCTATTCCACCAACTATAATGGCGTCCCAATCCCCAGCCCCGACACGCGGCCTGACCTTCAAAAGCCCGTCATCTACTGGACACCCGTCATCGCGCCCAGCGACCTCGTCTTCTATCGCGGCACCTTGTTCAAGGACTGGAACAGCTCGGCACTTGTCGGCGGTCTCGGCAGCATGACGCTCTCCCGCATCACCTTTGAGGGCAAGGGCGGAGCGACGCCCGCCGAGCGCTGGGATGTCGGCTTCCGGCTGCGGGATGTAGAGGAAGGGCCGGACGGGTCGCTCTGGTTGATCGCGGACGATGAACCGGGCGGGCTTTATCGGGCGGTGCCGAAGTAGCTACACCAGATCATCCAGATCGACGTTCAGCGCATCAGCAATCCGCCGCATGGCCGAGAGGCTTCCGTCCTTCTTCCCACTTTCAATTTCCGAGAGATAGGGCGGGCTTATGCTTGCCTTTTCGGCTAATTCTCGCGCGGAAAGACCCCGCAGAGAACGATAGACTCGGACCGGGTTTTCGCCGGCGATCAGGCGATTGACGAATTCGGCGGGAACGAGTTCGTCACGACCGGCAGCGATATTCGCCTGCACACGATCTGCGGCGGCGATGTCGGCTTGGTCGATCAGGGCCTCATATTCGGCCAGCGGTAGCACGACGAGCGTCTCGCCAGCTGGCGTCTTGATCATCTGCATTGTGACCTCCTAGTCATAGATGCCGCCCCGGGGACCAATTTTCATGACATCGAGAACGTTGCCGCGATCGTCCATGAGCACTCGCCAATCTCCAACGCGCAGCCGGATATAGGGCGAACCCACCAACGCTTTGACATTATTGGCAAGCGACGCCGGATCGGCAGCATATTGCTCGATCTTCAGCCTGATGCGCTCCGCCTCGTTCGCCGGTATGCGGCGAAGCGTCTTGAGGGCAGCGCGCGAATAGGCAATCGCCTTCATGCTTCAATGATAGCGAACAGCGAATGAATGTCAACTAGAATTCGCTATTAGCAAATCCTACGATACCCTCACTCCGCAGCCACCTTCCCGGCCAGTTCCCGGTTCTTCATCAGCTTATAGACGATACTGTCCATCAGCGCCTGGAAAGACGCATCGATGATGTTGTCCGAGACGCCCACCGTCCACCAGCGGGAGCCTGTATCGTCCGAGGACTCGATGAGCACGCGGGTGATGGCTTCGGTGCCGCCGTTGAGGATACGGACCTTGTAGTCCACCAGTTCGAGGTCAGCGATCTCGGGCTGGTAGCGGCCAAGATCCTTGCGGATGGCGATATCGAGCGCGTTGACGGGGCCATGGCCTTCGGCCACCGACATCACCGTCTCGCCATCGATCACCGTCTTCACCACGGCTTCCGACACGGTCTTGAGGTTGCCGTTGGCGTCGAAACGGCGCTCGACCATGACGCGGAAACTGTCGACCTGGAAGAAGTCTGGGACGGAGCCGAGCGTGCGGCGCGCCAGCAGTTCGAAGCTCGCATCGGCGCCTTCATAGGCATAGCCCGTCGCCTCGCGCTCCTTGACGATGGTGATCAGCGTGTCGAGGCGCGGATCGTCCTTGCCGACCTCGATGCCGCGGCGCTTCAGTGCATTGATGAAGTTCGACTTGCCGCCCTGATCGGACACCATGACCTTACGCAAATTGCCGACCGTTTCCGGCTCGACATGCTCATAGGTGCGCGGGTCCTTCAGCAGCGCCGAGGCGTGTATGCCGGCCTTGGTGGCGAAGGCCGAGGAGCCGACATAGGGCGCCTGCGTCTCCGGTGAGCGGTTGAGCAATTCGTCGAAATCGTGGGAGAGCTTCGTGAGCCCCTGCAACGCCTCGCGGTCGATGCCGGTCTCGAAACGCTCGTTATAGGCGGGCTTAAGCACCAGCGTCGGAATGATGGTGACGAGATTGGCATTGCCGCAGCGCTCGCCGATGCCGTTCAGCGTGCCCTGGATCTGGCGCACGCCCGCCTCGACGGCTGCGAGCGAATTGGCGACCGCCTGCCCCGTGTCGTTATGCGCATGGATCCCGAGCCGGTCGCCGGGAACGCCTGCCGCAATGACGGCGGCGACGATCCCGCGGATTTCCGACGGTTGCGTGCCGCCATTGGTGTCGCAGAGCACGATCCAGCGCGCCCCGGCGTCATAGGCCGTCTTGGCGCAGGCCAGCGCGTAGGCCGTGTTTGCCTTGTAGCCGTCAAAGAAGTGCTCGCAATCGATCATCGCGCCCTTGCCGGCTTCAATGGCCGCCTTGACGGAGAGATCGATGCTTTCGAGATTTTCCTCGTTCGTGCAGCCGAGGGCCACCTTGACGTGATAATCCCAGCTCTTGGCGACGAAACAGATGTGGTCGGACTTGGCGCGCAGCAGTTCGTTGAGCCCGGGATCGTTGGAGACCGAGACGCCGGCGCGCTTCGTCATGCCGAAGGCGACGAAGCCGGCGCGGCCCGTGCGCTTCTTCGAAAAGAAGGCCGTGTCGGTCGGGTTCGCGCCCGGATAGCCGCCTTCCACGTAATCGATGCCGAAAGCGTCCAGCATGTTGGCAATGGCAATCTTGTCCTCGACGGAAAAATCCACGCCGGGCGTCTGCTGCCCGTCGCGAAGGGTCGTGTCGAAGAGATAGATGCGTTCTTTTGCCATGGTCATTGTCCCGAATTTCGGGGCTCCTTACTCTTTTCCTGCATATTTGTCAGTAGCGCGGATCAACCGGTCGAGAATGCCGGGTTCGGAATAGGCGTGCCCTGCCCCCTCGATCAGATAGAACTCCGCCTTCGGCCAGCCCTTGTGCAGCGCCCAGGCATATTTGGCCGGGCACGGCATGTCGTAGCGGCCATGGACGATGGTGCCGGGGATGTCTTGAAGCTTATGCGCATCGTTGAGCAACTGCCCTTCCGTGAGCCAGCCGGCATGGACGAAATAGTGGTTTTCGATGCGGGCGAAGGCGAGCGCGAAATCGGGGTCGGCAAAGCCGTCCGAGGTCGAGGGCTCGGGCAGAAGCGTAATCGTCTGGCCCTCCCATGTGCTCCAGGCGAGCGCTGCGCGCACCTGCTCTTCCCGGTTCATTCCCGTCAAGCGGCGGCGATAGGCGGCCATCATCTCGTGGCGCTCGTTTTCCGGGATGGGTTCAACGAAGCGCTCCCACTTGTCGGGAAACATTTCCGACACGCCGAACTGATAGTACCAGTCCAGTTCGGCTTTGGTCAGAGTGTAAATGCCGCGGACGACCAGCTCGCTGACATGGGCCGGATGGGTTTGCGAATAGGCGAGCGCCAGCGTCGATCCCCAGGAGCCGCCGAAGACCAGCCATTGGTCGACGCCCATGATCTCCTCGCGCAGCCGCTCGATATCGGCAACGAGATGCCAGGTCGTATTGTTGTCGATGCTGGCATGAGGCGTCGAGCGCCCGCAGCCGCGCTGGTCGAAGAGGATCACGTCATAAAGTGCTGGATCGAAGAGGCGACGATGGCTCGCATTGCAGCCGCCACCCGGTCCACCATGCAGGAAGACGGCGGGCTTTGCGTCCCTGGTGCCGACGCGCTCCCAATAGACCTGATGGCCATCGCCCGTGTCGAGAAAGCCGGTCTCGAAGGGTTCGAGTTCGGGGTAGAGGGTGCGCAACGTGGTCATATGGCATTTACTCCTGCCGTTTTCAGAATATGGCGGCATACGTCGTCTAGATGTTTCAGAACATCATCGTTCCAGAACCGGAGGACGGTCCAGCCGTTGGCTTGTAGGCGACAGGTGCGCTCTGTGTCGTAAGGGATCGTGGCTTCATGTCCGTGTTGGGAACCGTCCAGTTCCACAATCAGTTTGGCAGACGGACAGGCGAAATCGACGATATAGCCTGCAATCGGCATTTGACGCCGAAAGCCAAGCCCCATCAGGCGGTGGGCGCGCAATTCGTTCCAGAGCTTGAGTTCGGCATCCGTCATCACGCGGCGCATGCTCTTTGCATTCGAGCGAAGCTTGGGCGGGATTTTGTCATGCGGCATGTCCGTTACTCCCCTGATCGAACGGAAAAGCTGTACCGCGGGGTACCCCCCTCTGTCACTGTGTGACATCTCCCCCGCAAGGGGGGAGATCGGAGCAAGAGGCGTGCACTTCGCCATGCAATGAACCTCTCTGTTTGCTGCAACGATGGCTGGGGCAAGTGAGCGGCAACCGCGAGCACCCAATCTCCCCCCTTGCGGGGGAGATGTCACGAAGTGACAGAGGGGGGTATCATACGGCAAAGCGCTCATTGCCCCTCCGGCCACCGATCAGTATCGTGATCCGGATGCTGGAACGATTTGAGATCAGCGAGGAACGGTGCGTTCGGCAGATCTTCCTCCGTCGGATGTCCCGGCAGTTCGGGCAGATGATCGACATAGGCAATCTTCGCCTCAGTGCCGTATTGCAACGTCGGCACGATGCGCCCCGGCTCGTCGAAAGCCCCTATCGCAATCGCCATGCCGTCGGGCGCTTCATAGGTCAGCGGGGTGCCACAGGCCTCGCAGAAGCCTCGCTGCACCACGCTCGACGACTGGAAATGTTTGGGCTGACCGCGCGTCCAGCGGAAGTTCAAGCCGCGCACGGAGGCGAGCGGCGCATAGAAATTGCCGAACGCCTTCTGGCACATGCGGCAATGGCAGATCGAGGCGTCCTTCAGGTCGCCCTCGACGCGAAAGCGGATCGCGCCGCACTGGCAGCCGCCGGTGTAGATGGTGTCAGACATGGCTTCCTCCCTCTCTCATTTGAACACACCCACCCACCAAAGAACGCCAACAGTGATCGCAACGACCAGGACGCCCTTGGCGATCAGCCCGTAGAGCAGCCATTTCGGCATCTTCATGTTGGGATTCGGCTGCGGCGTGGTCATCATCAGTCCTCGGGCCATTTCTCCGTATCGTGATCCGGATGCTGCCAGCTTTCGATGCTGGCAAAAAACTCGGTCATGCCGGGGCTCTCGAAGGGCGGCTTGTCGAAGAGACGATCGATCCACGGCAGGCGCTTGGAATGGTTGACCTGGATCTGCGGCTCGAACAGCTCCGGATGGTCGAAGGCGCCGATGGCAAGCTCGATGCCTTCCGGATGACGATAGACGAGCGGCGTGCCGCATTTCTCGCAGAAGCCGCGATGTACCTGCTTCGACGAACGAAACCAGGTCGGCTGGCCGCGTGTCCAGGAAAGATGCGCCTGATCGGCCGTCACGAAAGCTCCGAAGAAGGACCCGAAAGCCTTCTGGCACATGCGGCAATGACAGATCGACGGCCGACCGAGATGGCCGGCGCGGAAACGAACAGCACCGCATTGGCAGCCGCCGGAATGATAGTCTAGCGCTTCACTTCCCATGTCGTCACCCGCTCCCCGGTTGTCGAATCTTTCGAATCCTTTAGCTGAATTCCCTGAGATGCCAGTTGATCGCGCAGGCGGTCGGCTTCGGCAAAGTTCTTGACCTTCAGCATTTCCAGTCGAAGCTGGACGAGTGCTTCGACGCTCTCAGCAAGTGCGTCCGAGACGCTGACCTTTTTCGGCAGCACGCCGAGAAGAGCCGCGCTCGCAGCAAATTCCGGCGTATTGGTCGCGGCCAACGCATGGAGAGCCTGTATAGCTGCGACCGTGTTGAGGTCATCCGAAAGCGCATCAAGAACTGACGGGTGGACCGGACCTTGCGCTTCCAACCCGGCATGCCATTTCCGCAGCAAGGCCTCCGCCTCCTCCAGCCGCTTCACGCTGAAATCGATCGGCTCCCTGTAATGCGTCATCAGCATGGCCAACCGCAGCACCTCGCCCGGCCATTTGCGGCCGCCGAACTTTTCCGTCTCCAGCAGTTCATTGATCGTGACGAAATTGCCCTCGGACTTGGACATCTTCCTGCCCTCGACCTGCAGGAAGCCGTTGTGCATCCAGATATTGGCCATCACGCCGGTGTCGAAGGCGCAGCAGGATTGGGCGATTTCGTTTTCGTGGTGGGGGAAGATGAGGTCGAGGCCGCCGCCGTGGATGTCGAACTGGTGCGGGCGCGCCTTCGCCTTCGGGGAAAGCTTGTCCTTGATCTCTTCCCAGAGGAAGCGGTCGGACATGGCGGAGCATTCGATATGCCAGCCGGGGCGGCCGTAGATCGCGACGGTTTCGCCATCGACCGTGAAGCTTGCGTCCCAGCCGGGCTGGTCGGCGGCGCTTTCCTTCCAGAGCACGAAATCGGCGGGGCTCTTCTTGTGCGCCTCGACCGCGATGCGGGCTCCGGCCTGCTGGTCTTCCAGCTTGCGCTTCGAGAGCTCGCCATAATGCTCCATCGAGGGCACGGAGAAGAGCACTTCCCTGCCCTCAGGCCCGGTCGCGACATAGGCATGGCCGCGGTCGATGAGCGACTGGGCAATGCCAATCATTCCGTCGATATTCTCGGTCGCGCGCGGCTGAACGGTCGGGTTGAGGCAGCCCAGCGTCGCGACATCGGCGACATATTGCGTCTCGGTCTTCTCCGTGACGCGGCGAATCGCGTCGTTCAACTTGAGGTCCGGGAAGTCGCGCAGCGCGCGGGCGTTAATCTTGTCGTCCACGTCCGTGATGTTGCGGACATAGGTAACATGGTTTTCCCCATAAACGTGGCGCAGCAGCCGGAAGAGCACATCGAAGACGATGGCGGGCCTAGCATTGCCGATATGGGCATAATCGTAGACGGTCGGGCCGCAGACATAGAGGCGCACGTTTTGAGCATCGATCGGCTCGAAAACCTGCTTCTCGCGGGCGAGCGTATTGTAGAATTTCAAGGTCGGCGTATCCGCCATGTCCTTCTCCCGAAAGGCAAAAATTGCATATCCACCCGGCTGGCCGGGCGTTTTGAGCTCTTTTTGTTCGAGAGACGAAAACGGCCGGACCAGCGAGGCGCTAGTCGATAATCTTTCCGCAAATGATGCAGCGATCCGTTTTCATGGCGCCTTTTATTGCCGCTCGTCATCATTCCGTCAAGCTGCCGCCGGGATCGAAATGTAGCTTTGATTTCGATCAGTTTACTTAAGCCAAAACTGACGTAGAATATGTGTCGTCTTTCCGCCGCAATTTGCAGCGAGACGGCGCGCCACGTAATACCGCATCACAAAAACAACACGTCCAAATGGGGCAAAGGAAACAACCATGGCTGACAAGGCCGCGAGCAACATGAACATCAATCTGGTCGATCAATACAAGCCGGTCGGCCTCAAGGCCGTTCTGGCCGCCGCATTGATGTGCGCCAATGACCCGAAGAAGAAGGGCGACCAGCCCGCCAAGACGGCCGACAAGGTCGCCTGAATTTCGCCTCGCGGCTGACGCCGGGGGACGTCCAGAATTTCAGAACAAATCCATCTGGCCGCCGTCGCTCACGCGTCTGGCGGCCTTCGCTTTTTGAGGCTTCGGTTGCGCCGCCATTTCCGAGGGGACGATGCGCTCCTGGATGTCCGGACCGGTATTGGCGACCTTGTTGACGCGGTCGGAGACGGGGATGGCCTCGAACAGGTCTTCGGGCGGACTGACCATCAGGTCAATGATGTCGCGCGGCTCCTGCGTCTTGCAGTCGAGCCAGCGGGAAAATTCCTCTGGCGGGATGACGACCGGCATTCTGTCGTGGATCGGCGCGAAGGACGGGTTGGCGGGAGCGGTCAGGATGCAGGCGGTGTCCACTTCCGAGCCATCGGCGGAGGCCCAGGTTTCCATCAGTCCGGCAAATGCGACGATCTTGCCGCTTTTCGGGCGCACCCAATAGGCCTGCGACTTCTGCTTCGAGCCCTTTTCCGGGCGATGCCATTCATAAAAGCCCGATGCGGGTATCAGGATGCGACGATGGCGCATGGCGGCCCGGAATGAGGCCTTCTCGATGGCGGTTTCAGAGCGCGCGTTCACGAGAAGCGGAAATTCGCGCGGATCCTTCACCCAGCCCGGCATGAAACCCCAGCGGGCCAACATGGCCTTGCGCTTCGGCATGTTCGAACCCGGCGCACCACCCTCTGCCTCGACCACGATGAGGATCGGCTGGGTCGGCGCGATGTTGAAGCGCGCCGGAAAATCCTCGATCAGGGCAATCGAAAAGAATTCCAACACCTCGTCCGCTGTCACCGTCAGCGCATATCGTCCGCACATGCTCTTGCATCCCTGCACTCAAGGCCGCCAATATAGAGGCCATGAACACGCAATTGAAACCCGCTTCTTCGGCGATCGTCATTGATGGCGACCGCTATCTGCTTATCCGTCGCGCCAACCCGCCGGCGCAGGACCTCTATGCCTTTCCCGGAGGCAGAGCCGAGCCCGGCGAGACGCCGGCTGAAACAGCGCTGCGTGAACTGGAGGAAGAGACCGGACTGAAGGCGGAGAATCCACGCCTGTTTGCCACCTACGAGCTGGCAGGCACCCATGGCGGCGGCTATTTTCTTTCCGTCTTCCTCGTCGACTGTCTTGACGTGCGGGAGGTCACCGCGCTGGACGATGCGCTGGAAGCCGGGCTGGTACGCGGCCTCCGAGATCGAAATGATCGCCGTGCCCGAGAGCGTGGCCGATTGCATCGCCCGCCTGGAAGCGTGGCGCTCGGGCGCAACGCCGCTCCAGATTTAACTTGCATTGGTTCCTGATTCGGCGTTGTAGATGACTACATGAAGCGGTTTTTTTCTCTCGGTATTGTTCTCGTTGCTGTCCTGCAGCCGCATGGACTGCTTGCAGCCGGATCCATCCAGCAGGTGAAGACTTCCAAGCAGGAGCCCGCCGCCCCCATCTTCAAGCCGGCACCCTATGACGACAAGCTTGCGGAGCTTGCCGAAATCCTCGGCAGCCTCGATTTCATCCGCAATCTTTGCGAACGCGACAGCGAGCCGCAATGGAAGGCGATGATGAGCCAGTTGCTCGACAGCGACGCCAAGGAGGAGCCGGCACGGCGCGAAAAGCTGACGGCGGCTTACAATCGCGGATACCGCACATTCTCGGCAATTCAGACAACCTGTAGTATGCAACTGCGCGCCACTGCAGAACGCTACCGTATCGAAGGCGCAACACTCGCGACGGAAATTGCCACGCGATATGGAAATTAACGAATTATTCACCCCTTTTCGTAGCAAGCCGTGTCGTATAGGAAAAAGGCTGCTAATGTTGTTAAGAGAGCGGTAAGGAATAACCCCTTCCGCCAGGGACTGCGAAATGGAACAAAGCCTTTCCGAACTTGACGACATGATCGTCCATGAAAAAATGCAGGCAGCGCTCGAGTATCAGAACGAAGCCTGGGCCGATGGCATGGCCGACGGAATAGAGCCGGAAATCATCGCCGATGCGGCCATCGCGCTCGCCATGCGCGAAACGGTCCGATTGCTTGGCGAAAGCGGCGCGGAAGCCATGTTGGAGAATTTGCGCGAGCGAATGCTTGCCGGCGAGTTCTCGCCCGAGCGCACGCTGCAATAGCGTGGCAACAATCCGGCAATAACATTCACGGGCCTCACGCTCCCAGGGGCCTCGATTCAGATAGGACACTTCCATGCAGATCGCATCCGGTCGCACATGCCGTTCCCGTATTCTCAAGTCCTCTCTCGCCGTCGCGCTCGTGCCGGCCTGGCTCGCCCTTCAGGCACCGGCTTATGCACTGAGCGATCTGCAGCAGGCACCGGCGGCCAATGCGCCCGCAGCCACCGCTCCTGCAGCCAGCGCGCCGGCTCAGACCGACAACAAACCTGCCGCCAGCACCACCGCGCCGGCGGCCGGAGCCGATGCATCCAAGGCCAAGAGTACCGCTGAAATTTCCTTCGACATCACCAAGGCGCCCGCCGCCGTGCAGAAGACGAGGCAGGACATCATCGACGCGGCCACGGCCGGGGACGTCAAGAAGGTCGCCGCACTTCTGAAGGCAAGCCAGGCCGATCTCGGCCCCGACAACGCCAACGCCGATCCGGAATCGGCACTCAAGGACATGTCGGGTGATGGCGACGGGCTGGAAGTCCTCTCGATCATGCTGGACGTGCTTTCGACCGGCTACGCCCATGTCGGCGCAGGCACGGCCAATGACATGTATGTCTGGCCCTATTTCACGGAAAAGCAGCTGACAACGCTGACGCCGGCCGAAAAGGTCGACCTGATGCGTCTCGTCACGGCCGGCGACTTCGCCGACATGCAGGAATATGGCAGCTACAATTTCTATCGCGTTGGCATCTCCGCCGATGGAAAGCTGAAGCAGTTCCTGTCCGGCAACTGACATGGCCCGCGCCTTCCTTGCGACACGGGGATGGATAACGGTCTCCGGACCGGATGCCGCCGATTTCCTGCAAGGGCTGATCACGACCGACCTTGACGGACTTGAACCGGGCGCCGCCGCGCCCGGAGCGCTTTTGTCGCCGCAGGGCAAGATCATGTTTTTCTTCATGATCTCGCGGATCGATGACGGCTTCCTGCTCGAGACGGACGCAGATGTGGCGGACGCGCTCGTCAAGCGCCTCACCATGTACAAGCTGCGGGCCAAGGTCGAGATCGCAAGGCGTGCGGAGAGTGGCGCAACCGTTCTTTGGGACGAAGCACGGCCGGAAGGGTCCGCGAAGGATATTCGCTTTGCCAGAGCAGGCATCGATCTCTATCGCCTGCCGGGCGGCAGCGGGCCCAGTGACGGCTACGATGCCTTGCGGGCTGAGGCCGGCGTTCCCGAGGCGGGCGCCGACTTTGCGCTTCAGGACGCGTTTCCGCATGATATCCTGCTCGAAAAATCGGGTGGCGTTTCCTTCAAGAAGGGCTGCTTCGTGGGGCAGGAAGTGGTGTCGCGGATGCAGCACCGCTCGACCGCGCGGCGCCGGCTGGTCACTGTGACGGCCGCAACGGCGCTCCCGACCAGCGGCACGGAAATTCGCGCGGGCGGAAAGGTGATCGGGGCGCTCGGCACCGTCACCGGGATGAGCGGGCTTGCCATCATCCGCATCGACCGCGCCGGTGCGGCGCTGGCTGCGGATACGCCCATCCTGGCTGGGGAAACACCGGTCAACGTGGCATTGCCCGCATGGTCCGGCCTCGAATTCATCACCGCCGAGAGCGAGGATTGATCCTTGGCGGCGGAGAAGGACGTTCGCGCCTGGCAGCGTATGCTTTCCGGCCGCAGGCTCGACCTGCTGGATCCTTCGCCACTTGATGTGGAGCTTGTCGATATCGCGCATGGGCTCGCCCGCATGGCCCGCTGGAACGGCCAGACGCGCGGGTCGCACGCCTTTTCGGTCGCGCAGCATTCGCTCTGCGTCGAGGCGATTTTTCACCGACAGAACCGGAATGCCAGCGCCGACGAGCTGCTGACCGCCTTGCTGCACGACGCACCGGAATATGTGATCGGCGACATGATCTCGCCGTTCAAGGCGGTCGTGGGCGGGGGCTACAAGTCCGTGGAAAAGCGTCTGGAAGCTGCTATCCACATCGCCTTCGGATTACCTGCGGAGGCCCCGCGGCCACTGAAGACTGCCATCAAGAAAGCCGATACGATCTCGGCCTATTTCGAGGCAACTGTTCTTGCTGGTTTCACGTCAGAGGAGGCTCGGAAGTTCTTTGGCCAGCCACGCGATATTACCGCCGACATGCTGATCCTCGACCCCCTGCCCGCAACGGACGCGCAGGCGCTGTTTGCCGCGCGGTTCGAAGCGATTTGCGCCATGCGCGGCAAGTGAGGCGAGGCTAATGCCGGTCATTGCCGTCTCTCCCCTTTCGCGGATTGCCGAAGTCGCGGTGAAAATGAAGGCGCGGGAGATGATCTCGCTTCTGGCCGAAAACCAGCATTTTCATAGACCCGGGGTGATCGATGCGGCGCGGCACCTGAAGCTGGGTGTCAACGACGTGGCGAACCCGGCGCGCGGGCTCGTGCATCCGCAGGAAGAGCATGTCGCCGCCATCATCGATTTCGCGCGTGGCTGGGACCAGTCGGCGCCGCTCCTCGTGCATTGCTGGTACGGCGTCTCACGCTCGCCCGCGGCCGCGCTGATTGCGGCGCTGGCGGTCAAGCCGGAACTGGATGACGCTGCTCTTGCCCGCGACCTGCGCACCGCATCCCCGCAGGCGAGCCCGAATCCGCGACTAATCGAAATCGCCGATGGGCTGCTTGGCCGTGAGGGGCGGTTGATCGAGGCCGTACGGGAGATCGGACGAGGCGCGGAATTTGTCGGTGAAAAGCCGTTCGCGCTTGCCTTCGGCGAGTAAAGCTCAGGGCATCTCGACGAGATGCAGGTCCGGATCCATGCGGTCGTGGAGGATGCGGATCACTGTGATTGTCAGACCTCGCTGAGTTTTCTCGCCAACGTGATAGATCACGATATGCGCGGCCCGATTCCTTCGACCTGCCGCACTGCCGAGATGCAACTGACGGATCTGCGGGCCGAATTGTTCAAGCAGGCGGCTGCCCACGCGCATCGGATCGCTTTCGATCATATCGAAGGCCCGCTGCATGATTTGCTTGTAGGTCGCGGCCTGGGAGAGACCGAACTCGTCCCGCGTGTAGCGGAGTATCTCGACGATGTCTGCGTCCGCATCGCGCGTGAAACGGATCGTCACCGACGTGCCTCAGCGACGACTGAATCGAACATTTCGTCGAGCGACCGGGTAGAAAATTCGCCACGCTCCATCTGGCCGAGGCCGGACTCAACCGCTGCCCTCAATTGCGCCAGCTTCAGCGCCCTCTCCTCCCGCCCCGTCTGCAGCAGCCGCAGTGCGTCGCGCACCACTTCGCTCGCGGAGGCATAGGCGCCGCTTTCGACTTCGCCTTCAATGAAGCGGACGAATTCGGGGGTGAGCGAGACATTCATCGTCGGCATGGCATGACCTTACCTGGTTGCTGCACGAGCATTCTACAGCCATTGTCAAAAATTGCCAATGCGGCCCCATGTGCCCAAAGCAAAAGGCCGACCGCCCTTTCGGGCGACCGGCCTTGTCAACGTTTAGGCGTGACACGATAGGAATTGCCTTCCGCTTACATATAGGTCGCGGGGCTCTTCTCGATATGGCGACGGATGGCCCGGCGCGCCTCTTCGGCGTCGCGATATCGGGCACCATCCAGATCGATGACAGGAAATTTGACGGCGATGAACTTCATCGCGTCACCATCGGGAATCACGATCCCCACCGGAATACCGGCGTGTTCAATTACCTGCTTGTTCATAGGTATTCTCCCGCAGCAGTGCGCTGCTTGATCTCAAGTCTTCATTTGCGAATTGAATTGCTGACGATCCGGGCGGACCCGGGTCACATTCGGCAAAGCTGGCGACATTTGGCGCCAGAGATCATCGTCACGCGGGATACACGCCAGGAGAGAACATCACGAACGTTGTTGTCAAACACCATACATTCCTCCGAACGGCTCTGCTGGCCCCTCAAGGCACAGCCCGCAAGTCGATCTAGGGTTCATCCGAACCACTCCGATTTGCGTGGGCAGAAGGTAGGATTCGACCCTGCGTTCGTCAACGGGCAAGGCAGAGAATTTAGAATTAAATTTTTTCCATCTGCGAATATTGCAGTTTCAAGACAAAATTCGTTCCCACTGCCATAATCGGGGAAATCTGAATCTCCAAAATGCCATACTGGTTTATTGCGGCGCACACCAGATCTGCACCTCTTATCGCAGTCGCGAGCGGTTTGCGGGCCCTTGTTATGAACCCGCAACGCGCCAGGCGATTCACCGCGCCTTGAACGGCCATATTTCCCGACGATTTTCGACGACCGTAACTGGATCGCCCACCCGCAGCTCAACCTGACCGCGAGGGACAGCGTTCCAGCCGAAGGTGGGCCCAGGCGCGCGGCGATCTGTTGAGAAATGCAGATGCCGGACGGCCGGCAATGGGTCGCCCCTGCCCTGCTCGCCGGTCATCTGGTCCTGCGTGGTGATGACGCAGCGCTCGCAAGGTTTGACCAGATCAAGCCGCGCGCCGCCGATTTCGATGGCGCTCCAGCCATCTTCTGCCCATTCCGCGTCGCAATCGATCACGATGTTGGGGCGGAAACGCTCCATGCCGACAGTCAGTTGGCCCTGTTCGCTGAGATAACGATTCAATGCGGCAAGCGACCCGGTGGTGGTGACGAGAACCGGATAACCATCGGCAAAGCCCATCGGCACATCGTCACCTGCCCATTCCGGGTTGGCGACGCGCTCGGCGGCGGCATCGGCAAAGACGAGCCTGGCGTCGCGGCCGATCCAGCGCGAGAGGGTATCGTTGACGCTATCGGCGGCAACGGCCGCATCAACGATGGAGCGCCAGACGGCGACCTTCATGCGCGGACCAGTCGGGATCGCGACGATTGCCTCCTCCTCGCCCTTGCGCAACAGCAGGTAGCCTGCCTGCGGAAGCGCCTCAATCTGGGCCAGAACCGGGCATTCCCGCTGGGTGATGAATTGACCGTCCGGGTCGACGACCATGAAGCGACGATCACCCAGCAGGCCGGAAGCCGTCAGGATTGTGCGTTCGACAGGGATTCCGCGCAGGCTCTTCACGGGATAGATATGCATACTTGCGATCCGCATCAGGCGATCTCCTCGAGAAAATCGTTGTAGAAGGCGATCAGGCGGTCGTGGCGCTCGGCGGCCATGCGGCGGCCCGCCGCCGTCTGGAAGCCATCGGCCAGCTTGAAGAGCTTGATCGGGAAGTGGTCGATGGCGAAGCGCTTGTCGTCGAGCTCGCGCGTCTCGGCCCGCGGGTCGGTGACGTCATGCAGGCCGGAATTCATCCGTCCGCCGATATAGAAGCAGCGCGCCACGCCAATGGCGCCGATGGCGTCCAGCCGGTCGGCATCCTGCAGGATCTTCGCCTCGGTCGTCTCCGGCGGAATGCCGGCGGAGAAGGAATGCGTGGTGATGGCATGGGCTACCGAAGCGATGTCATCCGCCTGCCAGCCAAGACCCGCGAGAATGCCTGAAGCCTTTTCCGCCGCCAGCCGCGAGGCCTGAGCGCGCAGCGGCGAATTCTTTTCCACAGACACGCAATCGTGCAGCAGCACGGCAGCGGCCAGCACCGGGCCGTTCCCGCCCTCTTCCGCGTGAATGCGCATGGCATTGCGGAAGACGCGCAGGATATGGGCGATGTCATGCGAACCGTCGTCGGATTCGCAAGCGTGGGGAATCAGTTGGACCGCAAGCTTCTCATGCGGCTTGAAGGCATCTGCGAGGCTGGACATGCGGTCTCCTGAAGGGATGTCAGGAAGAGGTATCGGCTGCAGCCTCCTCTTTCAACCCGGGTTCCGGTGCATTTTCGGCAGCCGGCTTTTCAATCGTCCGCAGCACCTTCTGATAGAAGAGCCCGATGCCGATCAGCACGGCGCCTAGCCCGATGAAGGAGGCAGCGCGGAAGATGCCTTCGAGGTTCGACATGTCGATCAGGAAGACCTTGAGCACCGAGGCGAAGACCAGCACGGCGGAGGCGAGACGCAGGCTCTTGGCCTGGAAGCGCGAGCCGGCGACCAGCAGCCCGACACCGAGGATCAGCCAGACGACGGAATAGGTGTACATTTCCGCCTGATCGAAACCCTTCCAGTCTGCGAGCCCCGATCCCTGCCAGAAGCGGCGGACGGAGAGCGTGACCCAGGCGAAGGCCATGGCCGCCCCGCCGGCTGCAAGTCCGTAAACATAAGGCTGCGGGCGCTTGCCGCGCGCGTAGTATGCCAGCCCGAAATAGCCGAGCGCCGGCAGGAGATAGCCGAGCAGCAGCAGATTGAAGAAAGGCCACTCGCCGGTGAGCTCCCCCGAGAAATACGGGTTCAGCGTGATCAGATGCGCGAAGAGCGCCGAGAGCAGCGAGATCGTGCCGACGATCATCGAGCCCCAGCGGAATACCGGCGAAGGGCTCTTCATGTCGAGCGTCATCAGTACCGCCGATCCGCCGACGGCGATCAGCGTGTAGATCGACTGTTCGCCGAGCGTCGGTTCGTTGCCGGCAAGCGAGCCGCCGTTCAGCGCATGGCGGGTGAGGATCGCAACGGTCATCAGGCCGAGCAAGGATGCCAGTGCCTGCAGGAAATTGCGCGCCCTCAACGACGGTGCGTCCTTGATCATGTAGGCGCCGAGACCCGCAAGCACGGCCGGGACGCCATAGCCGGGCAGCAGCTGATTAAGGAACGGCGTCTTCGAGAGCGTCATGTCGCCGACAAGGCTCGGCTGCCAGGCGATGCGGGCGAGCACCACGACGCCGGCGAGGCCCATCATCCAGGTGAGCGCCGGCCAGGGCTTGATGCGCGCCGCCATGAGATAGGCGAAGCCCGCCACCGCCACGAGGATGGTCGTGACGACGGAATGGGCGAACGTATGAAGTGCCAGCACGACGCCCATGAACGAGCCGGTGACGAGGCCGCCGATGACGGCATCACGCCAGCGCACCCCGTCCATGCGCTTCTCTACCCACATCGCGAGCGCCAGGAAGAGCACGGCATAGCCGATGCCGGTGCCGCCGTGCTTCAGGTCGAAGGTGAAGTTACCGAATTCGAGGAAGCTGAGTGCGGCAAGCGTCAGCGGCACGATCCACATCAGCCATGACCAGAGGACCGCATAGGCCGGCGCCGTGCGGCCATGTCGGTGGATCGCCAGGACACCGAGTGCCGCAAAGGCAAGACCAATGCCCAGCAGCGGGGCGACAAGGCTGTCACCCAAGACCGCCACTGGCGGCATCTCGCCGCTGGCCAGCAGGCCCATGCCGCTGAAGGCATCGCCGGTCGCCGCATTGAGGCTGCCAAGGAGCGCTGCAACAAGACCGCCGAGCGCGAAGAGGAAACCGGACGAGCGCCACGCGCCGACCGCCGCGATGGCGGTGCAGAGCACGCCGAACTCGATCATTTCCATGGTCGAAATGCCGTCAAGCCCGCCGAACACCACGAGCCCGGCACCTGCAGCGAGAGCGGCGAGCACGCCGGTGATCCTCACCCAGCGATGGGGTACGCGCGGCAAAGCCTCGGTGCGCCAGATCCGGAATGCCGAGGGTCTTGCTGCATCCCGCACGCCGGTCTGGTCGAAGGGTGTCACGGCAGGCATCTCGGCAACCGCCATTTCGCCATCGCCGGCCGGCCAGAGTAGCGCGAGACCCGCCATCATGGCGGCAACGGAAAGGACCATGGCCCAAACGCCGAAGGGCGGCACATGCGCCATGAAGGCAAGATACCAAAGCAGCATCATAATATTGGCGAATGTCGGCACGGCGTTCCAGCGGCGGATGCGTGCGGCGGCCGTCGTCGCGAACCATGCGATCGTCAGATAGGTGAACAGGCCCCAGGCGTTGGGATCGTCACTGCCAATGAGGACCGGCGTGATCATGGCTGCCAGCAAACCGAGGCCAGCCAGCGCCTGACCATGCAGGAGCGACAGCGCGACCGTCACCAGCGCGACGATGGCGAGCAGCGCGAAGGCCAGCGTCGGGCCGAGATAGTCGTAGAAGCCGTGGGCCGCATAGATCGCGCCGAAGAGCGTGACGGACCCGGCCGCCGTCAGCGCGCCTGGAACGAGCGCATGGCGAAGCGCCGGCAGGTCGAGCGGGCTCTGGCGACGACGCACCCATTCGCCGAGCCCAAACAGAATGAGACCGAAGAGAGCCGCCATGATCAGGCGAACGGCGGGGCTGATCAGCCCCTGCTCGATCGAATACTTGACCATGAAGATGCCGCCGAGCGCCAGCGCCAGACCGCCGACCCAGACGGGCCAGCGCGCGCCGATCATGCTTTCAAGACTTTGCCGAGGCTTGGTCGCCGGCTGCTCGCTCACTGCCGGTTCAGGCAACATGTCCTTCGACACATGCACGGCCATCTCGACCGGCTCGGCGGGTTCCGCCATTTCCATCGGCTCGACGTCCACTGCGGGCGGAGAGCCTGCCATCTCGTGCGTTTCCACCAGCCCTGGCGCCTCTGCCACGACGGGCGCTGCGGCAGCAGCCATGGGCCGGGCCTCCAGATCCTTCACCCGGTTTTCAAGCTTCGAGATGCGGGTTTCCGCCCGCCTGAGCAGGATGATGGCGACAAGCGCAAGAACGAGCGCGATCACTTCGTACATCGGGTTCCTCCGGACCTCATGTCCGTTGCTGCCAGCCGGGGCGGATGGCGTACCCTTCTTATCGCATCATGTTCTCGATTGGAAAGATGGCGCAGGTCTCCGTCCCGTGTGCAAGCAGTTTGCCGTTGCCGTCGCGCAGATAGCCTTCCGCGGTGGCGATCGTGCGCCCGCGATGGAGAATGCGCGCCTCGCAGACGACCTCCCCCATGCCGGTCGTCACAGGGCGGACGATATTCACCTTGAATTCGGCGGTCGTGTAGGCCTCGCCCGGCTTCAGCATGGACATGACAACGCAGCCGAGCGCCGAATCAAGGATCGTGGCAGTCCAGCCGCCATGCACGACGCCCATCGCGTTCAGATGATCCGCCCTCGGCAGGCCGCGAAATTCGACGCGCCCCTCTTCCACCGCAGATATCCTGAAATTGAGCGTCCTTGCCATGGGTGGCGGCGGAACCTCACCGGAAAACATCTTCCGCAAGCTCTCGATCCCGCTCAGCTTGGCGGCTTCGGCCAGCGGCGCGGAGGCGAAGGTGCGTTCAGGTTTGGTCATGCGGACATTTCCCTTTCATGGGCGCGTCGCAGCGCCTTCAGTGCGGCCTCGCGAAGGCCTTCGCGCGCCTCGGTCATCTTCAGGCCGCGCGGCTCGTAAACATGACGTTCGAGGAAGTAGGCGGTCAGGCCAAAGGCATCGACAAGACTGTCGGCATTGGCAGCCTTGCGGCTTTCCTCGCCCAGAAAGGCTGGCAGGCGCAGCATCCGTTCCGCGTAGGGCTCGCCGGCGGCTCGGCTCACTGCCCGGCCGGATTTCGGAGAGACATAGGCCAGATCGGTCCGCGCGCCCGTTGCCGCGCATTCGGCGAGATCGAGGCCAAAGCCAAGATCGTTAAGGACCGCAAGTTCGAAGCGGATATAAAGCTCGCAGGCATCCATCGGATCGTCGAAGTGATCGAGGATAACATTGAGCGCCTCAAAGAGATGCGGATGCGGATCGCGCTCGGGCAGGAGCCGCAGAAGCGCGGCCATGGCCTGCACGCCATAGATGGAAACCGCGCTTTCCATCAGTGCAGCAGCCCGGCTTCTGACCGGCTCCAGCCGGAACTCGCCCAGATGTTCCTCCAGCCGAGCGCGCCACGTCACCTCGACGAGATTGCCCGGCTGCAGAACAGGCTGCATGGCCTTCGACCGCCCGGATCGGACGATCCCCATATGCCGCCCCCGCGCCCGCGTCATCACCTCCGCAATCACGGAGTTCTCTCCATGCTTGCGGGTCCCCAGGATAACGGCTTCGTCGGTCCATTGCATGGGGCGGTTATAGCGGGGTGGGCGGCTGCGGGGAAGTCACCCCACAGGCTGCGGGACCAACTCAATGTCCTTCTTGAGTTCGCCCATCCGGTTCCACGCATCCAGCCCGGCAATCTTGTAGGCTTCTGCGAGTGTCGGATAGTTGAACGTGTTCTCGACAAAATACTCGACTGTGCCTTTGAGGTTCAGCACGGCCTGGCCGATGTGGATCAGTTCGGTCGCACCCTCTCCCACAATATGCGCGCCGAGCAGGCGGCGGGTCTTGAGCGAGAAGATCATCTTCAGCATCCCCGTATCAAGCCCCATGATGTGGCCGCGCGAAGTCTCGCGGAAATGGGCAATGCCGCATTCGTAAGGGATGCCGCGTTGCTGGACTTCCTCTTCGGTCAGCCCGCAGGTGGATATTTCCGGCACGGCGTAGATGCCATAAGGGAAATAGTGCGGTGGTTCGTTGGCAGGAGCGCCGACGGCGTGGCGGGCGGCGATGCGCCCCTGCTCCATGGAGGTCGAGGCCAGTGACGGGAAGCCGACGACGTCGCCGGCGGCATAGATGCCGGGCACGGCGGTCTGGAACGTCTCCGGATCAACCTTGATGCGTCCGCGATTGTCCGGCTCGATGCCGATGGCGGGCAGATTGAGCGTGTCGGTCGCGCCCATGCGACCGGCAGCGAAGAGGACCATGTCGGCGCTTAAGGTGCGCCCGGTCTTGAGCGTCACGCGACACTTGCCAGTTTCGTCCTTCTCGATCTTCTCGACGGCCTGGCCGAAAAGAAGCTTCATGTTGCGATCGCGCAGTTGATAGGTGAAGTCCTGCAGGATCTCCTTGTCGATGAAATCGAGCATGGTGTCGCGCGGCTCGATGAGAGTGACATTGGTGTCGAGTGCGGAGAAGATCGTGGCATATTCGACGCCGATGACGCCCGCGCCGATGACAATCATGGAGCGCGGCACCTGCTTGATTTCCAGGATCTCGTCGCTGTCGATAATGCGGTCGTGATCGAAGGGAATGTAATCCGGGCGGAACGGGCGCGTGCCGACTGCCAGCAGGACGGAGGCTGTGGTCACGCGTAACTGCTCACCGTCCTCCTTGACGATTTCCAGCGTGTTGCAATCGACAAAGCTCGCCCTGCCGCGCATCTGCTGGACTCGGTTGCGGGCGAACTGATGTTCGAGAACGTCAACCTCATGGTCGAGCGTGATCAGCAGGCGGCGCCGCAGGTCGTCCGCGCTGATCTCCTGTTTGACGCGATAGGAGCGTCCATAGAAGCCGCGCTCGCGCCAGCCGCTGAGATTGAGCGCCGTCTCGCGCATCGTCTTTGAAGGGATCGTGCCGGTATGAACCGACACCCCACCGACACGCGTTCCCTTCTCGATGACGAGAACCCTCTTCTCCAACTTGGCAGCCTGGATAGCGGCGCGGCGGCCTGCCGGGCCGCTGCCGACGACGACGAGATCGTATTGAAACATGCATTCACCCCTGGTGCTCGGGACTCGCATTGGATGGTGCAATGCAACATGAAGTCTTCCGAAGTTTCAACAGTCTGGCAGATGGAAATGACGAATTTCTATCCACTTGATCAAAACTTCGAGTTAAGGCAGAGAGATAGGGTCCAGATTCCAGCGCGGGTTCCCGTAGAGTGATGATTTGTAAGAATTTCCAGCCCCCATCCGGCGGTTGCCTGCCATGCTGACCGCCGATGCCATTGCAGCACATCCCGGCGTCCTGGAGATCCTTCGTCAACAGGCTGTTTCGTTCCTCACCGTCGAAAGAAGCGCACCGCGGGTTGCCGGCATATTCGGCACCCAGCAACGTTATCTCCAGGCGCAGATCGCCGCGTCCATGATGTTTCGGAGCAAGGATGGCACGCTGCATCTCAGCCGCTTTCTGGAAGCAGTCGTCGCCAGCCGCATCGCGAGCCGGAACACGGCTCACGATTTCATTCGGGAAATGGAGAAATATGGCGTCATCCGCCCCAGTCCTTCCCGTGAAGACAAGCGATCGAAACCGCTGAAGCTCGCGGAGGAAACGATCGGATTGCTCGGCGTGTGGGTCGCCATACACCTCAAGACGCTCGATGCCTTCGATGACGGCGCTCGCGCCAGGACCTTCGCCGAAACGCCGGGAATGCTTGCCAGGCTCCATCCCGGCATCGTCGACCGGATCCTCAAATCGCAGCGCTCGACCAGTCCCGGCGGGACCTTCTCGCTCTTTACCTGGATGAACGATGGCGGGCTGGTCATGGACAAGATGATTGCGACGATTACGGATTTTTCGCCGCAGGATGAGCATATCGTGACCGGCATCACCTCGCTTGACGAGATTGCCCAGGCACTGCGGGTTACCAAGACCCACCTTTCGAGGAAGATGGCCGTGGCCGAGCGAGAGGGAAGCCTCGGATGGACCGGCAGGCGCGGCGCGTCGTCGCTGTGGCTCTCATCGGGGTTCATCAACGAATATGTCGCCTATCAGGCCGACAAAATCGAGCGCATCGACGAGGCTTATGCCGAGGCGGTGACGGCAAAGGTGTCCGCCTGAACCTTAAGGCCTTCATCCCAGAAATGTTGCTACACGAAGGGTATATTTCGTGGCACTAATTCGCTGGTGAGCGGCGTGGAGTCTGGACAACGAGCGTCGCACAGGAATGGGAGGCGAGACCTCTCGAAAAGGGCACTGATGATGCTTTGAGAGGCGTCGGCGGGCTCAATATGACGTAAGCGATTTCAGACGGGACTGCTCCCGGAAGCATTGCGAAAAAGATATTTCACGACGCGTGACCGCAGCCGTTCCGGCGGCGGCGTTTGACTAAACATTTGGAGGTGCGCCGCAGAATTTGGGGGCTGCGGCGCGCCTTCGTTTAGACCGTTTCGGGTGAAAACCGGATCACCTGAAATGCTCTATCTCTTTGTTTTTACGCAATTCCGGACGGAAAACCGGTTCCCACTTTTCGGGGAATTTCTCTAATATTACTTTCGGCGCATCGCCTCGGCCAGCTTGGCGGCCAATGCGCCCTGCCCTTGGCTCTCGGATTTCGGTGCGGCGCTCATCGAGCGATTACCCGGGCGTGCATTGCGATCGTCGCGCGGAGCCGGTCGTGCATCGCGATCGCCGCCGCCATCCTTGCGCATGGTCAGCCCGATGCGCTTGCGCTTCACATCGACTTCCGTCACCCGCACCTTCACGACATCCCCGACCTTCACGACCTCGTTCGGGTCCTTCACGAAACGGTCGGCGAGCTGCGAGACGTGGACGAGACCGTCCTGATGGACACCGATATCGACGAAGGCGCCGAAGGCGGCGACGTTGGTCACGGTGCCTTCGAGCAGCATTCCGGGCTTGAGATCTGTGATCTCCTCGACGCCATCGGCGAAGGTCGCGGTCTTGAACTCCGGGCGCGGGTCGCGGCCGGGCTTCTCGAGCTCGGCAAGAATGTCCTTCACCGTGGGCAGGCCGAAGCGCTCGTCGACGAAGAGCTTCGGATCGAGTTTCTTGAGCGCGACTGAATCTCCCATCAACGAGCGCACATCGCGGCCGCAGGCGGCGACAATCTTCTTGGCCACGCCATAGGCTTCCGGGTGCACGGAAGAGGCATCCAGCGGCTCGTCCCCACCGGGGATGCGCAGGAAGCCGGCGCATTGTTCAAAGGTGCGCTGGCCGAGGCGCGAGACCTTGAGCAGCTCCTTGCGGCTCCTGAACGCGCCGACCTCATTGCGGTGGACGACGATGGCTTCCGCAATCGAAGGACCGAGGCCGGAGACACGGGACAGGAGCGGGACTGAGGCTGTGTTGAGATCAACGCCAACGGCATTCACCGCGTCTTCGACAACCGCATCGAGCGAACGCGCAAGCCGCGACTGATCGACATCATGCTGATACTGCCCGACGCCGATAGATTTCGGCTCGATCTTCACGAGTTCGGCCAGCGGATCCTGCAGGCGGCGAGCGATGGAGACGGCGCCGCGTAGCGAGACATCGAGACCCGGAAACTCCTTCGCCGCGGTCTCGGAGGCCGAATAGACCGACGCGCCGGCTTCGGAGACGACGACCTTCTGGGGCTTCGCGTCCTTCAGGGTGTTGATGACTTCCGCCGCCAGCTTTTCGGTCTCGCGGCTTGCCGTACCGTTGCCGATGGCGATCAGCTCGATCTTGTGCTTGCGGATGAGGCCGGCAAGCGTCGCCATCGCGCCTGAAATATCGTTGCGCGGCTGGAAGGGATAAACTGTCGCTGTCTCCAGGAGCTTGCCCGTCGCATCGACGGCAGCGACCTTGACGCCGGTACGGATGCCGGGGTCGAGACCAAGCGTCGCCTTGCCGCCGGCGGGAGCAGCGAGCAGCAGATCCTTGAGATTGCGGGCAAAGACGCGGATCGCCTCCTCTTCTGCACGCTCGCGCAGGTCTCGCATCAGGTCCAGCGAGAGCGAGGAGGACAGCTTGACGCGCCAGCACCAGCCGGCAACCTCCATCAGCCACTGATCGGCAGGACCCGCCGCGCCGATGCCGAATTCGGCGGCGATCATGCGCTGTGCGGGCTTTACGGGCGAGGTGTCGTCGGCATCGACGTCGATGGACAGTGTCAGCACTTCCTCGTTCCACCCGCGCAACATGGCCAGCGCCCGGTGCGAGGGGATATTCGCCCAGCGCTCGTCATGGGTGAAATAGTCGGAGAACTTGGCGCCCGCCTCTTCCTTGCCGGAGACGACCCGGGCGCGCAGGAAGGACTTCTCCTTCATGTGATTGCGCAGGCGACCGACAAGCGCGGCGTTCTCGCTCATCGTCTCCGCCACGATGTCGCGCGCGCCTTCCAGCGCTGCCTTCACATCCGGCACGTCGTCCTTGATGTAGCTGGCTGCGAGTGCCTGCGGGTCGGCACGGCGATCGGCCCAGATCGCATCCGCGAGCGGCTGCAGACCGCGTTCGCGAGCAATCTCCGCCTTGGTACGGCGCTTGGGCTTGTAGGGCAGATAGATGTCCTCAAGCTCGGCCTTGGTCGTCGCCTTGGCAAGAGAGGCGGCAAGCGCATCTGTCATCTTGCCCTGCGAGGTGATCGAATCGGCAATGGCCGCCCGGCGTGCTTCCATTTCCCGCAGATAGGTCAGACGTTCCGCGAGCGTGCGCAGCTGGGTGTCGTCGAGACCGCCGGTCACTTCCTTGCGGTAGCGCGCGATGAACGGAACAGTCGCCCCCTCGTCCAGAAGGCCCACCGCAGCCTTGACCTGATCTGGCCGAGCGTTGATCTCGGCGGCGATGACAAGGGCGATACGGGCGGCGACCTGGGCTTCGGCCTGCGACATTGACGGCTCCATTCGGCATGCGGGTACGGGCCCCGATTTAGGGTTCCGGACGCCGAAATGCCAATGCGAATTGGCGGAATTCACAGCTGAGGCCGGGAAAAACAGCGGAACAAGCTCCACGGAGGAACGTTCATTAGCCGTATCGGAAACAACCCGAAAGGATAGACCGATGAAAAAGTCCCTGTTGATCTTTTGCACCGTCGTGGCTCCGCTTGTGGCCACGCCTGTTCTCGCCAATGACAGCACGGTAACCGGTGCTGCCGGCGGTGCCGTGACTGGCGCAGTCGTCGGCGGACCTGTCGGCGCGGCTGTCGGTGGTGTCGTCGGTGCGATTGCCGGCACGGCTCTCAACCCGCCGCCACGTGAAGTCGTGACCTATGTCCGCGAACGTCCGGTTCCGACGACCGAGCCCGTCGTCATACACGAGCAGGTCCGCGTCGGCACTAGGCTTCCCCACGAAGTCGTGCTGACCCCCGTCCCGGACAGCCCGGAATACTCCTACGCGATCGTCAACAAGGAACGCGTGATTGTCGATCCGCAGACCTATGTGGTCGTCGGCGTCGCAAACTGATGCCCCGAACGGCCCCGCGACGGCGGCAGAGGAGTGCCGCCGTCGTTTTTATTTAGCTGGCAAGATATTATCTTGATCGAATTATCCGTTACTGATGGAGCTCCCACGCGCATTCCAGCGCCTCCCGCAGTTCCGCCTCACTGACAACAGCCAGAATGACGGTCGTCGCCCCCTTCTCTCCCCACTTGTTTGGCACTGGAAAAAATGCATCCGGCCGTCCTTCACAGAAGCGCTTCTGATCAATCGGGCCAAACAACAGGTTCGCGCTCATGCGGTCGGGAGCAAGTGTGGCGTAGATGCGGCGAACCCGGTAAGCCGTGCGGTCGACGTGAGGCCGCGCCTCCGTTCCGGGCAGCGACATCGCGATCCGCTCGAAATCATTGTCCGTGGCCATGCGCAATTCCCCCTCTGCCCCGCTGACGGTCAGAGAAACCGGCAGACGAGTCAAGCGCAAGCTGGCATTGCGTCGTTCGGGACGACAGGCCGGGCCGCGCCTTCGCCATTCACTCGCCGCGCGGGAACCTCTGGTTTTCTTCCAGAACGTTCAGGTCCATGTGGTTGCGCATGTAGCGCTCGGATGCCCGCTGCAAGGGCTGATAGTCCCACGGATAGTAGGCGCCATTCCTGAGCGCCTCGTAGACCACGAGGCGGCGAGCCTGGCTTTCGCGCACTGCGGCATCAAAGGCGGCAAGGTCCCAGCGCGAGTCGATCTGCGCCTTGAGAGCGGTCTCGCGATCGGCTGACGCGGCATCGCCGGCCCTGTTGAAGCGTTCATGCGGGTCGCGTGCCAGATCGAAGAGCATCGGCGGATCGGCCGGGCAATGGATGTACTTCCAGTCCCCCTCGCGCAGCGCCACCATGGGCGTGATCGTGCCTTCGGCAGCATATTCCATCGGCACGGGTCCGCGCGCAGCCCCGGCAGCAACGGGAACGAGGCTTTCGCCGTCGAACCAGGGCGCAGCCGCGCTCGGTGGAAGACCCGCCAGTTCGAGCAGGGTGGGCAGCACGTCGAGCGTCGAGACGGGTGTTTCGTTGCGCCTGGCAGCGACACCGGGAGCAGCCACCATGAGCGGCACGCGGCAGGCACCTTCCAGAAAGCTCATCTTGAACCACGCGCCGCGCTCGCCCAGCATGTCGCCGTGATCGGAGGTGAAGACGATGATCGTGTTCTCGTCCATGCGCGTGCGTTTCAGGATGTCGAGCAGCTCGCCGATCTTCTCGTCGATGTAAGAGATGTTGGCGAAATAGGCCTGGCGCGAGCGGCGCACCATGTCGGGCGTGATGTCGAAATTGGTGGAATCCGAAGCCTGCCAGAGGCGCTGCGAGTGCGGATCGAGATCATCATAGGGGATGGGACCAACCGCCGGATCGAGTTCTGGCGCATCCTCATACATGTCCCAAAAGCGGCGGCGCGCCACGTAAGGGTCGTGCGGGTGGGTGAAGCTGACCGTCAGGCACCAGGGGCGCTCGTCGTGGCCGCGGGAGAGGTCGTAGAGCTTGGCACTGGCATTGTAGGCAACCTCGTCGTCATATTCGAGCTGGTTGGTTATTTCGGCCACCCCTGCCCCGGTGACGGAGCCCAGATTGTGATACCACCAATCAACCCGCTCGCCGGGCTTCGTGTAGTCAGGCGTCCAGCCGAAATCGGCCGGGTAGATGTCGGTCGTCAGGCGCTCCTCGAAGCCGTGCAACTGGTCGGGTCCCACAAAATGCATCTTGCCGGACAGGATGACCTTGTAACCGGCACGACGCAGATGATGGGCGTAGGTCGGAATATCGGAGGCGAATTCGGCGGCGTTGTCATAGACCCGGGTTCGCGACGGCAGGCAGCCGGACATGAAGGAGGCACGCGCCGGGGCGCAGAGCGGGCTTGCCGTGTAGCAATTGGCAAAGCGGGCCGAGCGCGCCGCAAGAGCCCGAAGGTTGGGTACCTGCAGAAAATCTGCCGGCCCGTCGGGAAAGAACGTCCCGTTCAGCTGGTCGACCATGAGAATGAGGATATTGGGCCGGGTCATGTGGTCTTGCGCCGTCGTCTCTATCAAAGTGTCATTGCTTGAAACAACGCCCGCCGGAGCGGGCGTCGCGGGATCGCGATTTCGCTGCTCAGAGGCCGAGCGCGGACTTGACCGCCGGCAGACCAGGCTTTCCGTCGAGCGTCGTCACGCCCTTGAGCCATGGCTCGATAAGGCCGGCATTGGCTTTCAGATAGGCCTTGGCGGCGTCCGTCGGCGTCTTGCCCTCGTCCATGATCTTGCCCATCATCGCGTTCTCGATATCGAGCGTGAAGCTCAGTTGCTTGAACAGCATTGCGGCATTCGGGCAGGCATCAGCCCAGCCCGTGCGGGCAATCGTGTTGACGGTCGCGCCACCATAGTTTGGGCCGAAATAGGTGTCACCGCCCGAGAGATAAGTGAGCTTCAGCTTGGTGTTCATCGGATGCGGCGCCCAGCCGAGGAAGACGATCCAGCTCTTCTGCTTTTCGGCACGGGCGACCTGCGAGAGCATGGCTTGCTCGCCCGATTCGACGACCTGCCAGTCCTTCAGGCCGAAATCATCGGCCTTGATCATCTTCTGCAGGCTCTGGTTGGCCGGCGCACCTGCCTCGATGCCGTAGATCTTCTTTTCAAACTTGTCGGCATGGGCAGCCAGATCCTTGAAGTCATGCACACCGGCATCCGCGACATAGGTCGGGACGGCCAGGGTGAATTTCGCGTCCGGCAGGTTCTCCTTGAGCTTTTCCGCTGCCTTGGCGGCATTCAGCGTATCGATGAACCTTTGCTGGGCCGGCATCCAGTTGCCGAGAAAGACGTCGATTTCCTTGTTTTCGATCGCCTTGTAGCCGATCGGGACCGACAGCGTCCGGATGTCGGCCTTGTAGCCTAGTCCATCGAGAAGCGCGGTTGCGATGGCGTTGGTGGACGAAATATCCGTCCAGCCCGGATCGAACATGCGCACGGTTTTGCAAGCCGGCGCATCGGCCGCAACGGCAGTGCCGGCGAGAAGAAGGCTGACGAGAGCAGCCGCTGAGACCTTTTTGCTGATCATAAAATTCCCCTATGGTTTCGGCTTGTGCCGTTTTATGGTGCGGCGGACGGAACGGCAGGCTTCCGCGCTGCAGAAGATGGAACTTGATATTGCGCAGGATTTGCAGCCCTTTTGTTTTTATCACGGCGATAAAGAAATCTGATGGCAGAACGACCGCTTGATCTGGGCTGGCTACGGCTTTTCGACGCGATAGGGCGACACGGGAACCTGACGCGCGTGGCTGAGGAGTTGCGCCTTTCGCAGCCGGCCGTGAGCTACCAGCTGCGCCGTATCGAGGAGAGCGTGGGTGCAACGCTGGTACAGCGGCTGCATCGTGGGGCGGCGCTGACGCGTGAGGGCGCGTTGCTGCACGAAGCAGTGATCGAAGCGCTCTCCGGCATAGACGAGGCGGTGCGGCAGATCCGCAAGCGCAGGCGGCAGGCTTCGGTGCGGGTTCACACCGATTTCGGCTTCGCCTCCTACTGGCTGATGCCCCGAATCTCGGCCTTTCGCCAGATCGAACCGAATGTCGATGTGCATATTCTTGCTTCGCAGAGCATCAAGATTGCCGATGCCGGGGATGCGGATCTCTTCATCCTGTTCGGCCAGCGCGGGGCATTTGGCGCGGATGCCGTGCAGCTGATGCAGGAACGCGTGCAGCCGGTCTGTTCGCCGGCCTATCGCGACATGGTTGGGCCCATCGCCGGCCCGGCCGACCTCGCGCGGCAACGGCTCATCCATCTGGAAGGCGACGACGACGAACGCTGGTTTTCCTGGCAGGGCTTCTTCAAGGAACTCGGCGTGCCGCGTCAGCCTGACGCGGGCGATCTCGGCTTCAACGCCTATCATCTCGTGCTGCAGGCGGCCCTTGGCGACGAGGGGCTGGCGCTCGGCTGGACGGGGCTGGTGGACGATCTCGTCAGGGCGGGTCTGTTGACAACCATTGGATTAGAGTTGATCCGACCTGATCGGGGCTATTGGCTGGTGCAGCCGGCTTCAAGCGAACCGCATGTCGACAAACTGGCGGCATGGCTCGTGGCCGAGAGCCTTCAACACTCAGATCACATGTCGAGAGGAACGTCATGATCCCCTGCCCCTGCGGTTCCGGCAAACTCATTCTCGCCTGCTGCGGCCCGATTCTCGCCGGCAAACCGGCGCCTACGGCCGAAGCGCTGATGCGCTCGCGATATACCGCCTATGCCACGGGGAAGTTGACCTATATCGAAGAGACATGTGCGGGGCCTGCGGCCAAGGCGTTCAATCGCCGGGAGGCGGAACGCTCCGGCGTCGGCACCGAATGGCTGGGCCTGACGATTACGGGGCGTGAGGCGGGGCTCGAAGGCGACGAGACGGGCAAGGTGAGCTTCACCTTCCGGGTTCGGCAGAACGGCCAGGAAGGCTCGGCCAGCGAAGTCTCATTGTTCCGCAAGATCGACGGGCGCTGGTACTATTGGGATCGGGAAGACACGGCCAAACCGGCACGCGTCGGTCGGAACGATCCCTGCCCCTGCGGCTCGGGCAAGAAGTTCAAGGCCTGCCACGGGGCCTGAGCCCCGCAGCCATCACTTCGAATAATCCAGCCCCATCTCGCGATAGCGCTCGGGGTCGTCGGACCAGTTCTCGCGGACCTTCACGAAGAGGAAGAGGTGGACCGGCTGTTCGAGGATTTCGGAGATTTCCTTGCGGGCGGCGGTGGAGATGGCCTTGATGGTCTCGCCGCCCTTGCCGAGTGCGATCTTCTTCTGGCTGTCGCGTTCGACGAAGATTACCTGTTCGATGCGCACCGAGCCGTCCTTGCGCTCTTCCCACTTCTCCGTCTCGACATGCGAGGAATAGGGAAGCTCCTGGTGCAGGCGCAAGAACAGCTTCTCGCGGGTGATTTCTGCAGCCAGTTGGCGCATGGGAAGATCCGAAATCTGGTCTTCCGGATAGTACCACGGCCCTGCCGGCAGTTCCTTCGCGAGATAATCGAGGAGGTCGTCGCAACCCGAGCCGGTCGTGGCGGAAATCATGAAGGTGCGCTCGAAGGCGATCTTCTCGTTGGCGTCGGCGGCCAACTTCAGCAGGTCTTCCGGCTTGACGCGGTCGATCTTGTTGAGCGCCAAGAGCTTCGGTTGCTTGACCTCCTTCAGACCTTCCAGAATGGTCTCGACATCACCCTTGAGGCCACGCTCGCTGTCGACGATCAGCAGGATGTAATCCGCATCCTTGGCCCCGCCCCAGGCGGTGGTGACCATGGCGCGGTCGAGCCGGCGGCGCGGCTTGAAGATGCCGGGCGTGTCCATGAAGACGATCTGGGCATTGTCGTGGATGGCGATGCCGCGCACGATGGCGCGCGTCGTCTGCACCTTGTGGCTGACGATCGACACCTTGGCACCAACCAGGCGGTTGACCAGCGTCGACTTCCCCGCATTGGTCGCACCGATCAGCGCCACAAAGCCGGAATGGGTTTCGGCAGGTACATCTGCCTCAAGGTCAGTCATCACATTTATCCAGTTATGAGAATATACAAGCGTTCTACTTCCAGACGCCTTCGCGTTCCAGAAGTTTCGTCGCCGCGACCTGCTCGGCCATCCGTTTGGATCGCTCGACACCGGTTTCGGGCGCTATGCCGTTGATCTGAACCAGAACAGTGAAGCGCGGTTCATGGTCCGGGCCGGAGCGATCGACCACTTTGTACACCGGGGTAACCTGGAAACGGGCGTGAGCCCATTCCTGCAGTTCGGTCTTGGCGTCGCGCTTGGCGGCGCCCGCCTTGGTCGCCCGCTCGGTCCAGTTGGCGAGAACGAAACGGCGCGCCACTTCCAGACCGCCGTCAAGATAGAGGGCGGCAATCAGGCTTTCGACGACATCGGCGCGCACGTTCAACATGCGGCTGCCGGTGACCTTCTTCACGTCTGCGCCGGTCCGGATATAGCGATGAAGCTCCAGGCTGTCGGCGACATCTGCGCAGGTCGCCGCGGAGACGAGCTGGTTGAGACGAACGGACAGCTCGCCCTCATCCGCATCGGCAAAACTTGTGAACAGGAGTTCGGCGACGCAAAGCCCCAGTACGCGGTCGCCCAGAAATTCCAGCCGCTCGTAATTCGTGCCCTTGGAGGTGCGCGCGCTGGAATGCGTCACTGCACGATCAAGCCGTTCCTTGGCCCGGAACTCGTGACCGATCACCTTCTCGAGCTGAGCGCGTTCCTCCGGCTTCAGCGCCATCAATCAACGCCCTTGAAAATGCGGTTCCAGCGCATGTTCGTCGGCCATTTCCAGATTTCTGAGAAGGCCGTGTCGTTGCCGAGAGAGAAGAAGATGATCGAAGCCTTGCCGACCAGATTCTCCGCCGGGACGTAACCCACGTCAAAACGGCTGTCGGCGGAATTGTCGCGATTGTCGCCCATCATGAAATAATGACCGGCGGGAACGATGAATTCACGCGTGTTGTCACCCAGCGTATCCGGGCTTTCGTCCAGCGTGTCATAGGTCACGCCATTCGGCAGCGTTTCGCGGAAGACCGGGATGTTCTGCCCCGGGTCCTTGGCATAGTCGGAATTGAACGAACCGTCGGCCACCTTCGGCACCGGCTTGTCGTTCACGTAAAGCACGCCATTCTTCATCTGGATGCGATCGCCTGGCAGGCCGACGCAGCGCTTGATGTAGTCGATCGAAGGGTTTGGCGGGAAGCGGAATACGACGACATCGCCACGCTTCGGATCGGAGCCAAAGATGCGACCGTTGAAGAGGTCCGGCGAGAAGGGCAGCGAGTATTTCGAATAGCCGTAAGCGAACTTGTTGACGAAGATATAGTCACCGACAAGCAGGGTCGGCATCATCGAGCCCGAGGGAATCGTGAACGGCTGGACGAGAACGGTGCGAATGAGGCCGGCAAGGATCAGCGCCTGGATGACGACCTTGACCGTTTCCCAGAAGGAGTTCTCGGGTTTGACTTTCTCAGACACGTTGCTCATTTCCTTGTAGCGCCTTTCTCTGGCGATGCCGTCCCGCTATCCGGCAGGGAGGAACACCTGCGGACCGCGCGTCGGGATTGTCTAACCGCTTATGAACCGGGCGGCAAGCGTCTTGAAACCAAGCGTTTGCGCAAGTTCCGAGCGCCCAGTCGCATCACGATTGCGGCAAAGGCAGGGCTTCCAGGATTACAAATGCTTGAGCCAGGGGAAAATCGTCCGTAATCGTCAGATGCACGACCGCGTAATGGCCCGCCGGGGTCAGCGCAGCCAGCCTTTCGGCCGCTCCATTGGTGAGCGCCATGGTCGGCTTCCCGCTCGGCAGATTGACGACCCCCATGTCGCGCCAAAAGACGCCTTGCGCCAGCCCCGTGCCCAGCGCCTTGGAGCAGGCCTCCTTGGCGGCGAAGCGCTTCGCATAGGAAGCGGCGCGCTCCTTGCGGCGGTCAGACTTTGCCCGCTCGACCTCGGTAAAGCAGCGGTGCGTGAAACGGTCGCCGAAACGCTCGATCGATTTCTCGACGCGGCGAATGTCGATGAGATCGCTGCCAATGCCGATGATCATGCGCCTCTTTCGCCTCTTGTAACCGTCACTGCGCGTTCAGCCGCGCCTGCCGTCTGGCGCGGATGATAGTCACCGCCTGCGCCATCACGAAATAGCCAACCAGCCCGCCCGCGATTCCGAGCGGAATCGAACCGATGAGCAGCGGCTTGAGGATCGGCGCCCAAAGTTCGCCGAACGAAAGCTTGTGAACAAGCTCATGAAGATGAATCGTCCCCATCGACTTGGCCTTCGAGCCGAGGATCATCTGCCCCGTCTCCCAGGTCGCAGCCCAGATGAATGGATAAGTAAACGGATTACCGACCAGTAGGGTGCAGGCGACCGCCGCAATCATGTTACCGCCGAACATCCATGCAAGCGCCGCCGCCAGCGCCATGTGGACACCCACCAGCGGCAGGAAGGCCGCGAAAACACCGGTCCCGACCCCGACGCCGATCGCATGTGGCGTGGCGCGGATGCGGACGAACTTCAGCATCTGGTAGCGCATCGCTCGACCGAAGCTCATGCGCTTGCGCGGCGGGCTTTCGGAGGGCTCAAACGAAAGGTCGGGAGTCTTGTGTTTCATAGGACGGGATATAGGACTTGGCGATTTCCAGCACAATGGGAAAGACGGGCCAGACTTCGCGAACCGGCGGATTGAAGATACAAAAAAGGGCGCGGAACCCGCACCCTGCTTCTTCATCTTTCCCGATGGGGAGCCTCCAGCGCACCAGGCGCAAGTGAGGAGGCTTTCAAGGCTTCATTGAGCCTCAGAACTGACCACGGCGGAATTCGCCACGATCGATCTGGCGCATCCGGAACTCAAGATCATAACGATCCTTTGCACCATTGAGGTAAGCCATTTCACGCTCCTGCTCCGTGGGAATGCGGAGCGCACGAGCCACTTTTTTCAGCGAGCCGAACATCTTTTCAAGTCCTTCTTGATCAACATCTGTTTACGGACTTCAAGATAATGCTGCATCGCAACATCAACAAGCGCAAGGAAGGCCTAGCAGCCATGCACATGACGCATGTCGCGACGGTAACCTTTTGTTTTCCAATTATCAGAACGCAAGTCCGCAGCCTTCACGCAGTTGCGAAGGGAAAGGCTTCGGCCGGTCGTCAGCTTCATCTATTCGAACAGCCGCTTGACCGTTGCAACGCATTGCAGCTCTTTCAGCTGGGTGATCAACTGGTTGAGCTGGCGCAGATCCCAGACCTCGAGCTCCAGCTGCATCTCGGTGAAATCGGCGGCAACGCGGATCATGGTCAGCGTTGCGATGTTGACGTCGGTTGTCGCGATGTTCTGTGCGATCGTGGCCAGCGTTCCCGGCTCGTTGATGGCGCTGATCATGACGCGGGCGTTGAAGCGCGACTTGTTGGCAAGGTCGAGATCCCAGCGCACGTCGATCCAGCGCTCCGGTTCGTCCTCGAACTGCTGCAGCCCGGGCGATTGAATCGGATAGATGGCGAGGCTCTTCTCGCCGTCGAGAATGCCGACGATGCGGTCACCGGGCACGGCTCCGCCGGTGGCGAAATGCACCTGGATGTCGTTGGAAAGGCCGCGGAACGGCAGGACCTCGCCGCTCGGAGACTTCTGCTGACCGGGCACCTTGAAGATCATGCCCGAGGCCGAATTCATGGCGAACCAGCCGTCGTCGACGTTCTGCTTCACCGTGACGCGTTCGTCCTGATAATCCGGATAGACGGCGCGGAGCACGTCGAGGGACGAGAGCTCCCCTCGCCCGACGGCTGCAATCGCGTCTTCCGCTTCCTTATGGCCGAGCCGGAAAAGCGAGGCCTTGAGCACATCGCGGGAGAAGACCTTTCCGGCGCGGTCGAACGTGCGCTCCAGAATGCGATAGCCGAGGCCGGCATATTGCTTGCGGATGGCGAGCCTCGTGGCCCGACGGATGGCGGAACGCGCCTTGCCGGTGACGACGATCTCTTCCCAGGCGGCGGGCGGCACCTGCACGCCGGAACGAATGATTTCTACCTCGTCGCCGTTGGCCAGTCGCGTCACGACCGGCATGATCCGGCCATTGATCTTGGCGCCAACGCAGGTATCGCCGACATTGGTATGGACGGCATAGGCGAAGTCGATGGGCGTTGCGCCGCGCGGCAGCGCTATCAGCTTGCCCTTCGGCGTGAAACAGAAAACCTGGTCCTGGAAGAGTTCGAGCTTGGTGTGCTCCAGAAACTCTTCCGGGTTGTCGCCTTCGGACAGCGCCTCGATGGTCTGGCGGAGCCAGGAATAGGCATTGCTCTCGCGCGCCAGCGTGTCCTGCTCCTGACCGCTCTGGCCGTCCTTGTAGATGGAATGCGCGGCAATGCCGTATTCGGCGATTTCGTTCATGCGCAGCGTGCGGATCTGCAGCTCGATACGCTGGCGCGAAGGACCGACGATCGTGGTGTGGATCGAGCGGTAGTCATTCTGCTTCGGCGTCGAGATATAGTCCTTGAAGCGGCCGGGGACGACGCGCCAACGCGTGTGAACGATGCCGAGCGCGCGATAGCAGGACGGGATGTCCTCCACGAGAATGCGGAATCCGTAAACGTCGGAGAGCTGTTCGAAGGAGAGTGACTTCGACTGCATCTTGCGAAAGACGGAGTAAGGCTTCTTCTGCCGCCCCTTGACGACGGCCTTGGTGAGGCCGTTCTGGGAGAGCAGCTCCGTCAGTTCGCGCTCAATGTTCTCGATCAGGCCTTCATTGCTGGCGGAAAGACCAGCGAGCCTCTTCGTGACCGTATCCCAGGCTTCGGGGTTGAGGTGACGGAAGGAAAGCTCTTCCAGTTCGTCGCGCACGCCCTGCATCCCCATGCGGCCGGCGAGCGGCGCATAGATTTCCATCGTCTCTTCGGAAATGCGGCGGCGCTTGTCGTCGCGCATGGCGTCGAGCGTTCGCATGTTGTGGAGACGGTCGGCCAGCTTGACGAGAAGAACGCGAAGGTCGTCGGAAATCGCCAACAGCAGCTTGCGCAGGTTTTCCGCCTGCTTGGCCTTCTGCGAGACGAGCTCGAGCTTCTTGATCTTGGTCAGGCCCTCAACGAGGCGGCCGATATCCTTGCCGAACAACTCGTCAATCTCGGCACGGGTCGCCGTCGTGTCCTCAATCGTGTCGTGCAAGAGCGCAACGGCGATGGTCGACTCATCCAGATGCATGTCGGTGAGGATGGCGGCGACTTCGAGCGGATGCGAAAAATAGGGATCGCCGCTGGCACGCTTCTGCATCCCATGCTTCTGCATGGCGTAGACATAGGCCTTGTTGAGGAGTGCTTCGTTGACATCCGGCTTGTATTGCTGAACGCGCTCAACAAGCTCGTATTGTCGCATCATGAAGCACGTCTCCCCGGAATCGCAAATGCGCCGATCACATGAACCGGCGCATTCAAATGTCGCAGCAAGTCATAGACCTGTCAGCGACTAAAATGTGGCAAAATCAATAATCGTCGCTTTTTTCCGGCGGCACAAGACCTTCGATGCCGGCCAGCAGTTCTTCTTCCGACATCCGGTCGAAGGTCAGCGTATCGGGAAGATCTTCCTCTTCCAGATCGTTCCCGGCAGCGGAAGCGCCGCCCAGTGAGGCCGGATCGGGCTCGGGCTCGTCCACTTCGACATGCTTCTGCAGCGAATGAATGAGGTCTTCCTTGAGATCTTCCGGAGAAAGGGTCTCGTCGGCGATTTCGCGGAGTGCTACGACCGGATTCTTGTCGTTGTCGCGATCGATCGTGATACCAGCGCCCTGCGAGATCTGGCGAGCGCGGTGGCTGGCGAGCAGAACGAGCTCGAACCGGTTGTCGACTTTATCAATGCAATCTTCTACTGTGACGCGGGCCATGGCCTGTCCTTCGTGAATTCGTTTCCGTAAGGGATTGGGTGCTCGATACAGGCAAAGCGCGGTTAATTCAAGTTTTTCCTGAACAGGGAACTTTTTGCCGATTTAGCCGTTTGAAATGGTCACGCGTTAGATGCGGCGCAGTTCGGTTGCAATTCATTGGCAAGTCTAAGGATAGGCGGTTGCTTGTCGCGCCGTACACCACCAGTTAATAAGCGTGCGAAACCAAATTCGCCTGTTGACGGATTCAGCTTATAATATTAGCCGTTTCTTAAAAAAAACGGAACAAGCAGGGATGGATCGATGTTCGACCCGAGAGAAAAAATAGCTCTATTTATCGATGGCGCGAATCTTTACGCGGCGTCCAAGTCGTTGGGTTTCGATGTCGATTATCGCAAACTCCTCAAGGCGTTCCAGAAGCGGGGTTACCTGCTGAGGGCTTACTATTACACGGCCCTGATCGAGGACCAGGAATATTCTTCGATCCGGCCTCTGATCGACTGGCTCGACTATAACGGCTACCGCGTGGTGACGAAGCCTGCAAAGGAATTCACCGATTCGCTCGGTCGTCGTAAGATCAAGGGCAATATGGATATCGAACTGGCCATCGACGCGATGGAGCAGTGTGAGACGGTGGACCATCTCGTGATCTTCTCGGGCGACGGCGACTTTACGACGCTTGTCGAGGCGCTGCAGCGCCGGGGTCGCAAGGTCTCGGTCGTTTCGACCATGGCGACCCAGCCGCCGATGATTGCAGACGACCTGCGCCGTCAGGCCGACCATTTCATCGACCTGAATTCCCTCAAGGCCGAAGTCGGTCGTGACCCGGCGGAACGCCAGGCACGGGTTCACGAGCCGGTCACTGAAGACGCTGAAAACTGAGGTGAGGGTTTCTTAACCCTGCGGCTTGGCAGTTTCGCAAGACGGATCTGCCAAGCTGCGACGATCGCATTCGTCACGGTTAAGCCCATGTCTGATACAACAGTCCTTCGTCCGCCGCTTCCCGAACTGCTAAAGCAGACGGTGGAGGAGTTCGAGATTTCAACAGATGTCACCAATTTGGACCTGTTGCTGGCTGGCGAAGCGTCACGCCATTTCCCCGAACCGCGCAATCGTCGCAGAGACGATGCAGAAGCGGCAGATATTCGCAGGCTTCGCGCCCTTCGCGACGCGATGAAATCCGAAACGGCGCCTGCAGACCACGCGCTTGAAAACGAAAACGCGCCGGTCCATTCACAGTTTTACAAGCAGTTTTAGCTGAAGTTTGAACGGCATCCGCAACCGGAAACCCGTCGGGCGCTCAGCCGCGCTCCTTGAGCAGCCGGCTTTTCTGGCGGTTCCAGTCGCGTTCCTTCGAGGTCTCGCGCTTGTCGTGGAGCTTCTTGCCCTTGGCGAGCGCCAGTTCCATCTTCGCCCTCCCCTTCTCATTGAAGTAGATCTTCAATGGAACAAGCGTCATGCCTTCGCGGTTGACGCCGACACGCAGGCGATGGATTTCCCGCTTCGAGAGCAGCAGCTTGCGGCGACGGCGAGTGTCGTGGTTGAAGCGGTTGCCTTGCAGATATTCCGGCAGATAGGAATTGATGAGCCAGATTTCCCCGTCCTCGTCGGACGCGTAGGATTCGGCGATGTTGGCCTTGCCGTCGCGCAAGGACTTCACTTCCGTTCCCGTAAGCACGAGGCCGGCTTCATAGGTATCGACGATCTCATAGTTGAAGCGGGCCTTGCGGTTGTCCGCAACGACCTTCTTCACCACGCGCTCGCTACCCTTGGGTGCCATCAGTTCAACAATCCTGCATGTTTCATGGCGGCGTCCAGTGCTGCCTTGGTAGAGGGTTCGATGCCGACCAGCGGCGAACGAACCGTTTCGCCCATGCGGCCGAGACGCGACAAAGCATATTTAGAGCCTGCAACGCCGGGTTCAAGGAAGATGGCCTTGTGAAGCGGCATCAGGCGATCCTGATATTCGAGCGCTGCGGCATAATCGCCCTTCAGCGTCAGTGCCTGAAATTCGGCGCACAGACGCGGGGCGACATTGGCCGTGACCGAAATGCAGCCGACGCCGCCATGGGCGTTGAAGCCAAGAGCCGTGGCGTCCTCGCCGGACAACTGGATGAAATCCTTGCCGCAGGCCATGCGCTGTTCCGAGACGCGCTCGATCTTGCCGGTCGCATCCTTGACGCCGACGATGTTCTTGTGGGCCTTGGCAAGCGCCGCCATCGTCTCCACGCTCATGTCGATGACCGAACGACCCGGAATGTTGTAGATGATGATGGGCAGCGTGATCGCCTCGGCGATCGCGGAATAATGGGCGATCAGGCCCTTCTGCGTCGGCTTGTTGTAATAAGGGGTCACAACCAGTACGGCATCTGCGCCCGCCTTCTCGGCGTGACGTGCGAGATCGATCGCCTCGACCGTGTTGTTGGAGCCGGCGCCCGCGATGATCGGCACACGCTTGGCGGCGACTTCGATGCAGAGCTCGACGACGCGCTTGTGCTCAGCATGTGAAAGGGTCGGCGACTCGCCGGTGGTGCCGACGGGTACCAGTCCGCTGGAGCCTTCCTTGATCTGCCAGTCCACATGTTCCGCAAAGGCTTTTTCGTCGACCTTCCCGTCGGTTGTGAACGGGGTGACGAGGGCGGGCATCGATCCCTTGAACATGCGGTATTACCTCACTGGCGGCCCACACAAGCTTTAGCCGCAATCCTGATTATTCTTGTTGGTCAGGCGCTTTCTGCTTGGAGCTTCAGACCTTGTTCCCGATCGCGTTTCTTAGAGGAGTTTGTGACTCCTTGGAAGAACGAAAATCGTAACCGGGACAAGCTTTGTGCAACGCCCGATGCTATATTGTATTAGAACATCCATCGAGACCCATGACGAAAGTGACCGCGCCCATCGCCATAGCTCTGGCCGTCCTCGCACCCATTGCCGGGTGGGAGGCGATGGGTCCCGTCTTGCTGTACAGTGTTGCCACGCCCTCGCTGATCGAGGCCGGCAAGGACGCCACGTCGTCCGGCGACCGGACGGCGCAAAAGGCGATCATTGCGGCCTCGCAAGGCGCCTTCTCTGCCGGCATCGAAGCGCTGAAGCGCAACGACGTGCAGGCCGCGCTGAACGCCCGTGACGACCTTGTTCCGCGTAACGGGATCGAGCGCAAAGCGCTGACCTATGCAATCGTGACGTCCGGGCTTTCGGGGATCTCCAGCGCGGAATATCTGTCGGCGCGCGAAGAGCTGGCAGGCTGGCCCGATCTTGCCGATCTTGATCGCCATTATGAACGGGCGCTCTATCGGGAACATCCGAGCGACGACGCGATTTTCGCAGCGTTTCGGCTGCGCGCTCCGCAGACGGCCGAGGGGAACGTGCTCTACGCGCGGGCGCTCAAGAACGTCGGTGAGGTCGATCGGGCCAAGTCCATCATTACCGGCCTGTGGGCGACGAACGCCCTGAACACCTGGCTGGAAGGCGAGGTGTTGAACCGTTTCCCCGAGATGCTGACGCCGGCCGACCACAAGGCCCGGATGGCTTATCTGCTCTATCGCGACCGCATGAAACAGGCCGCGCGCTTCGCCAAGCTGGGGAACGCGCAACCGCTTTTTGATGCCTGGAGCGCCGTGATCAGACAAGGCCCAAAGGCTGCCCAGTTGCTGAAGGCCGCCGAGGCGGGCTTCAAGGGCGACAGTGGGCTGCTGTTTGCCAATATCGTTCACAAGGAGCAGGCCAACGACTTCGACGGCGCGGCCGCGCTCCTTCAAAAGCTGCCGGCGACGGCCTCCGATCGTGTCAATTCGGATGAATGGTGGCATGAGCAGCGGATCGTCAGCCGCGGGTTGTTCGAAGCGAGCAAGTTCAAGGCGGCCTATGATCTGGCTGCCAATCATGTCGCCGCCTCCCCCGCATCCGTCGCGGATGCCGAGTTTCACGCCGGCTGGTATGCGCTTGTCGGGCTGAAGGACGGCAAGCTCGCCAAGACCCATTTCGAAAAGCTGCGGGCAGAAGCAACTACGCCTCAGACGGCTTCACGCGCGCTTTATTGGCTGGGACGGGCTGACAAGGCGGCTGGCGGAGACGGGAAGACTTATTTCGCCGATGCCGCGGACTATGACCACTCTTTCTATGGCCTGGTTGCAGCAACCGAGCTGCCGGGGCACGCTGCAACAACTGAAGCGGATGGAAACGGGCCGACGGCTTCGGATCGGCTGCTGTTTGCCGGCCAGGAAAGCGTACGGGCGATCGATCTTCTGCAGAAGGCGAATTACGCCTCGGCTGCCAAGCGCCTTTATCGCGGCCTCGCCGACCAGATTGACGATCCGGACATGCTGACGATCCTCGCCGAGAAGGCGAAACGTGAGCAGGACAGCGCGCTGGCGCTTGACATCGGCAAGAAGGCCTATGCCAAGGGCGGCGACGATGCGGCGCTTGCCTATCCGCTGGGAGCAATCCCCGACACAGCCGGCCTCTCTGGAACGCAGCTGGCGCTCGCCTATGCGATCGCGCGGCAGGAGAGCGGCTTCAATGCGAAGGCCGTCTCGGCGGCGCAGGCGCTGGGCCTCATGCAGATCCTGCCCGGAACAGCCAAGGACATGGCCTCGCAGCTGGGTCTCGCCTACGCGCCGGAAAAACTGACGGCCGACACGGCCTACAACGCCATTCTCGGGACGCAGTATCTGGACAACCAGATCAAGCGGCAGGCCGGTTCCTATGTGCTGACCTTCGCCTCCTACAATGCCGGTCCCGGCAAAGTGCGCGAATGGCTTGCCCGCTTCGGCGATCCGCGCGGCAAGGACATCGAATTCGTCCTCAACTGGATCGAATCCATCCCCTATCCCGAAACCCGCGACTACGTGATGAAAGTCATGGAGAATTTCGAGGCCTATCAACTCCAGCTCGGCCTCGGCGCGAATATCAAGGCGGATCTGACGGCGGGCGGATGATGACCTTGGCACTCGGATACACCCAGAAGAACGCCATTCGAATGGTTTCCTTCAGCCGGGTGTTCCGCTAGCTTCGCCGTAGATTCAGGAGGAAGCTGCCCATGACCACACCCTATCTCGAGCACCGAGTCCCCTCACCCGACGGGTTGACGCTCTACGCCCGGGACTACGGTCTGGATGTGGCCGGGAGGGAGGACCAGCTGCCGGTGGTGTGCCTTGCCGGGTTGACCCGCAACAGCCGGGACTTTCATCCGCTGGCGGTGGCTCTTGCCAACGATGCGCAATCGCCACGCCGGGTTATCACCATCGACACGCGCGGGCGCGGCGGGTCTTCCTGGGACTGCGACATCTCGCGCTACACGGTTCCGCATGAGGCAGGTGATGTACTGGCCGTTCTCGCGGCACTCGGTGTGAGCCGGGCCTCCTTTATCGGGACATCACGCGGTGGGTTGATCCTGCATGTGCTCGCAGCCGTTCAGCCGCAGCTCCTTGCGGCGGTCATCCTGAACGACGTCGGACCTGCCATCGGCATCGAAGGGCTGCGGCATATTCAGTCCTATCTCGGCGCGCGCCCAAGCTATGGAAGCCTGGACGAGGCGGCTGCCGTGCTCAAGCGTGTGCACGGACCGGCCTTCCCGCGATTGACGGAGGCCGACTGGCTGGAATTCGCCGATGCCACCCTGAAGGAGACGAACGGCCGCTACGAACCGGATCATGATCCCGCCATTGCCGCGGGCATGGCCATGCTGGATCTCAGCCAGCCGCTGCCGGAACTGTGGGAACAGTTCGACCTCTTCCGCGGCAAGCCGCTCATGACGATCCGGGGCGCGAATTCTGTTCTTCTGACGCCGGAAATTCTGGCGCGTATGCAGGATCGGGACCCCGAGATGGACGTGCTTTTGGTGCCCGATCAGGGTCACGCGCCTTTGCTGCATGTGGGGGGAACCCCCAACGCAATCCGGACGTTCCTGAACCGGGCGTCGTAAACCAAGCTTCAGTGATTGCAGCCTTGCCGGGGTTTCCCTTCCCAGGCATCTCTTGTAGTTTGCGCCACCTGATGGGCGGGGCCCCGCCATGCACCGGGACCCCCGTGGCGACCTGCGTACCGCAGATTTTCAAGCGTCGGAGACAGACAGAATGAATGCTCAGAAGATCATCCCCATCCTTCTCGCCGGTGGCGCCGGCGCGCGGCTTTGGCCGGTGTCACGTGATGATCTGCCCAAGCAGTTCCAGCCGCTGACGGGGGAATATTCGAGCTATCAGGAAACGCTGCGCCGCGTGGGCGATCCGAAGGTCTATGATGCGCCAATCGTTATTACCAATGACGCATTCCGGTTCTTCTCCCGCCGTCAGGCGGAG
>DATMTA010000118.1:0-18477 GCA_035565055.1 Ensifer sp.
GGCGGGCGAGGTTCCGATCCTCGGCGTTGCGGCTGCCATCGGCTGCGCGGTCGCCAATGCGACAGGCAAGCCGGTGCGCGAACTGCCCTTGACGCCGCCGCGTGTTCTGGGCCTCTTGAAGGGCCGCGAAACGGCCCCTGAATTTCCGCATATCGCCGCCTCCTTCGAGGCCAATACGCTGGCGTGATGCCCGCACAAACCGAATGATCGATCGAGAGACCTGAATGACCCATCTGTCCAACTCGCTGGCCGCGGCCGATGTCGCGAATGTCATGCACCCCAACACCAATATGCGTCAGCACGAGATCACCGGGCCGATGGTGATCGCGCGGGGCGAGGGCATCCGCGTCTATGACGAGCAGGGCAAGGAATATATCGAGGGTCTGGCGGGGCTGTGGTCGGTCGCAGTCGGCTTCTCCGAGAAGCGGCTGGCGGACGCGGCCTACAAGCAGATGCTCAAGCTGCCCTATTATCATACGTTCACATCAAAGTCGCATGAGCCCTCCATTCGTCTTGCCGAAAAGCTGGTGGAGATGACGCCGGAAAACCTGACGCGGGTGTTCTTCACCTCGTCCGGTTCGGAGGCCAATGACACGATCGTGAAAATGGTCTGGTTCATGAACAATGCGCTGGGGCGGCCGCAGAAGAAGACGTTTCTCGCTCGTAACAAGGCCTATCACGGCATCACGGTGGCCTCGGGCAGCCTCACCGGCCTGCCGGTCAACCACCGCGATTTCGACCTGCCGGCGATCCCGGTGCGGCACCTGACCTGCCCACATTTTTATCGTTTCGGCCTGGAAGGCGAGACGGAAGAGGCCTTCACGGCCCGCCTGCTTGAAGAGCTGGAAGACGTTATCGAGCATGAAGGCGCCGAAACCATTGCCGCCTTCATCGGCGAACCGCTGATGTCGGCAGGTGGCGTCATGCCGCCGCCGGTGGGCTATTGGGAAGGCGTCGAGAAGATCTGCCGCAAGAACGACATTCTTTTGATTTCGGATGAGGTCATCTGCGGCTTTGGCCGGCTTGGTACGCCCTTCGGCTGCCAGAAATACGGCTTCACGCCGGACATCATGACGGTCTCCAAGCAGATCACATCGTCCTACATGCCGCTCGCCGCCGTCCTCGTCAGCGATCCGGTCTATCAGGCGATCGCGGACCATACGTCCGTGCTCGGAAATTTCGGCCACGGTTTCACCGCGTCCGGCCATCCGGTTGCGACCGCCGTCGGCCTCGAAAACCTCGCCATCATCGAGGAGCGCGACCTGATGGGCAATGCGGCGCGCATGGAGCCGATCTTCCAGAAGGGTTTGCGCGCCTTTGCCGATCACCCTCTGGTCGGCGAGGTGCGCGGCACGGGCCTGATCGGCGCGCTGGAACTCGTTGCCCACAAGCCGACACGGAGGCCTTTCCAGAAGGTGGGGCGCGCCGGTGCGCTCGCCGCCAAGATCGGCCACGAGGAAGGCCTCATCTTCCGCGCCATCGGCGACCAGCTGGCGCTTTGCCCGCCGATGATCGTGACGGAAGACGATATCAGGGAAATCATGGTCCGCATGGATCGCACGCTCGCGCGGCTCACAGATGCCGTCGCACAGGAGGGACTGGAATGAGTGCGCAACAGGCTGAACCCGTCACGCATATCGACGACGACCGTTTCCGCGTGACCGAATGGCGCTTTGCGCCGGGTGCGGAAACCGGCTGGCACGTCCATGGGCATGACTATGTCGTCGTACCCCTGTCGGATGGGCAGATGGGTCTGGTTGGACCGGATGGCAAGCAGGCTCAGGCGCAGCTGAAACAGGGCATTCCCTATTCGCGCCGCACCGGCGTGGCCCACAATGTCAGCAATATCGGAGAAACGCCGTTTTCCTTCCTCGAGATCGAGGTGGTGGAAAACGAGCTGGAACAGAAGCGGCTTGATGTCATGCGCCGCTTCTCGGCGGCCTGGAATGCGCATGATCTTGAGACGATCATGGACCTGACCGCGGATGACTGCGCCTTCCATGCCTCGGCAGGGACCGAGGCCGAAGGGGCGAGACATGTCGGCCGCGAGGCCGTGCGCGCCGCTTACGCCGGCATCTTCGCCTTCTTCCCGGACGGGCAGTGGACGAACGGCAAGGCGATTATCAGCGTCGATACGGGCCTGACATGGTGGCGCTTCGTCGGCACGACGGTCGAGGGAAAGAAGGTCGAGGTCGACGGCTGCGACATCCTCACCTTTGCCGAGGAGAAGATCGCCATCAAGGACTCCTACCGCAAAACGCGGAGCTGATCGCCTGAAAACAGGCGAAACGGCAAGAATGTCCGTTTTTCGTCTTTATAAAGCGCTTTACAAGCGCGATTTTATCGCTATCGTCTGAGCATCTTCCTTTTCAGGAGTATGCTCTTGATGCTTCCCGACGACCTGATTTTGAATGCCGCGGACGATGTGGCGATCCGCAAGGATCTGACGCTGACGGCGCTTGCCAAGCGCCCGGCGGATCTGGCGATCCGTGTCGGGCGTCTGCTGAACGTCTACAGCCGCACCTGGGCCGAAGACCAGGAAATCGTCATCAAGGGCCGCCGTATCGCCTATGTCGGTCCCGCCGGAAGCTACCGCGGCGAGGTGGCGCGACGGGCGCATTATCCCGATCTCTCTGCCGTTCCGGGTTTCGGCGAGGTACACAAGCATATCGAAAGCTCGCATCTGACGCCGGAATTCGAGGCGGAACTGGTGCTGCCGCGTGGCAATACCTGGACCTGTGAGGCGAGCCACGAGTTCGCCAATGTGAATGGTGGGCGCAACATCGAGTTCTGGCAGCGCGCCCGCGAGCGCGGCGTGCCGCACAAGGTCTTCATCCAGCCGGGCTCGGCGGTGCCGCCGAGTGGCTGGGAGACCTCTGGCGGCTATTTCGGCTATGAGGAGCAGAAGGACTTTCTCGCGCGTGATCTCTCGGTGGTGAGCCTTGACGAGGTGATGGACTGGCCGGCTGTCTGGAACCCGGAAAATCCGTCCTATGAGCGGCTCTGGGGCATGATGCAGGCGACGATCGAGAAACGTGGCGTGATCGAGGGGCATGGTTCGGGACTGGTCGAGCCTCATGACGCCAGCGCCTATGCGGCGGCGGGTCTTTCCTCGGATCACGAAGTCTGGACGCTGGACGAGGCGTGGGAAAAGCTCAATCGCGGCGTCTTTATTGAGATCCGTCCGTTCAACTATCCCGAAGTGCTGCCGGGGCTTCTGGAGCGCGGCCTGTCCGACTGGTCGAACATCGCCTTCACCACCGACGACCGCAGCGCCTCCGATACATTGAAACTTGGCGCGAGCGATTACAATGTCCGTGCCGCGATTGCCCACGGCGTGCCGGCCGAAATTGCCTACCAATGCGTGACCATCCATCCCGCGCGCCACATGCGCATCGATGCCTGGGTGGGGTCGATCACGCCCGGCCGCTACGCGGATATCGTTCTGCTGAGATCGCTGGAAGACGTGGACATCGCGCATGTCTATGCGGACGGCCAGCTTGTGTCCGAGGGCAAGACTTATCTTGGCAACCGCGTCGCCATTGACTGGCCGGATTGGGCCCGTCAGACGATGAATATCGGGCGGGCGCTGACGCCGGAAGACTTTGCCGTACCGGCCCTGCCGGGGCGGGCGACCATGCAGGCGGTTGTTCTGCGGCCCTTCCATTGGAACCAGGATTTCCTGACTTTTGAACTTCCTGTTTCCGATGGCGCTGTTCAGCGTGATACGGCGCGCAAGATCACCAAGTTCTCTGTCATCGACCGCTATCATGGGAAGGCCAACATGGCCTCAATGTTCTGGCTCGGTTGCGGGCCGGCAGATGCCGAGACGGCGCTGGCCTGTTCCGTGGCGCATGACAGCCATAATGTCTGGGCGATAGGCTCGTCGGATGCCGCCATGGCGCTCGCCGTCAACCGGCTGTCGGAGAATGGCGGCGGCTGGGTTCTGGTGCATCGCGGCGAGGTGGCCGGCGAGGTCGTCTTCGAGATCGGCGGCCTGATGACGGCACGGCCGGCGGAAGAGCTCGACGCCGACATGCAGCGCTTCTACCGCGCGGCGGAGAAGGTGGGCTGGATGTACGAGCCCTCCGTCAACAAGAACTGGATTGCGGGCTTTCCAGAACATCTGATCTTCGCGACGCTGACCTGCGCGCCCTGGCGCTGGGTTCTGGTCGCCCCGCATGAGAAGGCCCCCGAGGGTTTCGTCAATGTGCAGACGGGCGAGACGCATCCGATCGTCTGGTGAACTGAAATTCAAGGAAACAACGATGAAGATATTGCTTGCAGGCGAATCCTGGACCTCGCTCGGTCTGCACCTCAAGGGCTTTTCCGTCTACACGACCGGCTCCTATGACGAAGGCGGCAAGCCGCTGATCGATGCGCTTCAAAGCGGAGGCCACGAGGTGACCTATCTGCAGAACCACATCGTTCCGCAGCAGTTTCCGACGACGGTGGAAGCACTGTCGGGTTATGATCTCGTCATCCTCTCCGATATCGGGGCCGACACGTTCCTGCTTCATCCCGATACGCTGCATCGCTCGATCCGCCGGCCGAACACGCTGAGGGTCATTGCGGACTATGTCGAGGCTGGCGGCGCGCTGCTGATGGTTGGCGGTTTCCTCAGCTTCTCGGGCTTTGGCGGAAATGCCTGCTATCACAATACGGTCTTGGCCGATGTCCTGCCGGTCGACATGCTGGGCTATGACGACCGTATCGAGTGCCCCGAGGGGGTTCATCCCGAGCCGCTCAAGGCGCATCCCGCACTGGCGGGCCTGCCGTCCGAATGGCCGCATTTCCTCGGCTATCAGCGTCTCAAGGCCAAGGCGGATGCGGATGTGCTGATGCGGGTTGGCAAGGACGATCCTTTCCTTGTCATCGGGTCTTACGGCAAGGGCAGGGCGGCAGCCTTTGCCTCGGATTGCTCGCCGCATTGGGGCTCGCCGGACTTTGTCGGATGGAGCCATTATCCGACCTTCTGGAATGGTCTCGCAGGGTGGCTTTGCGCGCGCTGATCCGCTCTATCGCTCGGATTTTCTGCAATTCCGGACGGAGAGCCGGTTTCCACTTTTCCTGGAGTTGCTCTAGCCGAGCGGCTTGACCGACCGGCGCATCACCAGCTCGACCGGCAGATGCGTCACGGGCTCCACCGTCTCGCCCTCCAGCAAGCGCCGAAGCGTCGTGACCGCCGTGCGCCCAATCTCCTCGATTGGCTGACGCACGGCCGTGATCGGCGGGTCGAAGAAGGCCAGTGGCCCTGCGTCGTCGAAGGTGATGACGGAGAGGTCCTTGCCCGCTGTCATGCCACGACCGCGCATCGTTTCCAGTGCGCCGAAGAGGATTTCGTCGGCGCCGACAAAGAGGGCGGTGACGTCCGGGTGCTCGTCAAGTAGCCGCGCCGTTGCCATGCGTCCAAAATCGACCGAATAGCTGCCAAAATAGGTTGCGTTGAGGGTCGCGCCGGCCTTGGCGTCGTCAATCACACCCTCAAAGCCGGCGAGCCGCTCGCGCGTGCTCATGATATCCTGCGGTCCGCCGATGAAGGCGAGGCGCCTGTGGCCATGCTCGATGAAACAGCGCGCGGCCAGCGCGCCCCCGGTGGCGTTGTCGGAGAAGACGCGCGGCGCGGTGACGCCTTCGATATCCTCGTCGATCACCACGACATTCTTCAGATCGTTGATGATCGCCGCGAGCTCATCGCTTGCACGATTGTTGGTGGCAAAGATCAGTCCGTCGACGAAGTTGCGGCGCAGCTTTTCCAGATAATCCAGCTCGCGTTCGCGGCGATTGAGGCTGGAAAAGAGCATGAGGGCAAGGCCGGCTGCTTCCGCCTCGCGCTCCGCTGCTGCGGCGAGCTTGGCAAAAAAGGGGTTGTCGATCTCGGGGATAACGAGACCGATCGTGTCCGACTTGCCGCGGCTCAGCCGCCGGGCGTGCGGATTGGGCTTGTAGTCGAGCGCCCTGATTGCCCTGTCGATGCGTTCCGATGTCGCCGGCGGCAGGTTGAGCGAACCGTTAAGATAGCGCGAGACAGTAGCCGGTGACAGGCCTGCGGCATTGGCGACATCCTGCAGTGATGGAGGTTTCGGCAAGGGCTTCTCCTGTCACGAGGCCATCAGCATCACGTCGCCGTCAGGCCGTGGCGCGCCCGAAAGGCGTCAATTGTGAGGCGGCTCTGCGCGACGACGCGCGCGATCAGCGCTTCGCCCTTCGCCTGCGTCGCGGGTGTCGGATCGCCGAAGACGCCTGACGCGTTGAAGTCCGAGAGCCGCATCGCTTCCATCCCGAACGTCGCCGGAAACAGGGGGTATTCCGGTGCGGCCCGCGCCATGTCGACAGTCTCCGGTGCCAGCGCTAGCATGAAGGAGGTCTCCACTTCGTCCGCGTGATAGAAGTGTGGCGCCGCAGGCTCGCTCTCGCAGATGTCTGCCGCGGCCAGCTCAAGACCTGGATAATCCAGACACAGAACCGGGAACGAGTGACGATCGATCAGATTGCGCTGCGCGTATTCGATGGGCGGGCGGTTGCCGAAATGGCCGTTGACGATCACGAGGGCAGCCACGCCCGACAGTTTCAGGCTTTCGCCGATATCGGTGACCAATGCCTGCAACGTCTCGGGGCGGAGCGAGATCGTGCCGGGAAAGCTTCCCGTCGTCCAGGCCTCTCCATAGGCAATGGGCGGAAGGAGAAAGCCGTCCTCAGCCTGCGCAAGCCTTCGCGCCACCCCGTCCGACATGACCGTGTCTGTCAGCAGGGGAAGATGCGCGCCATGCTGCTCCACCGCCCCGATCGCGAGAAAAGCCAGAAGGTCACCACGGCTTGCGCGCTCGCGCACATCGATCCAGGTACATTTTGCAGCTTCGAGCACGGTTCAGCCCCTTCCGCCGTCGCGTGCGATTGAGAGTTCCGTTGCAGGCCTATGGATGCGCATCGATAGACTCCGGGCGCTGGGTGCTTAATATTTCACCCGGCCTCCATGGTCGCCAAATAATTGTGCAGCTGCAAGCGCGGGGCAGTTGACAGCTGCGACGAAGTCATAGTGTAATACGACGGTAATGCATTTGTAAATCGCTTTACCGGCTGGGTATATGGCTTCTGTCCTCCTTTTTTCCGCGACGATCATGACGGTCGATCGGAAGGATACAATCCTCGACAGGGGCTGGCTCAGCTTTGCCGATGGCCGCATCACCGGGCTCGGGTCCATGGCGACCTGTCCGCCCCGCGCGGAGTTCGACGAGGTCATCGACCTTTCCGGAAAACTGCTGATGCCGGGCCTGGTGAATGCCCATACCCACGCAGCGATGATCCTGTTTCGCGGCCATGCCGAAGGGCGGAGCCTTCTGACGATGGATGGCTGGTACCACGCCATCCGCGAGCCGGAACTGGTGATGCAGGCCGGTGACATCGCGCCGGCCGTTTCGCTATCCTGTGCGGAGATGCTGCTCTCCGGCACCACGACGTTCTGCGAGCAATATTTTTTTGCCGACGAGATTGCCGCGGCCGCGGCCGACAGCGGAATGCGGGCGGTGATCGCCTACGGCATTGTCGAGCTTGGTGATGCGGCGCGGGGCCGGGAAGAGTTGCAAAAGGCGAAGGCCTTTGTTGCCCGTCAACGCTCCGCCGACGGACGCATCGTACCGTGGCTCGGACCCCATGCACCCTATGTCGACAATGCGGAAGAGACGCTCGCGGCGGAAATCGGCGTGGCGATCGAACACGGCGTAGGCCTGCATCTGCACATGGCTGCAGGACCGGAGGACAACGAAGAGACGATGGCGCGCTATGGCCTGACGGCGGCGCAGGCGCTGGAGCGGGACGGCTTCTTCACGGCACGTGTTCATGCGGCCCATTGCCTTGATCTGTCCGACGAAGACATTGGCGTCTTTGCCCGCGCATCGCAGGCCTCCGTCGCGCATTGTGCCAGCGCGGCTCTGCGGTCCGGCCGCGAAGCCATTTGCCCGGTAGTCAAGCTGCGTGCAGCCGGGGTGACGGTGGCGCTCGGCACCGACAATGTGGCGGCCAACAATTCCTACGACATGGTCGCCGAAATGCGTATTGCCGGTCTTCTTGCCGGGCATCGCGAGCGTCAGGCGCAGGTGATCCCGGCCAGCGATCTCGTACGAATGGCGACGATCGAGGGTGCGCGGGCTCTGGGGCTTGAGCACGAGATCGGTTCGCTGGAGGTCGGCAAGGCAGCCGACCTGACCGTCATCGCGCTTGATGGACCGGGCTACTCGGACTGTCCGGATCTGGCGGCTCTGCTCGTCTATTCCGGCAGCGGCCGGGACGTGAGCGATGTCTGGGTTGCCGGTGAGCGTCTGGTCGAAAGTGGACGCCTGACGCGCCGCTCGTTTTCCGATATCAGAAACAGCTATTCAAAGGCTTATCAGGCCTTCTGGAATCGGGTTGCCAGCCATCGGGAGGTCGCTTGATCGGCGACTGGCTGCGCCCGCAATGCCCATAACAATCGTCAAACTGGAGAACTTTAGCATGTCTTTCAAAATGATCATTTGCGCCGCTACGGCGCTGACGCTGCTGTCCGGCACGGCGCTTTCGGGCGCATACGCCGCTGAATACACCAAGGACAAGCCGCTCAAGGTGGCCCTCGTTCTCCATGGCACCCTGGGCGACAAGAGCTTCTTCGACTCCGCCGCCGCCGGCATGAAGATGGCTGAAGAAAAGCTGCCGGTGAAGGTGAAGATCATCGAGGCCGGTTACCAGAAGGATCGTTGGGAGCCGGCGCTTGCCGACGCGGCAGACGGCGGCTACGACGTGATCATCGCCGGCACCTTCGAGATGACGAGCTATGTCGCCAAGATGGCAAAGGACTATGCCGACAAGAAGTTCATCGTTTTCGATGATGCGCCTGATTACAAGACCGGCTGCTGCGCCAACGTTCTGGGCATCCAGTATCTGACCTCCACGGCGGGCTATCTCGCCGGGTACGCCTCCGCCAAGGTCTCGAAGAGCGGGACGGTCGGGGAAATTCTCGGCATGGAATTCAAGACCGTGACCGATTTCGCCGTCGGTTTCGATCAGGGCGCCAAGGCTGCCAAGCCTGACATCAAGATCCTGAAGGCGACCGCAAACACCTTCTCCGACCCGGCAAAGGGCAAGGAACTGGCGCTGGCCCAGCTCGGCCAGGGTGCCGACGTGATCTTCCCGATCGCCGGCAGCACCGGGATCGGCGCGCTGCAGGCGGTTCGCGACGCGAAGAAGCTGGCCGTCGGCGTTGACAGCGACCAGGCAACGATCTTCGCTCCGACCGATCCCGCCCAGGCCGACGTGATCTTCACCTCGGTCGAGAAGAAGGTCGGCCAGTCGCTCTACACCGCGCTCGAACAGACCATTGCCGGTAAGGCACCCTATGGCACCGCGCTGCTGCTGGGCCTGAAGGAAGGCGCTGTCGGCATTTCGAAGAACAAGTATTACGAGAAGACGGTTCCGGCTGACGTCCGCGCCGAGATCGACGGTCTCGAAAAGAAGATCGTCTCCGGCGAGATCAACGTCGCTACGACCATGAAGTAAGACGAAATGGCCGGTGGCGTTTCCCGCCGCCGGCCTTTCCATGACAGGAATTCGAGGACTTCATGACAGTCTTGCTGGAAGCGCGCGGCATCGCCAAGACCTATCCCGGCGGAACCGTCGCCAATAATGGCGTCGATCTCACCGTCAGGGCCGGAGAGGTCCACGCTGTTGTCGGCGAAAACGGCGCTGGTAAATCCACGCTGATGAAAATCCTGTTCGGCATCGAGCAGCCGGATGGCGGCGAGCTTCTGCTGGATGGGAAGCCGGTGCATTTTGCCGGTGCGAAGGCCGCGATCAATGCCGGCATCGGCATGGTGTTCCAGCATTTTTCGCTCGTTCCGTCCTTTTCGGTCTATGAGAACGTGGTGATGGGGTCGGAACCCAGGGCCGGCCTGCGCTTCGACCGCAGCCGCGCGATTGCGGAGGTGAGGGCGCTGTCGGAAAAATTCCGCCTGCCCGTCGATCCGCTTCCGCCCGTTGCGTCCATTCCGGTGGGGCAGCAGCAGCGGGTTGAAATCCTCAAGGCGCTTTATCGTGACGCCCGCATCCTGATCCTCGATGAGCCGACAGCCGTGCTGGCGCCGCAGGAGGTGGAGGAGCTTTTCGTGGCCGTGCGCAGCCTCGTGGCGCAGGGGCGCACGGTGATCTTCATTGCACACAAGCTGCCGGAAGTGCTTGAAATTTCAGACTCGATCACGGTCATGCGCGCGGGCAGGACGGTGGCGCAGGTCAAGGCGCGCGACGTGACCGAACAGTCGCTTGCAAACCTGATGGTGGGACGCGAAGTGACCCTCAAGGTGGATCGCGCCGCGACCGACAAATCCACTGTCCGGCTAGAAGTGGCCGGCCTTTCGGTCGATCACGAGAATGGCACCGCCGCCTGCGCCGATATCGATCTTCGGCTGCGCGCCGGCGAGATCGTCGGGCTCGTCGGCGTCGAGGGGAATGGCCAGCAGGAGTTCATGGAAACCATCGCCGGCCATCGCGCGGCCACCCGCGGCAGCGCCATGCTCGACGGCGTCGATCTTCTCGATCTGCCGGTCCTGAAACGGCGGCGGGCGGGGCTCGCGAACATTCCGCAGGACCGTATCGCAGAGGGGCTCGCCGTCGGCGCAACGCTGGCGGAAAACATGGCGGCGACCCGCCTTTCGGATGGCGGCTTCGTGCGGCACGGCCTGCTCGACCGCAAGGCGATGAAGGCAAACGCCGCCTCACTGATCGAGAAATTCGCGATCCGCGCGGCGGGACCCGATGCGGCGGCCGGCACTCTGTCCGGCGGCAACATGCAGAAGGTCGTCGTGGCGCGCGAGCTGTCCGAAGCGCCCAAGGTGCTTCTGGTCTCGCAGCCCACGCGCGGCGTCGACCTCGGGGCGACGCAATTCATCTGGAAGACGATTACCGAGGCGCGCGACAACGGCGCCGCGGTGCTCCTGAGTTCGGCGGACCTGTCCGAACTGATGGCGCTTTCCGATCGCTTCCTTGTCTTCTACCACGGCGAAATCGTCGCCGCGCTCGAGAATGACGAGAGCGTCACGCCGGAGGCGCTGGGCGCCTACATGCTGGGCCTCGAGCGGCAGACGCCGGAACAGATCAGGGCGGTTTCCCTATGAGTGCCTCTCGCTCCAACATGTGGAAGTCGGCACGCGCCGAAGCCTTGCGTGCGCTGACGGCGCTCGCCATGGCCCTGGCGGTTGCCTTCATCATCGTGCTCATCACCTCGAAGAGCCCGGTCGAAACCTTCGGAACGCTGCTGTCCGGTCCAATGACCTCCAAGCGAACGATCGGGCTCTGGATCGATGACGTTGCCAAGCTGACCATGACCGGCCTTGCCTTCAGCCTCGTCTTCCAGGCGCGCCAGTTTTCCATGGGCGTGCAGGGACAGGTCTATATGGGCGGGCTTTTCTCTGCGCTTGTCGCGCTTTCCCCGATCGGCACGACCGCCGTCGGAATGCCGGCGGCGGTGCTGGCCGGCATGGCTGCGGGCGCCTTTTACGGCTTCATTCCCGGCTACGCCAAGGCGCGGCTGGGCGCCAACGAGATCGTCTCCTCGCTGATGTTGAACTATATCGCCGTCAACCTCGTGACCTATCTCGTGCGGGAGCCCCTGGTGGCGGCGCCCGGTCTGTTGTCGACGCCGAATTTCCCGCCGAACACGATCTTCCCGGCGCTGATCGAGCGGACCCGCATCGACCTCGGTCTCGTGCTGGCGCTTCTTTCGGTCGCTGCCGTCTGGTTTGCGCTCTATCGCACGAGCTGGGGCCTCAAGCTCAGGCTCGTAGGCCATAACGCACGCTTTGCCGAATATGCCGGCATCAAGGCGAATTTCATCATGGTCTCGGCGATGACCGCATCCGGGGCGCTGGGCGGCCTGCTCGGGGCGATGTTCGTGCAGGGACAGTCCTATGGCAAGCTGCTGGTACAGTTTGAGGGCAACCTCGCCTTCGAGGGCATCCTGATCGCGATCGTGGCGAAGAACCGACCGCTTGCCGTTCCCATTGTGGCACTGTTCTACGGCTATCTGCGGCAGGGCGCTCTGATCATGGGGATCCGCACGGATGTGCCGACCGAGGTCATCTCCGTGGTGCAGGCGATCATCATCCTCCTTGTCGCCTCGTCCTTCAAGTTCGGTAGCGGCAAGCTGCTGGCGCGGCTGAGACCGGCGAAACCGGTGACGACAACGGGAGCGGGCGCATGATTGACCTTCTCTCCGCAGTCTTCTCCTTCGCCTTTCTGGTGACCGTGGTGCGCGCCTCGACGCCGCTCATCTTCGCAACGCTCGGCGGTCTCGTGGCGGACCTTTCCGGCGCGCTCAATGTGGCGCTCGAGGGCATGATGCTGATCGCCGCGCTGACGGCCGTCATTACCTCTGTCTATGCGCCATGGTACGTCGCCGTTCTCGCCGCCGTGCTGGCGGGTGCGCTTTTCGGTGCCGTCATCGCCTTCTTCCATCTGAAGCTGAAGGCTGACATCATTCTCGCCGGCTTTGCCATCAACATCCTTGCCTCCGGCGGCACCGTCTTCGTTCTGTCGCTGGCCACCGGTGGCGACAAGGGTACCTCGATCAATCTGGCGTCGAAGTCGATCCCGGCCGTCGACCTCAGCTTCCTGGCGCATGTTCCCCTCATCGGTCCGGCGCTGTCCGGCATCCTTTCCGGGCATTCGATCCTCAGCTGGCTGGCCGCACTGAGTGTCGCGGGGCTCTGGTTCTTCCTCTACCACATGCCGCAAGGTCTCTGGCTGCGAGGCGTGGGCGAGTATCCGGCGGCGACCGAAGCGGCAGGCATACCCGTGAACCGGGTCCGCGTGCTGGCGCTGATCGCTTCCGGTGCATTTGCGGGCCTTGCGGGCGCACAGCTTGCCATGTTCAACTATGTCGGCTTCACGCGCGACATGACATCCGGGCGCGGCTTCATTGCTCTCGGCGCGGTGCTACTCGGCGCTCGCCACCCCGTTGGTGCCATGCTGGCGGCATTGCTCTTCGGCGTGTTCGAGGCGTTGTCGATCGTCATGCCCGGCCTGTTCTCCTGGATCCCGGCGGAGATGATCGTCTCGATCCCCTTCGCCGTCACGATTTTCGCGCTCTTCCTGTTCAGCTATCGCGCCATGCGGGCGAGGGCGATGCGCGGCGGGTGAGGGGCGCCAGCGTCAAGGACCGAACCGATCAGCCGCCGCCACCCATCGTCACCGACATGAAGGCGCGGAAGGCTGCCGCGGCCGAACTGATCGGCCGCGATTTCGACCAGGCGAGGCCGACATCCATGCTCGGGATCTCCTCCTTCAGCCGCCGCACTTCGATGCGCTGGCCTTCGAGCGACCAGGGCCGGTAGACCATGTCCGAGAGGATCGTGACGCCGACGCCTGAGGCGACCAGCGAACGCACGGCTTCCACGGAACTCGTCGACAGGACGACGCGCGGCGAGAAGCCGGCGCCGACCCAGTAGCGCGCTGCTGTCTTGCGCGCCTCATCGACCGTCAGCATCACGTAGTCTTCCTCGGCAACATCCGAGAGGCTGATCTCCTGCCTGTTGAGGAGCGGATGATCGGCGGCGAGCCAGAGACGGCGGGTCGAGCGCATCAGCAGCTCCTGTTCGATCTCCTCCCGGTTTTGCAGGTTCGACACCAGCATGACGGCCATGTCGATATCGCCCGCCACCAGCCGGTTCTCGAGCGCCATGCGCGGCAGTTCGGCAAGCTCCAGCTCGATATGTGGATAGGTCTTGCGGAAGCGCGCGTAATAGCGCGACATGAAATAGCCGATGACCGTGTAGGTCATGCCCAACCTCAGTTTCGCATTCTCTCCGGTTCGCTCGCGCAAGGGTGAGCGGACGGCGGCGGCGACGGCACCGGTGATGACTCGCGCATGGTCGAGAAACCGCGCGCCTTCCATGGTCAGCCGGACACCCGCATGGGTGCGCTCGAAGAGCACAACGCCAAGTTCCAGCTCGAGAGATTTGATCGCTGCGGTCACAGCCGATTGGGAGATGTTGAGGTCCACAGCCGCATGGCTGACCTGTCCGCTATCGGCGGTTGCAATGAAATAGTCGAGCTGTTTCAGTGTGATAGCCACGATTCTTGCCCCTCTGAAGCATTATCTGTTTTTTCGATATTACATTCAAAAAATGACTATTTCACAAGAACCCCTAACTGCGCAAACATTGCTGCAACGCCGCAAAGACGGCAGATGAATGAGGGGTACCAACCATGCCGGTCACACTGAACTGTGACATGGGAGAGAGCTTCGGCCTCTACCAGATGGGCGACGACAGCGGGCTCATGCCGCTGATCGACGTCGCCAATGTCGCCTGCGGTTTTCACGCATCCGACCCGAACCACATGCAGCAGACCGTGCTCCGCGCCAAGGCTGCGGGCGTGAAGATCGGCTCGCATCCGGGTCTCCCTGACCTGCAGGGCTTCGGCCGTCGCGAGATGCGGATGACGCGAGACGAAGTGCGCAATGCCATCGTCTACCAGACCGGCGCTCTGCTCGGCTTCATGAAGCCGGAAGGCATGGAACTCAATCACATCAAGCCGCACGGCAGCCTCTACTTCATGGCCATGCAACAGGAAGCCGTGGCCCACGGCGTCTGCGACGCTGCGGAAATCTTCGGCGTGCCGCTCTTCGGCATGACCGGAACGCTGCACGAGGAAATCTATCAGGCGCGCGGCATTCCCTTCGTCGCCGAGTTCTACGCCGACCTCGAATACAATGCCCAGGGCAAGCTGATCCTCACCCGCGTCCATGACGCCAAGGATCCGGCGAAGATGGCGGAGCGCTGCGTGCGCGCCATCACCGAAGGCAAGGGCACGGCGGAAGACGGAACGCTTTTCCCGGTTCGTTGCGAAACGATCTGCGTGCATTCGGATACCCCGAACGCCATCGATATCGCACGGGCTGTGAAGGACGCGATCGCGCCCTGGCATTGACCGGCATTATTCCCGCATGATCTTTGTGCGGTGCAATATACCATTTTCCCTATCAGACGAACTGGAGCATGTCATGGCACAGATTCTCTCTCCGCTTCCCGGCACCTTCTATCGCAGCCCGTCGCCGGGCCAGCCGGCTTACAAGAACGATGGCGACAGCGTCGCGGTCGGCGACGTCATCGGCCTCATCGAGGTGATGAAGTCCTTCCACGAAGTGAAGTCCGAAGTCGCGGGTTCCAACATCCGCTTCTCGGCAGACAATGAAGAGCCGGTCATGGCTGGTGCACCTCTGGCGGATCTGGACTGATGCTGAAGAAACTGCTGGTCGCCAATCGCGGGGAGATTGCGGTCCGGGTCATCCGGGCGGCGAAGGACCTCGGCATCAAGACCGTTGCCGTACATTCCGCCGCGGACGCGACCTCCCTGCATGTGCTGCTGGCTGACGAGGCCGTCAACATCGGCCCGCCCGCCGCCAAGAAGTCCTATCTCAACATCGATGCCATCATCGAAGCCGCGAAATCGACTGGTTGCGACAGCATCCATCCGGGCTATGGCTTTCTCGCTGAAAACGCGAGTTTCTCGGATGCCGTCACGGCTTCCGGTCTCATCTTCGTCGGCCCGTCCGGCGACGCCATCCGGCTGATGGGCGACAAGGTTTCGGCCCGTTCGGCCGCTGCTGCCGCAGGCGTTCCGGTGGTCCCGGGTTCGGCCGGCCGCGTCGAGGGCATCGACGCCGCGCGCCATATCCTGATCGACACCGGCTTCCCGGTGATGATCAAGGCGGCGGCAGGCGGAGGTGGTCGCGGCATCCGCATCGCCAACAACCTCGCCGAATTCGAGCAGGCTTTCCCGCAGGCTGAAGCGGAGGCGCTCGCCGCGTTCGGCGACGGCGGTCTCTACATGGAAAAGGTCATCGGCAAGGCGCGCCATATCGAGGTGCAGGTTCTCGCCGATGGCAAAAACGCGATCCACTGCTACGAGCGCGAATGCTCGCTGCAGCGCCGCCGCCAGAAGGTCTGGGAAGAAGCGCCGTCCCGCGCGCTTTCGGATGAACTTCGCGAAGAGCTTTGCGGCTCAGCGGTCGCGCTGGCCAAGGCGGTCGGCTATTCCGGCGCCGGCACGGTCGAGTATCTCTATGACGACGAGGCGAACCGCTTCTATTTCATCGAGATGAACACCCGCATTCAGGTGGAACATCCGGTCACCGAAGCCATAACCGGCATCGACCTCGTCGCCGAAATGCTCCGGATTGCCGGCGGCGAGCCGCTGCGCATCAGGCAGAAGGACGTCTCTGTGCGGGGCCACGCCATCGAGGTGCGCATCAATGCCGAAGACCCGTCGAAGGATTTCGCGCCGTTCCCCGGCACGGTCGGCGATCTGAGACTTCCCGGTGGCCCGGGCGTCCGCTTCGACTCAATGCTTTACCCCGGCTATCAGGTGCCGCCCTTCTATGACTCGCTGCTCGCCAAGCTGATCGTGCATGGCGAAACGCGCGAGGCGGCAATCACGCGGCTGGTGCGTGCGCTCGGCGAACTGAAGATCGATGGCATGAAGACGACCAAACCGCTCTTTCTTGCGCTTGCCGCCGATCCGTCGGTGCAGGCCGGGGACGTGCATACCCGCTGGCTGGAAGGCTGGCTCAACGACAACGCGGCGAAGCTCGCGGACTGACGGAAAAGGGGAACGAATGTCGATACGTTTCAGCTTCGGGGGTGACGAACATATCTTCGGCGAAGTGTCCGAAGCGATGTCGCTCGACTCCTTCTTCACCGGCCTGTCGATGACGAACGCGGTCAAGGCCGCCGGCATCAAGGGCGTCACCGAAATCTGCCCGGCCAATGCCAGCTTCCAGATCCGCTTCAACCCGGACCTCATCAAGCCGCAGGACCTCTTGAAGGAACTGCAGTCGATGGAGGATGCCGCCTCCAAGTCGGACTCGGTGCTCAAGACCCGCATTATCGAACTGCCGGTCTATTTCCAGGACCCCTGGACGCATGAGACCTGTATGCGCTTCCGCGAGCGTCATCAGGACCCGAACTCGACCGACCTAGAATATTCCGCCCGCATCAACGGGTATGCGACGGTCGAGGACTTCATTGCTGCCTATTCCGGCCAGCCGTGGTTCGTCTCCATGGTCGGCTTCGTCGCCGGCCTGCCGTGGCTCTACCAGATGGTCGAGCGCAAGAAGCAGATCGAGGCCCCGAAATATCTGCGTCCGCGCACGGATACGCCGAAGCTCACCATTGGTCACGGCGGCTGCTTTGCCGCGATCTACTCGGTGCGTGGAGCCGGCGGCTATCAGATGTATGGCGTGACGCCAGCCCCGATCTACGACCCGACCCGCAAGGTGCGCTACCTGACCGACGAGATGTGCCTGTTCAAGCCCGGTGACATCGTCAAGTTCAAGGCCATCGATCGCGATGCCTATGACGCGACGCTCGAAGCCATCGACGCCAACACATGGCAGCCGACGGTGCGCGAGGCGACCTTCTCGCTGACCGAGTTCAACAAGGACATCTACGGCACCAATGCCAAGCTGATGGAGCTGATCAATGGCCGTTAAAGTCATCTCTCCCGGTCTCTCGACCTCCGTTCAGGACCTTGGCCGTCCCGGCTATTATCACCTTGGCATTCCGGAAGGCGGCGGCATGGACCGCTTCGCCACCCGTATCGCCAACATTCTCGTCGGCAATGATCCCGGGCTCGCCGTCCTTGAAGTCACCTTCCTGGGCCCGGAACTGGAATTCACCGAAGCCGCGACCGTCGCCATCACCGGCGGCGAACTTCCCCCGAAGGTCAATGGCGAGGAGCGCCCGACCTGGGAAAGCTTCGCGATCAAGGCGGGCGACCGGCTCTCCTTCGGCTATCTGAAGGGTGGCGCACGCGCCTATATCGCCATTTCCGGCGGCATTGACGTCCCCGTCGTCCTCGGCTCGCGCACGACCTATGTTCTCGGCGCACTTGGCGGTTTTGAAGGCCGTGTGCTGAAGGCGGGCGATGAGCTGCCGATCGGTTCCGGTTCTGGCAAGGTCGGCAAATCGCTGCCCGCAAATCTCCGCCGTCCGCAGGTCAGTCCCGCCGAACTGCGCATGCTGCCCGGCATCTACTGGCACCGCATCACCGAGGCCGCCGGCAAGCGTTTCTTCGAGGATACGTGGAAGGTTGCGCCCGAAGCCGACCGCATCGGCTATCGCTTCAAGGGCGGCACGCCGCTGGAGTTCGTCGAGCGCGAGCAGCCCTTCGGCGCGGGATCCGACCCGTCCAACATCGTGGATGCCTGCTATCCCTATGGGTCGATCCAGGTGCCGAGCGGCACCGAGCCGATCGTGCTGCATCGCGACGCCGTATCCGGCGGCGGCTACATGATGCTCGGCGTCGTGATCTCCGCCGACATGGATCTGATCGCGCAACTCCAACCGCATACACCGGCGAAGTTCGCGCCGGTCACGCTCGACCAGGCGCTCGCCGCCCGCGCGGACAATGCCGCGCTCCAGGCGCGCGCCGAGGAATACCTCGCCGGCTGACGGC
>DATMTA010000119.1:0-2155 GCA_035565055.1 Ensifer sp.
TGTCCGTTCGGTAGCGGCGAACCAGTGCGTCTCATCACCGCTGGAAACCTCCACGGTGATCGATCGCCAGACCCTGCTTCTGGTCGATCGCAGCGGCAATTCGCTGGTCATGCACATGACCGGTCCATGCATGACGAAGAACGAAGCGATCAAGCTGGAATATCGCGGCAGTACTCGCGTCTGCGGACCGCTCGATGTCGATATCACCGGCGACATAACAACCGCCATACCCATGCACTGCATGGTCGATACGATCGAGCCGCTGACCAAGGAAGAGACACTGGCCTATCAGAAGGCACATTAAAAAAAGCCGGAAGCAGATCGTTTCCGGCTTTTGGTAACAGAAAAGATAATGTTCCGGGGCCAGGGGCCGTGCCCCTGGTCAGTCGTTGTCCATCTTGAGGGCAGCAATGAAAGCTTCCTGCGGGATTTCGACCTTGCCGAACTGCCGCATCTTCTTCTTGCCTTCCTTCTGCTTTTCCAGAAGCTTCTTTTTACGCGTGGCGTCGCCGCCGTAGCACTTGGCCGTCACGTCCTTGCGCAGGGCGCGGACGGTTTCACGGGCGATGATGCGGCCGCCGATGGCCGCCTGTATGGGGATGACGAACAGGTGTTGCGGGATCAGTTCGCGCATCTTCTCGCACATGCCGCGGCCGCGCATTTCGGCGCGATCGCGGTGAACCAGCATGGAAAGCGCATCAACCGGTTCGGAATTGACGAGGATCGACATCTTGACGAGATCGCCCTCGCGATAGCCCTCGATATTGTAGTCGAACGAGGCGTAGCCCTTGGAGACTGATTTCAGGCGGTCGTAGAAGTCGAAGACGACTTCGTTGAGCGGCAGGTTATAGACCACCATGGCGCGGGTGCCGACGTAGGAGAGATCGACCTGCTCGCCGCGGCGATCCTGGCAGAGCTTGATGATGGCGCCGAGATAATCGTCCGGGCAGAAGATGGTGGCCTTGATCCACGGTTCCTCGATATGGTCGGTCTTGACCGGATCGGGCATGTCGGCGGGATTGTGCAGGTCGATGACCTCGCCGTCGTTCATGTAGATCTTGTAGACGACCGAAGGCGCGGTGGCGATCAGGTCGAGATTGAACTCGCGGCTCAGGCGTTCCTGGATGATTTCCAGATGGAGCAGCCCCAGGAAGCCGCAGCGGAAGCCGAAGCCCAGGGCGGCCGAGGTTTCCATCTCGTAGGAGAAGCTGGCGTCATTGAGGCGCAGTTTGCCCATGGCCGAGCGCAGGTCTTCGAAATCGGCGGCGTCAACCGGGAAGATACCGCAGAATACGACCGGCTGGACTTCCTTGAAGCCCGTCATAGCGGCGGCGGTCGGCTTGCGCTCGTCAGTGATGGTGTCGCCGACGGCAGCATCGGAGACTTCCTTGATCTGGCCGGTGAAGAAGCCGATCTCGCCCGGACCGAGGCTCTCGACATCGGTGGCCTTCGGCATGAAGACGCCGAGCTTATCGATCTTGTAAGTGGCGCCGGCGTTCATCAGCTTGACCATCTGGCCCGGCTTCATGCGGCCATTGAAGACACGCACGAGAACTACAACGCCGAGATAGGGATCGTACCAGGCATCGACCAGCAGGGCCTTCAGCGGCTCGTTTTCGTCACCCTTGGGCGCGGGCAGGCGGGTGACCACGGCTTCCAGCACATCCTCGATGCCGAGACCGGACTTGGCCGAGCACAGGACGGCATCCGAGGCGTCGATGCCGATCACATCCTCGATCTGGGCGCGGATACGCTCCGGCTCGGCAGCCGGCAGATCGATCTTGTTGAGGACCGGGACGATCTCGTGATTGTTGTCGATGGCCTGGTAGACATTGGCCAGGGTCTGGGCTTCGACGCCCTGCGAGGCATCCACCACCAGGATCGAGCCTTCACAGGCGGCCAGTGAGCGCGAGACTTCATAGGCAAAGTCGACGTGCCCCGGCGTGTCCATCAGGTTCAGCACATAGGTTTCGCCGTCATGGGCCTTGTAATTGAGGCGGACGGTCTGGGCCTTGATGGTGATGCCGCGTTCGCGCTCGATCTCCATATTGTCGAGCACCTGTTCCTTCATCTCGCGCGCGGTGAGGCCGCCGGTATATTGAATCAGGCGGTCGGAGAGAGTGGATTTGCCGTGGTCGATATGGGCGACGATGGA
>DATMTA010000120.1:0-25621 GCA_035565055.1 Ensifer sp.
GTAGAAAATGCGCCTGAAGCCCGAGAAGAATGCCGGAACCGCCGCCGAAGCAGACGAGATCGCGGTGGCCATTCTGACATGGCTGGGAGAGGAGCCGGACATGCTGACGCGATTTCTGTCCTTGAGCGGCGTCGATGCGTCCTCGCTGCGCCAGTTCTCGCGTTCGACCGGATTTGCGGCTGCGCTGATGGAATTCGTGATGGGTCACGAGCCAACCCTCATGGCCTTCAGCGCTCGCTCTGGCATCGCGCCCGAAGCGATAGCCGCCGCCTGGCAGAAGCTCAGCGGCCCGATCTATGGCGGGACCGGAGCCTGAGATGACCGATATCAGCCATATACGCCTGACGGGCCGACCGCTGATCATCAGCGATGTCGATGATGTGATCCTGGAATTCATCGATCCGTATCAGCGCTTCCTGAATGCGCGGCAACTGAAGTTTCTGCCTCGCTCGTTCCGGCTCACCGGCAACGTGGTCCGCATCGACGACGAGAGCCCCGTGTCCGAGGAGGTCGTCCAGCAATCGCTGCACGACTTCTTCGACGAGCAGCATGTCTGGCAGACACCGTTCCAGCACGTGATGACCGCCCTGCCGGAGCTTGCCGAAGAGGCCGACATCGTCTTCCTCACTGCGATGCCGCCGAAGTTCACATCGAAACGGCGTCTGCTTCTCGATGAACTGGGGTTGCGTTTCCCCATGGTGGCGGTGGAAACCGCCAAGGGACCGATTGCATCGATGATCCGCGACAGGCACATCGCACCGGTCGTGTTCGTCGATGATATGGCGCATAACCTGACCTCCGTCGCCGAGCATCTTCCCGATTGCCTGCTCCTGAGCCTCGCTCCGCCATCGGCCGTGCACGCGATGGCACCGAAACCGCCGGAGGCTGCGCGCGTCGTGCGCGACTGGGAAGAGGCCACCCCCATCATCAAGGCACACTTTTCCACTACCGCCGGCTCTTGAGCCAAATTGTGATTTCGCCTAGTGTCTCGATGTTCAATCTTTGTTCCAGAGACTCATGACGGGCGACAACTCTTTGCCGGGCTTTTGCCGTGACTGCTTTCAGCCGGTCACGGGTCGGGCGGAGCGTTGCAAGGCCTGCGGCAGCCCGCGCCTGGTCCGACATCGCGAACTGAACGATCTCCACCTTGCCCATATCGATTGCGACGCCTTTTATGCTTCGGTGGAAAAGCGCGACAATCCCGAGCTTGCGGACAAGCCGCTGATCATCGGCGGCGGCAAGCGCGGCGTCGTTTCCACCTGCTGCTACATTGCCCGCATTCGCGGCGTGCGTTCCGCCATGCCGATGTTCAAGGCGCTTGAGGCCTGTCCAGAGGCTGTCGTCATCAAGCCGGACATGGAGAAATATAGCCGCGTCGGGCGCCAGATCCGGCAGATGATGCAGGACCTGACGCCGCTCGTGGAGCCGCTGTCGATCGACGAGGCCTTTCTCGACTTCAAAGGAACCGAACTGATCCATCATCACGAGCCGCCTGGGCGGCTGCTTGCCCGCTTTGCCCGCCGGGTGGAGGACGAGGTAGGCGTGACGGTCTCGGTCGGTCTTTCCTACTGCAAATTTCTCGCCAAGGTCGCGTCCGACATGCGCAAGCCCCGGGGCTTCAGTGTTATCGGGCGCGAGGAGGCACTGTCGTTCCTGTCACAGAAACCGGTGACGCTGATCTGGGGCGTCGGCCGCGCCTTTGCGGAAAAACTGGCCGAAGACGGCATCCGCGAGATCGGGCAGCTGCAGCAAATGGATGATGCCACGCTGATGAGACGCTACGGTGCCATGGGGCAACGGCTCTTCAAGCTGTCGCGCGGCGAGGACGACCGGCAGGTCCATAGCGACGGCGAGGCCAAGAGCGTCTCTGCGGAGACGACGTTTTTTGACGACATCTCCGACCTCGACGCGCTCGCGGCGCATCTGCGGGCCCTGTCTGAAAAGGTTTCGCGTCGCCTCAAGCGCAGCGGGCTTGCAGGACAGACCGTGGTCCTGAAACTCAAGACAAACGACTTCAAGACGCGATCGCGCAATTTCAGCCTGGAAAGCCCCACGCAACTGGCGGACCGCATATTCCGCACCGGAATGTCGATGCTGGAGAAGGAAGTCGGCAGCGCGAGGTTCCGCTTGATCGGCATAGGCGTGACGTCCCTGGGCGAGACAACGCTTGCCGATCCGCAAGACCTGGTCGATCAGCAGGCGGCCCGGCGCGCCAAGGCGGAGGCGGCAATGGACATCCTGCGGGACAAATTCGGCAATCGCAGTGTGGAAACCGGATACACATTTCGGCCAACAGATGGCCGCTCGCGCTGACAAGTTGCCGCTCGAGAACAGCATTCTTTAAGGACTATTGGAATAGCATCTGAAAATCACTCAAGATTTTGGACGGCGGATCATGCTCAAGAGGCGCATTCTTTCCATCGGTGTTTTCATCGCTGCCTTCGGCGCTGGCCAGGCCATGGCGGGTGATGGGCAGGTCCTGCAGATCGTGGTCTCGCGTGACCTGCAGTCACTCAAGGTCTTTGACGGCGACAAGGTCGTTGCGACGTCCAAGGTTTCGACCGGCAAGCCCGGCCACGAGACGCCGACGGGCATTTTCTCGGTTCTTGAGAAGCAGAAGTTCCACCGCTCCAACAAATATTCCGACGCGCCGATGCCGTGGATGCAACGCATCACCTGGTCGGGCGTGGCGCTGCACGAATCAAACAGTGTGCCGAACTATCCGGCTTCGCATGGCTGCGTGCGAATGCCGGCCGCTTTCGCGCAGGAGCTCTACAAGATGACCGAACGCGGGGTGCACGTGATCATCACGGACGCGCCCGTCGAGCCGGCACGCATTCGCAGCGCCACCCTGCCGCGCCCCGCGTCGTCTCCCGCAGGGCCGGCGTTCATGACAGACGTTGCGATGGCAACGGTCCCTGCCCCGAGCCCGGTCGCAGGAGCCGAACTGGCGATGAATGACGCCGCCGCCCAGACCAAGGCAAGCCTGCGGCCGGAAAAACCACGCGACCCGATTTATGTTCTGATCACCCGCGCAGACCATCGGAGTGTAATGCCGGAGGTCCAGGAACTGCTGAACCAGTTCGGTTACGATGCCGGCACCGTCGATGGCGCCGCCGGCGCGCAAACCAATGCCGCCATTGCAAAGTTCCGCAAGGACAATGGCCTGCCCGATGGCACTATGGCCGACGACGCCATGGTCGCAGCACTTTTCACCAAGGCCGGGCGGCCCCTTCCGCAGAACGGAATCATGGTGATCCGGCGAAATTTCGCGGAGATCTATCGCGCGCCGGTGACGCTCGACAACGATACCAAGGCGCTGGGAACGCATTTCGTGGAAGCCCGCAATGTCGACCCCAGAACCGGCTTTGCGGAGTGGTATGGCTTCAGCCTTTCGAACCGCATTCCCGATGCAGCGAAGAAGCGGCTGGGTATTTCCGAGGATGCCGATCCCGCGACGCCAGAAAGTGTTTCCACCGCGCTTGATCGCGTCCACATGAGCGATGAAGCGAAGCAGAAGCTGGGCGAATTGCTCGGTGAAGGCTCCTCCATCACGGTGACGGACGTCGAAAGCCTGAGCGAAACCGGCCTCGGCACGAACTTCATCACGCTGACCGACCCGATCGATAAGCCGGCTAACAAACTCGCCGACAAGGCGCTTCACAAGAGCTGATCACACGGTAGGCGCCGGATATCCGGCGCCGCTTTGCTCAAACAAGCTCGACATCCAGAATGCCCGGCGCGGCGCGAAGGGCTGCCGCGATCTCCGGCGAGATACGGTAGCGGCCCGGAAGTTCCACTTCAATCTCGCGGCGACCTGAATCCTTGATCACGATAAAGGATACAAGACCATCGCCTTTGGCGTTGAGATGCGGCGCGACCGCCTTCAGCGGTCCGCTGTCGCGGACATAGACGCGCAACGCCTTCTGCATCTGCACGGATTTCTCCTCCAGCGAATTCAGCGTCTGGATCCGCAGACCGATACCTTCCGGCCGCTCGTCTGCGGCCACCGTCATGACGAAGGATTTTCCGGCCTCGAGCACGTCGCGATACTGGTTGAGCGTTTCGGAAAACAGGACCGCCTCGAACTGCCCCGAGGCGTCCGAGAAGGTCACGATGCCCATCTTGTTTCCGGTGCGGGTCTTGCGTTCCTGTTTCGACGTCACCGTTCCTGCCAGACGTCCGGCACTCGCGCCCTGCTTCACGGCCGCCGCGAAGTCGGCGAAGTTCTGCACACGCATCTTGGCGAGAACCTCGCTGTAGGAATCGAGCGGGTGTGCCGAAAGATAGAATCCGAGCACCTGGAACTCGCGCATGAGCCGTTCGGACGGCAGCCAGGGGGTGACGGTCGGGAAACTCAGTTTCTCCTCGCCGGCCGCCCCGCCGCCGAACATGTCGCTCTGGCCACTGGCGCGGTTTTCGCTCTCGCGTTGCGCATAACCGATGATCCGGTCCATCCCGGCCGCGAGAACAGCGCGATCGTGACCGAAGCAATCAAAGGCGCCCGCATGAATGAGACTTTCCAGTACACGTCGATTGACCAGCTTGGCGTCAATGCGAAGGCAAAAATCTTCCAGCGAGGCGAACGGCTTGTCGCCACGCACGGCGACAATGTGGTCGACCACCGCCTCGCCGACGCCCTTCAGCGCGGCGAGCGAATAGTAGATGCGGTTCTCGCCCGTCTCGAAATGGCGGAACGAAGTCTGCACGGACGGAGGAACAACCTCAATGCCGAGACGACGCGCGTCCTGACGGAAATCGTTGACCTTATCGGTGTTCTGCATGTCGAGCGTCATCGATGCGGCGAGGAACTCGACGGGATAATGCGCCTTCATATAGGCGGTCTGGTAGGACACGATGGCATAGGCTGCCGCGTGGGACTTGTTGAAGCCGTAGTTGGCGAACTTGGCAAGAAGGTCGAAGATGATGTCGGCCTGCGCCTTCGAAACGCCGTTCTTGACCGCGCCGTCGACGAAACGGGCGCGCTGCTTGTCCATCTCCTCCTTGATCTTCTTGCCCATGGCGCGGCGAAGAAGATCAGCCTCGCCGAGCGAGTAGCCGGACAGGACCTGGGCGATCTGCATCACCTGCTCCTGATAGACGATAACGCCCTGCGTTTCCTTCAGCAGATGGTCGATCTTCGGATGGATCGATTCGATCTCCTCCTCGCCATGCTTGCGGGCGTTATAGACCGGAATGTTCTCCATCGGACCCGGACGATAGAGCGCCACGAGCGCAATGATGTCCTCGATGCAGTCGGGGCGCATACCGATTAGCGCCTTGCGCATACCGGCACTTTCAACCTGGAACACGCCGACCGTTTCCCCGCGCGACAGCATGTCGTAAGTCGGCTTGTCGTCCAGCGGCAGGGCGGCCAGGTCGACCGATATGCCCCGCTTGGCAACGAAATCCACGGCGGTCTTGAGAACCGTCAGCGTCTTCAGGCCGAGGAAGTCGAACTTCACGAGGCCTGCCTGCTCGACCCATTTCATGTTGAACTGGGTGACGGGCATGTCGGAACGTGGGTCGCGATACATCGGCACGAGGCGCGAGAGCGGGCGGTCACCAATCACGATGCCAGCGGCGTGGGTCGAGGCGTGCCGGTAGAGGCCTTCGATCTTTTGCGCGATGTCGAGAAGCCGGGCGACGACCGGTTCACGATCGGCCTCTTCCTGAAGCCGCGGTTCTTCCTCGATGGCCTTGGAGAGTGGCGTCGGATTGGCCGGGTTGTTCGGCACGAGCTTGCAGATCTTGTCGACCTGGCCATAGGACATCTCAAGCACGCGGCCGACGTCGCGCAGCGCTGCGCGCGCCTGCAGCGAACCGAAGGTAATGATCTGGGCGACCTGCTCGCGGCCGTATTTCTGCTGGACATAGCGAATGACCTCTTCGCGCCGGTCCTGGCAGAAGTCGATATCGAAGTCGGGCATCGAGACGCGTTCCGGATTGAGGAAGCGTTCGAAGAGAAGCGAGAAGCGAAGTGGATCGACGTCCGTGATCGTCAGGGCGTAAGCGACGAGCGAGCCGGCACCCGAACCGCGGCCCGGACCGACCGGGATATCATGTTGCTTCGCCCACTTGATGAAGTCGGCAACGATGAGGAAGTAGCCCGGAAACTTCATGCGCTCGATGATGCTGAGCTCGAAGGCGAGACGCTCCTCGTATTCCTCGCGCGTATAGCCCGGCGCGATTCCGAGCGTTTCGATCCGCAGGGCAAGCCCCTCGATGGCCTGACGCTTCAGTTCTTCCGATTCCGCGCGTTCCGCCTCCTCCGCGTCATCCGTCGCGCCCGTGAAGCGGGGCAGGATCGGCTTGCGGGTGTTCAGAATGAAAGAGCAGCGCTTGGCAATCTCGACCGAGTTTTCCAGAGCCTCGGGAAGATCGGCGAACAGCGCGCACATTTCGGCGCGGCTCTTCAAATAATGATCCTGCGTCAGGCGGAAGCGGTTGTCATCCGACACCATGGCGTTATGCGCCACGGCCATCAGCGCGTCGTGAGCGTCAAAATCCTTGCGCGCCGGGAAGAAGGCCTCGTTCGTCGCAACGAGTGGCAGATCGTGCTGATAAGCCAGATCTACCACTTTCTGCTCATGCCGCCGGCTGAAACCTTCCTGCCGCTGCAGTTCGACGTAGAGGCGACCTGGAAACAGCCGCGACAGTGCGACAAGCCGCTGCTCGGCCAAGGGCGCGTGGCCCTCTTTCAACGCCATGTCGATCGGACCGGTCAAGGCTCCCGTCAGCGCGACGAGGCCCTCCGTCCCCTCTTCCAGCCAGGATAGCAGGATCCGTGCGGACTGATTGCCTTCGCCATCGAGATAGGCGCGGCTGACCAGCTCCATCAGCCGGTCGTAACCAGCCTCTGTCGAAGCGAGCAGGATCAGCGAGGGAAGCTTGGCGAGCGAAGCCTGAACGCCGCCGCGTCGATCGTTCTCGGTCGCGTCCTGCATGTCGATCGACATCTGGCAGCCGATAATCGGCTGAATACCGTCGTAGATGGCCTTCTGGGCAAACTCGAGAGCGACGAAGAGATTGTTGGTGTCGGTGATCGCGATCGCCGGCTGCTCGTCAGCTGCGGCGATCGAGAGAATCTTCTTGAGCGGCAACGCGCCTTCCAGCAGCGAGTAGGCAGAGTGCACGCGCAGATGAACGAAACCGGGGCCGGCCTTCGTTCCTTCCGTTTCTGCTGCCGGCTTACCCGTTCCCAGATCGCCCATCGCTCATTCTCCATTTCCGGAATCAAGAATGCATTGTGGGAAATCAGCGGGGGCCCTGTCCAGCCGTAATGCCTGACCGGGCGACAGCGTCCCCGAAAATCACATCGCCATGAGGATGAGAGACATGGTGGCGACGAACATGGTCATGGATGCGAATGCGGCGATATCACGAAGGATGTCAGTCATAGCGGGCTCCTTTTCCACTTATGTTCATAATATGTTCTCATTACGTTCACAGAGTCAAGCGCCCTTGATCAAGATTCTGCGAAGTGTTTGGAAACACGGGAAGAGTCGCGGCGGCCTTACCTGCGACTGCGGTGGAGCGTTTGTGGAAATGGATGGGAGGGACGCTCATGTGGCAGGCGCACCCGGCCTGGATCGGTTCTCAGAACTCGAGGATCCTGCCCTCGTCCAGCGTGATGCGGCGGTCCATTCTTGAGGCAAGCTCATGATTGTGGGTCGCGATCATCGCGGCAAGGCCGGACTGGCGAACGAGAGCGGTCAACGCATCAAAGACATAGCCCGCCGTCTCGGGATCGAGATTGCCGGTCGGTTCGTCGGCCAACAGCACCTGCGGCGCGTTGGCGACCGCGCGAGCGATCGCCACGCGCTGCTGCTCACCGCCGGAAAGCTCCGCGGGCCGGTGCGTACCACGATGGCCGATGCGCATATAGGCCAGCAGCTGCTCGGCGCGTTCAGCCGCATCCTTGCGCGAGAGGCCGGCAATCAGCTGCGGCATCATGATGTTTTCGAGCGCGCTGAATTCGGGCAGTAGGTGATGGAACTGGTAGACGAAGCCGATCTCGGCACGGCGGACGGCCGTGCGTTCGTCGTCCGACATGTCGGCGCAGGAATGGCCACTGACGATCACATCGCCCTCGCTCGGCCGTTCCAGCAGGCCGGCAATGTGAAGGAGGGTCGATTTGCCTGTGCCCGAGGGGGCGACCAGAGCGACGGTTTCGCCGCTTCTCAGCGTGAAATTCGCGCCCCTCAGGATCGACAGTTCCTGATCGCCCTGCCCGTAGCTGCGCCGGATGTTCTTCAGTTCCAGGACTGCTTGCTGCTTCATCGGGTTTGGAACCTTTTTATTCGTATCTCAGCGCCTGGACGGGATCCAGCTTGGCGGCGCGCCAGGCCGGGAAAATCGTGGCTAGGAAGGAGAGTGCCAGGGCCATGACGACAACCGAAATGGTCTCTCCAGCGTTCATTTCAGCCGGCAGCTGGCTTAGGAAGTAAAGCTCCGGATTGAACAGCGTCGTTCCCGAAAGCCAGGAGAAGAACTCCCGGATGCGCTCCACATTCAGGCAAACGATGACGCCGAGAACGACACCCGCAAAGGTGCCTGTGGTGCCGATTGCGGCCCCCGTCATGAAGAAGATCCGCATGACAGCGCCAGAAGTGGCGCCCATGGTCCGCAGGATCGCAATGTCATGCCCCTTGTCCTTCACCAGCATGATGAGACCCGAGATGATGTTCAAAGCCGCCACCAGCACGATCAGGGTGAGGATCATGAACATCACATTGCGCTCGACCTGCAGGGCCGAGAAGAAGGTGGAATTGCGCTGTCTCCAGTCGGTGATAAAGATCTGGCGACCGGCAGCCTTTTCGATAGGCTCGCGCAGCTCATCGATCTTATCGGGATTGTTCACGAAAAGCTCGATCGACTGAACGATGCCTTCCGCGTTGAAGTAGAGCTGGGCCTGCTCCAGCGGCATGAAGATGATGCTGGAGTCATATTCCGACATGCCAATTTCGAAAATGGCCGACACCTTGTAGGCCTTGACCCGCGGATTGACGCCCATCGGCGTCACGTCACCTTCCGGTGATATGAGCGTCACCGTGTCACCGACGCCCACACCGAGTGTGGCGGCAAGACGCGAGCCTATGGCGATGCCATCGCCTGCGGCAAAGCCGACGAGGTCACCGGACTTGATGTTGTCCGCGACATATTTGAGCTTTGTGATGTCTTCTGCGCGGATGCCGCGCACGAGCGCACCGGAACCCGCCCCGCCCTTGCCAGAGGCCAGCGTCTGTCCCTCGACGAGCGGGATTGCCATCTTGACACCCGGAACGGCGGCAAATTTCTGCGCCAGGTCGTTGTAGTTGTTCAGCGGCGAGTCAACGGGCTGCACGATCATGTGCCCGTTGACGCCGAGGATGCGGGAGATGAGCTCGGTACGGAAGCCGTTCATCACGGCCATGACGATGATGAGCGTCGCCACACCGAGCATGATCCCGATAAAGGAGAACCCCGCGATCACCGAGATGAACGCCTCCTTGCGACGGGCGCGGAGATAGCGCCAGGCGACCATGCGTTCGAAGGCGGAAAACGGCCCCGTTTTCGTAATCCGGTTTGCGGTTGCGCTTGCGCCGCTATCGCCCTTCGCCATGTCTTCTCCCTGATCGGCGGTCAGCCGATGAGCTTGTTGATCGCCGCCTCGATCGTCAGGGTCTGACGCTCGCCGGTCTTGCGGTCCTTCAATTCCACTTCGCCACTGGCGACCGAGCGCGGGCCGACAACAACCTGGTCCGGTACACCGATCAGGTCTGCCGTGGCGAACTTGGAGCCAGCACGTTCATCCGTGTCATCCAGCAGTATGTCCTTCCCGGCATTCGCGAGGCTTTCGTAAATGCGCGAAGAGGCTTCGTCGCAGGCGGCATCACCACTTTTCATGTTGATGATCATTGCGTCGAAGGGCGCCACAGATCGCGGCCAGATGATTCCGTTCTCATCATGGGAGGCTTCGATGATGGCGGGAACGAGGCGCGTCGGGCCGATACCGTACGAACCCATGTGGACAGTGTGCTCCTTGCCGTCAGGACCGAGCACCTTTGCACCCATCGGGTCGGAATACTTGGTTCCGAAATAGAAGATGTGACCGACTTCGATGCCACGGGCAGACAGGCGATCACCTTCCGGAATGGCGTCAAATTCGGCGGCATCGTGCATTTCAGACGTTGCGGCATAAGCCGAGGTCCATTGATCGAAAATGCCCTGAAGGGCGGCGACATCGTCGAAATCGGTGTTTTCGGCCGGGATGTCGAAATTCACGAAATCCTTGTGGCAGAAAACTTCCGACTCACCCGTTTCGGCGAGGATGATGAACTCGTGGCTGTGGTTGCCGCCGATGGGGCCGGTGTCGGCACGCATCGGGATGGCGCGCAGACCGAGACGCGAGAAGGTGCGCAGATAGGCCGCGAACATCTTGTTATAGGAATGGATCGCGCCTTCCTTGGTCAGGTCGAAGGAATAGGCGTCCTTCATCAGGAATTCGCGCGACCGCATCGTGCCGAAACGGGGACGGATCTCGTCGCGGAACTTCAGCTGGATATGATAGAGGTTGAGCGGCAGATGCTTGTAGGACTTGACGTAGGACCGGAAGATGTCCGTGATCATTTCCTCGTTCGTCGGACCATACAGCATGGCGCGATCCTGACGGTCCTTGATGCGCAGCATCTCCTTGCCGTAGTCGTCATAGCGGCCGCTTTCCTGCCACAGCTCGGCGGACTGAAGTGTCGGCATCAGGAGCTCGATGGCGCCAGCGCGGTTCTGCTCCTCGCGGACAATCTTGCAGACCTTGTCGAGCACGCGCTTGCCGAGCGGCAGCCAGGAATAAATGCCGGCTGACTGCTGGCGGATCATGGCCGAGCGCAGCATGAGCCGGTGCGAGACGATTTCCGCCTCCTTGGGGTTTTCCTTGAGGATGGGCAGAAAGAAACGGGAGAGACGCATGACGGTTTCCAGTCGAAAAGCCGCCTCCAAATGGCTGGAGAATCGGGCTTGCGGTTGTCGAATTCGAAGCGTTCTTAAACGCTTCCCGTCCGGAAGAAAACCCGCCAGTCCGCATGTACCGGAACGACACACAGAAGCCGTTGCAGGTACCGCATCTTACGTAACGGCAAGACCCGCGTGACGAGAATGTGAAATATCTTTGTCAATAGGAAAAATTCTGACAACTGTGTCAAAAATGCAAAAAAACCTGATGACAAGGGCAGATCAATTCGCTAGGTTCAGCCTACAAAACAGGCAGAGAAAAAGAAACTCTGCTAATTTCGCGGTCAAGTCTTGGGAGGATCAGATCGTAGGCGCGCTCAGTCGCTGCCGCCGGAAACGGCTAAGGGTCACGCGAACAATTTGGAAACAAGGCTCAAAAGGCCTTGTTTTTTTTTGCTTTCATAAATCTTCCTTCGGGCAAAGCGGCTGTACTCAGGCGCCCGCACTCACACTTTGCAGGTTTTGTCCAGACAGCAAAAGACGGCACCTCCCGCCGAGGCAGGACATGTTTGTCGATCTTCGATGCGCCAAAATACTACAGGGAGCGATAATCCGGGTAGAACTGCGGAATGGAATCGAAGGTAAATCCGAAATACATGGAGACCAGAAACCAGGCCGCGAAGATCGCGGCAGCGACGACTGTCGTCAGAAGAAAGGTGCGCCAGGCGCGATGATGCGCAGGCGCGCTTGCCACCGTACCCAACACGCGCTCACCCTCATCCTGCTGACTGCGAAAGCCGAATGGCAGGATCAGAAACAGCGTCAGCCACCAGATGATGAAATAGACGGCAAAGCCAAAGAACCAGTTCACGCCTTATCCTCCCAGCGCCGAAATATACCGTCGGCCAGAGCTTCATTTACGCTCAACCCTTGCCGCCTGCAAAGAGCATGCGAGCAAAGCGAGGCTTTGCGGACCTTGATAAATATCAATCTCTTAGGGCATTTTGGCGGACAGCACGCTCTGCGCCAAAGCGTCACACCTGCTCCAGCTCGACCAGGGTTCCCTGAAAATCTTTCGGATGCAGGAACAAAACCGGCTTGCCATGCGCGCCGATTTTTGGCGTGCCGTCGCCCAGAACGCGGGCGCCGCCGGCGGCAAGCTGATCGCGCGCAGCAATAATGTCGGCAACTTCATAGCAGATGTGGTGCATTCCCCCCGAGGCATTCTTCGCTAGGAACGCCGCAATCGGCGATCCGTCGCCAAGAGGCTCCAGGAGTTCCACCTTCGTGTTCGGCAGCTCCACGAAGACGACCGTCACGCCATGTTCAGGCAGCGCCTGCGCCTGAGACACTTTCGCGCCCAGTGTATCCCGGTAGACAGCCGTCGCAGCGGCCAAATCCGGAACCGCGATGGCGATGTGATTGACCCTGCCCAGCATGACTTTCCTCCTCAGTTCTTGTCCTGATCGACCGTTCAGGTGACCCGATTCAAAAACACAGTTACGACCGGCTTCTTGCCCCAGCTCTGGTTGACCGTGGCCCTCACGGCTCGGCGCACCGACTCCTTGACGGCTTCCAGATCCTTGCGGCGCGCGCGGGGAATGCTTTCGACTGCTCCCAGAACTGCGTCGTAGATCGCATCATCCATGGCGTCGCCTTCATCGTCGAAGGCAGGCAAGCCGAAGCTCACGACGTCCGGATCGTCCACGAAGTCATAGCGTGCGTCGAGAAGGACATTCACGGCGACATGACCGACATAAGCGAGTTTGCGGCGTTCGCCAATTCCCACTTCGTCGAAGTCGCCAATCAGATTGCCGTCCTTGTAGATACGGCCGAAGTGCACCTTCTCGAGGATGACGGCCGGCCCGGGCGCAAGACGCAGCATGTCGCCATTGCGCACCTGCTGGACCGTTTCGATGCCGGCGCTGGCGCCGAGTTCGGCCTGCGCATTCAGATGCGCGGCCTCGCCATGGACCGGGACGAGGATCTTGGGGCGGATCCATTCGTACATCTGACGCAACTCCGCGCGGCGCGGATGGCCGGAGACGTGCACGAGCGCGTCGCTGTCGCCAATGATCTTGATACCCTGATCGATCAGGCCGTTGCAGATGTCGAGGATCGGCTTTTCGTTGCCCGGGATGGTGCGGGACGAGAAGACGACGAGATCGCCGGGTGCAAGCGCGACATTGCGCATCTCGTCGCGCGAAAGCTTGGCAAGCGCCGCTCTCGCCTCGCCCTGACTGCCGGTCAGGATCACGACGACCTTGTCGCGCGGGATATAGCCGTACTGGTCCTCGCCGATGAAGGGCTTGACGCCTTCCATCAGGCCGCAGTCGCGGGCGACGTCGGTCACGCGCTTCATGGAGCTACCAAGCAGGAGAACTTCACGACCCGCCCGCGAGGCGGCCTCGGCGATCGAGCGGATGCGTCCGACATTCGACGAGAAGGTGGTGATAGCAACGCGACCTTCCGCTTCCTCGATGATCTTCGTCAGGCTTTCCGACACGTCCTTTTCGGACGGCGAAATCCCCTCGCGCATCGCATTGGTGCTGTCGCACATCAGCGCCAGGACACCTTCGTCGCCGATGGCGCGGAAACGGTTTTCGTCGGTCAGCGGCCCGACCGACGGATGAATGTCGATCTTCCAGTCGCCGGTGTGGACGACATTGCCAAGCGGCGTGCGGATGCAGAGAGACATCGGTTCGGGTATCGAGTGCGTGACGGCAACAGCCTCGATTTCGAACGGGCCGACATTGATGCGGTCGCCGGCCTTGAAGATGGTGACCGGAACCTCGCCGAGGCTTGCCTCGTATTCGCGCTTCGCCTCCAGCATTCCGGCCGTAAACGGCGAGGCGTAGACGGGGACGTTCAACTCGCGCCAGAGATCGGACAACGCGCCATAATGGTCTTCATGGGCATGTGTGATGATGATGCCCTTGAGGTCGGTGCGACGCTCCTTGATGAAGGCGATATCCGGCAGCACGAGATCGGCCCCCGGCAGATCGGGACCGGCGAAGGTCACACCGCAATCGACCATGATCCATTGGCGCTTCGTCGACGGACCATAGCCGTAGAGCGCGAGGTTCATCCCGATCTCGCCCACGCCCCCAAGCGGCAGAAATACCAGTTCGTCAGACTTCGCCATTCTCAACTTCTTCCCAAGAAAAATACATCGCCTGCCGCAATGGCCTGACGCGTTCCGTCAGGCAGATCGAGCAATAGCATGCCCTGCGCATCAATCCCCGAAAAAACGCCCTTTAGCGAACGATCGGGAAGATTGACGGTGACAGGCTCGCCAATCCCCTTGGCCACCTGCCGCCATTGCTCCACAAGCCGGGATGTACCCTCGCCGCGGTTCCAGACCGACAGCATGTTCTCCATCGCCTCGTAAAGGCGTGCGAACAGGACTTCGGGGCTACAGGTTGCACCGCGTTCCGCCAGACAGGTCACCGGGTACAGCGTCTCAGTCGGCTTGTGCGCAATATTGATCCCGCAGCCGATGACCAGCGCGTGATGGCCATCCGGAAGAGATTCGCCTTCCAGCAGAATCCCGCTCACCTTGCAGCCTTCGACCAAAACATCGTTCGGCCACTTGATCCGAACATCGACATCAGCGGGCAATTCGCGGCGGATGGCGTCATAGACGGCAAGCGACACGGCGAGCGGCAGGCTTGCCAGACGGTCGAGCGGCGCGGGGTCAATGAGAAGCAGGGAGGCGTAAAGATTGCCGGGCTCGGAGACCCAGGAACGACCGCGGCGGGCACGGCCGCCGGTCTGTTTGCGAGCGGTGATCCATAGATGGCCCGGATCGCAAGCGCGCGCCCGTTCGAGACATTCGAGATTGGTCGATTGCGTCTCGTTCAGTTCAATATGCCGAAAGCCGGTGACCGGCTCTCGGCTGATTTCAATCCCGTCCATCAGTAGAAGGAACGGGCCGCAGCTTCAGCAGCGGCACCCAGTGGTCCACCGATCAGCAGGTAACCGATGACGAAGAGACCGGAGAGGCCATAGACCAGCTTCAATTCGCCGGCCGGGCGAACGAACTCCCGCTTGGCGTCATCGAACCACATGACCTTGACGATGCGCAGGTAGTAATAGGCACCGACGACGGAGGACAGAACGCCGAGGATGGCAAGCGTCAGCAGGTTCGCCTTGATGGCAGCCATGAAGACGAAATACTTGGCGAAGAAGCCGGCGAGCGGCGGGATACCAGCGAGCGAGAACATCAGGAGCGTCAGCACAAGCGCCATGACCGGGTTGGTCTTGGAAAGACCTGCCAGATCGTCAATGCCTTCAACCGCACCATCATCCTTTACGCGCATGGCGAGGATGATCGCAAACGCGCCGAGCGACATGACCGAGTAGATAGCGAGATACAGCAGAACGCCGGAAATGCCTTCCTGGTTGCCGGCAGCGATACCGACCAGTGCATAGCCCATGTGACCAATCGAAGAATAGGCCATCAGGCGCTTGATGTTCGTCTGGCCGATCGCGGCGAAGGCGCCGAGCGCCATCGAGGCGATCGAGATGAAGACGAGGATCTGCTGCCAATCGTGCACGATCGGCTTGAAGGCGACGGCGACGAGATGGATCAGGATCGCCATGGCAGCAACCTTCGGGGCGGCCGAGAAGAAGGCCGTGACCGGGGTCGGCGCGCCTTCATATACGTCCGGCGTCCACATATGGAACGGAACGGCCGAGATCTTGAAGGCAATGCCGGCAAGCACGAAGACGAGACCGAAGACGAGGCCGAGCGAACGATGTTCGGCGGTGAGCGCTGCGGCGATTTCCGAGAAGCCTGTCTGGCCGGTGAAGCCATAGACGAGCGACATGCCATAGAGCAGCATGCCGGAAGACAGAGCGCCGAGAACGAAGTACTTGAGGCCGGCTTCCGTCGACTTCAGGCTGTCGCGGTTGATCGCGGCGACGACGTAGAGCGCCAGCGACTGCAACTCCAGCGACAGGTAAAGCGAGATGATGTCGTTGGCCGAAATCATCAGCATCATGCCGAGGGTCGCGAGAACCATCAGCACCGGATATTCGAAGCGCTGGTCCGGCTCCGAACGGCGGTTGCCGATCGAGAGGATGAGCGCGACAACGGCGCCGGCAAGCGCCAGCACCTTCATGAAGCGGACAAAGGCATCCGAGCGATAGGCACCGGCATAGGCCGTGCCATCCACACCCTTGATGACGACGAGCGCACCGACGGCAATCAGCAGCAGGACCGAAAGCCCGGTGACTGTGCCAACCGACTTGTCGCCTGAAAAGACGCCGATCATCAGAAGGATCAGCGCGCCGACAGCGAGAACCAGTTCGGGAAGCGAAAGCTGCAGGCTGGCAATGAGCGTTTCTGCGGTCATGATCTCTTTAATCCCGTCGTCAGTTCATCGTCACCGCGACAGAATGCGCGGCTTCGATTGCAGCAGTATAGTTCTTGAGCAGCAGGTCTACGGAGGCTGCGGTCGCATTGAAGACCGGAGCCGGATAGACGCCGAAGAAGATGGTGAGGATCGCCAGCGGATAAAGGATGAGCTTTTCGCGTGCCGACAGATCGAGCAGGCTCTTCAGCGTGTCCTTTTCGAGCGCACCGAAAATGACGCGGCGATACAGCCACAGCGCATAGGCGGCCGACAGGATGACACCCGTTGCGGCAAAGAGAGCTACGAAGGTGTTTGCGCGGAAGGCACCCATCAGCGTCAGGAATTCGCCGACGAAGCCGGACGTCCCCGGAAGACCGACGTTTGCCATCGTGAAGACCATGAAGGCCACGGCATATTTCGGCATGTTGTTGACCAGGCCGCCATAGGCCGCGATCTCGCGGGTATGCATCCGGTCATAGACCACGCCGACGCAAAGGAAGAGCGCGCCGGAGACGATGCCGTGCGACAGCATCTGGTAGATCGCCCCCTGCAGGCCCTGAACGTTGGCGGCAAAGATACCCATCGTGACGTAACCCATGTGGGCGACGGACGAATAGGCGATCAGCTTCTTGATGTCGGTCTGCATCAGCGCGACCAGCGACGTATAGATGATCGCGAGAACCGACAGCGTAAAGACAAACGGAGCGAAGTGTTCAGACGCGACCGGGAACATGGCGAGCGAGAAGCGGATGAAACCGTAGCCGCCGAGCTTCAGCAGGATACCGGCCAGAATTACGGAACCCGCCGTCGGTGCCTGAACGTGCGCATCGGGAAGCCAGGTATGCACCGGCCACATCGGCATCTTCACCGCGAACGAGGCGAAGAAGGCAAGCCAGAGCCAGGTCTGCATGTTCGCCGGGAACTTGTGGCTCAGGAGTTCCGGAATGCTGGTCGTGCCGGCGTTCCAGTACATGGCCATGATGGCGAGCAGCATCAGCACCGAGCCGAGCAGCGTATAGAGGAAGAACTTGTAGGATGCGTAGACGCGGTCCTTGCCACCCCAGACGCCGATGATGATGAACATCGGGATCAGGCCTGCTTCGAAGAACACGTAGAAGAGCACGATGTCGAGCGAGATGAACACGCCGAGCATCAGGACTTCGAGGATCAGGAAGGCGATCATGTATTCCTTGATGCGCTTCTCGACGGCAAACCAGCTGGCCAGCACGCAGAAGGGCATGAGGAAGGTCGTCAGGATGACGAAGAGCATCGAGATGCCGTCGACGCCGACGGCATAGGAGATGCCGGTGTTCAGCCAGGCATGTTTCTCAACCATCTGGAAGCCGGGATTGGCATTGTCAAAGCCGATCCAGATGAAGAGCGACACGACGAAGGTCACGACGGTCGTCAGCAGCGAAATTGTCAGAACATTCCGGCGGCCCGACGGGGAGTCGTCGCGGGTCAAAAGCAGCAACAGCACGCCGACGAGCGGCAGGAAGGTGACGACGGTCAGAATTGGCCAATCGGTCATCAGAGGGCACTCCCGAACATCATCCAGGTAACAAGCGCGGCGATACCGATCAGCATCGCGAACGCGTAATGGTAAAGGTAGCCGGACTGGAGCCGGACAACGCGGCCGGTCACATCCATGACGCGGGCGGCAACACCGTTCGGCCCAAAGCCATCGATCACGCGACCGTCGCCTTCCTTCCAGAGGAAGTTGCCGAGCCACTTGGCAGAGCGGACGAACAGGAAGTCGTAGAGCTCATCGAAGTACCACTTGTTCAGCAGGAACTCGTAGAGAACGCGATGCTGCTGGGCCAAAACCTTGGGAACGTTCGGCGAGACGATGTACATCCAGTAGGACAGAAGGAAGCCGAGCACCATGGCAATGAAGGGGCTGAGCGAAACCAGAGCCGGAACTTCATGAACGTGGTGCAGGATTTCATTGGTCGGAAGCGTGAAGAGCGCGCCCTTCCAGAATTCCTTGTATTCTTCGCCGAAGAAGTGCTCGTGGAAGACCACGCCGGCAAGAAGTGCGCCCACCGACAGGATCAGCAGCGGCAGAAGCATGACCATCGGCGATTCATGGACATGGTGCATGACCTCGTGCGACGCACGCGGCTTGCCGTGGAAGGTCATGTGCACCAGACGCCACGAGTAGAAGCTCGTGAAGAAGGCGGCGATGACCAGGAGCCAGAAGGCGAAGTGGCCGGACGCGCTGTGGGCAGCATAGGTCGCTTCGATGATGGCGTCCTTGGAGAAGAAGCCGGCCGTACCGATGACAGTGAAGGGAATGCCCACACCCGTCAGGGCGAGCGTGCCGATCATCATGGCCCAGTAGGTCATCTGTATGTGCTTGCGCAGACCACCCATGTACCGCATGTCCTGCTCGCCATCGACGGCGTGGATCACCGAGCCGGCGCCAAGGAACAGGAGCGCCTTGAAGAAGGCGTGCGTGAAGAGGTGGAACACGGCCGCTCCATAGGCGCCAACGCCGAGGGCTGCGAACATGTAGCCGAGCTGCGAACAGGTCGAATAGGCAATCACGCGCTTGATGTCGTTCTGGACGAGACCGACGGTCGCGGCGAAGAAGGCAGTGATGGCACCGATGATGGTGACGACGGTCAGCGCATCCGGCGACAATTCGAACAGCGGCGACATGCGGGCGACGAGGAAGACGCCGGCGGTGACCATGGTCGCGGCATGGATCAGGGCCGAAACCGGTGTCGGGCCTTCCATGGCGTCCGGAAGCCAGGTGTGCAGCAGGAACTGCGCCGACTTGCCCATCGCGCCAAGGAACAGCAGCAGGCAGGTCGCGGTGATCGCGTGGCCCTGATCAAGCTGCATCCCGAAGAGGTTGATGACGACCTTGCCCTGCCCTGCGGCCGGAATATAGGTCGGCGCGGCAGCAAAGATCGTGTCGAAGTTGATCGAGCCGAACAGTACAAACACACTAAAGATGCCGAGAACGAAGCCGAAGTCGCCGACGCGGTTGACGATGAAGGCCTTCATTGCGGCAGCGCTGGCCGAGGGCTTCTTGAACCAGAAGCCGATGAGCAGGTACGAGGCCAGACCCACGCCTTCCCAGCCGAAGAACATCTGCAGCAGGTTGTCCGACGTGATGAGCATGAGCATCGCGAAGGTGAAGAGCGAAAGGTATGCGAAGAAGCGTGGCCGATGCGGATCGTGGTGCATGTAGCCGATCGAATAGAGATGCACGAGCGAAGACACGGTGTTCACCACGACGAACATCACCGCCGTCAGCGTGTCGATGCGGAACGCCCAGGAAACGTCGAGGCCACCGGACTGGATCCAGTGCAGGACCTGAACCTTGAAGACTTCCTCGTGGTGGCCAAGCGCCACGTTGACGAAGACGACCCAGGACAACACAGCAACGACGATCATGAGGCTCGTCGTGACGAATTCGGAAGCCTTTGCGCCAATGGTGTTGCCACCGAGGCCTGCAATGAGGAAGCCGATCAGCGGAAGGAAGACGATGGCTTTGTAGAGCATGTCCATGGTTCGATCAGCCCTTCATGACGTTGACGTCATCCACCGCGATGGAGCCGCGGTTGCGGTAGAAGACGACGAGAATTGCAAGACCGATGGCGGCTTCCGCAGCCGCGACGGTCAGAATGAACAGAGCGAAGACCTGGCCCGCGATGTCGTGCAGGAAGGTCGAGAAGGCCACCATGTTGATGTTGACCGCGAGCAGGATGAGCTCGACCGACATCAGGATGACGATGATGTTCTTGCGGTTCAGGAAGATCCCGAAAATACCCAGCACGAAGAGAATGGCGCTGACCGTGAGATAATGGGAAATACCGATTTCCATGTTTTAGTGTCCTTGAATATCCGGTCGCCTGCCTTAGATGCCCTGCCCTGGCTTCACCTTGACGATCGAAACCGCCGTCTCGGGTGTGCGGGCCACCTGGGCCGAAATGTTCTGCCGCTTGACGTTCGTCCGATGCTTGAGCGTCAGCACGATTGCGCCGATCATGGCCACGAGAAGAACGAGGCCGGCGATCTGGAAGAAGTAGACGTAGTGCGTGTAGAGCACGTCACCCAGCGCCTGCGTGTTCGAGCGCTCGGTCAGTGCCGGGATCGGAACAGAAGCCTTCTTGGCAATTTCCGGTGAGATCGTCGAACCGCCGATCACGAAGATCAGTTCGAGCGCCAGGATGATCCCGATCAGTCCGCCGATCGGGGCATATTCGAGCGCCTTGGTGCGCAGGGCCGCGAAATCGACATCCAGCATCATGACGACGAACAGGAAGAGAACCGCAACCGCGCCGACATACACGACGAGAAGGATCATCGCCAGAAATTCGGCGCCGGTCAGCAGGAAGAGCCCGGCCGCGTTGAAGAAGGTCAGGATCAGGAACAGGACGGAGTGAACCGGGTTCCGCGCCGAAATCACCATGAACGCCGATGCGATGGCGATGAAGGCGAACAGATAAAAGAATAGAGCCTGAAGACCCATGTCGATGCCTTTTTCAGCTTTCCGGAGGACGACGGTCCGTCGCCGGCCCATCCGGTGAGACGCACCGATTGCCGGTGCGCCATGCCCCTTTTGCGCGGCCGCCCAAATGGCGGCGCACGTTTCATGTCAGATGCGGATCACCGGTACGGTGCGTCCATGGCGATATTGGCCGCGATTTCCCGCTCCCAGCGGTCGCCGTTGTCGAGAAGACGAGCCTTGTCGTAGTAGAGTTCTTCGCGCGTTTCTGTCGCGAATTCGAAATTCGGCCCTTCAACGATGGCGTCGACCGGGCAGGCTTCCTGGCAGAAGCCGCAATAGATGCACTTCACCATGTCGATGTCGTAGCGAACCGTGCGGCGCGTGCCGTCGTTACGGCGCGGGCCGGCCTCGATGGTGATGGCCTGAGCGGGACAGATCGCTTCGCAGAGCTTGCAGGCGATGCAGCGCTCTTCGCCGTTCGGATAACGGCGCAGGGCATGTTCGCCACGGAAGCGCGGCGAAACCGGGCCCTTTTCGAAGGGATAGTTCACGGTGGCCTTGGGCGCAAAGAAGTAGCGCATGGTCAGACCGATGGCGCTGATGAATTCGCGCAGGAAGAGCGACTTAACGAATTGGGTAGCAGAGGCCATGGTCACGCCCATCCCGTCAGCTTGAGTACGAATGCGGTCACGATCAGGAAGAAGAGCGACAGCGGAAGGAAGACCTTCCAGCCGAGACGCATCAGCTGGTCGTAACGGTAGCGGGGCACGAATGCCTTCACCAGGCCGAACATGAAGAAGACCATGGTTGCCTTGAGAACGAACCAGATAACACCCGGGACCCAGTTGAGGAACCAGACATCAACCGGAGGCAGCCAGCCGCCAAGGAAGAGGATCGTCGTCAGCGCGCACATCAGAACGATGGCCGAATATTCGCCCAGCATGAACATCATGTAAGGCGTCGAGCCATATTCGACCATGAAGCCAGCCACGAGCTCCGATTCCGCTTCCGGAAGGTCGAAGGGCGGACGGTTCGTTTCAGCAAGCGCCGAGATGAAGAAGATGATGAAGACCGGGAAGAGTGCGAGCCAGTTCCAGTCGAGCAGCGACGGCATCAGTCCAAGCTTTGTACCGAGGCCGGTGTTCTGCGCCATGACGATGTCGGAAAGGTTCAGCGAGCCGACAGTCAGGAGAACGGTGACGATCACGAAGCCGATCGAGACTTCATAGGACACCATCTGTGCGGCGGAGCGCAGAGCGCCAAGGAACGGGTACTTCGAGTTCGAAGCCCAGCCACCCATGATGATGCCGTAAACCTCGAGCGAGGAGATCGCGAAGACGTAGAGGATACCGACGTTGATGTTGGCGATCACCCAGCCGGCATTCAGCGGAATGACGGCCCACGTAGCCAGAGCAAGCGTTACGGCAACCAGCGGAGCAAGAAGGAAAACGCCCTTGTTGGCGCCGGCCGGAATGACCGGTTCCTTCAGCACGAACTTCAAAAGGTCGGCGAAGGACTGGAAAAGTCCCCAAGGACCCACCACGTTAGGTCCGCGACGCATCTGGACAGCAGCCCAGATCTTGCGGTCGGCGAGCAGGATGTAGGCGATGAAGAGCAGCAGCGCGACGAGCATCAGGAGGGATTCCCCCACGATGATCAGCGCCGGCAAGACATAGGTGAAGAAAAACTGTTCCATGATCCCTGCCCTTACTCCGCGGCAACCTTGAAGTTGTTGGCCGCCAGCGCGGAGCATTCAGCCATGACGGCAGACGCCCGTGCTATCGGGTTCGTCAAATAGAAGTCTTTGACCGCGCTTGCAAATGCGGATTTCTCCAGAGCACCGGTTTTTTTCGCCAGTGCAGCAATTTCAGCGGCTGCACCCGGCTTGATAGCGTCGATCTCTGCAAAATGCGGGTGGCTTGCATAGAGCTTTGCACGCAGCGCGCCCAGCGAATCAAACGGCAGCTTCTTGCCGAGCACGTCGGAGAGTGCGCGGATGATTGCCCAGTCTTCGCGGGCATCGCCCGGTGCGAAGCCGGCGCGCGTGCTCATCTGGACGCGGCCTTCGGTGTTGACCCAGGTGCCGGACTTTTCCGTATAGGCAGCACCCGGCAGGATGACGTCTGCGGCAGATGCGCCAGCGTCGCCATGGCTGCCGATATAGACCGTGAAGCCAGCCTTCTTGGCCGAGAAGTCGAGCTCATCAGCGCCGAGCAGGAAGAGAACGTCCATCGAAGCAAGCTGCGTTGCGGCATCGACACCGCCCTCGCCCGGCACGAAGCCGAGATCGAGCGCGCCGACGCGCGAAGCTGCGGTGTGAAGAACGGCAAAGCCATTCCACTCGTCGGTGACAGCGCCGCAATCGGCGGCGATCTTGGCAGCAGCAGCGAGGACCGCCGCACCGTTTGCGCCCTTGAGCGCGCCCTGGCCGACGATGATCATTGGGTTCTTGGCAGCCTTCAGCTTTTCAGCAAAGCCGTTCGAACCGTCTGCAACGGCAGCGAGCGTATCCGTACCGGCGCCGAGATATTCGTGCTTGTAGCGGAATTCGCCGTCCTGACCGATGACGCCGACGGCGACGCCACCCTGGCGCCAGCGCTTGCGGATGCGGGCGTTGAGAACGGCCGCCTCGAAGCGCGGGTTGGAGCCAACCAGCAGGAAGGCATCAGCCTTCTCGATGCCGGCAACGGTCGGGTTAAAGATGTAGGAGGCACGGCCCAGCGAAGGATCGGCAAACGCGCCGTCCTGGCGGGCATCGACGTTCTTCGAGCCGAGAGCGGCCATCAGTTCGCCGAGCGCGTAGATTTCCTCGACGGAGGCCAGATCCCCGGCGATCGCGCCGATCTTCGAGCCATTGGTCTTGGAAACGGCGTCCTTGATCGACGCGAAGGCTTCACCCCAGGTCGCAGGAACCAGACGGCCGTCCTTGCGGACGTAAGGCTTGTCGAGGCGCTGCGTGCGCAGCCCATCCCAGACAAAGCGCGACTTGTCGGAGATCCACTCCTCGTTCACGTCTTCATTGACGCGCGGCATGATGCGCATGACTTCGCGGCCGCGCGTGTCGACGCGGATGGCGGAGCCGAGCGCGTCCATGACGTCGATCGTCTCGGTCTTGTTCAGTTCCCACGGACGGGCCGTGAAGGCGAAGGGCTTCGAGGTCAGTGCGCCGACCGGGCAGAGGTCAACGACGTTGCCCTGCAGTTCGGAGGTCATGGCCTGCTCGAGATAGGTGGTGATTTCGGCGTCTTCGCCACGACCAATAAGGCCGAGTTCGGAAATACCGGCGACTTCGGTCGTGAAGCGGACGCAGCGCGTGCAGTGAATGCAGCGGTTCATCACGGTCTTGACGAGCGGTCCGATATACTTGTCTTCGACGGCGCGCTTGTTTTCATTGTAGCGCGTGCCATCCATGCCGAAAGCCATGGCCTGGTCCTGCAGGTCGCATTCACCGCCCTGGTCGCAGATCGGGCAATCCAGCGGATGGTTGATCAGCAGGAATTCCATCACGCCTTCGCGGGCCTTCTTGACCATCGGCGTATTGGTGAAGATTTCCGGCAGTTCGCCGTTCGGGCCGCCGCGGACGTCGCGCACGCCCATGGCGCAGGAGGCTGCGGGCTTCGGCGGGCCGCCCTTGACCTCGATCAGACACATGCGGCAGTTGCCGGCAACCGACAGCCGCTCATGAAAACAGAAGCGCGGCACCTCGGCCCCGGCTTCCTCGCACGCCTGCAACAGCGTGAAATGATCCGGAACTTCGATTTCCTTACCGTCGACTTTCAGCTTCGCCATATTCGCCTTCCCGCTTCCGCGCCCAATCGCGCATCAAGCCAGAGTTTCTGTCGTGGTCCGGTAGGTCCATGAGAACCGCCCTCGCCCATTTCATTTCACGCCCTTCAACCCGCCCTGCGGCTCAGTGTCCGGTCGCCAAGATCTTCCGCGCCTGCCCCGCCCAGTCGTCCCGCAGGATCCGGCCTTCAAGACCGAGTTCCGCGTCGAGCGCAGCAAGCGCTGCTTCATTCATTTCTGCCAGCTGCGCGAATGTCACCACACCGTGACCCTTCAGCACATTGGCCAGCTTCGGGCCAATGCCCGAAATCCGTTTCAAATCGTCACCGGTCGAAACCGGCGCCTTTGCGACCGCGGCCTTTTCGGCCGACTTGCGGACCTTGGCGACCTTCGCCGCCTTGCGCGCCCGCTTCTCGATCGCCTCGTCGGCGGAAACCTTCGCCGCCGCACCTTCGATCTGCGTCACTGCGACGACGACCGGTTCGGCCACTTCTGCGTCCGGTGCCTTCGCCATCGCTGGTTCGGCAACCGGCTGAACTTCGGCCACTTCAGCCTTCGCCTCTGGCTGCGCCTTGGCGTTTTCCGCTTCGTCGGCCTGCGCATCGGAGCGCTCGGCCTGATCCTGCATCGCATTGAGGAAGAGGCTCGCCCACTGACCCGTCATCCGGATCCCGTAAGCTGTAGCCGCTGCCATCATGATGGCCGGATTGGCCATCAGCGGATTGAGCGCAACGCCCTCTTGCCTGTCACCGTCCTTCTTCCAGTCAGTCTTCATGAACGCCTCCATCGCCTCGTTCGTCGCTCGAACAAGTTTCGCTACCGCATCATGGGGAGCGGACATGTCGTCACGATGATCGTTGCGCTGGGCGTTCATGGAAGCTTACTCGGCAGCCTCCAGAACCGCGCCGTGCGCCATGGCGTTGGCCGTATACTGGTCGATCCGCTTTTCGATTTCCGGACGGAAATTGCGGATCAGACCCTGGATCGGCCAGGCGGCAGCGTCGCCCAATGCACAGATCGTGTGACCTTCGATCTGCTTCGAGACTTCAAACAGCATGTCGATTTCGCGCTTCTGCGCGTT